>CAZASG010000052.1:0-25381 GCA_964487745.1 uncultured Anaerolineaceae bacterium | reverse complement strand
AGCTATATTCGGGTGGCTGATAGCTGTGGATTTAAGTGTTTTCATGGTAGGTTTCTATCGATTTTAAATGATTTTCAGTGATTTCTGCCCCAAAAAAACAGTTAGTCGTTTGCGCTAATATTGCAGGCTTCAAGTACTGAGGCAGCGGAGAGTTTACCATGAGAAGGGGGCTGCCCTAATCAAAGTTGATTTGAAATACGAATGCTAGTACGCGAGAAGAAAAGCCAGTCAGGTCATCTAAGAGGTGTTGCACGCTTCGCGATAGACCAAAGGGGATAATAGGGTGAGATTTTTTAGATTGATGAACACTTTGCGTATTTCAAATGCGTAAAGTGTTTTTGCTTTGGGAAGCTAGTTGACAAAGAGGTGTCTTTTCTATTATACTGTTTGGTATATACCAGATGTGTTTGGTATATACCCATAAGTCATCGTCTCTACATTTACATAAAACCACACTCCCTCCTCAAAAATATTATGGTTGCGCAGAGTTGGTTAATTTGAATCTTTCTAAAAGGAGGATGCCCTATGTAAGGTTTGCTGGATAGTATATTTTTAAAATTGTTCACAAAAAATAAGGAGTAGAAAATGAAAAGTAAATTGAAATTTGTAGTTATGCTTGCAATAGCGCTCACCTTAGTGATCTCTGCTTGCAGCCCTGCAGCTCCAGCCGCAGAAGAAGCAGCTCCGGCAGCCGCAGAAGAAGCACCGGCTGAAGCAGGCGGCGTTTTGCGCATGCTAACTTGGGAAGGCTATGCCCCTGATTCCCTCGTTGAAAAATTCACAGCAGAAACCGGCATCGAAGTTGAAATTAGCTATATTGGTGATAACAACGAACTGATCGCAAAAATGGCTGGCACAAAAGGTGTAGGCTATGACCTCGTTTCCCCCACTTTGAGCTATGTTGCCACCGCACAAGATGAGCATGGTATTTATCAACCCATTGATCTTTCAAAAGTTGATACCAGCCAAGTTCAAGAAGCTAACCTCAACTCTATTTTGGAAAATTCCAAATACGAAGGTAAATCTTATGCATTGCCCTTTGTTTGGGGTACAACCGCAATGATCGTCAACACCGAAAAAGCTCCCGACGCTGGGGCAACATATCTTGACCTCTGCGACCCCCAATACGAAGGTCGCATCAGCTATCGATCAAAATATGATACCCTCTACATGTTTTCTTACGCTCTCGGTAACAACCCCGCAGAAGCGGTAAAAAGCGAAGACGAATACCGCACAGTTATGGATCAGACTTTAGAAAAATTGATCGAATGTAAACCCCTCGTAAGAACTTACTGGGAATCCCGCCAGCAGATGGAAGAACTGATGACCACCGAAGAAGTTTGGGTTGCATCAAGTTGGGATGCTGCTGCATGGCAGTTGAGCTTGCAAGATCCTAAGTTCAAATACGTTGTCCCCGCAGAAGGCGCAGTGGGCTGGTTCGATACTCTCGCCATCTCTGCAGGTGCAGAAAATGTTGATGCCGCTTACGCATGGATTAACTTCATCCTCGCTCCTGAAAACTCCGCAGTTATCATCAGCGATACTGGCTACCAGACCGCATCTGACGGCGCCGCCGAATTGGCATCTGCCGAAATGGCTGCCCTTGTTGCCGAAAGCCTGCCCCCGGAGAAGATGGAAAGCATCAATTGGTACTTCCCCAAACCACCTTACGCCGCCGACATTGAAGCGGATGTAGAAGAACAATTGAAAGCAGCACAATAAAAATAGCATGAGACTTGTCCCCATGTGGGTAAACTGCATGGGGACAAGTTGTATGTAAGAGTTGCTCCCAAGTTATACAACGTCACTTTATTTGTTCAGGAGCGAATCTAAAGACAAGGAGATATGATGACAGAAATAGATGTATCAGTAAGCAATCTTACCAAGCGGTGGGGTGACCTTACGGCAGTCGATAACATAAGTTTCGAAGTGCCAAAAGGGAGCTTCTTTTCAGTACTAGGACCCTCTGCGAGCGGTAAAACAACCGTATTACGCATGATCGCTGGTTTTGAAACCCCAACCGCAGGCGATATATTTATTAGTGGTCAACGTATCAATGATGTCCCCCCAAACAAACGCCCCTGTAATCTGGTCTTCCAACGTCTTGCTCTTTTTCCCATGATGAATGTGATAGATAATGTAACCTTTGGTTTACGTCGTCGTGGTGGGATAGACAAAGCCGAGATGGAAAGAATGGCGAACGATGTTCTCGCTCGTGTGGATATGAAAGGTTTGAACGAGAGAAAAATTAACCAAATTTCAGGTGGACAGCAACAGCGTGTCGCTCTTGCCCGCAGCTTGGTGCTTGACCCCACAGTTTTATTGCTCGACGAGCCACTCAGTGCCCTCGACCTAAAGTTGCGCCAAGACATGAAGCTCGAACTCAAACGCCTGCAACATCGTATGGGAACGACCTTCATGTACATCACCCACGATCAAACAATAGCGCTAGCAATGTCAGATATAGTCGCTGTCATCAATTTCGGAAAACTCGAACAAGTTGCCTCCCCCGAAACACTCTACCGTGAACCCGCCACACATTTCGTTGCCTCCTTTGTCGGAGAAAACAACCGCTGGAATAATGGCAAGGTTGTCAAACTCATAGATGAAAACACCTGCCAAGTTGATTTTGGCGGAATCCTGTCAAATGCAAGAATGGGCGAAAAACTCAAACCCGGCGATAATATCGATCTCTTTATCCGTCCTGAAATGATCTTGCTAAAACCGGGCAAACAGGAAAATGGTAATCTTGGCAAAGTCAAAGAAATCAATTTTGATGGTTCTCACTCTCTTGTTGTTATAGATTTGCTGGAAAGCAAAATCCCGCTAAGTATCAATGTAAAACTCCAACATACAGAAGAAACGCCCGATATAGCTATTGAAGATACAGTAACCGTATCTTGGGGTAAAACAAAACGACCAGCAGCAAACGCTTTTTTACATATCGCCCCTCCTGTAGATGAAATAGGGTAGCTAAATGTTAGCAAAAATAAAAAAATCAAAAGGGCTTTTGCTAGTCCTTATCCCTCATCTGATATGGATTGGTATGCTATTTGTTTTACCCCATGTCAAGCTTTTCGGACTTTCATTTGTAGATAAAAGATCGGGTGCAATTACTTTCGATAATTATATGAAATTCTTCGAGAGTGAACTATATCGTGATGTTTTTATACACACGGCATTATTTGCGATCATGGTAACGCTCATAACTTTAGCCATATCCTTTCCTACTGCATTTATCATCACAAAAATTCTGGGAAAAAGGATGAAAGCCGTTTTGCTCCTCGCCATTGTTCTGCCCTATTGGATATCAGAGCTCATTCGAGTTTTTGCGTGGATGGTCTTGTTGCGTGAGACAGGCGTTATCAGCTATATGCTTCAGGCTATAGGTATAACAACGCAAAATATTGAGTTTCTCTATAGAGATGCAACAATTGTCGTTGGCTTAGTCTATACATCTATCTTATTTATGATTATCCCGATCATGAATTCTTTAGATTCTCTTGATGACAGCCTCATAGAAGCCTCTTATGATCTGGGTGGGGATTTTTGGTCAACAATGAAAGAAGTCATTATTCCTCACTCAGCGCCCGGCATCATGGTGGGGAGTGTTATGGTTTTTATGTTGAACCTAGGCAACTATGTAACCGTGACTTTGTTAGGTGGCAAGAACAGCTTGTGGTTCACCGAAAATATCTACAATCAATTCATTGTCCGCTTTAATCATAATCAAGGAGCAGCATTTGGCGTTATATTGCTCACTTTCTCCGTAACGCTTGTGTGGATAGCCCTCAAAGTTACGAAGCAAGATATGGCGGAGGCAATGTAAAATGTTTACGGTTAAAAACAAATTCAAATCCCTTAGTTATTGGTTTTACTATAGCTATATCGCGCTGGTTTTAGTTTTTACGGCTGGTCCTTTGCTAGTAACCTTTATTTTGGCATTCAACAATAGCGAGGCAGCTTCTTTCCCCTGGCAAGGCTTCACTTTGGACTGGTTCTACTCAAGCACACCGGACAGAGAAGGACTTTTTAATGACCCACGCATGATATCTGCCATAGGCGTTAGCCTGAAAGTGGCAGCTACGGTTACGATCATCTCTATTCTGCTTGGGATTAACAACGCCTTTCTCTTTGTAAGAGAGAAATTTGTTGGGAAAGAATTTCTCTATATGTTAATGCTGGGACCGCTTGTGGTGCCGGGTGTTGTTTTGGGGACTTCGATCCTGTCATTTTCCCACTCGATAGCCAATGCTTTGGATATTGCCCTTGGTGCGGGGTCAGGAACATTTTTACGCCCCGGATATTGGCTGGTGGTGCTGGGCCAAGTAAGTTTTGTCGCAACGACGACCACTTTGGTGATCACCGCGCGCTTACGCAAGTTTGATCAATCTCTCGAAGAAGCCGCTATGGATTTAGGCTCTACACGAGCGAGAGCAATTCTCTCTATCACGATGCGCTTCTTGAGCCCTGCCATTGTGGGCGCGGCAATTGTGGCGTTTTTGTTTTCCTTTGAGAACTTTAATACCACCTATTTTTTGAGCGGACCTGCCGATTCTACAACAGTGCCCATCATTCTTTACTCCCGTTTGCGATTTGGGCTTTCGCCCCAAATTAATGCCGTTAGTGTTGTACTAATGGTATCTACGGGCATTTTAGCGCTGCTGGCTTCTGTTTTCCAAAAAGGTGATAACCCCGAATAAAGGCTCCTGTATAAAAGATTATGATTATTGCGCAAATCTCCGACCTACATATTGCTCCGGGCGATAAGAAAACCTTTAACGTAGCGCCTATGGCAGAAAACTTGGCACGTTGTGTTTCACATATTAACGCCTTAAAGCCATCTCCAGACCTTGTTTTAGTTACGGGAGATATTAGCAACGATGGAGTATTGGAAGAAGCACAACGTGCGGCAGTGATTTTAGATCAGCTGGATGTTCCTTATTATGCTGTTCCCGGCAACCACGATGATCGCCAGATACTCAGCTCTGTTTTTGGCAACCAAGCCTGCCCCAAGAATGCCGACGGGTTTATCCAATATGAGATTAACGGCTACGATCTACGCCTGATTGGCATAGACAGTACATCCTCAACGGCTCCTGGAGGGGAACTCTGCCCGAAGAGATTGGCTTGGCTCGACGACCAGCTTGCTAAAGCAGATGAACGTCCTGTAGTGATTTTTATGCACCACCCACCAGCTAAATTTTCTGTGCAGGAAACAGATATTGATGGCTTTATCGGTGCGGATGAATTCGGAGATTTGCTTGAGAAGCATGGCGGCGTTGAGCGCATTCTTTGTGGGCATATTCATTTACCCGCATTTGTATCGTGGAGAAACTCTGTGGTGAGTACCGCTCCGAGTATTGGGATGCGGTTGACCGTGGACCTTACGCTGGAGAAGGATTCTCAATTTATTCGTGAAGAACCCAGCTATCATTTGCACTATTGGACCCCTGAAGATACGCTTATCACCCACACGATGATTGTTGCAGAGGAGAGAGCTTATTCTTTTGAATATCGCGAGCTATGAGATGAATAAAACTATAGATAAAACAGTTGTACATTCTGGTGACGGCAGTATTGCACACAGCTTATACCGACAGGTTGCTCAACAAATAGCGGATGAGATTAAATCAGGCAAATACCCTGTAAACACAAAAATCCCATCTGAACGAGATCTCGCAGAGCAATTTGATATTTCTCGCATGACCATACGGGCTGCGGTGGATACATTGGTGCATCAAGGACTTGTGGTTCGACGCAACCGCTCGGGCACTTATGTCGCTCATCCTAGATTTCAATTTGATTTGAGTTCTCGTGCTGGGTTACATACACAATTGCAGAGTGCAGGGATTACTCCCGGCGCAAAAGTTATTGTTGCAGAGCAGGTGCTTGCAGGCTCTCTTGATGTAGAAATAATGAATGCTTTGCAATTAGAAGAGCAAGATGGTCTTTATCGAATAGTGCGCCTGCGTACAGCTAATGATGAACCGATTGTTATTGAGAACTCTTATTTTCCAGTGACGCTTTTCCCCGATCTTCTGGATTATAACCTTACAGATTCTATTTATGGAATTTTGAAAAAACACTTTTCTTTTGAATCTTCAGGTGCGGTACAAGAAATTACTATATCTCATCTAGACGCCCAAAGTGCAGATTTGATGGGGGTTGCCGCCGACTTAGCGACCTTGGAAGTAAAACGTCGTGCTTATACTCAAAGCGATCTCCCCTTTGAGTTTGCGCATGACATCTATCTTGGCGATCGGATTGCCTTTACCGCCCGAACAGTTGGACCAGCTTTGAATTTGGGTATCCCAAATGTTTCTAGTCTGGTTCGGGATAACGAATAAATGAACCCTTGTAGATTTAAATAAACCTGAAAAACTTACGCGAATTTACACAAAAACTCAACTATCCTTTTTCAAGGATAGTTTTTGAAAAGTTTTTATCGAGATAGTTCGGGTCTTTCTTTAAAAACGTAAAACACCGCATTTGATTAAGTTTGGCGAACAAATGTGGAGCCTTCACTATTGAAGCTGAAGCTGGCATTTTGCCTTCAGGGAAGCAGAACAAAAGAATTAAGGAAGCTTAGAGACATGCAAAAAGACTACGATGTAGCGATTATTGGAGCAGGTGTTGTTGGGACAGCAATTGCGCGTGAGCTTTCACGCTATGATCTCAACTGCATATTGCTGGAAGCCAAACCAGATGTAGGGATGGGGACATCAAAAGCGAATACTGCAATTTGGCATACTGGCTTTGATGCCAAAACAGGTACTTTGGAAGCAAATTTACTCCGCCGAAGTTACCCATTGACAAAAGATTTTATGAAGCGAGCGGGAGTTCCTGTTGAAGAGCTTGGTGGCTTATTAGTCGCCTGGACACAAGAGCAGCAGGATAATTTGCCTGCATTGCTAGAAAAAGCGCATGATAATGGTGTTACCGACGTGCGGATCATCTCCGCCGATGAAGTTTATAAATTGGAACCAAACCTATCGTCGGGGGCGTTTGGTGGATTATTTGTCCCGGGAGAAGCTATTCTCTGTCCATTCACCCTTCCTATCGCATTTGCTACAGAAGCAGTTCTGAATGGGGTTGAGCTAAAGGTTGATTTTCCTGTGGAAAAAGTTGCCATAGGCGAGGATATAACTACTGTCGAAAGTGCGGGAGAGAATATACGGGCTCGTTATGTGATCAATGCAGCAGGTCTTTATTCAGATAAGATCAATCGTCTCTTTGGCTACCATGAATACACAGTCACACCGCGACGTGGAGAGTTGATTGTTTACGATAAGCTGGCACGTTCTCTCATAAATCATGTGATTTTGCCAGTCCCAACCGCAAAAACGAAGGGGGTATTAATTAGCCCAACCGTATATGGGAATATTTTATTAGGCCCAACAGCGGAAGATTTAGATGATAAAAGAAATACGAACACAAGTAATGCTGGCTTGAACACATTGATAGAGAAGGGACGCGCTATTTTGCCCCAGTTGCTTGAAGAAGAAGTCACGGCAACCTATGCGGGGCTGCGAGCTGCTACAGAGCATTCTGACTACCAACTTCGCCTGCGTGCCAACCAGCGATATATCTCTGTTGGCGGTATTCGATCCACTGGTGTTTCTGGAGCGATGGGCATTGCTGAATATGTAGGGGAGCTATTAGAAGAAGCGGGCTTTGAGTTACATCAGAAATCTTCTTTCAAAATGGTTGAAATGCCATATATAGGCGCAGTAAAGACGCGCCCCTACCAAAATGAGCAGATGATTGCGAAGGACCCAGCTTATGGGGAAATTCTTTGCCATTGTGAACATGTTACCTTAGGCGAAATCCGCGATGCAATTCATAGCCTTGTTCCCGCACGCACATTAGATGCACTTCGCCGCCGCACACGCATCATGCAGGGGCGTTGCCAAGGCTTTAATTGTCAGGCAAAAATGGTTGAAATACTTGCGAATGAAACGGGGCAGAACCCTCGTCAAATATTGGCATTGGAGGCAGAAAATGAAGCGTGAAATGATAGATGTCCTGATCGTTGGCGCTGGTCCTGCGGGGCTTTCTGCCGCTCTCGAATTGAACAAATTAGGGGTAAAGAATATCGTTGTTGCAGAGCGAGAAGCAGAGGCGGGCGGCATCCCGCGTTTATGCCATCATATAGGTTTTGGCATTCGTGATTTGCATAAAATGTGTTCTGGGCCTCGTTATGCCGATTATTACGTGAAAGAAGCAAAAGAAAACAAGATTGATATTCGCACAAAGACTACAATCACAGGCTGGGAAGATAAAACAGGACTCAAATACACCAGCCCTCAGGGAGTGGGTATCTTTGAAGCAAAAGCCGTACTCTTGGCAACGGGGGTGCGCGAACGCCCACGCACTGCTCGCTTAATCTCCGGCAGTCGCCCTCGAGGGATTTTTACAACAGGCTCCTTGCAGCGTTTTGTTTACGAAAAGGAGCTCCCTGTTGGCAAACGTGCCCTGATTGTGGGTGCCGAGCTGGTCAGCCTTTCAGCATTTACAACGCTCAAACATGCTGGTCTTGAAGTGGTAGGCATGACGACAAAATTGACTCGCCACCAGATAGTTTTTCCCTTTAGCGTTGCCAAATGGGGATTAATGGATTTGCTGGATCGAACACCGCTATACACATCATCTGATATTCAAAAAATTGTCGGGCGCAAGCGTGTCAAATCTGTACAACTTTCTCATTTGAAGACAGGCAAAACCAGACATGTAGAATGTGACACGGTTGTTTTCACAGGAAATTGGATTCCCGAGCACGAGATAGCTCGTTTGGGAGAGATAGAGATAAACCGCGGCACACTTGGACCTCAAGTTGATACCCGTTTCCGAACATCTCGAGCCGGTGTGTTTGCTGCCGGTAACCTGCTGCACGGAGCCGAAACAGCGGATATTAGCGCGCTGGAAGGTCGCTCTGTGGCATCTCATATCAAATCTTTTTTGGATACATCCTCTTGGCCAACTGACAATCTCCCGATAGTGGACAAAGCTCCTCTCGATTGGGTATTTCCCAACAATATCTCCCTTGAAGAGATCAAACCTATAAAATATCTCAGCTTTCGAGTTAGCGAAGTGCTCAGACACCCCACAATCAAGGTATATCAGGGAAGTCGCCTACTGCATACCCAAACTTTTCGACAACTTATTCCAGAAAACACATATAGGTTGAATGCTCAATGGACAACTGATGTTGAACTTGATGCACCCTCTCCACAAATTATTGTTCAGAGCTAATAAGTTCTCTAAACTCCTCGGTGCAAAAGCAAAAAATAATGGGCAGTAATAATATTTAATAGATACTGCCGAAGTAAAGGAAATAACATGTTTAAACTATTCAAGAAAAAACAAGATAAATTTATCACCTTACTAATTGAACAAGCTTCTTTAACTCTCAAAGGAGTTGAGACTTTACAGGAATATATGAAATCTCACGATCATGATTTGGCTGAGGCATTAACGGTTATAGAAAAAGAAGCAGATGAAGTGCGGCGAATTTTGATCGCTGAACTAAACCGCTCCTTTGTGACTCCCATTGATCGCGAAGATATTTTTGCATTGTCACGCTCAATTGATGATGTTGTAGATTATGCCTATAGCACCGTCAGCGAAATGGATGTATTGGACGTAGAGCCGACAACATTTATGACGAGAATGGTTTCACTGCTAAAGGATGCCACTTACGAGCTATATATGGCGATGCTGCGCTTAGAGGAACATCCTGCTGTAGCAGCTGAGCATTCGCAGAGAGCCAAAGGATTGGAGTCACGCGTAGAGAGAGTTTACCGTGAGGCAATAGCCGATATTTTCAGTGGACCTGAAGATGTGCATCATGTTTTTGAGATGCTTAAGCGGCGAGAAGTGCTACGCCATCTTAGCAACGCTGCCGACCGCGTAGATGAAGCGGCAAATTTGATTGCCGACATTGTTGTTAAGACAAGCTAAGGAGCATACTATGGTAGAGATGTCTCCTGTTCTAATCGTGACGATTGCTCTAGCGATTATCTTTGATTTCTTAAATGGTATCCATGATTCGAGCAATATTGTCGCAACTATGATCGCTTCGCGTGCTTTTAGCCCTCGTGTGGCATTAGGAATTACCGCGATCTCTCATTTTATCGCTCCCTTTATTTTTGGGGTAGCTGTTGCAAAAACGATTGGTCATGAAGTTGTTGCCGCTGAGGCAATCACACTTAGTGTATTAATTGCAGCACTGGTAAGCGCCATTTTCTGGAATGTCCTAACTTGGGTTTTGGGTATTCCCAGCAGCTCTTCACATGCTTTGATCGGTGGCTTAATCGGTGCTGTGGCAACTGGTGCAGGATACTCTGCTATCGAATTGCACGGCATGGAGAAAATTCTAATAGCCCTCTTTGTTTCTCCCATCATTGGGTTGTTTCTGGGACACTTTTTCACAAAATTGGTTTTTTTTCTGGCTCGTGGAGCAACGCCAAAAATCAATATATTCTTTAAACGTTCCCAAATTGTCTCTGCGATTGCACTTTCTCTTAGTCACGGCACAAATGATGCGCAAAAGACAATGGGCGTTATCACATTGGGTTTAGTCATTGCAGGTGTGATCCCAAATTTTGAAGTTCCTTTTTGGGTTATTACAGTCAGTGCGGCTGCTATAGCACTTGGAACAGCCTTGGGTGGCTGGAGATTGATCAAAACACTTGGATCTAAATTTTATAAAATCCGTCCCGTGCATGGGTTTAGTTCGCAAATCACCTCCGCTTTTGTCATTCTTGGTGCGTCGGTTGTTGGTGGGCCTGTCAGCACGACACAAGTTGTCAGTTCTTCGATTATGGGGGTCGGCTCAGCAGATCGAGTTAAAATGGTGCGCTGGAGTGTTGCAAAAGATATTGTTGTAGCCTGGTTTATTACCATTCCGGCAACAGCAGGAATTGCAGCAGGTCTGTTTTTGCTTCTTGATAAGGTGTTAGAAGTTGCCTAAAAGATAACAATTTGAGATTTTGGAGATGGGGCTGATCCAAATTCATGTGAGCAATTCATTGAAGACTGAGAAAGAAGGTCGCTAACAATACAATCCTGTTAATGTGAAACCGTGATAAGGACATATGTTTTCTCCAGATGGATATGACCTGAAGGCTACAAAAGGGCGACGAAACTTTCTTTGTTTCGCCGCCCCCTTTGATTTCAAGCCCCATAAACAGGCACGATAAGCCTAGCCCTCACCATATATTGTTGTCGCTTGTGATTATTTAGCCAAAGCTATGTTTGGGTGGGAGATAACAGTAAGATTTAAGGGTTTTTATAGTAGGTTTCTGAATATTTTGAATGATTTTAAAGCGGTTTTTGCCCCGGTCGTTTGCGCTAATCAAGTACTGAGGCAGGTTATTGAGATAAGAAGCTAATACAGCCCAATAAAAATTATCTTTTTCTTGGGTTGCTGTTTGCCCTTCTGCTTGTTAACGTTGGACTAATATGAAGTGAGTAGAATGACGGCTATCATTGTTGGCCATCTTCCATGTAAATCAAAAAATAATAGAGGTAATTTTGTTCGGATCCTTTGAAAGTTTAATAAACAATACTCGTTCGTTCATCGTGGAACAGCCTGTTTTGTTCGTGATCGTGATGGGACTGTTCATCGCGATACTATCGGTAGCAGGGGAATTTCTCGTCTACTGGGTTGCTCGATTGGGAGGCCGTCCGTTGGTGGAACGGTTGGTAGCTCGTGGCTGGTTACGAGTCGATTCGAAACGTGCACAACGCACGGAAGAAATGTTTGAGCGCTGGGGGCTACGTCTGGTCGTTTTTGGGCGCATCTTTCCGGGTGTCCGCACCCTGGTCAGTATTCCGGCTGGGTTGACGCGTATGAAGTTTGGCCTGTTCGCAGGCGTTGCTTTTAGCAGCGCTTATATTTGGAATACCTTATTGGTAGGAATCGGATATACATTGGGATTTAAAGTCACCCTGATGGGTATGTCCATTTTGGGATAGAACGAATTAATATCGAACGCGCACAGGAGCTAATCGCAGAAGCACCGCTCGGTGGTCAGAATGGGATTGCCCTAGCGTTTCTAAGTGGCGAGCATCCAATAATTGCCAGTGGTTCTTTCTGGCTTTTAGGAAAATATAATCCAGACGGTCACGCCGGAAGGGCGTCCCCCATGGCCAACGTAGTTCGTGTGTGGTTGCGTCTGTAAAGGGATTAAGGTGGCGGAAAGTATCCAACCATTTCTGCTGTATTTTTCTTATCTGGTTCGAATGCTCGTTGGCGTTGAAATCCCCGCCAACCAGAGCCGTCATCCCTTTCGCAATTTCTCCAACCCAGTCGCTCAGCCTAGCAGCCTGTGCAGAGTTTTGTTTTCCGGTTAATCCCAAGTGTACTGAAAAGGCCAGAAGACTTCCACACGGAGAATTGATTTGCGACCCCAGCGCCAGGCGGCGTGAAAAACGATTTTTGCCTGGGCTAAGTTGACGCAAAACCGGTTGGCTGAGCGGATAACGGCTGAAGATAGCCAATCCTTCCTCAAAGCCGATACCTTCAAGATGGCCGTTTGCACGTGAATAGACGTAAGCCATTCCCAGTCTTTTTGCCAGCCACTGATCCACCCAAACATCTGCCGTACGTGCCACTTCCTGCAAGAGCAACACATCAGCCTGATACTCCTCGACCAGACGCGCAAAAGCCTCCAGACGCTCCATGATACGGCGATGCTGTGGGAAATCATGCCACAGATTAGCGCTGATAATCGTCAGGTTCTGGCAATTCTGTTTTTTTGCGGTTTGAGTTGGCGTCACTTGGATCGATATCCTGCCCGGTGCTTCCATCACTCCCACGACCTTGCGCGCCAATGGCCGCAGCAAGCTCAAGCCTGGGGTGAATAATAATTTCCGCAATATTCGATAGATGCCTGGCCGACGTCGCTCGATCCCCCCTACCCCCTCGATGTAAATTTCTTGCATGTCCAACTTACTCTCCGATTATAAGTAAATACAGGACAGTATTCTACTCGAGTTCACATTACCAGAGAGTATTCTTATGTTTTTATAATGTACGAAAGGGCAGATCACTTTTCTTTATGGAAGCCGGCAAAGAAGCCAGGCACCATTACTTTGGGAAAGTGGGGCCATGTGAACGCAATAGCCCCGGCCATGAAGACAATGATGGCCCAGCCAGCGCTTGGTGCATCATGCAGTGCTACCCAAATGAACCAGGCGTAAATCGGTGCCTGGAAAAGCATGCCTGGTGAATGGGGAATGCCACCCTGCCGCAAGAAATACAGCATCCACAAGAGTAGATACACGCCAGCTAACCAAATGTTCACAAAGCCTGCCTGTAGCAGGTAGATCAGCAATCCGACGGAAACGGTCATATCCACTTCCAGGTCGTGGTCGCCGATCCAGGTACGATACTGCACTCGGCTGCGGCGCGCGATACGGCCATCCACCATATCGCCTGCCCAATCCACGATCATCATCCAAACCACGAGGGGCAAACCAGCCGCACCCCGGATAATTCCCAAGACCACTAGGCAGACCGCGATCAACACGCGCATGAAAGTGATCATATCCGCAACTTGCTTGGCAACGATCATGGAAACCTCCTTTCACTCTACTTTCATTATAGAGAGATTGGAAATGCAAGTCAAAAGTATAGAGTAACGTCACCTTAACAAAACTGGTTGGTGAATTTAGGATTGACCATGTAACAGACTACTTGAAGGTAATCTTTATGTCCAAAATCGACGGGTAACCAAACTGCCCATTTCTAACCTCAGGCTTGTCTTGTATCTGCGGGCTCTCTTTGCCCTGCTTGATCTTGATAGGATAATCTCTACATCCTTTTTCTTGGCATAGTAAAATCCCCTGTAGCTAGTTTCTCGCAGGATGTACAATTTGCTTCGAGTCCACGTATGTGTCAAAGTGACATAAACTTGAGAACGAATAGCGATTAAATACGATAAAATTCTTCTGAGTTGAAATTACCTCATCTCTCAATCAAAACAAGGAGTTCTATTCAATGTCTGAACGGAAGAAAGTTACCCTTCGCACCCTCTTCAGCAAAGCTCAAAAAGGCGAGCCGATCTCCTGGCTGACCTGTTACGACTACCCCACCGCGTATTTCCAGGAAGAAGCGGGCATCGACATGATCCTCGTTGGCGACAGCCTCGGCATGACCATGCTCGGCTACGACGGCACGCTGCCTGTCACGATGGAAGATATGATCCGCCATACCCAGGCTGTCCGCCGTGGCTCACCCAGCGCCTTCCTCGTTGGCGATATGCCCTACATGAGCTACCAGCCCAGCAACGAGATTGCTGTCAAGAACGCCGGTCGCTTCATGGCGGAAGCGAATTGTGACGCCATCAAACTCGAAGGTGGTAAGGCCATGGCACCCCGCATTAAAGCCATCGTGGATGCCGGTATCCCTGCCATTGGACATCTTGGACTTACCCCGCAGAGCGTGGCCGCCCTTGGCGGTTTCCGGGTGCAGGGACGTGGTGCTGCTCAGGCAAAACAGATCATGGACGATGCCAAACATCTTGAAGAAGCGGGCGCATCCCTGATCCTGCTCGAAATGGTGCCGGATCGTGTGACCAAAATGATCACGGCCGCCGCCGATGATTGTCTCATCATGAGCCTCGGCTCCGGCCCCGACGCGCACGGTCAGCTCCTGATCTACCATGATATGTTCGGACTCTACCCCAAATTTAAACCGAAAATGGCGAAAGTCTATGGCAACGCTGGCGAAGTTATCCTCGAAGGTCTCAAAGGTTATGCTAAAGAAGTCGGCGACAAAACCTTCCCGCAGCCCGAGAACTGGTTCACCATCAAGGATGATGAGTTTGACGATCTGAAGAAGTTGCTTGACTAAAGAAATGAAACTAACAGGCCGTGAAGACCTGTCAGTTTTTGGATACGAATATGACCTACGCAACCCGAACCGACCACCTGCAAGCCGAAGGTGCCTACGCCGTCCTCGCCAAAGCTCAAGCCCTTGAAGCAGATGGGAGGGAGATCATCCATTTCGAGATCGGGCAGCCGGATTTTGACACCTTCCCCAATATCAGCAAAGCCGGAATGGATGCCATTAGTGCTGGGAAGACCCGCTACACCCCGCCTGCTGGAACGCCCGCCTTTCGACAGGCTATCGCTAAAGATGCATCTGCCCGGCGAGGTGTGGAAATCTCACCAGAGCAGGTCGTCGTGGGTCCCGGTGGCAAACCGCATATCTTTTTCCCAACCCTTGCCCTCGTCAACCCCGGCGACGAAGTCATCTACCCGAGCCCCGGCTTCCCCACCTACGAAGCCATGATCGGCGTGGCAGGTGGAAAAGCCGTCCCCGTGCCCCTCGTCGAAGAAAACGATTTCTCCTTCGATCTGGATGTCTTCGACAAGCTCATCAACGAGAAAACAAAGCTCATCATCATCAACTCGCCCAGCAACCCCACAGGCGGGATTATCCCCCAAGCGGATTTGGAGCACATCGCCGCCGCCGCCAAAAAATACGATTGCTGGGTCTTGTCAGATGAAATCTACGCCCGCATCGTCTACGATGGCATGGCAGACGCTCCCTCCATCTATGCCTTGCCCGGCATGGCAGAACGCACCGTCATCATGGACGGCTTCTCCAAAACCTATGCCATGACAGGCTGGCGTCTCGGCTATGGCATCATGCCCGAAGAACTTGCCCGCCGAGTTGGTCTGCTCCTGACTCATTCGGTCGGCTCAACGGCAGAATTTACCCAATACGCGGGTCTTGAAGCGATCACAGGCGATCAGGAACAAGTTGCCGCAACCATCGCAGAGTACGAGCGTCGCCGCAATGCCATCGTGGATGGGCTGAACTCCCTGCCCGGCGTTACCTGCCAGAAACCACAGGGCGCATTCTACGTTTTCCCGAACATCAAAGGTTTGGGCAAGTCATCCGATGAAGTCGCCAACTGGATTTTGGAAAAAGCAGGCGTTGCTCTTTTGCCGGGAACATCCTTTGGCAAATATGGTGAAGGCTACTTACGCTTGTCCTATGCAAATTCGATCGAGAATATTGAAAAAGCGGTCGAGAAGATTGCAAAGGTTTTGAAAAAATACTAAGTATCTGTCTAAAGGTTTGGGAATAAAGAAGAAGCCGCTTCATTGAAGCGGCTTCTTCTTTTAGTATATTTCAGGGACGAAGGTTTGATCAGAAAGCGGAGGCCGGATATAGCCGATCTCACTCTGGCGCGGGGGTAATTCGATCGGTTCAGGGGTCAGGTCTTCATAATTGATCTGGCTGAGCAAATGTGAAATACAATTGAGACGCGCACGCTTTTTGTTGTCTGAGTTAACCACCCACCAGGGAGCTTGCTTAATATCTGTATACTTGAACATTTCATCTTTTGCTTGAGAATATTCAATCCAGTGAGTGCGGGAGCCGAGATCCATAGGGCTAAGCTTCCAGCGTTTGGCACGGTCGTCGATCCGTGCCCGGAAGCGGCGTTCCTGCTCCTCGTCGCTAACAGAGAACCAGTATTTGATGAGCTTGATTCCGGAGCGGACCAGCATCCGCTCGTACTCGGGGCAGGAGCGCATGAACTCGCGATATTCTTCGTCAGTGCAGAAGCCCATCACCCGCTCGACACCTGCGCGGTTATACCAGCTACGGTCGAGGAGAACGATCTCTCCGGCAGCGGGTAAATGCGCGACATAGCGTTGAAAATACCATTGTGTTTTTTCGCGTTCAGTTGGTGCGGGTAGAGCGACCACGCGTACAATACGTGGATTAAGGCTCTCCGTGATCCGCTTGATAACGCCGCCCTTCCCTGCAGCGTCGCGTCCCTCGAAAATGACCACGACTTTCATTCCCGTGTGCTTGACCCATTCCTGCAGCTTGACCAGCTCGATTTGCAAGCGACGCAGTTCTCCTTCATAGAATGATTTCTTGAGTTTCTTTGGCTTTTCGGTGTTAGCCTTTTTTTCTTCCATCCGAACCTCCTGCTTGAAACACGATCCCTTTGAATGATCTATTATACAAAAAATAACACCACAGCTTGTTGTCCCCTTATACATTCACTTTGCTATTGTACACTGTGAATTTGTTGGCCTTATTCAGAATCTGGACACTTTCGATGCCTTGATCACGAATTGATTATAATTTCCAAATCATTTCATTGTATTTATAAAGGATTCTGTATGGAATTACCTCCTCAACAACGTGTTGCGATCATTGATCTCGGCTCTAATACTGCTCGTTTGGTTGTGATGAATACTCATGCGGGGTATTCATACCGCCTGACCGATCAGGTCCGTGAGGTTGTTCGCCTGCGTCAGGGGATGACAGAGGCAGGTTTGAGCGAAGCAGCGTTTAAACGTGGTTTTTCTACATTGCGTCTTTTCAAAAACTTTTGTGATAGCGTCAAGGTGGGGAAAGTCATCGCTACGGCGACCAGCGCGATTCGTGATGCGGCAAATGGACAGCTCTTTATCCAAAAAGTACAAGATGAGATTGGATTGGAATTACGTGTGCTAAGTGGAGAACGCGAAGCCTATTACGATACTATTGGTGCCTTGAACGAAGTCCCGATCCAGAATGGTGTTGTGTTGGATATTGGTGGTGGCAGTTTGCAGTTGAGCGATGTGCGTAAGCGTCAGTATCAGCAGGGAATTTCCTTCCCCTTGGGAGCATTGGCGCTGTCTGAGCGTTTTGTGGAACATGATCCCATAACGGAAAACGAATATGATGCGATAAAAGCCGAGGTCGAGGGGTATCTGGAGCAAGTTCCCTGGCTGGGGAAAAAGAAAGGCGAGCCACTTGTTGGGTTGGGAGGTACGATCCGCAACTTGGCGAAGATACAGGCTGAGGAAGAAAATTATCCCCTCTTTACCTTGCATGGTTTTAAGCTGACTCGTAAGTCGCTCAAGAAAAGCATACGGCTTTTTCGTGAATTACCGCTGGATGAGCGTAAGAAGATCCCAGGGCTTGCCTCTGATCGAGCAGATATCATTTTGCCGGGCGCAATTGCTTTGCTCGCGATAATGCAAAAGCTGGATGTGAAAGAGATCGCTGTTTCGGAGAATGGAGTTCGTGAAGGACTCTTTCTCGAGTATTTTTGGGAGCATCTTGATCCGCCCATCATCCCCAGCGTGCGTCAGTTCAGTGTTTTAAATCTTGCACGCCATTATGAATATGAAAAGAGACATGCGAACCATGTGCGCTTTTTATCAGACCGACTTTTTAGGCAGCTTGCGCCATTGCACGGCTATGAGGACGATGAGTTGGCTTTATTAGAAGCCGCTTCACTGCTGCATGATATTGGACGAATTGTAAGTTATAGCAGTCATCACCATCATTCAAAAACCTTGATTGAAAATGCGGGATTACCCGGCTTTAGCCCACGCGAGATCGCGTTGGTGGGGCTTCTTTCCCGTTACCATCGTAAAGGCACTCCTGATATTACAGGTTACGAGAGTCTCCTTAATGAAAAGGATCAAGTTTTACTCACGCATCTCTCTACAATTCTGCGAGTGGCAGAAACCCTTGAGCGCGGGCGAAACGGGAATATAAGCGACATCATTACCACATACGATAAAAACGATTTACGCATTACGCTGATCACAAATACTTATCCTGCTGTTGAACTGTGGCAGGCAGAACGCAACGCCATTCCATTGCTGGCGAAAGTTTATCAGCGTAATGTTGTGATGGATAGTTTTGCTCCACCGGTTGAAGACCCTTATCCTTTTGAGGAAGATGATAACGAATAAGATGAAGCCCCTGAAATTTCAGGGGCTTCTCTCAGAATAACGGGATCAATCTTCGCGGTGCCAGATGCCACGATTAGCAACCTGCGACTCCTGTGAATTGACCAATTCTTCCCCGTCTCCAGCCTGGATTTTGAGATAGCTTCCGTCAGCGAGCATTTCTCTGGCTTTGGCATTATCCGTTAACTGGATATCCATGATCTTCTCGCGTATTGTAGCCTTTAGTATTTCATCTTCGATGGGGAAGAGCGTTTCTACTCTCCGGTTAAGATTGCGTGGCATCAGGTCTGCACTGCCGAGGAAAATTTCATGATCGCCATTATTATGAAAATAATAGATACGAGCATGTTCCAGGAAGCGCCCTACGATCGATATAACACGAATATTTTCACTCAACCCTTTAACTTGTGGGCGCAAACTGCAGATACCACGAATGAGCAGATCAACCTTTACGCCGACTTTTGAAGCTTTGTACAAGGCGTCGATACATTTTTGATCCACGAGGGCATTCATTTTGAAAAAGAGATGACCATTGCCATGCTCTTTATGATGCTCTATTTCCTGTTGAATACGTTTGCATATCTGTTCACGCATCCGGTGTGGGGCAACCAATAATTTCTCATACTCTTCATTGATAGCATAGCCTGTGAGGCGATTGAAGAGATTGGAAAGATCCTTGCCGATTTTTTTGTTGCTGGTGAAATAACCAAGATCGGTATAGATCTGAGCGCTGATATTATTGTAATTTCCCGTCCCGAGATGGCTATAGCGCCGAATACCATCCTGTTCCTGACGAATAACCAAACAAACTTTGGCGTGGGTTTTTAATCCGATCAGGCCATAAACAACATGTACGCCTGCTCGCTCAAGAGCTCTTGCCCAGACAATATTGTTTTTCTCATCAAAACGTGCTTTTAGCTCCACTAAAACAGAAACCTGCTTGCCGCGACGGCGTGCTTCCAGAAGGGTGTTGACGACGGGAGAATTTGAACCCACGCGATACAGGGTCATTTTTATCGCTAAAACTTGTGGATCATATGCAGCTTCCTGAATAAAACGAACAACAGGGTCAAAACTGTCGTAGGGATGGTATAGCAATATGTTTTTACGGCGAATTACCGAGAAAACATCTTCTTCGGTCTTTAGAGTCGGCGGGATTGACGGGGTATAAGGTTCATCCTTAAGATCAGGGCGTTCAATTTTCATTAACTGCATTAAATCACCCAAACCCATCGGGCCGTCTACAATATAGACCTGATAAGGTTCCACATTCATGTTGGTTTGTAGTATCTGCCGGACGTCTGCTGGCATGCTGGTGTCAATTTCCAGGCGAATTGCAGAGCCAAATTGACGTTCAAGAACGCTCTCTTCAATGGCACTAAGGAGATCTGCAGCTTCATCTTCCCGAATTTCTGGGTCGGCATCCCGCGTGACCCGAAAGGGATATGCAGCCAGGATTTCCAGCCCGGGGAATAACAGATCCAGATTTGCTTTGATCACTTCTTCGATCCAAACAAAGTTGGTCGAATCGCCAGCTGAAAGACCCAACTCGGCTAACTCATCCACAGCCTCTTCATGTGGGATGGCGATCAAGCGAGGATAGATTTGCGGTACTTTTAATCGTGCAAAGCGTTTCCCATGTTCCGCATCATGTACAAGCACAGCTAAATTGATGCTCAGATTTGAAATATGTGGGAAGGGGCGGCCTGGGTCAGTTGCCAGCGGGGTCAAGGCAGGGAAGATGGCATCTTTGAAATATTTTCGCAGCACTTTGCGTTGCTTGCGTTTTAAGTCATCGTAAGAAAGAATTTTAATGCCCTCGTTCTCTAGCTTGGGCTTGAGATCGTCTTTCCAAAGAGCGTATTGTTCTTCAAGCTTTGGTAACAGAAGGCGCCTGATCGCAGCCAATTGCTCCGAAGGGGTCATTTGATCGGGCGGTGGTTTCAATGAACCTGCCCCTAGCTGACGTCTTAATCCAGAGACGCGAATCATGAAGAACTCATCAAGATTGGTAGAAAAAATGGACGTGAATTTGACTCGCTCCAGGAGAGGGTGAGTTTTATCTGCAGCTTCTTCCAGAACGCGTTCATTGAAACTAAGCCAACTGACCTCTCTGTTAACATAGGTAGAAGTGCCATATAAATATTCTTCAGTCATTTTTTTGCCTTTTATGGATTTGGAGATATTTCTTTTCAGTATATATGAAAAGAGTTTCCTTAGGTTAACGAATTCTTAGGATTATTTCTGACAATTTTTTTAGACTAAAAAGGGGGGATTTATGATATAATTTTTATCAACTAATTCAAAAATATTATTTTGGGACACCAAGGAGAAAGAAAAATGAAACGTAAAGCATCAGCAGTTTGGAATGGTGGTCTGCGCAGCGGGAAAGGGACAATGTCCAGTGATAGCGGTGTTCTTTCTGACACCCAGTATTCCTTCAGCACACGCTTTGAAAACGGAATCGGTACCAATCCCGAAGAATTGATCGCTGCGGCTCACGCAGGTTGCTTCTCAATGGCGCTTTCTGCCGAACTCGAACGTGCCGAACTGACCCCGGAATTGGTTAGCACCAACGCAACGCTGACCTTCGAAAAAACGGACGCCGGTTTCACGATCACGACCATTCATTTGGATGTAATAGCTAAAGTTCCCGGTGCGAATACCGAGACTTTTGCGAAGATCGCAGAAGGTGCAAAAGGCGGTTGCCCCGTTTCTCGTGCATTGAATGCCGAGATCACCTTGAATGCGAAATTAGCTTAGTAATACTCCTCTCAAAAACAAAGAGCCTTCACATTTTGTGAAGGCTCTTTGTTTTTGCAGATAAATTTAGATGCTGTTTCCGTTTCCATTGCCGTTTTGATCAAAGATCCGGTCGATGAAGTTTCGTACGCCTGTCAGCACACCCACATGGATCATCATAAAAATGCTGATCGCGGTCATCCCGAAGAAGAAAAGTAAGTCACCCGTTAGGTACTCGTACTTTACTGTTGGTGCGAAAATATAGTGATAAACGATTAAGGAAAGATGCCCTACGTTAAAAAGTAGCAGAGGCACTGAAAAGGGTAGTAGGCTATGATTTTCGATCAGTAAATGGAAACCTAGCAGTGCTGCAAATGCAGCACCCATTACTGTGACATATTTTAGGAAATTTGCCAAATAATATTCCTGACCATAGAGCCTCGACAAGATCACAGCATATAAGATCAATATTCCTGTAAGGGTTGCCCAGGCATAAATATTCATCAGGTAAGGCAAAACCAGATTGCTGAAAATACGAATGCCTGCTAAAGCGACCGCCCATCCAATAACATACGCTAGTCCAACTACGATCAAAATAGGCCAGAGATTATCCAATATTTTTTCGGTATGTAGACTGATCACGTGAACTGCGATATAGGCACCGCTTAACATGGCAATGCCTAAAATGATTGAGCTTGACAACAACATGATAATGCGCAGGAAGCCGTTTGCAACTTCCCCATTACCATTTCCATTAATAGGAGGATGTGTTGGCTCAGGCTGGTGATACTGTCGATGAAATGGAGGTTGTTCTTTATTTTCTTCATTTGCCATAAGATTCACCCATTTAGAGCAAGATAGGCGCATATTCTATCATTTTTCGCCGATTTTATAGGTCTAACCTTTAATGGTCTGATTTTTCATACTTTTGGGACCAATTTTCAGGTTTAACGTATGGACGAAAAAAAGCCCCTAAAAGTTTCCGAAACCTTTAGGGGCTCAATCTTAGAAGTCGATGCCAATAATAGCTTTTCCCCGCTAGGCCTTTTTTAGATTTCTGAAAATCTCTCCTAAACTCGGCCTTTTTCCATACATCAAAATATACGTTCTGAACATCTTGATGACGATATACAGCCCACCAATAATAGACAGGATTAAGACACTGATATTCGTGATAAGCTGCCAAGAGGGCACTTCTGCGATCCCCAGTCGCATCATTGTTTGAATCGGTGCTGTGATAGGAAGTAGCGTAAGTACATCCCAAATAAAGCTGTTCGGGAAGGCCATCTGCAATCCAAGAAACCAGAGCGGGATAAAACTGGCCATTGTGTAGAACATGGAAAGCGCATTTCCTTCTGTCGCATTGGAGCTGATCGCGCCCACACCAACGGAGAGAATGGCAAAGAGCAAATATCCTAAAACAAAGTAGACAATCCCAAGGACAATGAAATTAGGCGGTATCTCAATTCCACGCAGCCAGTCGGCAAAAGAGGAAGAGGCGAACTCCAACAAAAGTGGAGCCGAGATTAACCACACTACCACCTGGAGTAAACCAGCCAGCCCCAACGCCAAGACCTTACTCACGAGCAATTGGCGAACGGAGACGGAAGAAAGCAGCACTTCGATAAGATGACTTTCTTTTTCTTCGCCCAAGCCGCTGATCAGAGAAGAAGCACCGAGCATGAGTCCCAGGCTCATCAGGAGGGCGAAAACGCCCGGGATGATGATGTTGGCGGGATTTTTCTCTTCGAGAGCGATCTCGCCCTCTTCCGTGATCTGGCTAACGTCCACGTTTATCGGTGTCACGATCAAGGTGATTGTCCCCGGATCCACGTTCTCATCGAGCATATTGACCGTGAGGAACCTCCAGATCAAATCCACGAGCGGGGCGGGGGTTGTGGCTTCGTTCTCAAGCGTGTAGCGCTGGATGATCCCCGAATCCAGATAATCTTCCGGGATAACAAAATATTCCGCGATCTCGCCGCTGCCCAAGGCTTGATTCGCACCATCTCTGGACGCGAAGGGGATCAACTCCGTGATGCCCATATCCGTGTGAGCATCGAAGACCCCAACTTCATCCACATAGCCGATCGCTGTGACAACATCTGTAGAATCTTCGATGACAGATTTTGCAAGGTTGAAAGTCCCGATCCCTAATAAGGCCAAGACAGGCACGCTCAGGGTCAGGATGAGGAAACCGGCGCTTTTGATCTTGCGCAAAAATTCGTGTTTGAAGATCAGAAATCCTTTATTCATAATTCCCTCCAGCTAAATGCAGGAATATCGTATGCAGGGAAGGCATGGTGATCTCAAAGCGGTTGATCCCGACCTTTTGTTCTCTTAGTTGATCGAGAATGGCCTGTGCCGAGACTTCTTCAGCCAGGAATAATTCGACACCGTCTTTTGTGACGCGTCTTTCCTTGACTCCATTTAGTTTGCCCAATTCCCCATCAGCGCTAACCTGTACGGAATGCTTTTTGAAACGGGCTTTGATCTCTTTCAACTCACCATAAAGGACCTCTTTGCCACGGTCGATCATCAATACCCTGTCACAAAGTTCCTCGACTTGATTCATCTGATGCGTACTCAAAATAATGGCTTTGCCTTCATCTCTTAAGTTCCCAATCATGTTCTTCATCAGCTCTGTGTTCACGGGGTCCAGACCAGAAAAAGGCTCATCCATGATCAAAAGTGCCGGGTTGTGGATGATAGTGACAATGAATTGGATCATCTGTCCCATGCCCTTGCTCATATGCTTGATCTTCGTTTTTTTGTGTTCGAACATCCCTGTTTGCTCGAGCAATTCATCTGCTCTTTTTTTTGCGCTGGCTTTATCCACTCCCTTTAATTGGGCAAGATAAAGGATGCAGTCGATCGCGGTCAGGTCTTTATAGAGTCCCTTCTCTTCGGGAAGATACCCTATTCTGTTTTTTGCCTCTTCGCTCATTGCTTGCCTGAAGATATCCACTCTTCCGGAATCGGGTTTCATGAAATCTAAAATGATCTTTACTGTGCTGCTCTTGCCAGCACCATTGGGGCCGATCAATCCCAGTATTTCTCCCTGACTGACAGAAAAACTCAGATCATCAACGGCGACATTATCGCCATAGGTTTTATATAGTCCTTCTACGAATATTGTTCCCATACGATACTTCCTTTACTTGCTCTTCAGGATCGCTTCCAGCGCCGCGATATGTTCCTGAAAAACCTTGCGTCCCTCCGCCGATGCGGAGATGTAGGTGCGCGGCTTGCGCTCGACAAAGGTTTTATTGACGGTGATATAGCCCGCATCTTCGAGCTTGCGCAGATGAGCACCAAGATTGCCTTCGGTGACTTCGAGCAGATCGCGCAGATAGGTAAAGTCCACTGCTTCGCCCTCTCCCAAGGTGACGAGGGTCGACATGATTTGCAAACGGACAGATTGGTGAATGATCTGATTCAGTTTCGCCATAACTCACCACCTGTAGCGAATGTAGAGGCCAAGGATGATCATCGTTCCGCCGCCGATCAGTGCCATCCAGAGATAGTAGATTTCGGGGAAGAAGAAATATCCGATCAGGGTCAGCGCAACCACAGGCACCGTCCACCAGGTGACGGAAAAGGAGAGTAACAATCCCATGCCCATCTGCCCGATCATGGCGAAGAGAATGATCAGCATCGTCAGTTGCTTGCCATCCGCAGGTTGGGCGACGGCGATCCCACCCAGCGAGAAGAGGATCAGCAGAAACCAGAAGGTGGCAACGCGTTTCCCCGTCATACTTGCGGATGCGCTGCGCACCCGCCGACCAGCGCGGATGCCCATCACGGTCGCGGCGATGCTGCCTAAAATGCTGCTGACGATCCAGATCGTCGCGTATCAATAAGTTTTGGTTCAAAATGTTTACCTTTTTCTTCTTTAAAAAGAGCAAAT
>CAZASG010000051.1:0-25889 GCA_964487745.1 uncultured Anaerolineaceae bacterium | reverse complement strand
CGGGGTAGAGCAGTGGCAGCTCGTCGGGCTCATAACCCGGAGGTCGCAGGTTCGAGTCCTGCCCCCGCTACTAAAAAAGACACCTTCTAGGTGTCTTTTTTTTTATTAATCAGCTTCTACTTCCAATACCACCATGGCGACCGCCAGCTTGTCGGTATGCGCTATGCTGACATGAATATTTTCTACGCCAAGGTTAGAGAGAACTTTCTCCGCTTTTCCGTAAACGTGAATATAAGGGGCGTTAGTTTCCAGGTTGAGTACCTCGATCTGTGTGAACCATATTTCCTGACGAATACCTTTACCAACGGCTTTCATAAAGGCTTCTTTTGCTGCAAATTTACCTGCATAGCATTTGGCTTTATTGGGAGAAGCCTCACAAATTTCGATTTCATCTGGTGTAAAGACTTTCTGTCGAAAAGCTTTACGTTTGATACTTTTAGCGATTTTTTCTATAGAAACCAGATCAACACCAATTTTTAGGTTCATCTTAGTACTCAGGATAAATGATCGAGTTTTGTTTTTTTAGTTCCCCGTTGATGTATTTTTCTTTTAATTGCAAATGTCGGATCTTTCCATTATGCGTTAATGGGATGCTGCGAGGGCTAAGCAAATAAATGCGCGCTGGGCGGAAGCCCATATGCTCATAGAAATCCGCTACCATTTGCAATGTCATTTCATGCAAGAGGTTTTCCTGCATTTCCTCACCATCTCGGATCTCGGCAAAAACGAAGACTTGCTCTCCTTCAATACGATCTTTATCAATCCCAATAGCAGCCGAAAAGCGGACATTAGGCATTGCATCCACCACTTCTTCGATCTCCTGCGGGGAGATTGTTTGCCCGGAGCGTTTAATGATATTTTTCTTGCGGCTGATTATATAAAGATAGCCATCTTCGTCGAGGTAGCCCAAGTCTCCACTTAGGAAATATCCATCTTGCCAGAATAGTTTGGAAGTCTCTTCTGTATTATTGAAGTAACCTTGGGAATTAGCTTTTGATCGGATGGCGATTTCGCCGATCTCGTTCGGGGGCAGGATCTTTTCATCGGAAACGATCAGCAAATCCACATCCGGGAAGGGGGCGCCGACAGAAACATGTCCACGTGCATCGACACGCTTGGGTGTCCGGGGCTTCCACATGCTGACACCCACCGTCGCTTCCGCTAATCCATAACCCGCAACCATGACATCTTCTAATCCAAAGGCCTTTTCAAATGTATCCATCGTAGTTGCTCGAACAGGTTCTGCTGCGTTGAGTGCTACACGCAGAGAGCCAAGATCATATTGGCTTGGTTCAACATGGCGCAGACATAAACGATAGGCAAAATCGGGCGCTGCTGTAAACGTAGCTTTATGGAATTGGATCGCTTCCAGCCATGGACGCACATCACGCAAATTGGTCGGGATCAAATGCGTTTGGGCTGCAAGATAGAAAGGCACCATTGTTTTCAGGATCAAGCCCATATCATGATAAACGGGCAACCACGAAACAAAAATCTCGTCGGGAGTGATCTCCATAGCTACGATCATCTGCCGGATATTTCTAAGCAGGTTATTATGGGTGAGCATCACGCCTTTGGGATTTCCCGTGCTGCCAGATGTATATTGAAGAAAAGCAATATCATCAGGCCTTATCTCTGGAAAATTATGGTTCGAAGAGATGGCCTCTGCATCTTTCGTAGTGATGACCGAAAAACTGCGCTCTTCTGCGATGTTGCGAAAATAAGTCAGGCGTTCTTCCGGCAAGTTTGAGGGCACAATGATTTTCTGGGCACCACACAATTTGGCCAACGAAAAAACGCGCTCAGTACCTGCTTGAGGGAAAACCGGCACAGCGATCCCTCCGGCTCGCTGAATTCCATAGAAAGCTGTGAAAAAATCAGTGCCATTAGGCAGTGCAACAAGCACTCTTTCTTTGTATTCAAGCCCATGTGTTAGTAAAAAAGTCCCAAAGCGATTCACATTTTGCCATAATGTAGCAAAGGTGGCGGGCTGTTCATTAAAGGTAAAGGCGACTTTCTCAGCAGAAGCCTCTGCCCGGAAAGCTAACATTTCGATCAGGGTCTTGAATTGCTCAGGACGCATTGAGTTTCTTTTGTACCAGGGTGAATAAATCTGCCGGTGTAAAAATGCGGGCGATCTCAGACTCTTTGAGCACGACCTGATATTTTTCTTCTGTGACAGCAACCAAATTTGCCACATCCGCAGATTCGGCGCCTAGATCTTCCACGAGACGGTCGTCATCTTGCACGCCCCCTTTGCCGAGTTGAAGCTCAACTATCTTCCTGATCTCATCTTGTGTAATTTCGTGCATAGCTCATTCTCTATTCTTTTATTCGGACTAAAATCGTTAAGTTTGTCTTGTATAATACTATATCACTGCCCGATCAACTAGCGGAGATTTCATCATGAATAAAGGCACTCTTTTTCTAAAGCGTACTCAACTGATCTTTACTTTTCCCGATGGGAAAGAAGAGAAATTCCCTCTAGGTAAGAAGCTCACGCGCGTTGGGCGTGGTACATCGAACGATTTTGTCATTCCCGCTGAATTCAAATCCATTTCCAGGCAACATCTGGAAATACGCCAGGATGAAGGGCAATATGTCGTCGTTGATCTCAACAGTGATAACGGAATGTATTTCAATGGGGTAAGAGAAAGCAGTATTACTTTAAAAGATGACGATGAGATCTTAATTGGACTCGCGGAACACGATCACGAGATCCGTATCCGCTTTCAAATGGGGACCGAGTCCCTGATCTCAACAGCTTCCGCTCAGGTGGAACAAACGCCTTTCAAGTTGCTTCCTGACGCACCAAAAGATGTGCCCCACCTGAGCATCCGCTTCCCAAAGGGGGAGAAAACTTTCTTCGCCCTCGAAAAAGAAAAGACCCTCGTCGGGCGCTCGCCAAATGCCGACCTGACCATCCCCGACGGCTACAGTTTTGTCTCCTCGCAGCATTTTGAGTTGCGTCGTGCAGGAAATAAATTTACCATCACAGACCTGGGCAGCACCAATGGCACACTGCTCAACAACCACCCTTTGCCTGCTAATACTCCGGTTGACTTGCATGACAACAGCATCATCCGTATTGGGGATGATAGTTTTGGGGTATCTCTGGGCATTACCTTCTTTAACGCGCTCGAGGCAGCCCTCCCCGTGGAAGGTTTTGCCATAGCAGCGCCGTCTATCGTTATGGATGTGGAGGAAACGATTACGATTGGTCGTCAGGCTGGGAGCGGGATCCATTTAGACGCGCCCGATGTTTCTCGCCGGCATGCAAGTATTATTAAACGGGAGCAAGCCTATTTCCTGCAAGACCTCGGCAGCCGCAACGGAACCTTTGTTAACGAACAGTTGATCCAATCCACAGAATTACATGAAGGGGATATCATCCGTATTGGCAATTTCTTGTTGACCTTCCAAAATGAACAGGTAACGCCCTATCAAAGTAACGGTATGCGGATGGATGTGAGCAACCTTTCGAAGGATGTGAACACACGCAAGGGCAAGCTGCGCATTCTCGACAATATCAACCTGTCAGTATTGCCGCGTGAATTTGTCGCCATTGTTGGTGGGAGCGGTGCCGGGAAGACTACGTTGCTAAACGCCCTCGTGGGCATCCGTCCCGGCGACGGGAGCGTGCAGCTCAACGGACAGGATTTTTACAAGGAATACGAGCATTTCCGCGCGCAGCTTGGCTACGTGCCCCAAAACGATATTTTGCATATGAGCCTGACCGTTGAAAAAGCGCTCGATTACACTGCGCGCTTGCGCCTGCCGGCCAGTGTGGATGTGGATGAACGTAAAAAGCGTATTAGTGCGGTATTGGAGACTGTCTCGATGAATACCGAGACCATTCGCAAAACACGGATTGGGAATCTCTCGGGCGGACAGCGCAAGCGTGTCAGTATTGCTGCCGAGCTTTTGGCAGACCCCAAACTGATTTATCTGGACGAAGCTACCTCCGGGCTTGATCCCGGACTTGAAAAGAAGATGATGCACACGTTGCGCCGCATGGCGGACGAGGGGCGTACGGTCATGTTGATCACTCACGCTACGGACAATATTGTCCAGACCGACCATGTTGCCTTTATTTCACAGGGACGGCTGGTTTTCTTTGGCCCTTCGCAAGAGGCGCTGGATTTCTTCGAAGTGGAAGACTTTGCTGATATTTACGAAAAGATCGAGCGTAGCGGCGAAGCATGGTGGGGTGTTTTTGAAAAGGAAAAACCCGAAGCCTTTCAGGACTATGTTCAGGCGCGCAAAGCCAATGCCCTGGCAACTCCCAAGCGGGAGCTGCCCAAGATCAAGTTTGGTTTGGGTGATATGCTGCGCCAACTTTTTGTGTTGATACAACGTTCATTGAATGTGCTCTTTAGCGACCCCATCACGTTGGTTTTGCTGCTTTTACTACTTCCGTTAACTGGAACCTTGCAGCTTATTATTGGCTCTAAAGAGATCCTGACAGGTGATCTGGCCATTCTTGCCAATCCGGTCGAAGCGGCAAAAACGATGACCGAGAATTACATTCCCTTTGCGCGGACGAATACCTTTGTCTTTGTCATGGGGCTTGAAGCTGTGCTAACGGGGCTTTTTGTCCCGTCAAATGATCTTGTCAAGGAGCGCGGTATTTATCTGCGTGAGCGCATGGTAAATCTGAAAGTTTTGCCTTATTTACTAAGCAAAGCTGCCATTTACAGCGTTTTTGTTGTGATTCAGGTTGCGCTCTACATCCTGATCCTTTCATTTGGTGTGGATTTCCCCTCAGATGGACTTTACCTGAACGGCACCCTCGAGATTTTTATCACCCTCTTCCTGACGATGATGGCAGGCATTTCTTTTGGTTTCATCATTTCCGCGATCAGCCGCAATACAGAAATGGCGATCTACATCCTGACCATGCTGCTCTTTTTCCAATTCTTTTTCGCGGGGACAGTTTTCGATCTGCGCGGCAACGCCTTTGAGCCGATGTCTTACTTCACCACCACCCGTTGGTCGCTAACCGCACTTGGCGTAAGCATCGACATGCCGCATTTAGTGGAATCATCGGTGCTTTGTTCCAAAGTGCCTGAAAACCCGCTTGACCCCAACAGCCCTTTGCATAATGTTTGCAAGCATTACCCAAAAGCCAAAGACGATCTACTCCTTAACTATGCTGACGATATGCTGCTTAAATCATGGGGCGTATTGGCCGGGATGTCTATTCTCTTTTTGGGAATCACGGGTGTGCTGTTGGAGCGGACAAAAGCGGATTAACGGCTCAGACGTGACTTTGACTTGCGTTTTCCAAGATCAGCTTTATCTCGGCGATAATCTTTTCCGCTACATCCGTATCCATATCGGTATCCAGATATATGAAGTCCCACCAGACCTCATCGTTGAATAAGCGCGCCTGCGAAGACATCTCTGGTCCTAGGTCGTAGGCTGAGACAAAGCCATGCAAGCCCACAAGTTTTATTTCACCATACTGACTTCTTAGCGGAACGTTACTGCCATAATTCAGCGCTGATGCCCCAAAACGCATGGCTTTTAATGTTGTGAAGGCCTTTAATAAAGTTTCGCTCATCAAAGATGCACTGAACTTTTCACCGGATTTGAGCGCCCGATAAACTTGAGACTGTAATTGATGAGCTGTCTGCCACAAATCGCTTTCACCGGAAATATCGAGGGTGAAGCGCATTATGGAGATATAGTTGGCGAGTTTTTCAGCACCTATCGGGGGATTAAGATAAGGGCGCAAATCGGGGAAGATAAAAGTCTGCATGGGTACGGGCTGCCCATCGTAAAGATGGCGATTAACGGCGATCACTTGAGCAGCGCTCAGCAGGCTGTTGAGAGTGATGCCTTTCTTGCGCCCCTGTCGGGCTAATACATTGATAAGATCATCGGGCAAAATAAGCGAAGATGTATGTCCCCGCCCGCCAAGTCGAACAGGTGGTATACGCTTGCCACGCGTTTGCCAGGCAAAACGGATCATATCTCCCATTTGTGAAAGGGCATATCTCCCTGTATTAAATACGCGTCGAAGCCCGCGATGTTGAGGGGGGAACTCTCCTTCTAAAACGGGAGAAATTTCACTGGGCGGTCGTTCCGCTGTTTCCCCGGCAGAAAGACGAAGTATTTTGTCGAGTAATTTCATCCCCGAAGCCGCATCCATAATTGCATGATGAATATTTAATATAAATTCTCCATATCCGTCATCGCTGTAAATGTAAACGGCTCGAAAGAGGGGGCCTGTGGCGTGGTCATGGCGATATGCCATTTCCTTTTCAGCAATTTCTCGCCATTGATTCGGGTTTGTGCGCTCAATAACCTTGAATGGAAATTCATGCGATCCTAGAGCTTCAAAATATGAAGTTTTACCTTTTTCGATGATGCACGCCCGCAACAGAGGTTGCTGCCTTTGCATTTCTCGTAGCGCGTTTTCCAGGCTGGCTGGGGAGGGGGCATTTTCCAGCCGCAGCACACTGACGATATGAAATGGGCCATGTTTGTTCGCGATAATCATCGCCCGTTCGAAGATTCCGAGTTTACGAAGCATAAATATTCCAGTGTTCAGGTAAGGTGAGAATAAGGATAATATACTATAGATGTAATTTTAAAAGAAAAGGCACCTTTGCAAAGATGCCTTTTCTCTATCTTTTCTTGTTTTACGTGCTCAAGGTCCTAGAACTGGTGGCAGGATTGCTGGAGCGGAAGGTTCCATGCTGCGCAGGAACGCGACGATGGATTGGATATCGTAATCGGTTAACCTGCTTCCCCAGGCTGGCATGAGCGTGCCCGAAACCCCACCGGCAATGATCTGATAAATGGCGGCATCAGGGGTTTCTTCAAGGAAGAGTTGATTGTTGAGCGCCGGAGCCATTGGAGAGCCATAACCGTCTACGCCGTGACAGGATTTGCAGGCGATGTTGAAGAGTTGCTGACCATCTGCGATCAATTCAGGCGAAGAGGGAATGCTCATTACTTCAACTTCGGGGAATTCAACTCCGGTAGCAATTAATTCAGGCCAGCGATAGAGCAAGTCCACTGTGGCAGAGATTTCTTCAGGGGTAAGGATGCTTTGCCAGCTTGCCATGAGTGTCCCGTTCACGCCACTGTTGACGAGATTGATGATCTCTTCTTGGGGCGTGGCACGCAATTCAGCTGAATCGATGGCGGGTGCGATCACCGTTCCCGCGCCATTCGCGCCATGACAGGCGGCGCAATTCTCAGCATAGGTCAATAGGCCTTGCGAAAGAGCTTCTCCACCAGGCAAAGCAGAGATGGATGCGAGCATTTCATCAGAAACTTCCATCTCGATCATTGCAGGGGGCGTCAGACCCAGTTCTGCGACACGGACATTGACATAATCCCAATTTGCTTGCTGGATGAAGATTACAAAATCGTCAATTTGCGATGTGCTGAATATGCCGCCTTCATCAATAGACCAGGCTGCCATAAGAGTATTATCCCGTCCACGGGAGATGATTTTTGCTATATCGCTTTCAGACATCATTTGTACGGCTACGCTATTGAGAGAGGGTGTATCTCCGATCCCTTCCCCGGCTGCGCCGTGACACACAGCGCAGTTTTCTGCATAAAGATCGGTTGATGTAAGTACAGCATTTGTATAATAATTTTCTAGTTGGCTTTCCTGATGACTTGGCTCGATCCAGCTATAGATGGGGATGATAGCGAGAATAACAAGTGTTGCTAGAAAACCTGTAATTTTCATTGGAGTGGTCATTCTGTTTTCCTAATTCGTGTCTACATATAAAAAATGTCATCCGGGCTTGTACGATCCCGCTCGATGGGAGCGCTGGTATCTACTACGATCTCTCCTACATCGTTCACCGACAAGGCAAAGAGATCAAGTGGACGTGGGGCGGGTTGGTTGAGCACATCCCCTTCGTTGGTGAAGACAGAGCCATGACAGGGGCAAACGAACTCGCCGCTGGCCTGGTCGAAGGGAACTGCGCACCCCAGATGTGTACAGCGGCGGTAAATTGCAAGGAAGCCGCCATCTTCTAAGCGGACGAGATAGAAACGTCCGACTTCTACAGGCGTAACGCTGCCTGCAGGGTAGTTTTCGTAAGCACCGAGATTGAACTCTCCGCCAAATTCGCCATCCGTAGCACGTGGGGAGAGGAATTTCAAACCCACGAAGCCTAATTCGGCTGCGGCAAGGACACCGGTTGCGCCCCAGATCAGATTGATGAAATCTCGACGTGTGATTTTTTTATCAGACATACTTAGCTCCAAGGAAGAATAAATGCCATCCCCTCACCACGGAAGAAAATACCGATTATAGTGAGTGTGATGAAAGCTGAAAGTAAAAGTGTAAAAAGAGCTTGACGTGCTTCGCAACTTGTCGCTTTGAGGGTTTTTAGCCCTTCGTAGTAGCCGATCAAAACCAGCAATAAGCCTGCCATTGGTACCCAGCCGTTGCTGATAGAACTGGGAAGGAAAGGCAACCAGCCGGGCAAGTCGAGCCAATATTCGTCGATCAGCACAAATGCGAATGCACCAATGAAGCCAAGATTTGCGCTGAAAAGAGTCAGCCAGCGCCCATTCATTGAGCGGAACCAGACACCTACGCTATTTGCATCCTGATCAAGGTACGGGATCAGGAGCAAACCCAGGAACCCCATACCGGGAATGATGATGGCACCAAAAACGGGATGGAAATGAAGCAGCAATTCCTGAAAGCCCATAAAGTACCAGGCGGCTTTGGCGGGGTTAGGGCTATGAGCGGGGTTTGCCGCCTCTTCCAAAGGGGCGTTGACGAAGCTCGCCCAGAGTAGCAGGATCGCGATCCAGACCAGAGCAAATGTAAATTCAATGCTGACCAAATGCGGGATGGTCGTGACCCGCTCCTTATCCGCTTCTTTCCCTAAGGCTCGGGGAACGGAGATCTTATCTTTGCGTACGCGCCAAATGTGGAAGGAAACGATCCCAAAGATGGAAAGTGGAATAATGGCAATATGCAGTCCATAGAAATTCGTCAGGGTCGCCGCGCCAACTTCCGATCCGCCGAGTAAAAGCCGTGTAAGCGGCTCACCGACGAGGGGTAAATAATCGAGCAAGCTGACGCCAACAGTGATTGCCCAATAAGCGAGTTGATCCCAGGGCAAAAGATAGCCCGTGAAATTCGCTGCGATGATGAGCATCAGCAGCGCAATCCCCATTACCCAGTTGAACTCTCTGGGAGGAGTAAAACCAGCTGTATAAAAGACGCGCAGCAGATGTAAAATCGCCACTACCACCATTAGATTACCTGACCAGTGATGTAAATTCCGGATCAGGTTGCCAAAAAAAACTTCTGTTTGCAGGGCGATCATGCTCTCGTAAGCCGCTTCCGGGGTGGGGGTGTAGACAAAGATCAAGAGCACACCGGTGATCGCCAACACCGAAGCCAGCAAAAGCAACAGCCCGCCCAGTCCAAAGGTGTAATTGAATTTCAGTGCTGCCTTCGATGTTTTTGTTGGATGAATATGCAAGATCAGGCTGTTCATCACCATCTTCATGCGTCCACGGTCATCTTCTGGCGAGAGCGGCTCACGTTGAATAGATGAGTAGATCCGTTTCAACAGAGACTCTTTTTCGGGAGATGTAGTTTTGTTTTCTGTCATGATTATTCTCTTTTGGATGAGTAGACTTGTTTCTTCTCCTCCAAATTCACTTTTGGAACTTGAGGGAGAACCCCACAAGAACTGTGGGATTCGTCTCTGGCCTTTAGTTGCCTCCGTTACCCTGACCGTTGCCCGGTCCCGCCCAGAGGGGACGACCATTCGGGTCGAGCAGCATCACGCGTGCTCCGGTGGAGACCTGTGTAATATCCCCGGCTTGAAATTGTTCGCCTTTGTAAAATCCTACAATGACAACCTCTTCACCGACCTGAAATGTGACTCCTTGTTCTGCAAAGAAACGCGGCTGACCGGTTTTGAAGGAAATGATCTCTCCATCAATTGTGGACATGGTCATATTCCCGCCCTGAAAGGACATTAGCGTCCCTTCGAGTGTGACCCATTCATCAACCTGCACTTGTGGTTCGCCATTTTGCTGACCATTCTGTCCTTGTTGATTATCAACACCACCGCTCCACAAAGGTTGACCGGTTTCAGCACGCACCTGCAAAACCTGACCATCTGCCAGGATCACCTGTGTTGCGTGGATCATACCTTCGTTGATGGAACCATCCACAGTAACAATTATTCCGGTTTCGAGCAAAACGCCCTGATTTTGCCAATATTCAGGCGGCCCTAATTCGATGTATACACTCTCATTATTTGGCAAAGCGAATTGGAAACCGGTATCGTCGATCTCTGTAATGGTGCCAGTTTCGAACCAGGGTTCTCCCAGAGAACCTTCAGCGACTATGGCAGGCTCATTCGGCTGTTGCCTGGAAGCAGGGTTTCCTACTGCCTGTGTATGAGATGTATTCATCGGCGTGGAAGTAGCCGGACTTTCCTCTGTTGTTGAAGCTTGATAAGCTGCTGCAGCTCCGCCTGCTCCCAACACTGTTAGAACCAGTAAGCCAATAGCGATTTTCTTGAACATGATTTTCTCCTTGTGCACTAAACACAAAATATTTTTTTGATTATCTTGATCGTAAATATAGTGGGGGAATATAAAGAAATATTAAAGACGATATGAAGGCTCTGTAGCGTTTTTTTACCCGTATAAAAAGAAAAAATCTCCTTCCCGTAAGAAGGGGAAGGAGATGCAGTTATTGACTTTGCAGATAAGTATTTGCGAGAGGGGAAATCTGCTACGAATCTAATGCCTGAATGCGTTCGTCATCCCATTGAATGAACTCACCGCTCAGTTGATGGGGAGCTTTTAGCGCCAAGAGCGCCAGGGCTTTACCGGGTTTTTCAGGCGGCAATAATCTTCCGGCTGCAAATAGATCAACAAATTGAGTATATCTCTCTCTTTGCATTCCATTGGCACCCTCTTCACGTATGATTTTTTGCATGGCGGTATCTACCACGCCGGGGCGGAATGAGATCGCTGTGATCGCAGGCTCTTCCAGCGCAAGCACACGTGTAAAATGATTGAGTGCAGCCTTCGCAGTACAATAGGCGCCCCAGCCTTGAATAGCTTTCACCGCTGCTCCGCTCGACACATTGATCACGCGTCCTTTCCGCTTCCGCAAATAAGGGAGTGCTGCCTGCGTCATCATCATCGGGCCCAGTAGGTTGATATTCAAACTCTTTTGCCAATTGGCGGGAGAACTTTTTGCAATTGCGGCAATAGGCTCAATAATGCCAGCGTTGTTAATGATGGCATCTACCCTGCCAAATTCTTCAATTGTTTTCAGTACCAATAGACGGCAATCGTTTTCTTCCCCCACATCGCCTCTTACAGCCAAAACCTTCCCGTTTTCTGGGATCTGTTCTGCGATCATTTTCAAATCTGTTTCGGAGCGCGCATTGATGACCACGTTTGCGCCCATCCTGGCTGCGATCTGTGCTGTTGCTGCTCCTAATCCGCGGGAAGCCCCGGTAATGATCAAAGTGGGGTTTTCCATGTTCAATCTCCCATTCTATTTCTTATATCTTTTTCCATATCTACATCATATCTTAATGAAAAAATACTGCAAAAAAACAATCTATCGGGTATTATAAAAAGAAAAAGACAGGAGAACTTCATGCGTTGGAGACAACGGCTAGCTTTGTCCCTTTTACTTTTTTTGACTGCTTGTAATTTGCCTGCTACGGAAACCCCTCCCGATCCTTTTCTATTATCAACACAGATAGCGTTGACTGGGGAAGCGACGTCTCGCCCTCAGCCCACACTTGCTCCTGTTAAAACAGCAACTGCCTCGCCCACAGCTGATCCCACCATCCCGACGGGGAAGATCGTCTACGTCTGTCAGATTTTCAAAGTACAGGTCGGTGACCAGATTTGTGTCATGAACGCTGATGGAACGGATCAACGTCGTCTGACAACAGAAGACTACGTGCGCCATTTTTATCCGTCGATGGCACCCGACGGTACGAGTGTGATCTATGCTCAATTTGGGGGCGATAATATTTATGATATCTACGAAATGACGCTGGATGGAGAAGCCACCCGGCTCACCGATGGCCTGGGAGTATTGACCGCTCCCGAAATTTCCCCTGATGGCATGCAGATCGCTTTTACATATTGGACGCCTGCATCCGATCATGCGATCTGGGTTATGGATCGTGATGGTAGCAACCCGCACGAAGTAACGCCCAGCGGCTGGGATCCAACCTGGTCGCCCGATGGGCAGAAGATCCTTTTTGCATCGGATCATAACGGTAGCATTCAAATGTATACCGTTGATATTGATGGCGGAAGCCTCTCCCAGGTCAACGTAATGGATCGTTTGCGTGGGCGCACGGACTGGTCCCCAAAAGGGGAGATCGTCACTTATTCCGGCACATCCTGGCATCGCGAATTATTCCTGATGAATGTGGATGGTTCCAATATCCACCAAATTACACCCGCTGGGGGAAATAGTCAGGGACCAGGTTTTTCACCCGATGGAAATTGGGTCACCTTTACTGCGTATTTTGATCACTATGGAGAAGATCATGGTTGCGAGATCTACATTATGCGCACAGATGGCAGCGACCTGCGTCGTCTGACTGAGAATGATTACTGCGATTGGCAGCCTCGTTGGGGACCTTAGTATTCCGGGAGAGAAATTTCGTGAATGAAAAGATTCTGGTCGTTGATGATAATAGTGACTTGCGTGAATTAGCGAAAGCTATTTTGTTGACACAGGGGTATGATGTGACTCTGGCAAGTGATGGCAAAGAGGCTATTGGCATTTTTGATGAGAGGGATCTCGATTTGATCGTTTCGGATGTTGCCATGCCAAAGATGGATGGTTTTGCTTTACTCAAAGCCGTTCGCTCACGCGAAGCAGGAACTGCAGTCCCGTTTTTGTTTCTGAGCGCTTATTCTCAGAAATCTAATTTGGCGCAAGCCCGTCGCTTGGCAGTCGATGATTATCTATTCAAGCCTTTTGATGCACAGGAGTTATTGGAAGCCGTGCGTGTGCGCCTGGATCGTCGCCGGGCGGTGAAGATCTTTGATACAAGAGAAGCCCACATACAATCGGTTTTACTCATGGCGAATGTGATTGAAGCACGTGATCAATATACCCGTCAGCATATTGAACGTGTGCGAAAAACTGCGCTCTTATTCGGGGAAGCATTGGGGTGGGATAAAGCCTCACTTGTGATCCTGGAGTTTGGTGCGATCTTGCATGATATTGGCAAGTTGGTTGTTCCGAAAAAGATTTTGAATAAGGAAGGTAAATTCACTTCGGAAGAGTGGGAGATCATGCGTAAGCATCCTGCCGAGGGTGTCAAAATGCTTGAAGGGATCGACCATCTGAAACCGGCGATCCCCTTTGTGCTCTATCACCACGAACGCTGGGACGGCACAGGCTATCCTGAGGGCTTGCAGGGAGAGAATATCCCCATTGAAGGGCGTTTATTAGCGATCGTAGATGCCTATGATGCGCTCACAAGTGATCGCCCTTATCACATGGGGGTTTCAAAAGAAGAAGCTCTGGCAATAATCAGGGCAGGGAGCAGAATTTATTTTGACCCCTGTTTGGTGAAAAAATTTTTAGCGTTGGAAGAGCAGTTGACTTGAAAAAGAAAAGCGAAGGAAATACTCCTTCGCTTTTGTCTAAAGTTTTATAGCTCTTGTCGCGATATAGGTCGGGCTATATTTGCTGACCGCTGATGTGCCATGGTGATCTTCGTAGAAGCCCACGATCGCAAAGCCTGCATCCATTTGCCCGCCAAGCTGATCGGTGAGTGTGTGACTGTGTTCCAGAGCATCGCCAGCAGCGACCATTTTTTCCGCCAATTCAGGATGTTCACTGTCAGCATGGGGGAGTTTATATTTCACTTCGAGAATACCTTCATCGGCTTTGTCGAGATCAAAGAGATAAAAGATCGGGTTCATGAAGCCCGCTAGCATGGTGCCGCCCTTCCGCAGGATGCGGTGGGCTTCATGCCAAACGGGGCGTATCTCGTGGATAAAGAGATTCGAAACGGGGTGGAAGATCAAATCGAATGATTCGTCTGTAAAAACCGAAAGGTCGCGCATGTCGCCTTCAATGAGTTTGATATTCAATCCGTCGCGCTCGGCAACAAATCTATCCTGATCGAGTTGACGGGGAGAATTATCGAAGACGGTCACATTTGCGCCAGCGGCAGCAAGCATGGGTCCTTGTTGTCCGCCGCCGGATGCCAGGCAAAGGGTGTCCAGCCCTTCGAGGGGAGGGAACCATTCCCGTGGCACCGGGATGGTTTCCGTCAAGAGGATCGAAAAACTCCCTTTTCTGGCGCGGGCAATGATCTCAGGCGAGACGGGTTTTGTCCATTCACTTTCTCCGCCATCCACGTAGCGGTTCCACGCATCCCGATTATAGGCGCGGATATCCATTATCCGACCATCTCTTTCTTGACTGTTCGATAGAGGTTTTCTGCCTTCAGTTCGTCCAGCGTCAGGCAGGGTCCATCAAGATGTTCGGCAAGCTTACAGGCTAAACCTTGATCGAAGCTTTCATGTTCCATGTTAATGACAATGCTGCGGACGTCGCTATTTGAAATTTGCTCCGCGAAAAAGTAAGCTTCCTCGTTTGGTGGCTTAGAGCCTATTGAGACATTGCCGGCACCGTCGGTGAGAATGATGAGTAAAGGTTCTACATCGGGATGGCTATATTTCTCACGTTGTAAAACTTCAGACGCCATAAGCAGCCCCGCAGAAAGAGGCGTTTTCCCGCCGACGGGAATATCGGTGAGGGCACGCTGTGCGAGTTGGACGGAGTTGGTGGGGGGCAGGATAAGTGTAGCTTTATTTTTTTGGAAGACGATCAGACCGACACGATCCCGACGTTGATATGCATCCGTTAAAAGAGATAGGATCGCGCCTTTTGTCGCGTTCATTCGTTCAGCGACCGCCATCGACCAGGATGCATCGACAGCGAAAAGTACGAGATTAGCAGCTTTTTTGACACGAACCTTGCGCTGCAAGTCACTTTTTTGGATAGCAAAGGCAACTTTCTTTCGCTGCTCAGTGCGTTTCTTTTGGAAGGGGGCTGCGGCACGTAAGGTCGCATCAAAGGCAACGTCATCCGTGCGACCATTGGCGGGCGTGGCACGGATGTAGCGCCCCTGTTTGCGTTCAGTACGTGTTGTGGAACGTCGTCCGGCATGACGACGTGAGAGTTTGTCGAGTGGGGTATTTAAGGAACGAGGCTTGAATGTTTCACCCGATTCGATCTTTTTTCCCCCTTCCCACCAATTTGCATTGGTATCGGCAAAAGCATCCTGAGGCCCCGCTTCGGTTTCACCCTGATCAGGACCTTCCTGCGCCTCTTCTTCGAAAGTTAAGTTTTTTTTTCCTGATCACCCTCGGTTTCAGCCTTTTGCTGGGTTTCTTCTTCAGCAATGACTTCACTACGCAGTTCTTCAATACGTTCCTGAAGTTGGTCAGGAGTCATATCCGTTTGTGCGAAGGGGCTGCTATTAATACGATGGGGAAGGGCAAGCTCTGCCGCAAGGGCGATATCCATATCGTTGATGGAGGTACGACCATCGAAGGCGGCTTGTGCGCGTGCTGTTTTCAAGATGACGAGATCTGCGCGGTGACCGTCCACATTAAGAGAGGAAGTTAATGCTGCAATGGATAGAAGGTCGCGGCTGGTGTAGGTGACTTTATCCACGAGGGTGCGGGCGTGCATGATACGCTGCGAAAGCTCATCTTCTTTTTCCTGCCATTCGGCGCGGAAGGCTTCGGGGTCTTCTTCGAAGGCGAGATGACGCTCCATGATCGCGACGCGTTCACGGGCACCGCGAATACCAACGATGTCTACCGAGAGGGCGAAGCGGTCAAGCAATTGCGGACGCAGGTCGCCTTCTTCGGGGTTCATGGTGCCGACGAGGATGAAGCGTGCCGGATGCGAGAAGGAGATGCCTTCACGCTCGACGATATTCATGCCCATGGCGGCGGAGTCGAGTAGCACGTCCACGACGTGGTCATCGAGAAGATTAACTTCATCGATGTAAAGCAACCCGCGATTTGCGGAAGCGAGGACGCCTGCCTCGAAATGACGTTCGCCTTTCTGGATGGCTTGCTCGATATCCAGGGTGCCGACAACACGATCTTCAGTGGCGGATACTGGTAAATTGATAAAAGGGATCGGTCGTTCTTTTGACGGAAGCAGGTCTCCGGTTATCGCGCGTTCGCGACATTCTGTACACCAACTGGCAGAGTGCTGAGGATCGCATCCAAAACGACAATCTTGCACAACATTTACATCCGGGAGAAGGATTGCTAAAGAGCGAGCGGCTGTAGACTTGGCTGTACCACGCTCACCACGAATAAGAACGCCACCAATGCGAATATCTACGGCGTTAAGGATGAGGGCTCGCGTCATTCGCGCTTGCCCAACGATTGCGGTAAAGGGGTAGGTAGTTGGCATAGTTTTCCTCGCAGGGCATTATAACCTACCTTAAAGGTAGGGCAAGGGTTGTCAAGTTATTGGTTAGACTGTATAATGCGGCGTATAAATTTTGAAAGTGGAGCTGTGAGAATGATGGAAGAGAAGGATGCCCTCAAAGGGCAGGAAGCTGTGGAAGAAAATCCCCAGGAACAAGAAAATGTAGTAGAAGTAGAAGAGCAAGAAGAAAGTATGGAAGATTTGCCAAGCATGGCTGATTTGCTGGATGCGGAAGAGTATAAAGTTGACTTGCCGCAGCGTGGCGAAATTCGTACAGGTATTGTTGCGAGTGTCGGCCCTAGCCAGATTTTAGTCAGTATTGGTGCCAAATCGGAGGGGATTATTGCTGGACGAGCTCTAGACGACATTTCTCCAGAAACTCGTGCATCCTTTGAAGCCGGTCAAGAAATTGAAGTATATATTCTTAGCCCAGAAGATAAACACGGGAATGTAGTTCTTTCTTATACCCGTGCTATCGAGATGAAAGCTTGGGGGCTTGTTGACGATATGCTGAAGAGCGAAGAGGTCTACGAAGGCAAAGTGAGTGGCTATAACAAGGGCGGCTTGCTGGTTGACGTAGATGGTTTGCGTGGTTTTGTGCCTGCTTCGCAGGTTAGCGCAGTTCGCCGCAGCATGGCTGTTGGTGCAACACCTGAACAGCGTTGGGCAAAAATGCATGGCGAACCGATCGCTGTCCGCATTATTGAAGTTGATCGCGAACGTCGTCGCCTGATCCTTTCTGAGCGCGCTGCCAGCAGTGAATCACGCCAGTCGATCAAGGAACGCGTTATTGAAGACCTGGAAGTTGGAAACTCCTACACAGGTCGTGTGACCAGCTTGGCGAACTTCGGCGCTTTTGTAAATATCAACGGTGCTGATGGTTTGGTCCATCTCTCCGAGATCTCTTGGGAGCGCGTAAAGCACCCCAGCGAAGTCCTTGAAGTTGGGCAGGAAGTCGAAGTCAAGGTCATCAGTATTGATGAAGAGAAGAAACGAATCGGCCTTTCCCTGCGCCAATTGCAGGATGATCCGTGGAAATCTCGCATTGAGAAGTTCCAGGTTGGTCAATTGATCGAAGGTAAGATCACTCGCCTGACCAAGTTTGGTGCATTCGCTCAGATCGAAGGCGATATTGAAGGTTTGATCCATGTTTCCGAGATCAGCGATCAGCGCGTTGAGCATCCCAAAGAAGAACTTAAAGAGGGTGATGTCGTTATCTTGCGTATTATCCGCATTGAAAGTGACCGCCGTCGTATTGGTCTCAGCATGCGCAAAGTCGACTCGGCTGCTTATGTTGACAAAGATATGAAGGCCTTGGCACAGGCACTTACTTCTGACGAAGCCGAAGAAGCTCCCGCAGTTGAAGAGCCCGCTGTAGAGGAAGCTCCCACTGAAGAAGCTGCTGTAGAAGAACCCGCAGTTGAAGAAGCACCTGTAGAGGAAGCTCCCGCTGAAGAAGCTGCTGCAGAAGAACCCGCGGTTGAAGAAGCACCTGTGGAAGAACCAGCCGATGAAGAAGCTGAAGTAAAAGAAGAAAACGAAGAAGCTTCTGAAGAAGACTAAACCTGATAAAGAAGAGGGCGCACCTATCGGGTGCGCTCTTTTTTTTTAATTCCCCATGTACCGTATTGTTGATGCTCATCAAGACTTGGCGCATAATATCCTCTCTTTTGGGAGAGATTACACGCGCCCGGTTGCCGAAACGCGCCGCCTTGAAGCGGGGACAAATATCCCCGACCGCGCGGGCACAGCCTTGCTTGGTTTTCCTGAATGCCAAAAGGGAAATATTGGACTGGTCTTTTCCACGCTTTTTGCATCCCCTCAACGTTTTCAGGAAGCTGCTTGGGATACAAATTGCTATGGCAATGCGGATGAAGCACATCGACTTTATCGCGCTCAGGTAGATATCTACCGACGCCTGCTTGATGAATATCCCAATACCCTCAGCTTGATCCGCAACGCTCCTGAGCTAGACTTGCTTCTGTCCAAATGGCAGGATGCTGAAGAGGTGCGTCTCCTCGGATTAGTCATGCTTATGGAAGGCGCAGATGCCATCCGCTCGCCAGAAGAACTTGATGAATGGTGGGCGCTGGGCTTGCGCATCATCGGCCCTGCTTGGGTGGGCACACGCTACAGTGGCGGCTGGCATGAACCTGGTCCGTTGACGAGCGCTGGGCGTGAACTCCTCGAAGCGATGGCAGAATATGGCTTTATCCTTGATCTCAGTCATATGGACGAAGCCGCCACCCTCGAAGCTCTTGATTGCTACGAAGGTGCTCTAATTGCCAGTCATAGCAACGCCGCTGCGCTGCTGCCTAATGCTCAAACCAACCGTCACCTTTCTGACCGAGTTATTCGCGGCATCATTGAACGTGATGGCGTGATCGGCGTCGTCCTCTTCAACCCTTTTCTGAAAGCCGATTGGCGTAAATCTGACGGGCGCACGGGGATCACGCTTGAGCATGTCATCGCACATATCGATCATATCTGTCAGCTTGCAGGGGATGCCCATCATGTTGGCATCGGCTCAGATTTTGATGGTGGCTTCGGGCTTGAATCCACGCCCAGCGGCATCGACACAGTCGCGGACTTGCAAAAAATCGCCCCGCTCCTTGCTGAACGCGGGTATACTGAGAATGATATTGCCGCGATCATGGGCGAAAACTTTATTCGACATCTAAAGGAAAATCTCCCGTCACTATGACAACCTCTGAAGCAGACCTTCCGTCTATTCCTCGCAATCCCGTTCAGGCTGGCTTGATCACAACCCTGATCGGGTTATTGATATTTACCATGGGTGCCAAACCCGAATGGTTTGGGCTGGATCGCAGCCCTGTTGTGGGGTTTGTACAAATAGCCGTTTTCCTGATCGGTTTAGCCATTATCTGCATGGGGGGCTATGTAGGGCTGATCGCTTTATGGGGAGATGACGAACGCTCCATCGCGGCCGATATTGGGTTGCGCCTGGTCGCTACCGGCTACGTGATGGCGGTCTTTACTGGTATGGCAGACGTCTTCGGGATGGGGACTCAACCGCTTCCCGGAGTTCCCTTTTTCGGGCCACTCCAGGCCCTCGGTATGGAGATTGGTCAGGGAATGATTTTGTTGGGATTTATTCTGACGATCCCGCTAACAAGGTGGCGGCGCTAAGTACTTTTTTGCTAATCAAAAACACTCCTGTACAGGAGTGTTTTTTTTATTTCCTAAAATTATACAATCTCTACATATTTTCTTTTTATTTCCTTTACAGTGTTGTCCTACACTTGGGGCGTAACAAATACATTATGTCTGTTGAAAGGGACACACTATGCTCGCTAAAATAAAGAAACTCGAAAAGAAAAAACTATGGGGAATTGTGGCGGTTATCGCCGTGCTTGCTGTGGGGGGTGTTTACGCCTACCAAGCCTTTGCTGCGGATGCGGATGCTGCCACGGATGAACCCGCCATGCAGACCGCAACCGTCCGGCAGGGAGACTTGGTGCTCTACGCTAGCGGGACCGGGACTTTGACCCCGGCTGCTGAGGCGTCTTTTGGTTTCCGCTCAAGTGGACAATTGCTCTCGCTCTCCGTCGCCGTAGGGGATACCGTTGAAGCGGGCGACCTGCTCGGCGAATTGGATAATACCTCTGAACAGATCCAGCTTCAACAGGCGGAACGTGAATTGGCAGAGTTGACCTCACCCGCTGCAATCGCTGCAGCTGAGCAGGCTTATGCTCAAGCAAAACTGGATGCCAGTGATGCTCGCAAGTCTCTCGCCTATCTCATCAGTTGGGACGTGCTCCAGTCAGAAGAGCGCGTTGCGGCTGCCGAGATCGCATTGAAGGAAGCCAAAGAATCCGGCGATGATGATGCCATTGCTGCTGCTGAATTTGAACTGAAAAATGCCGAAAATGTTCTGGCGGGCAATTGGGATTATTACGAAAACCATTATGTAGCAGATAATTTTAAGGTCGCTGCCACGCGCACCAACCCTGCTTATATTGCGAAACCCACTGAATTTGACATTCTGGAAGGGCGTGCTGCCTATGCTTTGGCACAGGCACAGCTTGTAGAGGCTGAATATTATCTGGCTGCCATTCAGGGCGAAGAGATCCCCGAAAATGCGACAGGCAGTGCACTCGCTACATTGGAGCAGGCGCAGCTTAGCCTTCTCTCCGCGCAGGAGAGCCTTGAAGCTACCCAGCTTTATGCCCCCATCGCCGGGATGGTGATGAGCATCGATGCCAATGTGGGCGATATGGTCGGGACCAGCGCCATTATCGAGATCGCCGACATCAGCGAAGCCTACCTTGAGATCTTTTTAGATGAAACCGATTGGGGCATGATCGCGCTGGATTATCCAGTAGATGTCACTTTCGACGTGTTGCCAGACAACATATTTACGGGGCAGGTTGTTCAAGTTGACCCGACGCTTTATACATCGTCCAATACTTCGGTAGTGCGCGCGCTCGTTCGCTTGGATGATGCCTTTTTTGACGGTAGCAAGCTCCCAATCGGATCGGCTGCGGCAGTGGAAGTGATCGGTGGACGTGCTGAAGGCGTTATCCTGGTTCCGGTAGAAGCGCTGCGCGAAGCATCCCCCGGTCAATATACAGTCTTTGTCATGGTCGATGGTGAGCCCAAACTGCGCGTGGTCGAGATCGGCTTGCAAGACTTATTTTACGCCGAAGTGATCTCTGGTCTTGAACCGGGCGATGTGGTTACGACCGGTATCACGGAGACGGAATAATGGCAGCCCGCGCAATTATCGAAACCCACGATCTGCGCCAGATCTACGGGATGGGTGACGCGCAGGTGGCGGCGCTGGATGGTGTCAGCATCAAAATCCATGAAGGCGAGTTCGTCGCCATTATGGGACCCTCCGGCTCCGGCAAGACAACGCTGATGAATATCCTCGGCTGCCTCTCGCGCCCGACCTCTGGCGATTATCTCCTCGATGGTGAAGACGTGAGCGATCTGGACAAGGTGCAGCTTGCCGCCATCCGTAATAAGAAGATCGGCTATGTGTTCCAGGCATATAACCTGCTGGCACGTACGACCGCTATTCAAAACGTGATCCTGCCTCTGCAATATGACCGCGAGACCGAACGCAGCCTGGAAGAACGCAACGCACTGGCGCTGAAGGTACTTGAAAAAGTTGGTTTGGCAGATCGCGTGGAACATGAGCCGCAGGAACTTTCGGGTGGACAGCAGCAGCGTGTAGCCATAGCCCGCGCGCTGGTCAATGATCCCGTACTGATTATGGCTGATGAACCCACCGGTAATCTCGACAGCAAATCGGGCAAGGAGATTATGGAATTGCTTCACGAGTTGCATGATCAGGGTGCGACCATTGTTATGGTCACGCACGACCCTGAAACAGCCAAACATACTGAGCGGACGATCCATCTGCTGGATGGAAAGCTCGATAAAGTGGTCAGCAACGGAAGTGGAAAGAAGGCAAAGCAATGAAAAGCAGTGAAGTACTCAACATTGCCTGGACAGCGATCCTGAAAAACAAAGTCCGTTCCTTGCTGACCATGCTCGGTATCATCATCGGTGTTGCAGCGGTGATCGTCATGATCGCCATCAGCGCCGGGACAGAAGCTACGATCAGCGAACAGATCACCAGCTTGGGTTCAAATCTTGTTTTCGTGCAATCCAGTTTTCAGCGCGGTGGCGCTGGCGGCGGGATGGGCGGTTCTGAAGGCGGTCTTGTTTACGATGATGCCGCAGCTATTGCAGAGAATGTGGATGGGGTGGTTGGTGTGGTCGTCGAGCAAACTGGCTCCGAAACCGTCAAAGCCGGCAACGTTGCTCTGGATGGAATCACCCTGCTCGGCTCAACGCCCGATTTCCCCTCTGTCCGTGATATGGATATTGCCGATGGACGCTATTTCAATGAATTGGAAGTTGACCGCAAACAGAAAGTCGCGGTCTTGGGTGCCAGCCTGGCTGAAGAACTCTTTGGCGATGCCGACCCCATCGGGCAGGATGTCACTGTCGGGAATACGCGCATGGTCATCATTGGCGTTCTTGAAGAAAAAGGTTTGGTCGGTGATGTTGATTATGATGCCCGCCTTTACCTGCCCATCACCGTTGTGCTCGATAAATTCACCCCCACGCAATTTGCCCGCATCGTTGGCGACCGCGTTCGCATGATCTATGTTGAAGTTGGCGAAGGCGTTGACCTCGACGATACGATTTTACAAATTCAGCTTTTGCTTGCCAAACGGCACGAACTCTCTCTCGAGGAAGCTGATTTCACCGTCACCACCCAACAGGACATTATCGGTACACAGGAAGCGACCACAGCAGCCTTCCGTTCGCTGCTGGCATGGGTGGCGGGTGTTTCGCTCATCGTCGGCGGTATCGGGATCATGAATATCATGCTTGTCAGTGTGACCGAACGAACGCGTGAGATCGGCATCCGCCAATCCATCGGCGCGACCCCGAATGATATCCGCTGGCAGTTCCTGACAGAAGCTCTGCTATTGAGCTTGGTCGGTGGCTTCATCGGCGTAATCGTCGGCGTAAGCGGCGCGTGGATATTTGGTGCCGCCAGCGGAATGCGTACCGTTGTTGTCACCAGTTCCATTGTCCTTGCCTTCAGTTCCGCTGCGCTGGTGGGGGCCTTCTTTGGCTACTACCCCGCCAATAAAGCTGCCGAACTTGACCCGATCGAAGCATTAAGACGTGAATAAAACCTGTAGGGGCGGACGGCCGTCCACCCCTACTAAAAAAGGAATACAAAAAATGAAAAGACTAACTTTTATCCTCCTAATGATCTTAGCCCTTACCCTCTCCGCCTGTGGTGGAGCGGCTTCTGAAGCTGAATCGGCTGATGCAGTGCAAAGCGAAAATGTTTCAGCCGCCATCCCTGAGAGTGCAGGAAGCGGCGACACATCGATCGAAGTCCACTCGGTTAGCCTGACAGATGATTATGAAAACGCGCTTGGCGTTCAATTACAGCTTTCCATAGGGACTTTCGAGCTTGAAGAAACAGAACTCGCCGTTGACGCTGCTCAGGCAGTCGATCTGCTTCCCTTGTGGCAGGTTCTCAATAGCCTGACCGAAAGCGACACAGCCGCCCAGGAAGAGATCGATGCCTTGGTTGTCCAGATTGCAGAAACAATGACTGCCGAACAGATCGAAGCTATTGCAGCCATGCAGCTCACCCGTGAAGATATGGGCGTTGTTATGCAGGAATATGGACTCCAACCCGAAGGCATGGATGGTGAAACCTTACCCGAAGGCGTTACCCCCGGTCAGGGGCGTGGCGGTGGCTCCGGCGTGCCCGGCATGGGTGGAGGTCCCGGCGGCGGGGGCGGCGAGACGGGTATGACCCCTGAACAGATCGCTACAGCCCAAGCCGAGCGTGAGGCCAACGGTGGCGCTAACAGGGCGAATAACCGTATGTCCGGTGTGATCATCGAAGGACTGATAGAATTACTGCAAAGCAAATAATTTTTTTCCTCTTTTCTAATTCTCCCCCCGTAATCGGGTGGAGCCAGAGGGGGGGTTGAACGTAGCAACTATGCAAAAAACAATTTTAGTCGTAGATGATGAGCAGCGCCTTGTTTCTCTGGTTGAATCCTACTTCAAACAGGAGGGCTATCGCGTTCTTTCTGCATTTAACGGGCGCGAGGCCTTGGATGTCGTTGCCACTGAAAAACCGGATTTGATCGTTCTGGATGTGATGATGCCGGAAATGGATGGCTACGAATTCATGCGTACACACCGAAAAGATCACGATACTCCTATCATCTTGCTCACTGCCCGCGTTGAAGATGACGAGAAAGTGATCGGACTCGAACTCGGAGCGGATGATTACATCACCAAGCCATTTCGTCCGCGCGAGCTTGTTGCACGTGTGCGGGCAGTATTGCGCCGCAGTGGAAAAAATGCCCCGCAGAGTGAGATACTCCATGCTGCCGATATCACTCTCGACCGCAATACGCGTCTCGTTCAGATCGGAGAGAAAATAGTTGACCTCACCCCATCTGAATTTGATCTGCTGGCAGCCCTAATGTCCGCGCCCGGTCGCGTTTACTCCCGCCTTGATCTACTTGATATCGTACAGGGTGTCCGCTACGATGGCTATCAACGTACCATTGATCTCCACATCAAAAACCTGCGCGCCAAGATCGAGCCAGATACTCGTTCACCTCGCTATATTCAAACGGTCTATGGCGTTGGCTATCGCTTTACACGGGAGTAACTCATGCGCCGCTCAATCACCGTTAAAATGATCGTTTCCTTTCTTGCTGTCAGCGTGCTGAGCTTGGTACTTATTGGAATCTTTACACGTTGGTCCACCGGCAAAGAGTTTCAACAATTTATCACCTCACAAGATCAAACCAGCAGCCTCGAAGTTTTTTCAAATTACTATGCTGAAAACGGTTCTTGGGAAGGCATAGAGACGGTCATGGACAGGCGCTATTTTGGACAGATCCCCATTACGTTGTTGAATAACGAAGGAGAAGTATTGTGGGGAGAAAAAGAAAAAGGCGGGATGATGGGGAGCTCCATGCACAATCAGGATGGGCTGGCAATTGTTGTTGATGGGGAAAGAGTCGGTGTTTTAGTCATAAATGATATGCATCCCCGGATGCGTCCTGGTGGTGATGCTTTTCTCGCGCGGATGGATGATATTTTCCTGTACAGCCTTTTTGGGGCTGCGCTGGTCGCCCTCCTTTTGGGCTTGTTACTGTCCCGATATTTAACGCGCCCGATTCGAGAATTGACTGCCGCCACCCGTGCTGTTGCAGATGGCAACCTCGAACAAGTTGTCCCCGTCCGCTCAAAAGATGAACTCGGCGAATTGGCTGATTCATTTAATCGGATGAATCAGAATCTTGCCCGCTCTTTGAATTTACGCCGCCAAATGACAGCCGACATCGCCCACGAGTTACGTACTCCGATCAGTATTATTCTCGGTCATGCCGATGGCATTCACGACGGGGTTTTGCCCCTCTCTATAGATACACTTGAGATCATCCGAGACGAAGCCAGTCGCCTTGAAGGTTTGGTTGAAGACTTGCGCATCCTTTCACGTGCTGATGCAGGTGAGCTTCCTCTTGATCTACAGCCTTCTTCAATTGCTTGCCTGCTTTCTGATGCGCGTACCTTATATCTTCCGCTGGCGATGCAAAAGAATATCACAATGGAATCCAGGCTGGATGCCAACTTGCCTGATGTAAATCTTGACTTTGCACGCATGATCCAGGTCTTGAGCAACCTGCTAGATAATGCCATCCGCTACACGCCCCAAGATGGAGAGATACTACTTTCTGCGAGAGAAAAAGAGAAGGCTATTGAGATCTGCGTGCACGATAATGGACCTGGTTTAGATGAAGAAAAAGTGGAAAATATCTAACAGAAATCTCAAAGGGCCAAAAAGGGGATTTAATATCCACAACCAGGC
>CAZASG010000050.1:0-26973 GCA_964487745.1 uncultured Anaerolineaceae bacterium | reverse complement strand
TACCTGAGGATGCAATTAAAACGCGGTAATTCAACATTTCCAAATGTAATCTTATGCCTTGTAATAACTTCACATTATCATCGACTATCAAAATGAGTTCGTTCATAACCCTTAACAAATAATGAGTTTTTAGAATATGTAGAAACCATCACTCTTGATCTTTTCCATAATGATTGCCGCTAAATTATAGCACGAAGACGCTCTCACGCATCAACCCTTCTCAATCACCACCGCCCCAACCTTATAGTCAGGGATCTTCGCTTTCGGGTCGCGTGCATCCAGCGTCAACTCATTCGCGGCCGCTTCGGCAAAGTGGATGGGGATAAAGACCATCCCCGGGCGGGAGCGTTCGGTGATGAGCGCCTTGACCTTGATCTCGCCGCGCCGTGAGCGGACCTTGATCCAGTCGCCGGCTTCGATGTCGAGCGGGCGAGCGTCCTTGGGGTGGATCTCGACCGTCGGGTCGGGGTAGATGTCGTCGAGTTTCGAGCGGCGTGTCATCGTGCCGCCGTGCCAGTGATAGAGCACGCGTCCCGTTGAGAGCAGGAGCGGATACTCGTCATCGGGCAATTCTTGCGAAGGACGATAATTCAGCGGGGTCAGTTTACCTTTGCCGCTGGGGAAAGCATCAATGAAAAGATAGGGCGTGCCGGGATGATCGGGCGTCGGGCAGGGCCAATGGACGCCGTCTTCGCGCGCGATCCGTTCGTGGGTGATGCCCTGAAAATCGGGCGTCAGGCGGGCCATCTCGTCCCAAATTTCGGATGCTGTCTCAAATTCAAAGCCTGCGCTCGTCTCGCGCCCCAATTTTTCTTCGACACGTTTTGCCAGATCGCCAATAATATCCCAATCGGCACGCGCAACGCCGGGGGCGGGCACGGCTTCACGAATCAACTGCACGCGCCTGTCGGAGTTCGTAAACGTCCCATCCTTCTCCGCAAAACTGGCGGCGGGCAGAATAATATCGGCATATTCGCCCGTCTCGTTCATGAAAATATCCTGCACGAGCACAAAATCGAGTTCTTCCATCACGTGCCGCGCGTGGCGCAGGTCTGGCTCGCTCATCATCGGGTTTTCGCCCATCACGTAGTAGCCGCGAATCACGCCCTTTTCGGCGGCATCCACCATCTCCATCGTCGTCAATCCGGCCTCGGGGTTAAGCACCACGCCCCAATCACGTTCGAATTTCCCACGCGTTTCGGGATCAGTAACAAGCTGATAGCCGGGGAAAACGTTCGGGAGACCACCCGCATCCGAGCATCCCTGCACATTATTTTGTCCACGCAGCGGATTCAATCCGCCGCCTTCGATGCCGAGATTGCCCGTTAGCAGGGCAAGATTTGCGAGCGAGAGGGCGTTATCGGTGCCGTGGACGGATTGGCTGATGCCCATGCCCCAATAGATGGCGGCAGCGTTGGCGTTGGCATATAGACGGGCGGATTCGCGGATCGCCTCCGCCGGGACGCCGGTTACCGTTTCAGCCCATTCTGGGGTAGATGCCCGGAGAGATTCTTTATACGCTTCGAAACCTTCGACGCGCTTGGCGACGAAATCTTCATCGTAGAGTTTTTCTTCAACGATGACCTGCGCCATCGCCTGAAAGAGCGCCACATCGGTGCCCGGTTTTTGGCGCAGCCAATGCGTGGCGAAATTGGTCATCTCGGTCTTGCGCGGGTCAGCGACGATCAGCTTTGCGCCGCCCTTCACAACGGCTTCGCGCAAAAAGGTACTGATGACGGGGTGCGTCTCGCTCGTATTCGAGCCAGTCACGATGAAAACATCGAGGTCTTTCATCTCGGCGATCGAGTTCGACATCGCCGAAGAGCCGATGGCAATCGAAAGCGCTGCCACCGATGCGGCGTGGCAAAGACGGGCACAGTGATCGACGTTGTTGGTGCCGATCACGCCGCGCACAAATTTCTGAAAAACATAATTATCTTCGTTGGTGGCTTTTGCCGAGCAGAAAGTGCCGAAGGCATCCCCGCCGCTTTCTTTGGTGATGGCAGCCATTTTTTCGGCAGTGAGCTCGAGCGCTTCTTCCCACGTTGCTTCACGAAAACCATCCATGCCGATGGCTTGGCGCGGCTTTGTGCCGAGGTCTTTACGGATAAGGGGCTTCGTCAAACGCGAAGGATGGTGAACGTAATCGATCCCAAAACGGCCCTTAGTACACAGGCGGCCAAAATTCGGCGCCACGCCAAAGGGGGCATCGACTTTGAATATCTTCTCATCTTTGATCTGCAGGTCAACCTGACAGCCAACACCGCAATAGGGGCAGGTAGAACGAACGGTTTTTTCGGAGCTGATCATTTCTTGCCTCCTAATTGCTTCTTTTCATTGCGCTTCTCAATGCGGATGGCATCATAATCCATGCCTTGCTCCATGAAGAACTCGGTCTTCCCTTTCAGGGTATTTGTTGGACAAACAGCCACACAATTCCCGCAGAAGACACAGGTCGTTTCGGGCAGCGGGCCATCAAAGAAGGTACTGATCTTCGACTCAAATCCACGCCCCCCAACTGAGATCGCATAGGTGTATTGAATATCATCGCCGCAGGCCTGCACACAACGCCAGCACATCAGGCATTTTTCATAATCCCGTACAAAGAAGGGATTATCGTCTTTTACATCTTGTTCGCGTGTTTTGGCTTCAGGGAAACGTTCACGATCCGCGCCGAATTCATCCATTTGGGCTTGGATTTCAGGTGCTTCAGAGAGATCAACACTGGCGTTTAGCATTTCGAGAATGGTACGCCGTGAACGAAGAACCCGTTCGCTGGCAGTGTGGATAACCATCCCCTCGTTGACCTTGGTCACACAAGAGGGAGCCAGCACACGCCAACCTTCCACTTCCACAACGCACTGCCGGCAAAGGCCTTCGGGCGTGGTCGCATCATGGGCGCAGATCAATGGGGCAGGCTTATTGACAGTCTCCAAAACCTGTTGGATAGTGGCATTGGGGGATGCCTGAACTTCTTTGCCGTCGATGGTCAGGGTGATGGTTTCGCTCATTTTTCAACTCCAAACTGCTCAGGGAAATACTCCATCGCGCTCAAGACAGCGGATGCAGCCGTTTGCCCCAATCCGCACAAGGATGCGTCGGTCATCGTCCAGCCCACATCTTCAAGCCGGGCAAAATCCCCGTCCAGTGTCTTACCTATCACGTTCCGATCAAGGATCTCAGCTTGACGCTGCGTGCCTAGCTGGCAGGGATAGCACTTCCCGCAGCTTTCATGCGCGAAGAAATGTCCGAGATCAGACAGGGTTTGTTTCAAGTCAACATTCTCGCTCAAGACGATCACGGCACCGGAGCCAAGCGTTAGTCCCATTGCACGGGTATCTTCTTGCGTCAGACGTACATCCAGTTGATCGGGATGCACGAACTTCCCGGCTGCCCCGCCAAGCAAGACAGTTTGTAATTCAGCACCATCTTTCATCCCACCGGCCCATTCGAGCAATTCGCGGAGCGTGGTCGGGCTGGTGATCTCGTAGATACCGGGATTCTCGATGTCGCCCGAAACGCTGAAGAGCCACGGACCACTCGATTTTTCCGTACCGTAATTGCGATAAGCATCGACACCGATGCGGAAAAGTAACGAGATGTTGGCGAAGGTCTCGACGTTGTTGATGACGGTCGGTTTCTGGAAAAGTCCGTGCGTGGTCGGGAAGGGCGGTTTCAAGCGTGGAAATCCGCGTTTGCCTTCGATGGATTCAAAGAGCGCGGTCTCTTCGCCACAGATATACGCGCCAGCGCCAGAGCGGAGTTCGATATCAAAATCGAAGCCAGAGCCGAGAATGTTTTTGCCAAGATAGCCTTTTTCGCGTGCGCTCTCAATAGCGGCCTGAAAAGTTTTCTGCACTTTCAGGTACTCGCCGCGCACGTAGATATAGCCCTTCGTCGCGCCAATGGCGTAGCCGCCGATCATCATCCCTTCAAGCACGGAGAAAGGATCGTTTTCGATAATGACGCGATCTTTGAATGTCCCCGGCTCAGCTTCATCCGAATTACAGACAATGTACTTCTGTTCGCCGGGGGCGTTGGCGGCGCCCTCCCATTTCATTTGGGTCGGGAAGGAAGCACCTCCGCGCCCCAAAATACCAGAATCGGCCATGCACTCGATCATCTTCTCGGAGCCGATCTGGATCGCATTCGGAAAGCCCAAAAAGCCTTCGTTCTCGAAATCATCCAAGCTAAACGGATCTACTTTTCCGATGCGCTGTGTGATCACAGGCTCTTGGGCATAGACGTCCGTACGCACATTATCTTTTGGGTTGATCAGCAGATCGGTCGTGATATGTCCTACAGCTGTCTCATCCACCAATGCCGAAGGGGCTTTATCACACAACCCCAAACACTGTACATGCTCGACGAAATATTTCCCGTCGGCAGTGGGGCCATCTTTGAGTAGGTCGAACTCGGTCAATATCTGCTGATGTACATCCCGTCCGCCACGCGCCGAGCAGCTTGGGCTGGTACAAACGCGGATAATGGTCTCGCCGGTCGGTTCGCTGTAGAGCATGGTGTAGAACTCGATCACGCCCATCACATCCGCGAGGGGGGTGCGCAATGCATTCCCGATCTCAGTTGCTCGCTCTTTTGAAATATAGCCAAATTCCTTTTGTGCTTCCAGCAAAGCCGGAATAAGCATGGTGCGCCCACGCGGGGCGATTTCCCCCAGAAAATCATCGAAAGTCTCTTGCCGCATGAATTCTCCGTTTAGTCAATTACGTGCAACGCACCTAAAAGTGCATTGCACGTCTAATAATCTGCTCTTTTTATTATATCTGATATTTTTTATCTTTGATGGAGTTTTTGAAAGAGTCCAAGGAGAAATGCCCCCACAAAAGGTAGCGCCAATTCCACGATGCGGATGCCGAGACCGGTCTCGGCAGTGATGCCTTTCAGCGTTAGGATTGCCAGACCAACGCAGAAGAAAAGTCCTCCTGCGAGAGAGCGCCAAAGCGGAACAGCGTCTTTCGCGGAGCGGATGCGTTCGTAGCGCACAAAGATCGGGGTGACGAGTAGCAGGATACTGCCTAAGATCGCGATCCAAGCTGGTCTTGTCAACCACCAAGCCGATGTTCCCGGAGCGATGCGCAGCCCGAGCCCACCGAGGGCTAATCCCAATACCGCGATCAAGACCAAAATAGTCACATGCCAGAGAAAGAGAGTCATGATCATCCCGTTGATGAGAACGGTGCTCGTCCAGACTTTGAGATTGTCGAGCCATTTACGGATCGGCTTTTCGAGTGAAAGCAATAGCCCGCCCTGAAAAATGCCGAGCGCCAGCATGGTCAGGTTGGGTGGGAGGGTATTGCTGATCTCTTCGCCTTGAACGGAAACCATGCTGACGGGATAGGGTCCGAAATAGACGATGGCGCTGAGGGCGAGGATGCCGCCAAGCGCCCAGAGGAGACTTTTACGCGGGTTTTTAAAGTGACCGGCTTGCCACGCAAAACCGAGTTGGTGAATGGCGAGCCAGATGAAGACATAATTGAACCAGCCCACCCAGCGCAAACCGATGGTGAAGGCGATCAGGTCGATCAGGACTGCGCCCGCGACCAGCGCCCAGAAAGAGCTGAGTTGGAGTCTCTCCCAGGCGCGATAGGTGAGGGGAACGAAAGCAACGACGACAATGTAGACGACCAAAAACCAGGCAGGTAGCAATGCAAAACGGGATGCGGCTTGCAAGACGACTTGATCGGCGGTGAAGAGATTGGCGATGATGCCGATGATCCCCCAGACGACGAGCACAGGCAAAACGGGCGCGATCAATCGGCGCAGGCGGGCGTTCAGCCAGGTGCTGTAGCTTTCGTCTCGACGTTGTGCAGAACGCCAAGAAGTGGCATTTGAGAAACCGCCGACGACGAAAAAAATCGGCATGACCTGTAATGCCCAGGTTAGCCATTGCGTCCAAGGGGAGATGGAGAGAATGTCTGAAAGCAGGAGTTCTTCGCCATTGAGATAGGGCGCGACAACCAGCCAATGCCCGCAGATGACAATGATGATCGACGCCGCTCGCAAAAAATCGACGTAGCGATTGCGGCTTTCAGGTGTTTGTTCGGCGAGTTGGGTGGCTTGCCCCCCAGGCGCGGCTTAATGGGTTTGCCATAAATTATGCCCCTTTCAGTTGCGTTCGGTAATAAAGCCAGATAAAGAAAAATACGACAAAAATACCCACGATCCCCCAACCGATCGGCGGATAGCCGCCGCCCAGCATACTCACGGTCATACCGATGATAGCGGCGCTTGCCCAGAGCAGCTTCATGTTGAGCATGGCGCGGAAGGCATCTGCAGTGGCGTTGCGTTCGAGTAGCGAGACACCGCCGATCCCGATCAGGGCTGCGCCGACCAGCCGCGCAGCGAAGGGATCGAAGCTCTGCCAGCCGAAAAGACTCAGTAACCACACGGGGGCGATCAATAAGGGAATGCCGAAGAGATAATCGGCGATGAAATGGATCACGAACCAGGTACGTAAAGATTTGGGGACCATGAAAACTCCTTTTCATAATGAAACCCCGGCTTAAAGAAAAAGACACCCTTTTTCGAGTGTCTTTAAGATCGGATCAAGTGGTCAGGATATGTGTCACCGCTGTGGATGCGGGACCACCAAGCGATTGGATCATGGCAGATGCCACCGCATCGCCCGTGGACCTGAGCCTGCTAACTGCCTCCACAGCCTGATACACGCCCGTAGCACCACCCGGATAACCGCGTGCTTTGAGCCCACCTGCTATGGTGCACGGGATACGCCCATCCGGGGCGATGCCGCCATTGCTGGCAAATTCCCAGCCTTTGCCGCGTTCGGCGAACCCCGCTGCTTCGAGCGAAAGCGCAGCGTAGGCCGAGTAGGCATCGTGATATTCAAAGAAGCTGATCTCGTCGAGACTGACCCCAGATTTTTCGAGTGCCTGGTCAACGGAACGACGCGCGGCATCGAAACTTAACGGATCGTGTCTGTCGTGTAAAGTCAACATATCTGAAGCGGAAGCAGACCCAACGACACGGACGAGGCGGTGGTGGAAGTTTTCCGGTAACAATTCGGCGCGGGTGATGATCAGGGCGGCTGCCCCATCCGCTGGTGGGGCAGCATCAAACATATTCAGCGGCGGTGAGACCATCCCTGCGCGGAGATAGGCACCCTCCGTGATAGCGCGGCGGAACATGGCGTTGGGATTATCGACTGCGTTGGCATGAGCGGTGACTGCAAATGCTGCAAAGCCATCGGCAGGAACGTCGAATTCGTGCATGTAGCGTTGCATGAGCATCGCCGCCTGCGATGTGGGGGTGAGCCCCTGCACAGCTTCAAAGTCGCTGTCGGTGGCGGTGGCGAGAGCATCTTCAACCTTTGCATCGACCAGATCGGTGAATTTCTCCACGCCAACGACGAGGGCCACATCCACCATGCCGCTTTTGACGGCCAGATAAGCCTGTCGCAGGGCTGCCCCGCCGGAGGCTCCCGCCGCTTCAATGCTGGCGGCTTCGATGCCGATCAAGCCACTGAAATCGGCAATAAGCGTGCCGAGATGTGCCTGACGTGAGAGATTCGGCGCGAGCATATTGCCAACGAAAAGCGCTTGTGGGCGCAACCCGCCTGCGTCTTTGATGGCATCTTCGAGGGCGAAATGCGCGAGTTCGCGAATCGAGTATTCCCAGTGTTCGCCGACGGCGGTTTGGCCGATGCCGGCTATTACGATATTGTCTTTCATAAAGGGAGTTTCCTTTTGATAAGTGCGAAAATATATAAAAGAGAGGGTAAAACGTGATACGTGAAACGTAGTGACTTTAGGGCAGAGGGACTTTGGTGAGAAGTGTATTGAGTAGTTCGGGATCAGATGGAGGTTCTAAAGATATATTTGGAGATGTCTGATATTCATTTGCTGCTTCTCTTAAAATGCGCCCGCGTTGTTGGGGGATCATAACAAGCAATAAACGTGAGATTTGAGTAGTTAATTGCAAGCGATGTTGGATAACTTTTTCGCCAAGAATATGGCGACCTTTATAATACCAATCTCGGCTTTCACGTGCCGAGCCAAGCGAGTATTCATAAAAGCGAGCACGGTCTTTTCCTGTTCCGCGAGAGTATCCCTCGGCTAAATTTGCACTGATGGAGCCCAAAGCACGATAAAGCTGATCGGACAATTTTAGTGTGCGTCTATCTTTTGTTAATTTTGTAACATCATACCAACCTATATCAGCAATAAATAAAGATAGACGATATGCTTCCATTTTCCAGAGAGAATCTCCTGTGATTTCATCCGGAACATCCTTTACCCAATCATCATAATTTTTCATTTCACTCATATCTCAAAGTCTTCACTCTTCACGTTTCACGTTACTTCATCAAAATCTTGCCACGCATACGCGCATAAGTCGCGTAGTCGATCTCTTTGCGGCGGGCAATGTAATCCTGTGTGGTTGGGGCTTTGTCACGGCGCTCAAGCAACGCGTCGGTGACAACGATGGACATTGCATCCGAGCCTGCGCCAGAACCAAAGGAAGTCATCAGGATGCGGTCGCCAGGTTTGGCGATATCGAGCGTAGCAGTCAACCCGATGATGGCTGCACCAGAGTAGGTATTGCCGATGACAGGAGCAAGTAATCCCGGCTCCCATTGTTCGGGCGTGAAGCCAAGTTGCTTTGCCACGCGCATGGGGAATTTGGCATTCGGCTGGTGGAAGATGACCCAGTCGTAATCGGCTGCGGTTGTGCCGGTAGCTTCCAGCAGGGTTTCCGTCGATTTGCTGACGTGCTCGAAATAGGCTGGCTCGCCCGTGAAACGTGAGCCGTGTTCAGGATATTTCTGATAGGCACGCCGCCAAAAGTCAGGCGTGTCGGTGACGTAGGAGTAGCTGGCTTCAATGACGGCTAAGGATTTCTCAGCGGGTCCCAGCACAAAGGCTGCGCCACCGGCTGCGGCGGTATATTCGAGGGCGTTGGCAGGTTTGCCTTGCGCGGTATCCATGCCAATGGCAAGAGCGTAATCGGCCATTTCTGAGCCGACAAAACCCATCGCGGCGACCATGGCTTCTGTCCCGGCTTTACAGGCGAATTCCCAATCCCCAGCCTGGATATGGGGAACAGCGCCGATGGCTTCCGCGACGATCGTGGACGTGGGCTTGACAGCGTATGGATGCGATTCTGACCCGACCCAAACAGCCCGGAGCTGATGCGCGTGGATATCTGCACGGGCGATGGCATTGCGGGCGGCTTCGATGGACATGGTGGCTACATCTTCATCCAGCCCGGGGACGCTTTTCTCTTTGATCGGCACGGCACCGCCACCCTTCCAGACGCGGGCAATCTCGGCGGCGGGGATGCGATATCGCGGCACATACGCGCCGTACCCGACGATACCGACGGGACGAGCGGGCTTGAGTAATAGTCTTTCTTTGTCTGTCATAGAATAAATCTCCTTGAATTATTGCTGCTTTGCCCAATTTATGGCTGGCAAAACCCATTCATCAAAAGGTTGGTAAAGGATACCGTGACCTGTGCCGACATCCAAGATGATCTCATTATAGTTGGCAATGCCATTCCCTTCTGAAAAAAGGAAGAAGGGTTTACAGGAATCGGCAAATTTATCGGCGGCATCATAGATCGACAGAATGTTTCCGTGTAGATACATTCGCTCCTGTATCAAGAAGGAAAGCTCATCTGCGGGACAACCGCCGAGAAAAACATAATTGACTTGGCTTTCATCCAAAAAGTGGGATGTGAAAATCGCAATAAAAGCACCTTTGGATGCCCCAACAACGGTAATGTTATTTGCAGGGACACCCGCCTTTAGCAATGCGAGAATCTGTTCGGTCAGATTTTCAGCATAAGAGATAACGTCGGTATTTGTTGCACGCAGCTCACTGATCACTCGAAAATCATTTTTCACGAAACGTTTCAAAATGGCGTCATATTGATACTCACCATACTCTTCGCTGATGGCAGGCAGTCCCTGATCTTCGATGATCTTACCGTGTAAGTAGAAGAGATAGCGAGTATCTGGGTCAATCGCTGTGGGAAATGACGTGTCAAGCGCCTGTGAAGTTGGTGTGCAGGAGCCAAGAAGGATACTGACGAGAAGCAGGGTGAATGCAAATCTCTTCATCAAATATTAGAGTGACTTCAAAATCTCTTCTGCACGATCAATACGTACTACGCCTTCGGTGACAAGTTGTGCGGCGACCTGATCAACCTGTTCACCTTCCGCGCCGGCTGCAATCGCAACCTGCCGCGCATGCAAGGACATGTGTCCGCGTTGGATGCCTTCGGTAGCGAGGGCGCGCAGAGCCGCCATATTTTGCGCTAGGCCGACTGAGACGATGATCTCCGCCAGTTCAGATGCGGTTTTAACATCCATGAGTTTGAGGGCAGCTTGGGCGGTGGGATGCACCTTCGTCGCGCCGCCAACGATGCCGACGGCCATTGGCATTTCAAGTGTGCCGACGAGATTGCCCTCCGCATCTACCCCCCAAGTGGAGAGAGAAGTGTACTGCCCGTTTTTGACGGCATAGGCATGCGCACCGGCTTCGATGGCGCGCCAGTCGTTGCCAGTGGCGATGACAACCGCATCCACGCCATTCATGATACCTTTGTTATGGGTCGCGGCACGGTAGGGATCGGATGCGGCGAAGGCATAGGCTTCTATAATACCGTCGCAGACGGATTCACCAGAGAAATTGTCAAAAGCCAATTCTTTTACAGGGATAGTACAGCGCACGCGTGCCATGCGGCGATCAGATAGGTTCGAGAGAATTTTCAAGTGTACACGTCCACCTGTCAGCGCTTCGATGCGGGGGGCTAGTTTCTCGCAGGCGGTGTTGATGGCGTTGGCACCCATTGCGTCGCGGACATCGTAGATTAAATGAACAACCAGGAAATCACCAATGGGGGAGTTCTCGATGACGCGCACTTCAAGGTCTCGTGCACCGCCGCCGAGCTTCTTTAAAATGGGGTCAATCCCATCGGCTTCTGCGAGCAAGGATTTGCGTTCTTCATAGATGGCCATTTTGGCGGCGTGAATGTCTGCGACATCAAGCACTTGCATCTGCCCGATCATTTCGGGGGCGGAAGTCGTTGCAAAAAAGCCGCCTCCTTTACGGGCGAGTTTCGCCATAAAGGAGGCGCCCGCCACGACCGAGGGCTCTTCGATGACCATCGGGACTAACCTGTCCACGCCGTTGATCTTGAAGTTGAGACCAATGCCGAGGGGCAGGTTATGCGTGGCAACCACGTTTTCGACCATTTTGTCTGCCCCTTGCGTGCCGAGCAAGCCGGAGGTCAGGAGCGGGGCGAGTTCTTCTTTATCCATCTTGGAGGCTTTTGCAAGCGCATCCAAACGTTCATCTAGAGAGAGTTTATAGAATCCTGCAATACGTGAATTTATCATTCTTTTTCCTTATCTTAAGTGCAAGGAGATTTTATAAGTTTTTTCTGGCAAAAGCTATCAAAGTGGATATAATAGCACTGAGGAGCATTATGACATTATCTTGTGAAGATCTGCAAGCCCGCTTGCTGGCATTACACCGCGCAAATCTGGAGCTGATCAAGGATATTTCCTTAGATACCTTGCTCCAGCGCATTGCACAGGTAGCAAGCGAACAAGTAGACGCGGAATATGCAGCTTTAGCGGTTTTGACTGAAGATGGGGGGCTGGAAAATTTTGTTACTGTAGGAATGAGTGAAGCCCAAATTGTGAAGATGTCCCATAAACCAAAAGGTTTGGGGTTATTGGGGGCTTTGATGGATGCAGATGATCCGATCCGTTTAAAGAATTTGGCAGATGACCCGCGCAGCGTTGGTTTTCCCACACATCATCCCCCGATGCGTTCGTTCATGGGCGTGCCCATCCTGACCGCAAGTCGTCAGCTCGGACAGATCTACCTGACCAACAAAAAAACCGAAGATGCCTTTAGCGAAGAGGATGAACAGATCATCCAAATGCTGGCAGGCTACGCGGCTGCTGCGATCCAAAATGCGCGCCTGTACGACAATCTGCGCGAACGGGATATTGCTCTTACGCAGCGCAGTGAAGATCTGACGTTATTAAATGATATTGCTTCTGCCCTTGTCCCCACGCTGGGGCTGGATGAGATTGTTAATAAAACCCTTGCGCTCGTAATGGATTATTTGCATGTAGAGGCAGGTGAGATATTCCTTTTAGATGAAGAAACAGAAACCTTACGATTGGTACTCCATCGTGGTGAAGCGGCTGAAGCGTTCTGGACGCGCAGTCGCTTTAAAATTGGGGAGGGTTTTGTTGGTTTGACAGCTCAAGAAAACAAAACCATGATGAGCAAAAATCTTTCGAAGGATATGCGTTACTTGCGCTCGGCTGTCCCGGAGGCTGGCTTTCAGCAAATTATTTGCCTTCCTTTAACATCCGGTGAAAAGATGATCGGCGTGCTTGGCACTGCCAAGCGTGGTGATGAGCCATTTGATGATCGCAGCGTACAGCTTTTGTCGGCGGTTGGTAATTGGGCGGGCTTGGCAATTGAAAACTCCCGTTTGCACAGCAATGCCCGCCGATTGGCAGTTCTGGAGGAGCGCGAACGCATCGGTATGGATATGCACGATGGTGTTATTCAATCCATATTTGGTGTGGGGCTTTCATTGGAGAACGTCTACCTTTTACTAGATGAAGACCCGCACAAGGCAAAAGAGGGCATCAAGCAGGCGATAGATGGTCTAAATCAATCCATCCGTGATCTACGCACTTATATTCTTGATCTACGTCCGCGTCAACTCGGCGAAGAAAACCTGATGGTTGGTTTACGCCGCTTGTTGACAGAGTATCGCGTAAATACGCTCTCTGAGGCAATGCTAACCGGCAAAGAACATGATCTGGCAAACCTCCCGCAGAAACAGGCGCTGATCCTTTTCCATATTTGTCAGGAAGCGCTCGCCAATACAGCCAAGCATGCACGCGCAAAAAGGGTCAGTGTTAGTGTCTGGATGACCCCCGACCGTGTTCTTTTGGAAATTCAGGATAATGGTAATGGGTTCGCCCTTGACAAGATGAGCATGACCCTCGGACATGGTCTTTCAAATATGCATACTCGCATTCGAAATGCTGGCGGAGAGGTCGAGATCATCTCCGCACCGGGCGAAGGAACGACAGTTTTGGCATGGCTGCCACATGAAGATGAGCCCCAAAACGGGTAAAAAAAGACGTCATCAAAAATGAATCAGAATATTCAGTGTTTCACATGCGCCGCGAAATATTTTTTCCGCGGCGCGATTTTTTAAGGTTTGCATACCAGTCTTGAGGAGAGTCCCCGAATCACCCCCAGATATGGGGGGTGTTAACAAAACTGAAAGGTTTTGTAGATGAAACAAAAATTCTATTAAAAAATGCTAACATCCACTTTTCGTTAACTAGTTGTTAAGAATTCTGAACCTTAAAGAATCGAAAGTTTTTAAGATAACGTAGGTTTGACGTGTAGCGCGATCTGGTTTTTTTTGCTAAAATCAGGGCAGTTCAACAAGGGTTTCTGGCAGAAAGAAAATGAGACCCCCCCTCTTATCGTAAAAATTGAAAAAAGCTTAATAAGCCCCTGTCCTTGCAGGGGATTTATTTACCGTTGCCCTCTTTTGCAAAGAGGAGTCTTTTTGGAGAATATTAATGGATGCAAATCAGGCTTGGCAAACAGTGCTAGGACAACTGCAAATGGAGATGCCCAGAGCATCTTACGATACTTGGGTCCGCGACACACGTCCGATGAGCTACGAAGATGGGTTACTTACCATTGGCGTACGCAACGCATATGCGCGTGATTGGCTCGAAAGTCGCCTTGCAAGCACCGTTAGCCGCCTCCTGATCGGCATCATGAACCGCACTGTTGATGTAGACTTTATCGTCTCACAGAACGAAAAAGTAGAAGTTGTTGAAGAAACCGAAACGCAAGCAGTGGATGACGAGAGCGAGACGCCCGCCCTTCAACCTGCTCATTCCAGCCTGAACCCTCGCTACACCTTTGAGAATTTTGTCGTAGGGTCGAGCAACCGTCTTGCCCATGCAGCCTGTCAGGCGGTTGCTGAAAAACCTGCTCGCGCCTACAACCCTCTTTTCCTCTACGGGGGTGTAGGTTTGGGAAAAACCCACCTTCTCCACGCCATTGGAAATGCCTGTATCGCCCGTGGGTTGAATGTGCTTTACGTATCATCTGAAGAATTTACCAATGACCTCATCAATGCCATTCGCACGCAAACCACCCCTGCCTTCCGCGACAAATATCGTACTGCCGATGTTCTTCTTGTAGATGATATTCAATTCATCGCTGGAAAAGAATCCACACAGGAAGAATTTTTCCACACCTTCAATACTTTGCACGGACAGGACAAGCAGATCATCGTTTCATCTGATCGTCCGCCTAAGTCGATGGTCACACTCGAAGAACGTCTTCGCTCCCGCTTTGAATGGGGATTGACTGCTGATATCCAAGCTCCCGATCTCGAAACCCGCCAGGCCATTTTGCGTTACAAAGCCGAGCGCTCCGGGCACCGTGTTCCTGATGAAATTCTGGAAGTGATCGCAGAACGTGTTCAATCCAATATTCGCGAGTTGGAAGGCGCTTTCAATCGCATCGTTGCTTTTGCTGAACTAAGCGGAGCCCCGATCACCCCCAAGTTGACAGAAGTTGCCCTGGCAGACCTTTTACCACCCTCCATCGAGATCAACCCTGAACATCTTGTAAATGTGGTTGCCGAATCTTTTAGCCTGACTTCTGATCGTCTGATCGGACGTGACCGTTCGCGTGCGGTTGCCCTGCCACGCCAGATCGCCATGTATCTCCTGCGCCGCGAAGCCGACATATCCCTCCCACAGATCGGCAAAGTCCTCGGCGGGCGTGACCATACTACTGTGATGTATGCGATCGACAAAGTGACCGACATGCTCGAGCGTGATGAGCGCCTCCGTCGGCAGGTCGTGCAGATACGTCAAAAGTTGCACAGCCCCGTCGTTGTAATGTAAATTTGAAAAGCTCTGGAGAAAACCAGAGCTTTTTTCTTGAAAAAACTCACCTGAAAAGTGATGAAAACTATGGTATACTACTCGCCGCTCCCACCGTGGGTGAGAGCATATCACACACGTCTCTGGACTTGCTCTGCGTGCCGCGGATCAAAATGAACGCGGTCAGAGTGAGGGCGAAAGAGACGGAGGAAAAACGCAAAAGGAGTTATCCCCTCATGGCAGTAGTATCTATGAAAGCCCTTCTCGAAAGTGGCGTCCACTTCGGGCACCGCACCAATCGTTGGAACCCGAAGATGAAACCCTATATCTTCACTGAACGTAACGGTATCCACATCATCGACTTGCAGCAGACAGTGAAAGCCATTAATGAAGTTTATGGCATCATCAGCAAAACTGTTGCAGAAGGTGGCGAAATTCTCTTTGTTGGTACCAAGCGCCAAGCGCAGCAGACCATTGCAGATGAAGCCAGTCGCTGTGGCATGCCTTACGTTAACGAACGTTGGCTGGGCGGCTCTCTCACCAACTGGCCCACTATTTCCAAACGTATCGAGGAATTGGAACGTCTGGAGAAAATGCAGGCAAGCGGAGAAGTTGATCTGCTTACGAAAAAAGAAGGCTTGATGATCCAGCGTCAGATCGACCGCCTGCACCATCGCCTTTCTGGTTTGTTGACCATGAAACGCGTCCCGCAGTTGCTCTTCGTTGTCGACATTGGGCGTGAACAAGCAGCCATCCACGAAGCCAACCTTCTCAAGATCCCGGTTATCGCGATGGCAGATACAAATTACGATCCTCGCCATATCGACTATGTGATCCCCTCCAACGACGATGCCATCCGTGCTATCAAATTGATCATTGGCACCATGGCAAATGCCGTTCTCGAAGGTCAATCTGCCCGTGCAGAAGAGGAAGAAGAAGCTCAGGCTGCTGCTGAAGCATTGCCCGAAAAAGCGAAAGCTCGCAAAGCAGCAGATTCTGTGAAAGCAGACACTCCCGCTTTGAGCGATGATGAATTACTCGGCGATGCCACGCTCAAGAAAATGAATGCAGAGCGTGAGACCACTGAAGAAGAAAGCAAACCAGCAGAAGAAAAACCTGAAGCTGAAGTTGAAGAAGCAAAAGCGGAAGAAGAAGCCGCACCTGCAGCTGAAGAAAAAGCTTCTGACGAAGAAGCAAAATAATTTCAAGAGATAACGTAGAGGAACTATGGAAATCACAACCGAAATGATCCGAGAATTACGTGCAACAACAGGTGTAGGTATTCTCGAATGTCGTAAAGCACTTCAGGAAGCAGAAGGCGATTATAAAAAGGCAGTAGATTATCTGCGCAAAAAAGGGATGGCAAAAGCCGCCAAACGCGCAGATCGTGATGCCTCTGATGGCGTGATCGAACTTTATTCACACGGTGATGGGCGCGTTGGCGTAATGCTTGAACTCAACTGTGAAACAGACTTCGTTGCACGTGGCGAAACTTTCCGCAAATTGGCACATGAACTCGCTTTGCAGATCGCAGCCGCTTCACCGCTTTTTGTTGATGAAGCCAGCATCCCTGAAGATGTTCTTGCTCACGAAGCGGATATTGCACGCAAACGCTCTCTTGAAGAAGGCAAACCTGAAAATATTATCGAAAAGATCGTCGAAGGTCGCCTGCGCAAATATAAAGAAGAAGTTTGTCTCATGCAGCAAAAATATATCCGTGATGACAGTCTCACAGTAAAAGATCTCATCATGGAAAATGTAGGCTCACTTGGCGAAAATATTGTCGTCCGCCGTTTCCAGCGTTGGGAATTGGGCGAACATCTCGCCGACTAAATTTCAAAAGAAAAGGTCAACCAATTGGTTGACCTTTTTTCTAATGCGAGAGGAGCAAAAATGCGCGAACCGAAATATAAAAGAGTATTGCTGAAATTGAGTGGCGAGGCATTGGCATCTCCCTCTGGTTATGGGATCGATGTTTCTGAGGCGGAAGCGATCGCCAAACGCATTAAAGAAGTCTACGATCTGGGTATTGAAGTTGTTGTTGTGATCGGTGCAGGAAACCTCTGGCGCGGCAAACAAGGCCTGGATCGAGGTATGGATCGTGCCACGGCCGATTATATGGGTATGTTAGCTACAGTGATGAATGCGATGGCGTTGATGGATGCCCTCGAACGGGACGGAGTGACCACCCGCGTCCAAACGGCGCTCGAAATGCGTACCATAGCGGAACCCTACATCAGGCGGAGAGCGATCCGGCATCTCGAAAAAGACCGGGTTGTAATCCTCGGGGCAGGAACAGGCAATCCTTATTTCTCTACCGATACAGCCGCTGCCCTCCGTGCCATGGAGATCGGTGCCGAGGTCCTTATCAAAGCGACTAAAGTGGATGGCGTTTACGATTCCGATCCAAAACGAAATCCCGATGCAGTCAAATTCGATCACCTCACCTATATCGATGTGCTAAATCGCCGTCTAAACGTGATGGATAGCACCGCGATCTCACTTTGTATGGATAACGAAATGCCGATTTTGGTGCTCAATTTGTGGGATAAAGATGCCCTCGAAGCAGCTTTGATGGGTGAGCATGTTGGCACGATCGTAACTGCCTAGAAAAAGCTCTTTTTCTTCTTTCAAATGGATGCCACGCCTTCACGAGCGTGGCATTTTTCATCATTTTGGGGTATCCTTATATTTGGACTAGTCAATGAATGAACAGGAGGCTGATGTGCTTAACGACATCAATACAGACGCCAAAAATCGTATGCAAGGTGCTATTCAGGCTTTAGAAGGTGACTTTTCACGCATTCGCACTGGGCGGGCAGCCCCTGCCCTGGTGGAGAATGTTCAGGTGATGTACTACGACGTTCCAACCCCGTTGCAGCAATTGGCTTCGATCAGTGTTCCCGAACCACGCTCACTTCTCATCAAACCATTTGACCCTTCAACGCTCAAGGAAATCGAGCGAGGGATTCTCGCATCTGATCTTGGATTAACTCCAAATAACGACGGACGCGTAATACGCCTCATCTTGCCTCCGTTAACAGAAGAACGGCGCAAAGATCTGGTTAAAGTCGTTAAAAACCGTGCTGAAGAGGCGCGCGTGGCAGTCCGCAACATCCGCCGTGACCTGATGCGCGATCTGCGCGATTACGAAAACGAAAAAATGATCTCCGAAGATGATAAAGAACGGGGTGAAAAAGATCTTCAAAAAGAGACCGATGATTTTGTCGAAAAGATCGACGCACTCTGCCAATCTAAAGAAGCCGAAATCTTAGAAGTCTAGATCAACTATGGGCGAAACGCTGAACTTCCCGCCCGAAAAAACGCCTCAGCACGTTGCCATGATCATGGATGGCAACGGTCGTTGGGCGTTATCGCGTGGCAAACCTCGTCTTGCCGGTCATCGTGCCGGTACAGAGAACCTGCGCCGTATCATCCGCGCCAGCGTTGAGTTTGATGTTAAATACCTGACCATCTACGCCTTCTCCACGGAGAATTGGCGCCGCCCACCAGCTGAAGTGCAGGGATTAATGCACATCGTCGAAGACGTGATCGACAGAGAACTGGACGAGTTACATCAGGAAGGTGTACAGCTACGTCATTTGGGGCGGCTTGAAAAACTGGCACCAAAATTAAAGAAAAAAGTGCTTCACGCAGTTGAACTCACCAAAGATAACGACCGGCTGATCCTTAATATCGCCTTCAACTATGGCGGGCGGGATGAGATCGTTTGTGCCGTCCAAAATATGATCCGAGATGGCGTCTCTTCCGATGATGTTGATATTGATATGATCGGCAACTATCTCTTTACCGCTGGCATCCCAGACCCGGACCTTGTCATTCGCACATCGGGCGAACTGCGCACCAGCAACTTCCTGATCTGGCAAAGCGCATATTCAGAGTGGTATATCACCCCTACCTATTGGCCCGACTTTGATCGGGAAGAGTACGCCAAAGCCCTCGAGACCTATGCGCAGCGTGACCGCCGTTTTGGGGGGATCGCAGAAAAATTCTACGAGTAAATTATGCTAAAAAGAACAGGTACAGCCCTCATCCTTGCTGCTATTGGTATCCCGGCAACAATATTTGGGGGCATTTTTTTCTGGTTACTGATGGCTTTTTTCCTGAGCTATGCTGCTTGGGAATATACCAACCTGATGCGCGGAGCGAAATTTGAGCCAGCTCAAATTCTGACCGTCATCGGTGTTTTGGTGATCCTATTCATCCGCACGCAGTATCCGACATATGAAGGGGCGGTTTTTACAGGGCTGATCTTCTTGGCGATGGCAGCTCATCTCATTGCTTTTGAGCGGGGACGCGATCAGGCTGCAGGTGATTTTGCCATAACCGTAGCAGGTTTGGCATATCTGGGATGGATCGGTTCATACCTTGTCAAATTGCGCGAACTTCCTGGCGGGATGTGGTGGTTTTTGCTCGTACTGCCCTCCGTCTGGTTTGCTGATTCAGGTGCCTACTTGATCGGAAAGAATTTTGGTAGAAATAAACTTGCACCTCGTCTAAGCCCCAAAAAAACCTGGGAAGGCTATCTTGGTGGTGTTATTTTCGGTGTTCTGGGCGGCGTTCTTTTTGCCTGGCTCTGGCGGAACGAGATTCCGGTCAGCTTGCTGGAAGGTGCGCTGATCGGCTTTGTGATGGCAACCCTGACCACACTAGGCGACCTCGGCGAGAGCATGATCAAACGTCAGGCGGATATCAAGGATTCAAGTAACCTTTTCCCCGGGCACGGTGGGGTCTTTGATCGTATTGATACCTGGTTGTGGGGGGCTGCTTTAGGGCATTATTTGATATTGTGGTTTTTCCTCTAAAAAAACAAAAAGCCGTTCGAGCGAACGGCTTTTCTCTTTAATCCCGTAAAAAGGTATCAAATTCCTTTATATCCACCCGAGCGGTGAAATCCAGAGTGAGAGGGGTAACAGTTACCTCTTTCTTTTTGTGCAACGTATATACATCGCTGTTATGGGGTTCATCTTCGCGCAGGGGCGCGACCTCATAATCCATGTGATTGGGCTGGCTCCAATCGCGTTCCCTGTTGGGGAGCGGGCGATAATATGGATTGCAACTTAAACGAGTTGTATGCCAGGGAGTTTGCGATGTTGCGTTGCGTGGCACATCTACTTTGAGTAGATTTGTATTTGCGGGGAAATCTTTCATCAACAACTTTTCTGCGAAGAAGGCTGCAAAATAAGCTGCGCTCGAAAAATGAACGTCGTTGGAATAAGAAAGATGATGCTCCTTATCCGTTTCCAGAGAGATCGCCAAAGCAGGCACGCCAATAGCAACAGCTTCCATCGCTGCCCCAACAGTGCCTGAAACACTTACTCCAAGACCAAGGTTTTCGCCATAATTAATCCCCGATACAACCAAATCCGGGTGTTGGGGCATGATTTCAAGAATGCCATGCTGCACCGCCTGTGCCGGGCTGCCGCCAACTGCATAAACGAGCCACTCCTGCCCATTAACCTGGACCTTTTCCTCCGTAATGATCCCATCAGATGTAACGGGCATCGAACGCCCCATGCCGGATGATTGTTCACGCGGCGCGGCAACGGTCACATAACCGAGCGCTGAAAGTGCCTCTGCCGCCGCCCATAATCCGGGCGAACGGATACCATCATCATTTGTCAACAATATCTGTTTCTTCGCCATAATTGCCCTTCCCAAACTTAACAAAAAAAGAGCGGGGATTTCCCGCTCCTGATCTGTGCCCTCGGCAGGACTCGAACCTGCGACCTATTGCTCCGCAAGCAAGCGCTCTAATCCACTGAGCTACGAAGGCGTTAGCGGACAGTATTCTACAACAAATTATGGGTAGGGTCAAGGAAATTTCCGAGCAGTTTTTAAATCGGACCGGCTGCGCCGCATCGCTCCTGCCCGAACTTGCTCAGTCCCACTCATCCAGGTCTGCGCCCAGAAATTTGCGCAGTTTATCGTTCCACGGGCGGTAAAACGCGACCAGTTTCTGGTAGCTGGCTTCGTCGATGGGTGGTGCGGAGAAACGCATCTTGCTGCCCCAGTAGAAAAGGCGGCGTAACTTGGCGGGAACTTTTTTCTGATAGCGTGGTCTTCGAATCAGAATTTGATAGAAGGGGTTCTTCCAGACTTCTGTGGGGTTAAAAGCTTCATCGAAATCTTCGCTGACGAAATCTTCGTCTATGCCGAGGAAGGCGAAGATGCGGCGATAGAAATCTTCGGGATTTGAGATCATCTCCTCGAAGGGCAGGACGAGCAAGTTCTCGCGCGGGAAGTATTCGAGATAACGGCGAATGTAGCGCATATAAACACCGCGGCTGAAATAGCCGATCTTATCCGGCTGGTAATCGTCATCGAGATAGGCATCAAGAGCTTGAGCGAAGGTCAACGGTTCGTTAAGATGACGACGGTTATCCCAATATTGGGAGATGGCGCGCTTGATGGGATTGCGCACGGTCAGAATCAGTTTTGCGTCGGGCAATAACGCATGGATGCGTGCAGGCGCTTCGGGATGGCAGATATAGCCCGGGGAGGCTTCGCCCAGAGCAAGCTGATTGGTGGCATCCTCAAAATGTGACGCATAATGCTCGGGTCCGCGAGCGTACGCTTCATCCCTAAAGAAGAAATTGATCTCCTTCGTATCCGGCATGAATATCTGCGGATGTTTTTTCAGTATCTGATAAAGAGATGTCGTTCCCGCTTTTTGGGAACCGATGATGAGGAAGTTTGGGAGCATATCGTTATCTGTAAGGGCGAACGGCCGTTCGCCCCTACTCCTTATCTAAAGGGGTGAACCCCTCGCCGAGTGCCTCATGCGCCTGCCCGATGACCATGAAAGCCTCTGCATCGGCGGCGTGGACAAGACGTTTCAGGCGCATTGTTTCGGTGCGGGTGACGACGCAGTAGAGAACAGTACGCTCTGCGCCAGTGTAGGCACCTTTACCAGGCAGGAGGGTTGCGCCGCGTCCGAGTATCTCGAATATCTTTTTTGCAACGGTCTCAGGCTGGGACGTGATGATGAGCGCCGTGCGTACAACGCCCAAACCCTGTGCCGCTGTCTCGGTGACGATGCCACTAACATAGAGCGCGATCAGGGCATAGAGGGCTTCCTTCCAGCCGAAGATGAAGCCCGCAGTAAGGATGACGGCTGAATCGACGATCATATAGGATTGTGAGATGGGCACGCCCCGCCAACGATTTAGAATGCGGGCGAGAATATCGCTGCCGCCGCTTGTGCCCTGCCCACGATAGACGATGCCAAAACCAATCCCGCTGACGACTGCGCCGTAGAGTGAGTTGAGCAGGATGTCGTCGGTGATGCCGTTAGCGGGGACGATGTGAGCGAGTGCGTCTACGAAGAAGGAAAAGGTGATGACGGCTATCGCTGTGCGGATGATGAACTTGCGTCCGCCAAGAAAGCGCCAGCCGAGAATGAAAAGGGGCACGTTGCCGAGAAAGATCATCACGCCGATCTGCCAGCCTGTGATGTGATTGATGAGCTGGGCGATCCCACTCACGCCGCCACTGGCAAGATCGGCGGGGATGAAGAAAAGGCGCAGTCCAACGGCTTGGATAAATGCACCGAGGATAATGAGAAGGGTGTCTCGGAGAAGGGGGAGTTTTTTCATTGTTTTACAGATGTTCCTAGTTCATGCAAAGAGTTATTCATTTGGTATTGTGAATTCTACTTCTTGTGAAACAATCATTCCTACCCATGCATTTAAGTCAACTTGCATCGTATGTGCCCATTGCCATTCAGCTGCTTCACTAAGTGTTTCGAAGCTTGAGTTAGGTGGAGGAGTTACTGTCATGGGTAATTGGTAGCCAAATATGTAGTTTTCATAAATCACAATCAGAGAATATGAACCTGGTAACAGTCTTCCATAAGGTTCTTCATTTTCATAAGTGTAATAGGGAATATCTGATTGAAATTCTATTGAATAAATACCATCAGGTTCCAGCACAAGAAAATCTGTGGGGCTAACTTTTTCAGGATCCAATAAATTAGGAGCGTTTAGATAAGGAAAAATATCTTTTCCATCCAAGCTTTCAACCCAAAAAGCCAAATCCCAAAAGTCGCCACCTCCAAGTGTGCCTTGAAAATCCATAGTTTGTGGTTTTCTAATAACTAAAGGTGCTTCAGAAATATTTTTAAAATATGCAATCAAAGCGATTTTATATGGGTTGTACACTTTGTCAGGCTGATTGAGAGACAAGTCGGGTTGGATGATTTCGTTGATTTCAATATGAATCTCTAAGGTATTTTCAAATGCCTTTTTGCGCTCTGGTAGCAAATCATGAACTTCTGAAACAGATATTGTTGAAATAGCTTCAGGTGTTTCCAAAGGCTGTAGAGGAACACAAGATGCAAGCAAGAATAAAATGCCTACGAAGATGGTTTTAGATAATTTCATGTCGTATTTAGGTAGGGGCGACCCGACGGGTCGCCCCTACCATGCAATTAATTGGTTTTCAATTTTCCCCCAGCCAACGCCTCTATCACGCCGATAACGGCTGAGTTGTCGAGATCACCCATGCCCATTTCGAGCATGGCGCTAAAAAGTTGAGTGTTTGCGGATGTGCCAGGTAGCGGAACACCGTATTCGCGGGCGGTGTCGAGGACGATATTCAGGTCTTTCGCCTGCATATATGCTTTGAAGCCGGGCTGACGATTGCCATCGAAAAGGCGCGGCGGTTTAATATCCAGCGCCCAGCATTGGGCTGCACCGCCCTTGATGGCCTGCACAACCTTCTGCGGATCAGCACCCGCTTTCTGGGCGACGATGAGCAGTTCTGCCATGCCGACCATTTGCGCGGCGACCATGATCTGATTGCAGACTTTGGCAATTTGCCCGGCACCTGCATCGCCGACGAGCGTGATGCTTTTTCCCATTGCTTCGAGGACAGGCATCGCTTTGTTTAGCGCAGCTTCTTCACCACCAAGCATGATGGTGAGCGTGCCATTGATGGCACCGATATCTCCGCCGCTGACAGGGGCATCGAGGGCGGAAATGCCTTTTTCGGCGAGTTTTTCTGCAATATTACGAGCCGTGGCGGGCTTGATGGTAGAGTTGTCGATGAAAATCAGTCCCTCGTGCGCCCCTTCGATGATTCCATCTTCGCCGAGGGTCACTTTCTCCACGTCGGGAGAGTCGGGCAGATTGGTGATGACCACGTCCACTTGCGCGGCGACCTCTGCAGGCGTCCAAGCGGCAGTTGCTCCTTCGGCGACTAACTCGTCTACTGCGGCGCGGCTGCGGTTATGAACGACCAGCGGAAAACCCGCCTTGAGAATATTATGTGCCATAGGTTTGCCCATGAGCCCTAATCCGATATATCCAACTTTTAACATTGCGTCTCCTTTATGCCAAGATGGGTAAATTATAACGCGAAGGGGTTTTCAGCGCTTTCTTTTTCGACCCCGCGTCCTATTGTATTTGGAGGTCATTCTCGCTAAGATGGTTTAAGTACGCTTCCAAGGTGGGAAGCGTAATATTTAAAGGAAAACGCCATGAAAACTCGAAATTTATCTATAGTTCTTCTAACGATGCTTTTGGTATTGGCATGTAGCTTGCCAGGAAATACACCAACACCTCCGCCAAATGGAGATAGTCCGCCGCCACCGGTGCAGGCAGATACGCCAGTTCCACAGCCGCCCACACAAGCCCCACCCCCCTCAGCAACCCCGCTTCCTACTGATACACCTCCTCCGACGGCCACATTTACTCCGACAATCCCCATTGCTTGGCCCAAGGACTTGAATGTTAATTGTCGTTTTGGGTACGGAACGGAGTGGCTGGCGATCGGCGCTTTGATGGGTGGTGAGCCTGCTGAGATATTAGGTAAGAATTCTTCTTCTACATGGTGGTATGTGAAACTTCAAAACTCGACCAAGTGCTGGGTGGCAGCCAGCGTGACCGAGACCGCGGGGAACGTGGGGGCTGTGCCTGTAAAGACGCAGTCGGTTGCCCAGGTGATTAAGGTGAGTATTGAAAAACCGGATAATATCTCTGTGCCCGGCTGTATAGGACCGATCCAGCCAATGGAGTTGAAGGGGAGTGTGGAAACGAATGGTCCGACTACCGTTGATCTACATTTTGAGACAGAGCAAAGCGGGGCTTTGGCGACACAGACCAAAACTTTCGACAGCTTTGATGTCAAGAATGCCTCCGATAGTTTTGTGCCCACACTAACGGCTGGTAGTTATTGGGTTAAGTTGGTGGTGACCACGCCAAATGGTAAGGTGGCAGAATCGAGCTATAAGATAGAGTGTCCGTAAGCTTTTTTTGAGTTTGCTCAAGCTGAGATCTTTAACGGTGTGTCAAGTAAGAATGACGTGCAACGCACTTTCCAAGTGCGTTGCACGTTTCGCTTAAAAGGGTAAAATCATCAGCGCTACTCTTTAGAAAAGAAAAACCCTAACAAGGAAAGACTATGAAAATGCGAAATAGCTTTGTTTTCCTGCTTATTATGCTCCTTTTAGTCTCGTGTGACCTTTCGGCAAATACGAAGCCCACCGAGACACCTGCCGCGACGATCACGCCAATGGTCCTGCCGACGATGACATTTACGCCTGCCCCCTCCGAGACGCCGATCCCGAGCGAGACCCCCACGCCGACTGCGACAGCCACACCGAGCGTGCCCGTCGTCTTGCCGAAGGATATCAACATTAACTGTAGGCATGGATTTGGTGTCGAATGGGGTGTTGTCGGGGCCTTGCTTGAAGGCGAATATGCCCTTCTGGAAGGGCGTACCCTGACATCTTCATGGTGGTATGTGACCTTGAACGATGGGCTGGATACAAAGTGTTGGGTCTCCGCCGATGTGACAGAAGTTGCAGGCAGTCTGGCAGGTATCCCTGTTGTCGAGCAATCAAAAGCCTTTGTAACAAATGTGAGCGTAGACACCCCGGAAACGGCCATCTACGCGGGCTGCCAGGGTCCGGTTGAGCTTTTGAGTGTACGCGGCACTATTGAGATGAATGGCCCCGGTACCGTTTCCTGGCATATCGAAAGCGAACAGCGCGGCATCATCTCCAATCAAACTGTCAAGTTCTTGGAAGCGGGTACCAAACCCGTTGCCGATAGTTTCCTTCCATCTCTTGTCGAAGGTGAATATTTTGTCAAACTGGTCGTGATCGGGCCCAATCAGATCGAAACACAAACAACCTATGAAGTCGAATGCCCCTAAGCATGAACATGACGACCACACCACCGAATTTCATTTATATTGCCCTACTCTTTGTCGCGATGCTTTTATCTGGTTTTAGGGTCAGTCGTTCGGGGCAATCTTATCCCTTTCTGACCTTTAACCTGCACAAGTTTATCGGTTTAGGATTAGGTATTTGGTTGGTAAAGATCGTCTACGACCGGCATCAAACCCTTGCGCTCGAAGCAAGCCAAATATCCGTGTTGGGGGGCACGATCTTGCTTTTCATTATCACTGTGGTCGCAGGTGGACTCTTGAGCGCTCAATCTGAAGGCGGTCTGCGATCTTTTCCGGATGGAGTCTGGATTGGCATCTCGTGGATACATCAATACCTGCCCTATCTGATCCTGCTGGCAACAGCTTTCTCCCTTTATCGTTTATTTTTCTAGGAGTCCCTTGTGAAAAAACTTGTCTTGATTACAGGTGCAAATCGTGGGATCGGATTGGAAACCGCGAAACAAATGAAAGAAAAGGATTACGAAGTTATCCTGACCAGTCGCAATGCGGAGAATGGGGAACGCGCCGCGCGTGATTTGGGCGTGAGATTCCACCAACTGGACGTCACTTCGGCGAAAAGCATCTCGGCGCTCAAAGCCCATGTGGACGCGGAGTTCGGTCGACTGGATGCCCTCATCAATAACGCAGGTATCCTCCTCGACCGTACAGATAGTATTCTCAACATCCCGGAAGAGAAACTGCGTACCATGTTCGATACGAATACCTATGCCCCGCTCAATTTGATCCGTGCTTTTCTCCCGATGATGATCGAACAGAATTACGGACGCATCGTTAACGTCTCCTCCGTGTTGGGGCAGATCGCCAGTTTT
>CAZASG010000049.1:0-28203 GCA_964487745.1 uncultured Anaerolineaceae bacterium | reverse complement strand
GTACGGGGTTCTCTTCATACCCAGATTCTATCTCAAAGTGCATAACAGGCTCTAAAGATTATCAAAATCTTTAGGGTTTGTTATTACTCTTCATCTTCAGAGGGAAGACAGATCTCTTGTGCCTTTAGTGCAGGCAGAGAAATGATGAAAGTAGTACCTCCACCTTCAACACTTTCCACCTCGATTTTTCCCTTGTGATTCTTGATGATCCAATAAGCTATTGAAAGCCCCAAACCAAATCCAGGGGTTTTTTGGCGCGTACGTGATTTCTCCGTACGGTAGAATCGCTCAAAAATATGGGGTAAATCATCTGCGGGGATACCAGGTCCGGTATCGCGAATGATCAAGCGAGCATTCTTTCTCATTCTTGAAAGCGAAAGGAATACTTCTCCACCTTCAGGTGTATATTGGATCGCGTTCGAGATCAAATTTAGCAAAACTTGTTTAAGACGATCTCGATCTCCATAAACCTGGATTTGGTCAATTTCTGTCAAACGAATGCTGATCTTCTCATCGGCGAGAATATGCATTTCTTGAATAACTTCAAAGAGCAGACTGTCGAGTTCAAGACAATCTTTTTGCAGGGGAAGCTTGCCGGTTTCTGCTTGAGCAAGCAGAAGCAGATCACCTACAAGACGCGTAAGACGGTTTGCTTCTTCATCGATACTGACAAGAATTTCCTCGTCAAGGGTATTGATGCGCCGCATTAGATCAAGATTTCCTTTAATGACAGTTAGTGGCGTGCGTAATTCGTGGCTGACATCGGCAAGAAAACGTTCCTGGGATGTGAATATCGTTTCGAGTCTTTCAAGGGTTCGATTGAATGTCAGGACAAGTTCACCAACTTCATCATTGGGAAGATGTTTGTAGGGGATACGTCGGGAAAGATCGTCTGCTCGATTGATCTGTTCGGCTGTCTCGACGACAGTATCGAGTGGTGCGAGGGATCTTTCGATCACGAGCCAAGAGCCAATGCCCGCGAGCAAAACAGCAAAAATTACACCCATAATAAGAATATAGAGCAGATCGTCACGTACCGATTCGATCACTGTCAAACTGGATGCGACTTGCATTGTGCCCGCTGCACGTCCCCCAACGCTGAGCGGAACACTAAGAACGCGCATGGGAAAACCCCGATACATGATGCTGCGAAAAATCTTTTGTGTGGATGCCAATCCCCCGGTATCTAGCGCCTCTGAAAATTCATCACGATCAAGCGAGGCCGCGACCAGACGGCCATCACGATCCCAAACCTGAACATGAACATTGGTCGTCATATTCAGGGGCGGAAGATGGAGAATGGTAAGTTCACCAACCGCATCCACGCGGGCAAACTCAAGAATTTCTTGAGCTGTATCATCTAAAAGGCGATCTACCTGTCCGATCAGCGTGAAATTAACAAGGGCATATACTGCCATGCCAAAAAGCAATAAAACACCCCCCATTAGCGTGGAGTATAGCAGCGTTAGACGCGCTCGCAACATATTTTATATACCGTTAAAAATACGCTTGACTAGGGAGTTTCGCGCATTACGTAGCCTACGCCACGCACGGTATGGATCAAGCGCGGCTCATCATCCACTTCCAGTTTTTGGCGCAGATAACGAATATAGACCTCAAGCACATTGCTCTCGCCGCCAAAATCGTAGCCCCAAACCCGGTCGAAAATTACTTCGCGTGTGAGTACCTGGCGTGGGTGACGCATGAAAAGATCGAGTAATTCGTACTCTTTTGCCGTCAGCGAGATCATACGCTCACCACGAGAAGCCTGGCGAGAGCCAGTATCCAGCTTTAGATCAAGAAATTCGAGAATAGGGATGCGTTTGGTCTGTGTGCGACGCAACAAGGCGCGTATGCGCGCCAAAAGTTCATCAAGATTAAAAGGCTTCACCAAATAATCGTCCGCCCCTGCATCCAAACCGTGAACACGATCCTGAATGGTGTCCTTGGCGGTTAGCATGACGATCGGTACCTCGCCGCCTGTCCTTAAACGGTGGCAAACTTCCAATCCGTCCATGCCCGGCAGCATCCAATCCAGCACAACCAGATCGGGATGATTATCACGAGCCATTAGCAAACCGCTGCGTCCATCGGTGGCAGTATCCACCAGATACCCCTCATAAGCCAAGCCACGTTGCAAGAGCTTTAAAATAGCGGGGTCGTCTTCGATAATTAGAATTCGTTCGCTCATCGTTTTCTCCTTCAGAAAAATATACCACAACCCGCCCATATTTCTTTGGTAGAATCAGCCTATGTCAAGTTTTTCTTCCAGAAGATCACCGCGCAGTAAACAGCTCTTTGATTTTCTTGCAGCTTTTTTGGGGCTGATTTTCTTCTTTCCGATCTTGCTCATTATTACCTTTTTAGTGCGTATCCTTCATGGGACCCCGATCCTATTTAAGCAGCAGCGTCCCGGCTATAAAGGGATACCTTTCTTTATCTACAAATTTAGGACGATGAATGAGCGCCGCGCACCAGATGGAAGCTTGCTACCAGACGCCGAACGCCTAACACAATTTGGACGTTTTCTCCGTGCCTCCAGCCTCGACGAATTACCTGAACTCTTCAACGTTTTGCGTGGAGAGATGAGCATTATCGGCCCCCGTCCGCTCATGATGCAGTACCTGCCCCTCTATAACGATGAGCAAATGCGCCGCCACGATATGCTCCCCGGCATCACCGGCTGGGCACAGGTCAACGGGCGCAACAATATCTCTTGGCAAGAAAAATTTAGACTGGATGTTTGGTATGTGGACAACTGGTCCTTTTGGCTGGATATAAAGATTCTTTGGATGACACTTTGGAAGGTCTTCAAGCGGGAAGGCATAAGCCAGGAGGGAGAGGCAACAGTGGAGCTTTTCAGGGGGAATGAGTAGTAGTTGTATTGTTAAGACAAAAAATATATACTATACGAGAAAGTATTTTCGCACATATTGCGCTGAGGTAATCTTGAAGCAAAGCGTAAAAAGCTAAAACGAATTATCCTAAATCTTAGGTTCCAGGAGGGTTATGAGATGAACTCAACCGCCAAATACAACAAAGTCATATCAGCTATCTTGATTGCCGTTATGGTGAGTTTGACCACTTCCCAAACCGGCATTGCCCGGAAGAATTCTGCGCCACCACATCAAGGGACAGAAGAACCTGAACGCAGATATAACCCAGAAACAGGCAGGTTAGCATTCATCAGCGCTAAAGAGCCTTATCCTGTGCCAGGAGCAGCCCTAAGACCGAATATGTCTCTAGAAGCACAAAGTATGGCAGTGGCAGAAGTGTATGCGCCTGAATTTGGTTTGCAAAACCCTGCACGAGATTTGGAAGTAATGAGTACACGCTCGGTCGGGGGAAATCGCTCAACTACACGATATCAACAAACCTATCAGGGCGTGCCTATCTTGGCAGCTGAACTCATTATTAATCTTGATGATAATGGTCGTCTTCTTTCCATGAACGGAGAAGTATCACCTGAGTTGTCCTTGAATACAACACCATCCATTTCCTCTGAAAACGCCCGTGAAACGGCACTGGGCGTCATTGCACGAAAATATCAGGAAGACCCAGCATCGTTTGAAACGACAGAACCAGAGTTGTGGATTTTTGATGAATCCCTGATAAAAAGCAGTATCCGCCCTGTAGAATTAGTTTGGCGCATGGATGTAAGTGCGGTAGATATTGGCACACCGATCCGTGAAATGGTTTTGATCAATGCGCACACGGGCGGAGTCAGTTTGCATTTCAATCAGATTGATACGGTTTGGTCAAATAGAAGCGGTGGTTCTTCGGTAGGACAGCAAGGAAACAGTCCGCCGCCACCACCCACCCCAACACCTTCCCCAACGTTTCCTAAAGAAGAAACCAAAACCCAGGAACCTTTATCTGCAACTCCTATCACATACTATGTATCCCCTACGGGAAGTGATAGTAATTCTTGCCTAGCGACAACTACACCGTGCCAAACAATCAACGGCGCTCTTGGAAAAGCTGCTTCCGGAGACACCGTAAAAGTTGCAGAAGGGATTTACACTTACTCTGGGTCAGGCAGTCCAAATGTAGTGACTATCTCCAAAAGCATTACTCTTTCTGGTGGCTGGATAAATGGTTTTAGTGAGCAAACTGGCGCTACTATTATCGACGGAGAAAATGCGAATAATGGTCTTCTAGCTAGTGCTGATGGATCAACAGTTGTAGTAGAAAATTTCATTATCCAAAACTCAATATCAACAGACAGTGGTGCAATTTATGTTTATGGTGCCAATTTTACCCTTAGAAACAGCACGCTTAAAAACAACAATGCGAATCATCGCGGTGCTGGTATTTTTAGTTATTACAACGCAAACTTAACAGTAATGAACAGCACGATCAGTGGAAATTCAGCTACTACCTCCGGCGGTGGGATACATATTACAGATGGCACAGCTCTCATCCAAAATTCAACCATCGCCTATAACGGTGCTAATTCAGGAGGCGGCATCTCCCAAGATACCGGCACGGTCACAATACAGAACAGCATCTTGGGAAATAATACAGGAACAACTAGTGGGCCGGACTGTTTCGGCACAGTAGGCTCTTCCGATCATAATATCTATAGCGACTCGGCTGATTGTACGCTGACATCCAGTACGGGAGATCAGCTTGATACTGACCCGCAAGTTAATGCCACACTGACAGGCACGCCTCCATATCATGAGCTGTTGCCAGGGAGCTCTGCCATTGATAATGGTAATCCAGCAACTTGCCTGGGGACGGACCAACGCGGTGTGACACGTCCACAAGGTAGCGTCTGTGATATTGGGTCATATGAATATTTTATAGTTGAGCCGCCAGCAGCGATTTCCGTTCAGGCTGGCTCGGGGCAAATCACTACTTTAGATCAGCCCTTTGGCGCACAGCTATCAGCTTTCGTGGAAGATAGTTCCGGCACACCTGTTTCAGGGGCAACAGTCACCTTTACGGCCCCTGCAAGTGGCGCAAGCGGCGCATTCAGCGATTCTGGTACGAACACAACGACTGCAAGCACCGACGCAAGTGGCATTGCAACGGCATCTGCCTTCACTGCGAATGCTACAAGCGGCACCTACAACGTAGAGGCTTCGGTTTCCGGTGTAGCAACACCTGCGGAGTTCCAGCTCGAAAACGTTGCGCCCGTAGCAACCACTCTTACTGTCAGCAGCGGCTCAAATCAAACAGCACCTCTCAACACAGCTTTTTCCCAACCATTGAAAGCACTTGTTGAAGATCAATTCGGAAGCCCGCTTTCAGGGGTAACAGTCACTTTTACGGCCCCGGTAACTGGCGCAAGTGGCGTGTTTAATGATTCAGGCACAACCATCACAACGGCCGATACGGATGCAAATGGCCTGGCAACAGCCTCAGCTTTCACGGCAAATGCCACAAGCGGCACTTATAACGTAGAAGCATCTGCAATTGGAGTGACAACGCCAGCAGAGTTCCAGTTGGCCAATGGAACAGGTTGGTATGTCTCGATAAATGGTGATGACAACAACAATTGTCAAAGTCCATCTACGCCTTGCGCTACTCTAAATGGATCAATTGACAAAGCAACCGCAGGTGATGTCATCTTGATAGAAGATGGACTATATCAAGGCAATGATGCAATTGTGGAAATCACAAAAAACATTACCCTTCTTGGCGGGTGGAATTCCGATTTTAGTACACAAACGGGTTTTTCCATTCTTGACGGAACAGGAGCTCCATCAAACACAACACTTATTCAAATTAGCGAAAATGCAAACTTTGAACGCTTGATAATTAAGAATAGTGCAGGTGGTATAAAGATTTCAAATGGCCTATCCTGCCCTATTTCAGTAACCGCAACAATCCGTCAGAGCTCAATTTCTAATATAACAACTTTGCCAGCTATAGATAACTGCGGTACTCTTTTACTAGAAAACAGCACAGTTAGTAATAACGAAAGAATTGGCATTAGGAACTACGTAGGAACTGTATTCATCCAAAATTCTACAATCGCCCAAAATGCTAACTTATATTATCACTATGATGGAGGTGGGATATCAAGTACTAATGGGTCGGTCACTATTCAAAATAGCATTCTGGCCGAAAATACAGGAAATGGAGGAATCGCGCAGGATTGTAGCGGAGATATCACATCAAGTGGCCATAACATTATCGGCACCTTGTCAGGATGCAGCGTTACTTCGCAATCCAGTGACTTCACAGAGATTGACCCAATGCTCGGCATGCTCTTGACGGAAGGATATCATCGACCTCTACCAGGAAGCCCTGCCATTGATGCTGGTAACCCTGCAGCCCCTAGGTCAGGTGGCACGACCTGTGAAGCTATTGATCAATTAGGAAGATCAAGACCGATCGACGGGGACAACGATACGGTTGCTACTTGTGATATTGGTGCTTATGAAACCGACACCCCTACATCTTCAACTGTAACGTATGTTGAAATATCCAGCGGCTCTCCTCAATTCACAGTGGTTAACACAAGCTTCAACACCCCTTTGGTTGCAATTGTAAAAGACCAATATGGGCTTCCTGTTTCAGGAGTTGATGTCACTTTTGCTGCACCGAACAGTGGTGCCAGCGGCATATTTTCTGGCACATCAACTTATCAAAATGTGGTAACAACCGATAGCAATGGCTTGGCAACTGCTTCAACCTTCACCGCAAATAGCACAGGAGGAATATATATAGTCGAAGCAAGTGCTAGTGGAGTGGGAACCCCAGCAGCATTCCAGATGGAAAATTATGTGCCAGTCCCAACAACTTTATCTGTAAGCGACGGTAGCCCCCAAGAAGCTAGAATCAGCACTGAATTTCAGAACCCTTTAAGTGGTTTATTAGTTGACCAAAAAGATCAGCCCATCCAAGGAATTACAGTTACTTTCACAGCACCTTCGAGTGGAGCAAGCGGCACCTTCAATAATTCCGGCACAAACACTATAACGGCAACAACTGACTCTGATGGTATCGCAACAAGTGAAGCTTTTACTGCTAATGCAACAGAAGGGGCTTATACAGTCGATGCTACTGTTTCAGGTATTGGAACCACAACAGAATTTCAACTTGAAAATTACGAACCCATTCCAACAACAATTACAAAATACAGCGGTGATTATCAGAGCACAACAATCTACACCGCTTTCTCACGACCATTAGAAGCTTTGGTTGGGGATCAGTTTGGAAATCCGATGCAGGGTATTATGGTTACTTTCACTGCGGCACCGAGTATCTCTGTATCGCCTAGTGGAGCATTTAGCGATACGGGAACCAAAACAACTTCTGCAGTTACTGGTGTAAATGGAATTGCAACATCAAGTACATTTATCGCAAATGGTAATTTAGGTGTTCACTATGTAGGAGCTACTGTTAATGGACTTGGAAGCACTGTAAGCTTTAGATTTGAAAACAAGCTCGGAGTACAAATATACACTTATACAATGAATCATAATGGCATAGAGGGAGCACTTCCAGGAACATTTCTATGCGGACAAACTTACCCTGATTGCACAAGTGGCACAAATCCGGATGCTGATTTGGCACATGAATACGCTTTTGATACCTATCTTTACTATCTAAGGGAACACAGTCGCCGCAGTATTGACAATTCAGGAATAAAAATCACTTCCAGCGTACAATTCGACACCAATTACGAAAACGCCTTCTGGAATGGCTCTCAAATGGTCTATGGCGACAATATGATCACCGATGATATCGCTGCTCATGAAATGACCCATGGCGTAACACAATATGAATCCAACTTGATCTATTTATATCAATCTGGCGCGATCAACGAATCATTCTCGGATCTCTGGGGCGAATTTGTCGATCAAACCAATGGGGCGGGAAACGATGCCGAGGCAGTCAAATGGCTGATCGGTGAAGATCTCTCTGGCGGCGCATTCCGCTCGATGAGTAGCCCGCCTGCTTATGGTGATCCGGATAAGATATCAAGCCCGTACTTCCATACCAGTATGAGTAACAACGGTGGGGTGCATACCAACAGCGGCATCAACAACAAAGCCGTCTATCTCATGGTCGAAGGAGGAAGTTTCAACGGGAAAACCATTACAGGTATAGGCATAAATAAAATAGCAGCCATATACTACGAAGTGCAAACAAACCTTCTTGGTGCTGGAGCGAATTATACAGACCTCTACTATGCTTTGAGTCAGGCTTGTTTCAATCTTGTCGGTGGAGCAGATGGAATTATTTCAGATGATTGCACGCAAGTAAAAAATGCAGCTGAAGCGGTTGAAATGCATATCAAACCCTCCCAAAGCTATACTCCCATGCCTGATACTTGTTCCGCAGGTTTTTCTGAAGACTACATTTTCTTTGACGATATGGAAAGTGGAACTGGTAATTGGGTAAGCGGAGCCTTCTCAGGTAGCAACACATGGGGAATTACAACGCTCGGGATCGCAAGCCCTTCGCACTCTCTCTTTGGTGAGAATATTTCCAGTATCAATGACAGTTTCGTCGCCATGACATCGGATGTGAATCTACCTGCAAACTCGTCCTATAAATTATTCTTCAAACATGTTTTTGAGCTTGAAGGGTATTACGATCAAAATTATAACCTGGTAGAGGGTTATGATGGAGGTATTGTAGAGTATAGTACTAATCAAGGGGCAAGTTGGAGCGACGCCCGCCCGCTTCTTAGTGGAGGGCAAGATTACACGATTACCCTGCAATCCGGATATGGAAACCCTCTTAGCGGAAGGGCGGCGTTCTCGGGGCTGAGTCACAGCATGGTTGGGTCCTTATATAATCTCTCTAGCCTTGCAGGACAAAATGTTCGCTTCCGCTGGCGCATTGGTAGTGATAATCAATACAGCTATACAGGATGGTTTGTCGACGACATTAGTATTTATATGTGTGTACAAGATATTTCTCCCACAGTTTCATCAATTGTTCGTGCAGATGTGAACCCATCTAATGCATCCAGTGTGGCCTTCACAGTCACTTTTTCAGAATCTGTGATAGGTGTAGACGCAGCTGATTTTAGATTGGTTGTCGCCCGTGAAGCCAATATGAGTCCAGGCTTCATCACGAATGTGAGTGGCTCAGGAGATACTTACACAATCACAGTAGATACAGGTGAAGGTAGTAGTTTGATCCGTCTGGACGTGGTTGATGATGATACGATCGTGGATAGCGCTGGGAATATGCTTGGGGGGACAGGCACGGGGAATGGCGACTATCTTGCAGGTGAAACCTACAAGATAGAGAAAATAAGTGATCCGCCCCCAAATGGTATCCCTCTCATCTTAGGCACAGACTTGGACGTCAGCACTGAAATCGATGATAGCCTTAGCTCTGAGAGCGATGGTGACAGTATTGTCAATAATGTCGACGGTTCAGGTGGTGAAGAATACACGATCAACGAGTCCGCTCTCTCTGCTGATTCCAGCAGAGAGGGGCATTCGGAGACAATACTCTCCTATTCAGGTCAATGGCGGGAGAGATACCAAAATGGTCCTTGGGATTTGGTCGTCTGGGCCAATTCCGATGAAGATGGTTCTAGACCCAATAATGATAAGATTGATGTTTTGGTCTACAACGCTGGTGTTTGGCGACTAAGAAGCCCTGATGGGGCTTGGAATGCAATTGCTTGGGGTGAAGTCAATGGAAACATTCCTGTGCCTTATGACTATGCTAATGACGGGCAAGCAGATGTTTCCATCTATCGTTCTGGCATCTGGTGGTTGAGAAACCCCGATGGTACTTGGACTTCAGTTAGCTGGCGGGGGTTGAGTGCAGATATTCCATGAACGAACATCTAATCCCTAGGCTTCCACTAAAATAGTAAGCTGAAGCAAAAACGGCGATCAATTCTGATCGCCGTTTTTGCTAAACTTTGCTCAAGGTCACAAAAACCATTGGGCGACGTTTTGTCTCGTTGTATAAGAGCGAACGCACTGCGTTGATGATCGTCTTTTGGTCATCCAGTCCACCGTCGATAATATCGACAACTTTTTTCTGCACAATTGGGGTTAGACGTTCGGCTTCTTCAGGAGAAACAAAGCCACGGGTGATGATCTCGGGATCATGCATCAATCGCCCTGTGAATTTGTCCAGATTGAGATCGATCAGCAGAATTCCGTTGCGTGAGAGTCGCTCACGGTCACGGACAACGGCATGATCGACATCGCCGATGCTGTGCCCATCGACAAAGACGTATCCGCCTGGGATGCGTTTGCCCAAAGAGATCTTTCCATTCGTCATTTCAACGATTTGTCCGTTTTCGACAACCTGAATATTCTCTGCCGGAATGCCCATATCTTGGGCTATGTGAGCGTGATGTTTGAGCATATGCAACTCGCCATGCATGGGAACGAAATTCTTCGGGCGCACCAGATTGAGTAAGAGCTTCATTTCTTCCTGGCTGGCATGACCCGAAACGTGAATAGGGGCGAGGGCATCGTAGATCACATCTGCGCCACGGCGCAGGAGGCTGTTAATCGCCTTGTTTACGCTCTCTTCGTTACCGGGAATCGGATGGGATGATAGCACCACGGTATCGTCCGGTTTCAAGCTAAAATGGCGGTTTGTCCCGGTCGCTAATCGTCCGATAATGGATGAGGGCTCACCCTGTGATCCGGTACACATTAGCACCACATCTTTGGCGGGCATCCCCAAGGCATGCTCGAGGCTGACCAAGGTCTTTTCCGGCACTTCGAGATAACCCATTTTACGCGCCATCTTCGAGTTATCGACCATGCTCATCCCAACGAAGGCTAATTTGCGGTTGTGCTTGACCGCTGCGTCTGCCACTTGTTGCATCCGCGAAATTTGCGACGCAAAGGAGGCGATAATTACCCGCCCTTGGGCATTCTCAAAAACATTATCCAATGCAGGACCGATCACCATTTCGGAGGGAGTCCAGCCCGGACGACTGGCATTGGTCGAATCTGCGAGAAGCAGATCAACACCGCGTTGTGAAAACTCGGCGAGTTTGGCATAATCGGTGGGCCAGCCATCTACAGGAGTGTGGTCAAATTTATAGTCGCTCATATGCACGACCAAGCCAGCCGGCGAAGAGATGCCCAAGCCAACGGCATCGGGAATAGAGTGACAAACATGGAAGAAATCGACCTCGAAGGGTCCGATCTTTACCTTTTCTCCAGCCTGCACAGTGTGCAGATTCTTTGTCTGATCAGCCATCTTGTTTCGCGCTAATTTGACCTCGACCAAGCCCAATGTCAGGGGCGTCCCGTATACCGGTGCGGAGATGCTGCGCAAAACATGGTGGATCGCCCCGATATGGTCTTCGTGTCCATGTGTGATCACGATCCCGCGCACAAGATGGCTTTTATCATGTAAATACTCAAAATCGGGGATAATATAATCTACCCCCAGCATATCATTTTCAGGGAACATGATGCCCGAATCTACGATGAGAATATTCTCGCCGTATTCATACGCCATCATATTTTTTCCCACTTCCCCTAGTCCACCCAGGGGAACAATTTTCAATTTCTTACTCATTTTTTCCTCTTGAATCTTAAAAATTCCGCCTTATATGCGGTTATCGTCTAAATAGAAAAAGAACCCACGGAAGCTTTCTACCGAGGGTTTCTTACAGACTTTCAATTGTCTTTGCAAAAAACTGCCTTATGGCAGGATAAGTCGTTTCCATATCGAACGGAGGCAGTATAGCAGGGAGGTGTTGGATTGTCAAAGGGACTTTCGGGTCGCCCGCAACCTGAACTTGTTGAGGTCTCCCAGGCAGCTACGCCCTTTAGGGGAAAGGTTGATTAAGCCACGCCATCGGGTTGACCTGTACTCCGTTAACCCAAACTTCCCAATGTAGATGTGCGCCCGTCACACGCCCGCTGTCGCCGACCAAACCGATCACATCTCCGGCTTGGACGATGTCCCCGGTCTGAACATAAGATTCAGATTGATGCCAGTAACCCGTAAAAACACCCCAGCCATGATCAATAATGGTGGCATTCCCACGTACGATGGTATCGCCCGCAAAGACGACCACGCCATTCGCAGCGGCATCGATCTGGAGCCCGGTACCACCACAGAAATCCAGCCCACTGTGGAAGCTGAAATAGGGGTCAAGGCTGCCGTCCTCTGCACGATATTCACGACGACTGCCATAACGGGATGTAAAGCAATCTTCATAGACCGATGGATTAGTAAAAGCACCATTCCATAATTTCTCAGAACTGGCTTGTGAAATCGCGGCGATTAATTCGTCCTGCTCGTCCTGTGTAATGGTTGGATCAAGCGTTTCTGGCGAGACGACCAGAATGGGGTCGTTCGGATAGCCACCTGTGGTGATGAGCACCATTTGCTCGTAGGATTCTATTCTTCCGTCAGGATAAATTGCTTCCAATTTGAGCGGATATGCGCCCGGCGCTGCCATTGCATGAACCCCTTGCAGAGCGACAAAACTCCCGTCTTCGAGCGGGAAGAAGCGTAGGGGATATTCCTGATCTGAAGTCAACGAGCCGGAAAGGGTCACGGTTTCCGCAACGCTGACGTTGATGACCGCAGTGCTACCTTGAATTAGCGGTAGGCTGGATACTGTTGCCGAGGTGAAGGCAGGGGGTAGTCCACTGGCGTTGCTTTCCACGTTCTCACCTGCAGGTGCATAGAGTACTTCACCCGGCAAAACAATGGCTGAGCTTTCAAGGCTGTTGATTGCCATGAGAGACCAAATATCACTATCTTGGCGAATGGCTTCTTCGAGAAGGGTATCCCCTGTGTTGAGGGATGCGCGTGCAGACAGGGCGGGAAGTTCCACGTCTACAGGAACGATCAGGCTTACGCCAGCGTAGAGCTCCGTTGGGCTGACAAGGCGATTGAGACGCCGTAATACACTTTGTGGCGCTTGTGTGCGCCGGATCAGGCTGCGTAGGTTATCGCCGTAGGGAACGGTTTCCGTGCGTAGAACGCCGGTCACGCCCTCCAAACCTGGGATGACGATTTCCTGGCCCACATTGAGATTGCCGTCTTCAAGGTCGTTCGCAGCCATGAGATCATCGAGATTAACGTTGAAGCGTGAAGCGATATCCCAGAGTGTATCGCCTGACTGAACGATATATGTGGGCCCTTCAGCCAAGCCTTGTGCAAAAACGCTTTGGGGAATGAGTAAAAATGAAGCCGCTATTAGGACAGCGAATATTTTTTTATACATCTTCAAATTGAACCTTATTGCCGATCTCAAACTCATCCAGACGATCAGGGTGAGTTTCTAAAATATATCGAGCTGCTTTTTGGGGTGTGTAGGCGAGACGCCAGCTTTTTGCCAAAACTTTATCGACGACGGTCATGGATGAGTCGATCCAGATCACGGCCAGATCAAAGCTCACACCAAGCATGTGGATGGCGGTGTCGAGGCGGGAATCACGATTTTGAACCAGTAGCAAGCCTCCGGTCGGCGAGAGTTCCCGTCTGAAGGTTAATCCGCGCAAACGGCAAAGAAAGGATTCGCAGTATTTGATCTGCAATGGCGTTTGGGAGGGGATGTCCAAATTACGGACATGGATTATTCGAGACATAGGCATAAAAAAACAGGGCGACAGACAATTGCCGCCCGTTCTGGTCGGATCTTAATTTGTTTAGACAGCGCTTCCTAAAACTTTCTGAACGCTTTCCAAAAGGGCTTGGGGGCTAAACGGTTTGGAGATATAATCATCGACCTTGGCGATATGTAATCCCAAAACTTTATCAATATTCTGCGCTTTTGCGGTGACAACGATGACAGGAATATTGCTGGTTTTCTCATCCGCTTTTATTTGCTGGTATACTTCCCAACCGTCCATATCTGGCATCATCAGATCAAGCAGGATCAGATCCGGCAGTTCTTCGCGTATCTTTTTTACACCTTGAATACCACCATTGGCGCCATTGACTTCGAAGCCATGTCGACCAAGAATTAGACGGATCAGGTCAATCATTTCTGGTTCATCTTCAACACAAAGAATGCGTTTAATTTCTTGATTAGTCATAATAAGCCCTCGAAAATATAACTTAGTTTACCATAGAGAGTAGATAAAATGAAAATAATCACCTGGAACGTAAATGGTTTGCGCGCTGCCCTTAAAAAAGGTGTCCTTGAGTGGATCACAGAGCAATCTCCCGATGTAATGTGCTTACAGGAAACTCGCGTGTTGCCCGAACAGCTTACCGAAGAGCAGAAGAATGTCCCCGGCTATGAGATTACGTGGAACCCGGCAGAGAAAAAAGGCTACAGCGGTGTTTCGACATGGGTGAAAGAGACGCCCGGCGAAACGATATTGGGATTAGGCGAAGAGCGTTTTGACTCGGAAGGACGCGTGATACGTACCCGGCATCCCGATTTTTATCTCTACAATATCTACTTCCCGAATGGACAGCGCGGACACGACCGTGTGCAATATAAACTCGAGTTTTATGATCTGCTGCTAGAAACCTGCGATGCGCTCCATGCAGCAGGGAAGTCGGTCATTATTACGGGCGATTTCAATACAGCACATAACCCGATTGATCTTAAAAACGACAAAAGTAATCACAAGACATCTGGTTTTTTGCCTGAAGAACGCGCTATGATCGATAAATATCTTGAGCACGGTTTTGTTGATCCCTTCCGGTTCATGTACCCTGATAAAGAGCAGTATTCGTGGTGGTCTTTCCGGGGCAATGCACGTGCCAACAATGTTGGCTGGCGTATTGACTATTTCCTTGTCTCTGAGAATTTACTGCCGCGTGTAAAAGATGTCATTATTCACGATCAGGTGACTGGTTCCGATCATTGCCCGGTTGAATTGTTGATTGACTGATTTCGGTAAGATTTTTTCTTTCAATCAATTCTTAGAAATGTATATGAAAAACCCTGAGAAGGGTTTTATAAAGGTAGAAATTGGTATAATTTCTCCGATATAGGAGGATTCTGTGGAATCGAAACGTAACCAATCATATCTTGTATACACACTCTTCTTCATCGCCATTATTGCGATGGTTTATATGAGTGTGAGACAGGATGCAGCTTTTAACGAGCCCCTTACCATTAGTGAAGTAGCTCGTGATGTACAGGCAGAAAAAGTAAATCGTATTCTGGTTGAGAATAACGATGAGCTTGTTGTGATCTACGGTACTGGTGATGATGCTGTTGAGCGCACAGCGCATAAAGAACCTTCCAGCACTTTGGTAGAACAGTTGCTGAATTTAGGTGTTCCGGCTGGAGCTTTATCGGCAGAGAATGTCAAGATCGAAGCCCGTCCGCCCAGTGCATGGTCTGGTTTTTTTGCTAGCGCACTTTATATCTTACCGGTCATCTTTATGGCGGGCTTACTCTGGTTTATTTTCCGTCAGGCACAGGGTAGTAATAATCAAGCCATGTCTTTTGGTAAATCGCGTGCTCGCATGTTCACGGGCGAGAACCCCACTGTCACCTTTGAAGATGTAGCAGGTGTTGAAGAAGCCAAAGAAGAACTGGGCGAGATCGTCGAGTTTTTGAAAGAACCGGAAAAATTCATTCAATTGGGAGCACGTATCCCTAAGGGCGTTCTCCTGGTCGGTGCGCCGGGTACGGGTAAAACGCTGATGGCAAAAGCTGTCTCTGGCGAAGCCGGCGTTCCCTTCTTCTCCATCTCTGGTTCTGAATTTGTCGAAATGTTCGTTGGTGTTGGCGCGAGCCGTGTTCGCGATCTTTTTGATCAGGCAAAACGCCATGCGCCCTGCATTATCTTTGTTGACGAAATTGATGCAGTCGGCCGTCAGCGTGGCGCTGGTTTGGGCGGTTCGCACGATGAGCGTGAGCAGACTTTGAACCAGATGCTTGTAGAGATGGACGGTTTTGACACAGATACGAACGTCATCATGGTCGCTGCGACCAACCGCCCGGACATCCTTGACCCCGCCTTGATGCGCCCTGGACGCTTTGATCGCCGGGTGATGATGGATCGTCCCGATATGAAGGGACGCGAAGCCATCCTGAACGTACACGTCAAAGGCAAACCCCTTGATCCTGATGTAGATCTGGGCTCACTGGCGCGTGGCACACCTGGATTTGTAGGTGCCGATCTTGAAAATCTGATCAATGAAGGCGCGATTTTGGCGGCCCGCCAGAATAAGAAATCCATCGGGCAAGCCGATCTGGAAGAAGCCATTGAACGCGTTGTGATGGGACCTGAACGAAAGTCCCGCCTGATCTCTGATGAAGAAAAGAAGATCATTGCTTACCATGAAGCTGGGCACGCAGTCGTTGGCAATGCCATCGCTGAAGCTGACCCTGTTCAGAAAGTGACCATTATCGGGCGTGGGCAAGCTGGTGGTGTGACCTGGTTCCGCCCCGACGAAGACCGTATGTTGCAGTCCCGCAAGAAGATGATGGCGACTCTTGCCTATGCCCTCGGTGGACGTGTGGCAGAAGAAGAAGCTTTTGATGATATCACATCTGGAGCTTCCAGCGATCTGGAGCAAGTTACCCGTATGGCACGTATGATGGTGACACGTTTGGGCATGAGTGATGAAATGGGCTTGATGACTTACGGTCAGAAAGAAGAATTGGTCTTCCTCGGTCGTGAGATCTCCGAACAGCGCGATTACTCCGATGCTATTGCTGAAAAGATCGATGCCGAAGTCCGTAAGCTCGTGGATGTAGCATATAAAACCGCTAAGGGTATCCTCAAGAAATATCGCAAGGAATTGGATGATGTTGCTAATGCATTGATGGAAAAAGAAAGCATCAACCGCAAGGAATTTGAAGCGATCTTCCCACCACCCTTTGAAAAGAAGAGTGGTACCCCGCAAGTCGTTTAACCCCCCTCAATCCCCCATGATTCCATGAATTTTGGGAAAGCCCAGAGCGTAGCGATGGGCAGGGGAGCAAAAAAAGAGGCTTTCAGATGAAAGCCTCTTTTTGATTCTGCTACTAATAGGATATTGAGCGCTATCTACCGCTCCGCTTCCTTATGCTGACGGACCAACTCGCGGCGCAATATCTTGCCGACGGTTGTCTTTGGCAACTCATCCCGGAACTCAACGTGGGTGGGAACTTTGTATTTTGCAAGTTTTTCCTTGGCAAATTCTTTGACCTCATCTTCGGTCAGCGTTTCACCTTCCTTGACCACGACCCATGCCTTCACAGTCTCACCGCGATAAGGATCGGGGATGCCTGCGACACCGACTTCGAGAACCTTCGGATGATCGGAGATCGCTTCCTCTACTTCACGGGGCCATACTTGGAAGCCGCCGGGCTTGATCAATTCTTTTTTGCGATCGACGATGTAGAAATAGCCATCCTCGTCCATACGGGCAATATCGCCGGTATAGAGCCAGGTGCCGCCATCCCTCTCGCGCAGGGCGTTGGCGGTTTCAGTAGGCATATTATGATAACCCTTCATCACCTGCGGACCTTGCAGGACGATCTCACCGATCTCACCGACAGCCATCTCGGTCTCACCATCATCCAGGCTGATAATGCGACAGTCCACATCGGGGAGAGGCATCCCGATGGAGCCGGTCTTGTTTACACCTTCCAAGGGGTTGCAGTGGGTTGCTGTCGGAGCCTCAGAAAGACCATAGCCTTCAAAGACAGCTCCACCTGTCAGCTCTTCAAATTTTTCTTTGGTCTCACGCATCAGGGGTGCGGAGCCAGAGATACAGGCTTTGATCGAAGTAAGATCATATTTGCCAGCGAGTACATCAGGGTGATTATTTAGTGCGTTATACAATGTCGGTACGCCGGGAAAGATCGAAGCGCGGTATTTGCTGATATTGTCAAGTACATCTTTCAGGTCACGTGGATTGGGGACCATCACCATAGTGGCGCCTGTCGCCAGGGAGAAGTTCATTCCGGCCACCATGCCATAAACATGGAAGAGCGGAATACCCATCAACATTACTTCGTTGCCTTCGTCAAGATCGGTCATCCAGCGAGCGATCTGTAAAGAGTTCGCCACAATATTGCGATGACGTGCCACAGCACCCTTAGAGACGCCGGTTGTCCCGCCACTATACTGGAAGAGACAAGTATCATCTGGAGTCACCTCTACATCGGGGCGGTCTGAAGGTGAATATTTGGCGAGCAGGTCTTTCATCCAGATATCGCCTTCTTCCAGGCCACCCTCAATGCGGAACCCTCCTTTTTTCTCTTTGGCCAGAGTAAATAGCAAACTAAGTAGAGGGGGGAGGGTTTCTTTGAGATTGGTGACGATCAAAGTCTTGATATTCGTATCTGCTTGGGCAGATTTGATCGTCGCATAGAAGTTGCTCATCACGAACATCACTTCAATGCCTGCATCCTTTGCCTGATGGGCAATCTCTGAAGCCGTATAAAGCGGGTTCGATGCAACCACAACGCCGCCTGCCTTCAATATTGCAAAATAGGCCATCACAAACTGCGGGGTGTTCGGCATAAAAATGCCCACACGGTCGCCTTTTTTCACACCCTGATCTGCCAGTGCGCCAGCCAGGGCATCAGTGATCTCATCCATTTCTTTAAATGAGATCGTGGCACCTTTGAAGATCGTACAAGCTTTTTCAGGGTACTTTTTGGCAGCCTCTTCTAAAAAATGAAAGAGTGGTGCTTGGGGATAGTCGATCGTGGTTGGAACACCTTTATCGTAATTCTTAATCCAGGCTTTTTCCATCAGGGAACCTCCTCCTATTTAATTGGCGATAATTTCTTTGGCTTTCAACTTGGATATTATACAGGAAAAAGTAGGTTAAAACCCGCTTTCTGACAACCAGTTACGGATTTTCTCTTCAATTTGGATAAAAAGCCCCGCATCGCCCGCTTCGAACCACAAGATGCTGGCGTCATCATTTTTGAACCAATTGGCTTGCCTCCGTACAAAAACGCGTGTGATCCGTTTCATCTGCATGATCGCTTCGTCTTTGGTCATTTCTCCGTTAAGTACCGCTACACATTCTCTGTACCCCAAAGCGGACATGCTCGGCAGTTCTGGAGAATAGCCCGCATCCAGTAATGCCTGTACCTCGTTAAGTAAGCCTGCCTCGAACATCTTCTCGATGCGTAGATCGACGCGTTCATAGAGTTCCGTGCGTTCGCGTTGTAAGCCGATCGTGAGCAAATTATAGGGAGATTCGCCCCGTTGTTGACGCTGGGACGAAAATCTCTTCCCCGTTGTCAGGATAACCTCCAACGCGCGAATCGTTCGCCGCACATTTCGATGATCGATTTTCGCAGCAGCTTCAGGGTCAAGCAAGGTTAGTTTGTCGTGTAGCCATTTACCCCCTCTTTCTTCTTTCATCTCTTCCAAAATACCCCTCAGCCGCTCATCCGCCTTTACTTCTGGTGGCAGCCAACCCTCTGTTACTGACCGGAAATATTGCCCCGTCCCGCCAACGAGAAATGGCAGATTGCCGCGTGAAATAATATCCTCGATGATCTCCGCTGCCGCCTTCTGGAATTGTCCTAAAGACCAGGTTTCGTCTGGATCGGAAACATTGATCAGATGATGGGGCACACGTGCCATCTCCTCAACAGACGGTTTGGCTGTACCAATATCCATCCCGCGATAAAAAAGCCGCGAATCGGAGGAGATGATCTCGCCGTTAAAATGCTCTGCCAGTTGTAGCGAGAGCTCCGTCTTCCCAACGGCAGTGGGACCGATGATGGCGATGAGGGGGAGTTTTAGTTTCACTTTAATGTAATTTTAGGTTCTTGGCGCGGAGAAATTTGATTTCGCAGCTTGTCTATTGACTTTTTGTTTTGACGATGGGAGCAATGGATTTGAAACACTTTTCCGTCTAAACTAAAATAAACAGTAAAATCCCCAAACTCCTCAAAGAAAATTGCTGGAGTAATTGACGTTAAATCTTCCCCCTTTTTGTATGCTACAAATGGTGCAGTCACATTAAAGATGGCTTTTGGAGGTATGCCATTAGTTTCTGTTGGGGGATATAAATTCCCATCAATGTTTAAGTATAGAGGTGCTGTTTTGTTTGTAGTGTTTGATTGCAAATATCCTGTGAAATTTTTTATTGGCTTTTGAAATTTATTCTTTACCCTAGCTTGAAACCCATAGATTTGAATTACTTCAGCTCCAATAGTCCCAGTTCCCAATCCTTTATGTAAGAATTTTATTCCTGTATTTGTGATTTGATAGTAGGAATAGGCACCCCCTAAAATTAAAATGATCGATGTGATTATTGTTGTGCTGGATGTGTTCATAGCTCTCAGGCTAATAAGAGTTGTTATCCCTGCAATAATAAGCCAAGAAATCACCTTGCTCCAAACGGGATCCTTCCAAATTTTCTTTAACTTATGCATTGTTTATCCTTTTCTAACCCTTAACCTGCAGCCTACCAACCTACAAAATATCTTCAAAATGCATGATCTTTGGCTCGCCTTTGTCCGGTTTCCCCTCCACCGAGATCACGTCGATCTGCCAATGGTCAATATTCTGCTCTTGAGCATAGTGTTCTGCGCAGTCGAGCATATGTTGCTGCTTTTGGGGCGTGACCGCTTCTTCAGGATACCCGAACCCCGCCGAAGTGCGGGTTTTGACCTCGACGAAGATCACGCGTCCACGCTGGCGAACGATCAGATCGATCTCGCCGTATGGGGTACGGGCGTTCCGCTCCATCAATTCATATCCCAGTTTTTGTAAATATGCGGCTGCGACATCCTCGCCCCAGCGTCCGATCTTTTGGTTATGCTGGCTCATGGCAGGATGCGCTCCAATAAGTCGCGTAATTTTGCGTCCCAGCCTTCCTGTTTGGGATCGGCATTTTTGACGACCTCTTCATATTTTGCAAGCATGAGTTTTGTGGTGCGCTCAATGGCATAAAGTGCGGAGGTATGCCGCGCGCTTTGACTTATTTTTTTGCGCAGATCATTGTCCATGCACAGGCGAGTCATTTTAGCGGTGAAGGCTGCCAGGTTTTCATCGCTCAGGAAACCCGTGATGCCCTCTTCGACGGTGTCGCCCACCCCGGGTGAGTAGATGCCCAACACGGGCAGCCCGGCACCCATCGCTTCGATCACGGAAAGCGGATGCACCTCGGTGACAGATGCGGTGACAAAGGCATCGCACATGCGTAGATAGCCCGGCATTTTATCGTACTCGACCATGCCAACAAAATGGATGCGTTCGCTGACGCTGCTTTGGGCTGCCTGTTCGACGAGCTTCTCGCGCACCTGACCATCTCCGACAAGAAGCAGGTAGACGTTATCCAGGGTTTGAGCAATGCCGATAAAGGCTTGCAGCAGGAAATTTAGATTCTTCTCAGGTGCCAAGCGCCCGGCATAGATCAGTAGAATATCATCATCCTTGAAGCCAAAGTCTGCCCGTGAAAATGGGGCAGCTTTATGAAAACGCTGTAGTGCTACGCCATTTGGAACAACCTCAATGGCGCTTTCAACCTGAAGTCGCCGTAATATTTTTGCCATGCCCGGTGATGGCGAGATGACCATATCCATCGCTTCACAGTAGGGCGGCATATAAGTTTCAAGAAGAGTATCGCTGATGATCTCGGGCAGTAGAGGAATATATGCCTGCGCATAAAGATCATAACGGGTGTGGTTCGTGAAAATGATCGGGATTTTGTGCGGGCGGCAGTAACGTAGTGCCAGTAATCCGCTCAGGAAAGGGTGATGAACATGAACTACATCCATGCTTTGGAGTAATTCTTTTGCTTCGCGGCTGTAATGCGTATTGATATAAAAACCGGTATCAACGATAGGCGTGCCCGGCGTGCGGATAATATTGCTCTCTTCATCCTCATAATCCAGCCCGCCAAAAGTGAAAACGAAGACCTCATGCCCTTCTTCTTCGAGATAACGCTTATTTAGGGAAATATAATTGGTGATCCCGCTGATATAAGGCTTGTAGGTATCTGCCATCATGCCGATGCGCATTTTTTTCCTGCCTTTCATGTGAATCCTACGGCATGGGGTGGGGGATGTCAAGCAATGAGTGGTAGAATCGCGCCCATGAAATACAAAACCACGATCACTTTGCGTGACCAAAAGTATGAAGTGAAAGCTGGCAGCACCCTGCTTTCTGCGCTCAAAAAACTCGAGATATTGCCCGAATCGGTCATCTGCGTACGCGATGGCGAATTGATTACTGAAGATACCATCCTGAAAGATGGTGAAACGATCAAGCTCATTTCTGTAATTTCTGGCGGGTAGGATGAAGTGTAAAAAATGCGGCGGCAAAGCCGTCATCAGTATGCGCCAGCACAATATGGGCTTGTGCAAAGATGATTTCCTGACCTGGCTCCCGGAGCAGACCCAGAAATTCATCGAAAAATACAAAATGTTCACACCAGATGAGAAGGTGCTCGTCGCCGTTTCGGGTGGCAAGGATTCTCTCGCCCTTTGGGATATTCTGCGCGTGCTTGGCTACCAGGCGGATGGACTTTATATTGCCCTCAGCATCGACGAAGGGATCAACTACTCAGCGGAGTCACAGCGTCTTTCAGAGAAATTCGCGAACGAACGCGGCCTGAACTTGTACATTGTCAATTTGGCAGCCGACTACGGGACAGATGTACCGACTTTGGCGAAAGAAACAAAACGTGGACGTGACAAACCCTGCTCTGCCTGTGGTCTTGTTAAGCGCCACGAAATGAACCGTATTGCCCGTGATTTTGGCTATGATGTTTTGGCAACGGGACATAATCTCGATGACGAAGCAGCCACTCTCTTCTCGAACACCCTCCAGTGGAATGGCGATTATCTCCTCCGCCAGGGCCCGGTTCTGCCATCAAAAGTTGGCTTGGCACGCAAGGTCAAACCCCTCTTTCGCTTCTATGAACGTGAGATGGCAGCTTATGCCCTTTTGCGTGGCATTGAATATATCTACGACGAATGCCCCTTTGCCGAAGGTTCAACTTCGACCTATTACAAAGAATTACTTAATCAGCTTGAGAACCAGCACCCCGGCGCGAAGCAGCATTTTTATGTCAAATTTTTGGCAGCAAAAAAGAAAGGTCTCTTCGCCGAACCAACGCTTGAAATCGTCCCGGAACTTCATATATGCCCCTCTTGCGGGCAGCCCACCTCCTCAACCGGAAAATGCTCTTTTTGCAGGGTTGTGGGGTAAAGCTTATTGACTCCAGTTATAAAATTTTCTATACTGAAGTCGAATATGAGTTTTCGGGAGGTGTTAATGAACACAGAAGTACTTTCTCAATTGGTTCCCCTTTTCCAAACCTTTAGTTGGATATTGCTCGTTGCGATAATTGTTTTTTCTTTTCGTAAGCAAGTGAAAATCTTTTTTGACCGATTTTGCAGTGCAGACGAAGTGGAAATGTCGCTGGGGGCATTAACTGTCCAGGCGAAAACGATGCGAGAGCTGCATCGTTCTATCGGGCTTGGGTTTCCAGATGAAAAAATTGATAAGGAAGAGATCGAACGATTGATCGATCTCAGGATCAAAGGAATCCAATCTGCAATGGAGCGGACGATTTCAAAAGGGGATAATCGTTATGATGATCGCATGAAGGTGAACGATGAGATCCAGATCACCTGCTCAGATGGGAATACCCTTCACGGGAGAACCATTGATGTGAGCGAAGCAGGTATCGGTTTTAAGAGTGAAGGTCGCTTGCGTTTCGGGGAGGTCGTCAAGGTATATCCGAACGACCCTCAAATGCAGAATAATGAACTTTTTCAAGAGCCGGTCAGGATCGTTCGGATCGAAGAAGCCAAGGGCGGATATTATTATGGGGCAACATTGTCAGTGGTTTGATCTAAGAACCTATCCTAAAAAAGAATGGAGTTGTGCATTGCATCCGCATGGATGCGTTGCACAGCGGGTCTTTCAAACAGAGTTGAGTTAGCAAGACCCGAATTGCAACGCACTCTCCACTTCGTTCTAAGTGCAATGCAATTCTTGGTAATGATTTTTAGGATAGATACTAAGTCCCTATCTTCTTTCTATATGGAGTAAAAGACAAAAAAAGCTTTCTGAGAATTTCTAATTCTCAGAAAGCTTTTAACAGTGAAAACAGAATCTAGGCTGTTTCTAAATATCTTTCAACTTCCCAGTCTGAAACCCTCATACGGTGATCTTCGATCTCTACCCATTTTGCACGTGCAAACGACTCATAGGCGGATACACCTAGTGCATCTTTTACAACCTCGTCTTTCTCGAGTTCGCGCATGGCTTCAGCCAGAGAGCCTGGCAATGCTTCGATTCCCATTTCTGCACGTTCTTCTGGGGTTAGATGGTAAATATTAACGTTATTCAAACCAGCAGGAGCTTCAAGCTCATTATCGACCCAGTCCAGTGCAGCCCCGAGCAAAACAGCAAATGCCAGATAGGGGTTTGAAGAAGGATCGGGGAAGCGAACTTCAGCACGGACGGCTTTATCGCGCCCTTCGATATGGCGAGGGATGCGGATCAATGCCGAGCGGTTGGTTTGCGCCCACCCAATGTACACAGGGGCTTCATAGCCCGGAACCAGGCGCTTGTAGGAGTTGATGGTCGGGGCTACCACAGCAGCCAGAGCACGAGCGTGTTTCAACTGTCCCGCCATAAAGCTGTATGCGAGCTTCGAGAGCTTGAATTCATCGCTATCGTCAAAGAAAAGATTTTCGCCGTTGGCATCAAAAAGCGACTGGTGACAATGCATGCCGGAGCCATTTACGCCGAAAATAGGTTTTGGCATGAAAGAAGCCACCAAGCCATTTTGCTCCGCAATAGCTTTGACCGTGTATTTCAGAGTTAAAACATTATCTGCGATCCGCAGGGCATCGCCATAACGGAAGTCGATCTCATGCTGCCCCAAGGCAACCTCGTGATGACCCACCTCGATATCCAAGCCCATTTCGTCGAGGGCTTCCATTAATTGCGTGCGAACACGTACGGCTTCATCGTTGGCAGAGAAATCAAAATAGCCGCCAACATCATGTGGTACGGGGTGAACGCCAGAGCCATTGCCACGTTTGAAAAGGAAAAATTCAGGCTCTGCACCAATGTTCAGTGTCCAGCCACGCTCACCGATCTTCGCCAGCATCCGTTTCAAGGTGCCGCGCGGATCGCCTTCAAAAGGTGTTCCATCGGGCATATATACATCACAGAAAACACGTGCGCGGCGACGTTCCTCTGGTGACCAGGGCAAGATAGCATAAGTATCTGCATCCACGATCAGGCGCATATCACTTTCTTGAATACGTGCAAACCCGGCTACAGACGACCCGTCAAACCAGACGCCATCTTCCAATGCATCTGGAAAATTACGCACAGGCATATCCACAGATTTGACAGAACCTGTCACATCTGTGAATTGCAATGAAATAAATTTGACATTATCTTTCTCAATACGTTCGAGTAATTCTTTGGTATCCATTTTTTTCTCCTTTTGATAAATTAGATGGATAATTTCCACTGTGTGAGTTGGTTTACACACAGAATATGGATGAGCTAATTAGATTCGACAGCCGCTTCGCGCGTGGATTTGGGCTTGCCCGGCTTCAATTGGCCCTTGCTTGTCGTTATCAGGATCACTGCCCCGAGTATGACGACTGCCGCAAAGATCGTTCTTCCATTGAGCGCCTCCTGCGCGACCCACGCCCCGAGCAGTAACGCGATGACGGGGTTCACATACGCATAGGTTGAAACCAATGAGATGGGGGCGTTCTTGAGCAAATAGGCATAAGCAACAAAGCCACCCAGCGAGCCGACAATGGCAAGATAGATCAAACCGATCCACGATTCGGTATGAACAGCGCTGATCTCAAAAAGACCCCACTCGCCACGTAAGGTGCTCACCAGAAATAAACCGGCACTACCAACCAGCATCTCCACACTCGTGGTCATCAGCGTGGAGGGGGGCAGATCTGAGCTTTTGCTGTGTACAGAACCAAAAGACCAGAGCAGGGCAGCGGCAGGAAGGGCGATCAGCCCAAGCGGATGCAGGGCACCAATTTCCTGGCTTAATTCACCGGGTCCGATCATTAGGGCAACCCCGCTAAAACCAAGCACCAAGCCAATGATCGCTCGTGTAGTGGGCTTTTCCCCACCCGGGCGCAGCGATTCGATCACGACCATCCAGATCGGCACTGTACTGATGAGCAAGGCAGCGATCCCGGAAGGAACAAATTGCTCTGCCCATGAGACCAAGCCGTTCCCGCCGACGAGCAATAACAAGCCGATGATGCCGGCATCCCGCCATTGACGGCGCGTGGGGACGGGGTCGCCTTTGGCAATGCGCCAGGCGTAGAGCAGGATTCCGGCGCTGATGAAGCGGAAGCCTGCGCTCATAAAGGGAGGGATGCTCTCGACAACATAACGGATGGCGAGATAGGTTGATCCCCAGATCAGGTAGATGGCAATCAGAGCGATCCAAATGAGAGTGTTTTTGTTCGTGTTTGTCATAGTTTCCTCAAATGCAACGCACTTTCACAGAGCGTTGCATTTCTTGTTTTTCAGGCCCCTGCTCTGGCTATCTCCCAGCCGAGAATGGCTTTTTTACGCTCACTGCCAAAGGCATATTTCCCGAATTCACCTGTTGCACGTATCACGCGATGACAGGGGATCAGCAGGGGAATAGGATTTTTTCCGATCGCTGTGCCGACAGCTCGTGTTGCTTTTGGGGAGCCAATAGCTGTGGCGATGCTTTGGTAGGTAGTCACCTGTCCGAGCGGGATGCGCAGTAATGCTTCCCAGACTTGTATCTGAAAATTCGTACCTCGCAAGTCTAGGGTCAAGGGTGTCCCGTTGCTGGTCGGAATGAAGATTTCCTTGATAAGATGCTGCGTGTGAGCAATATCCTGTTCGAGATTCGCATTCCCTAAATCCGCTTTTAAAGCTTGAAGTGCTTTTTCGGGTTCGAAAGAGAGCCTGCAAATGCCACGCTCTGTTGTGGCGATAAAGGCTTTGCCAAAAGGTGTTGGATGACTGCCATATTTGACTTTCAAGCCTGCTCCCTTGTGTTTGATCTCACCTGGGGTCACGGCTTCGGTCTGAACGAGAAGATCGTGCAGACGTCCTGTGCTGGAGAGCCCGCTCTGGTAGGCGGCATCGAGCAAGCTGCTTTCGGCAAGCAGGCGTTTGGCGTTCTCTTTGGTGAGAAATTGCAAAAAGCGTTTGGGGCTGATGCCGACCCAGCGCGTGAAGAGACGCTGAAAGTGATATTCACTGAGATTGACGCTTTTGGCGATCTCAGCAAGGTTGGGCTGGCTGCGCTGATGGGCTTCAATGAAGCGGATGGCTTGTGCGATTATCTGGTAATCGCTGGCTGCCTGGGTGAAATTTAGGGTCATAAAGACCTCCTTGGAGAAAAAATGGATGCTCCAAGTATAGTTTTTCTTTTATGAAAATCCACCCGTTTCTTGCGGACTCGCGTTTTGTTCATTTTGCTCCTTTACAAACAAAAAAGGTATGCCTGTGCAGGCATACCTTAAGCAAACGTTCGTTTAAATAAAGATGCCCTTCCAGTGTACAAACAGGTGCAATTTACCTGTATCACTGCATTTTTCTTGTGGCACACGTTACCGCATACTTTTCAAAAAATGCTTGCTTTGGAAGGGAGAAGGGAGTTTGTGACCAAACTCCAAAGGCATCCGCTGATCTATCCGATTTTCCGAAGCTCAGTTTTTGTCTGAGCCAACGTTAGCGCGTCCCTCGCGGGACGGAACCTTCACCTCGTAATCCCAACATCGTTGCGAGGGCATTAGCCCGAAGCAATCTCTCTTTTTATAAACACGAGACTGCTTCACTTCGTTCGCAGTGACAGATATGGGATCCAGCCGCTGGTTCTCCGATATTCAATTGTCAACCTTTACTTTGTAAAGGCGTTTACCCGGTAAAGGGTAACCCCGCACATGCCGTGTGCCGCTATGTTTTGAACCTGTTTTCACAGGTTGGGTTCTTACCGCAGAACTTTCGCCTTGGCTCAGGCCTATCGCGTAATCTCTGAGAGATCGGAACCCTTAATACAATTGTTGGTACAAAACTTTGAGTGCAGCATCACTTGCACAGCAGGGTTAAGCACTTTATACCATAAACTTTTTCCACTGTGTAGGGAAAGATGAGAGTGCAAGTAAGTTCTAAGTAAAGAGCCCGCAAAATATGCAGGCTCTTTTGGTTTATGAGATTAAGGATACACCCGCTTGATCGTCCTCGGGAAGGGGATCGTCTCGCGAATGTGGTCTGTGCCACAGATCCAGGCGACGGTGCGTTCGATTCCCATCCCGAAGCCTGAGTGGGGAACAGAGCCATATTTACGCAGCTCGAGATACCACTTGAAAGACTCTTCAGGCAGCCCATGCTCATGAAGACGTTG
>CAZASG010000048.1:0-29370 GCA_964487745.1 uncultured Anaerolineaceae bacterium | reverse complement strand
TCCATCTCCATTGGCGCAGCAGCGGGGGCTTCCATAGCGAAACCTTCCTCCATGGCATAATCGGCGGAAGACCTTGCGCCAGCACAGCTTGTTAGCAGAACAAGGACGGCAATAAGAACAACCCAATAGCGTTTCATAATATCTCTCCTTTAAAAACTACTCTTCTTTTATCAATATACAACAAAGACGCCCAACCCCCAAATTTTGTTCCCCCGTGCCGCCCCCCTCAGTCCCCCCATTTTCTAGAAAATGGGGGGATGTCCCGTCAGGGACAGGGGGATCACCACCCCTCAGCCAATCTCAACGCATGTTTCTCCGGCAGTTGTGCTTCGCGAATGCGCGCCTGCACAGATTCAATATCATATTCAACGCGACGGGGTTCCCACGTCAATGCCTCGGTATCAAAGATCGCATACGCCGCCCGCGGATCGCGGTCACGCGGCTGCCCCACCGAGCCGGGGTTCAGGATCGCGCGCCCATCCAATTCGATCGGCACACCCACCCGCGGAATATCCAACGCAACGCGGTCGCGTTTCTCATCCATCCGAAAGAGACTCTGCACATGTGTATGTCCGACAAAACAAAAAGCTGTTTCAAAGGAGCCAAAATTCAAGCGTGCAGAAAGCGTATTCAAAATATATTCCCAAACAGGGTCACGCGGGCTGCCGTGTACCAGCGTTACATGGTCGCTCGCTACAACATCCTGGGGCAGCGTATCGAGAAAATCCATGCTGCTTGCTGAAAGAACACGCTCCTGCCAAAGCAGTGAGCGGCGCGCATCACCATTGAAAGATTCGAGCGGCATCCGTCCCAGCGCAGCCACATCGTGGTTGCCCAATACGCAAACCAAATTTGGCTGTTCGCTCAATAATTCCACACAGGCATTCGGATCAGGGCCATAGCCGACCACATCTCCCAAACACCATACAGACTCCACTTTACCGGCATCTTCCAGCACCGTCTCCAAAGCGGTGTAATTTGCATGAATATCAGAAATCACCAAAACGCGCATCTATGTCTCCAACAATCCTGTAACAGTGTCCATAACGATCTCTGCCACATCAAATTTACTGCGTAACGAAAGTTCTTCTTTTTTCCCATCAGCATAAAGCAGGGTGACGCGATTCTCATCCACGTCGAAACCTGCATCGGATGCCGAAATATCATTAGCAACGATCATATCCAGTTTTTTGGATTTTAATTTCTCAGCCGCATTTGCCAAAAGATCACGACTTTCTGCGGCAAATCCTACCACAACACGCAGACGGGACGCATCTGGCATTTGGCTTGCCACCGCCTTCAAAATATCGGGGGCAGCCTCAAGCGTGATCTGCGGAATCCCATCCCGTTTTTTCAGCTTGGATCCCGCCACATCTGCGGGGCGAAAATCAGCCGCCGCCGCCGCCATGATGAGCGCATCTGCATTTGCGGATTCTGCCAAAACGGCAGCAAGCATATCTTCTGCGCTACGGGCTTTAACCAGATTAGCGCCTACAGGCGCGATCAATGCTGTCGGCGTGGAGATAAGAGTCACATCCGCACCCGCATCGAGGGCTGCTTGCGCAAGGGCATAGCCCTGCTTACCGGAGGAGCGATTCGCAATAAAGCGGACGGGGTCTATCGCCTCCTGCGTTCCCCCCGCGGTGACGACCACTTTCTTGCCTGCCAACTTGCCATATTCGCGCCCCAACACCACGCGGATATGACCAAGCAACTCGTCAGGCTCAAGCATACGTCCAAATCCCATCAGCCCGGATGCCATCCTACCCTCGGCAGGACCGGCAAAATAAACACCCCGCTCACGCAAAATGCGCACATTCTCCTGCGTGGCGGGATGCTCATACATGCCCACATCCATCGCGGGGGCGATCATGATCGGGCACTGCGCCGCAATCGCCGTAATGCTCAAAAGATCATTTGCCTGCCCATGTGCCAGCTTGGCGAGGGTGTTCGCCGTACAGGGTGCGGTTACGAGCAAATCGGCGCTATGTCCCAACCCGACGTGTAGCACATGCGCCTCGCCGCCCCAAAGATCAGAATCGGAATAGGCTTTTCGACCGGTCAGTGATTGGAAGGTGATCTGGGGAATAAAATTCTCGGCAGCACGAGTCAAGACAACGTCCACGTGCGCATCGGCTTGTGTCAGCTTCGAGGCGAGATCAGCCGCTTTATAGGCGGCGATGGATCCCGTCACACCGAGCAGTATTTTCTTTCCAGCAAGTACAGACATGAAAGAATTATACCCCTATACCCCCCTCTTTCCCCCCAAATGCAAGGCATTTGGGGGGATGTCCTGAACATAGTGAAGGACAGGGGGGTGACTCTACGTTATAATTCAGCCACGATGTCTGAAGGTAAATTACTCAACGACCGATACCAACTCCTCGAGCGCCAGGGCGACGGCGGTATGGCGACGGTATATCGCGCCCGCGACAAAATGCTGGAGCGCGATGTTGCCATTAAGCTCCTGCGCGACGATTACTCCGACGATCAGGATTTCCGCGAACGTTTCCGGCAGGAAGCGCGCGCGGCTGCCAACCTTTCGCATCCCAATATCGTCACCGTACACGATTTTGGCTACGACGTGGGCAAGCTTTTCATCGTAATGGAGTTCATCCCCGGCGCAGATATGAAAACCCTCATTCGCCGCCGCGGACGCGTTTCAGTCAAGGACACCATCCACCTGATGACACAGGCTTGCGCCGGCATCGGCTATGCCCACCGCGCGGGCCTGGTACATTGCGATGTAAAACCCCACAATATGCTCGTCACTCACGATCAACGCCTAAAGGTGACTGACTTCGGCATCGCGCGTGCCCTTTCCACTATCCAACACGATGAATACAGCGATGTGGTCTGGGGCTCCCCGCAATATTTTTCGCCCGAGCAAGCCACGGGCGCGGCACCTTCGCCCGCATCCGACGTTTATTCGCTTGGCATCATCCTCTACGAATTATTAACAGGCACATTGCCCTTCCTCGCCAAAACCCCCGAAGAACTCGCCCGCCTGCACATGACGGAATATCCCGTCCCCTTGAGCGAATACGTGCCCGATATATCGCCCGCACTCGAACAGATCGTCACCAAGGTATTGGCGAAGGAACCTTCACGCCGTTACCGCACCGCCGATCAATTGGGGCGCGTGCTGGAGACCTTTGGGATGCGTGAACCGGACCCCACGCCGCCTGTCTCCGCGCTGATCTCACAACCCATCTCAGAACCTGCTCCCAGCATCCCAACCTACGTCCCCGATCCCGAGCCTGCTCCCGTTTATCAACATCCCCCCGCTGTGGAACAGACTCCCACCTACGACTATCACTACACACCGCCACCTGAACCAAGAGCTCAACGCCCGCCCATCAACATCGACTGGGCATCCGTCGGGCTGGGATTACTCGCCCTGCTCCTCGCAGGCGGTCTGATCCCCTTCTGGATGTGGGTCTATATGGTCTACAATCCGCCGATACGATGATGAAAAACAATCTACTTTTGCTGTTTCTACGCAATACACTTATTGCTTATATTTTGATGGCTGTAATAAGTGCTTCTTACACACTGACAGAAAGTAATCTAGACATTTATCTTATTGGAAAAACAATGATGATCGGAGGCGGTTTAGTTAGCATTGTTACAGTTTGGGCAGTTTTCAAACCAACTTCACGTAGCCATAGCAATTTGGGGCTCACATACTTTAGTAAAGAATATTTTCTCCAAAAAAGAACCCAAGACAAGCCTATGGAATTTGTCGCGTTTTCCATATTATTGGCATGTCTTTTAGTAGCGATTACTGGATATATATTTATCAACATTTCTGTATAGTTTGTTAATCAAAAAATCACGGCATCGCCGTGATCGTTTGAGAAAAGAAAAGCCGTACACTTTACGCAGTTTTTGCCAAAGTTTTGATACACTTGGCGCAAAGAACTTTTTTGACCTTGCGGCCATTTTCGTAGAGTGTTACCTTTTGCAGGTTCGGTTTAAATTTTCGTTTGGTCGCCTTCATCGAGAATGAGCGGCTATTACCAAAAGTGGTTTTCTTGTTACAGTGAGCGCAGACAGCCATTTTTTAGATCCTTTCAAAACAAACAAATAATGCCTTATCGGGTTCCCTACCCAAAGCGAGGCATTCTACCATAAATCGTATCCTTCCACAAGAGAATTGGTTAATACATAAAGCAAAGGAATAACCATGAGTGAAGAAAAAACATCATTAGGCAGTATCCACGTTTCGCCAGACGCAATCGCCACCATCGCATACCACGCCACACTCCGCTCTTACGGCGTTGTCGGGCTGGCATCGAAGAACCTGGCTGCCGGGCTGGCACAAACCATTACCCGCGAGCCCAATCGCGGCGTTTCCGTTCACTACGATGGCGACAAGATCGACATCGACATCTACGTCATCGTGCAATACGGCACACGCATCGCTTCCGTAGCGAACAGCGTCGCCAACACCGTCCGCTTCAATGTTGAAAAAGCATTGGGCTTACGTGTTCACAGCATCGACGTACATGTTGCGGGGCTGCGCGTTGGTGATGATGATTAAGGTTTAGAGAGCCTAAAGGTCTTGAAGACCTTTAGGCTCTTAGCATTGCAATTATTTTAATTTTCGGGAGTATCTATGAGTGATGAAGTCGCAGCCGCTCGCGCAAAACGAGTGGCAGAGATGAAGAAAATGCCCTTCGATGGGCAAGCCTACAAAAGATTGCTCGAAGCCGGGCTGACCTGGTTGCGTACCAACCAACAAACCGTAAACGCACTGAACGTCTTCCCCGTCCCTGATGGGGATACCGGCACCAACATGGTACTGACGATGCAATCCGCCTACGATGAGATCAAAGACCTTGGTCATCACAAAGTTGCGGATATGGCTGCCGCTGTCTCGCAGGGAGCGCTGATGGGCGCCCGCGGGAACTCCGGCGTGATCCTTTCACAGATCTGGCGTGGTATCGCCCGTGGACTTGAAAAGGAAGAGGTACTAACGGCTGCGAATATGGCAAAAGCAATGGCTGATGCTCGAGACACCGCCTACAAAGGCGTCGTTCGTCCCGTTGAAGGAACGATCCTGACCGTGACCAAAGATATGGCGATCGCAGCAGAAGCCATCCTTGAAGAGACCGATGACCCGATAGAAATGCTTGAAAAAGTACTTGTTGCGGCAGATGCTTCAGTTGAAAATACTCCTGAACTTCTCCCCGTGCTTAAACAGGCCGGCGTGGTTGATTCTGGCGGAAAAGGGCTTTATTTCATCTTTGAAGGGATGCTGCGCTATATCTACGGCGAACCTCTCGACACCCCAACAATGACGGTTCAACCAATGGCTGCCCTCGAAATGGAAGAAGCCATGGAAGCCGTCGAAGAAGGGCAGGACTGGGAAGTGGTCGTCGATTTCTATCCTGAAGGCGAACTGGAATTGCGCCCCTTCTACGATGCTCTCGAAGAGATGGGCACCTCCATCCAGGTCGGCGAAGGCGACGGTATGTATCGTATGCATATCCACGTCCCGCTGGAGAATCGCTACAAACCCATCGACTACATTATGGAATTAGGCACGATCACCAACGTCGCCATCGAAAATTTGCTCGCCCAGATGGACGAGCTCAACAAAAACTCCGAATATGATCGTCTGGAACTGACCAATATCGAACCCGGGGAAATTGCCATCGTCACCGTTTCACCGGGACCCGGTATTTCCCGCATATTCGCCAGTTTAGGGGTAGCAGCTATCGTTGAAGGTGGGCAGACGATGAACCCCAGCACACAGGAACTCCTGGCGGCTTTCGAAAACCTCCCCACGGACAAGGTCATCATCCTTCCCAATAACAAAAATATCATCCTGGCTGCACAAGCTGCCAAGGAAGTGACGGTTAAAGAAGTTTATGTTGTACCCAGCCGCACCGTGCCGCAAGGCTTGGCTGCCATGCTGATGCACAACCCCGAGGGTGAAGCTGAGAAAATCGCCGCAAAAATGGAACGCAGCCTCGCCGATGTCCGCACCGGTGAAATCACCACTGCTACGCGCACGGTCGAGATCGACGGCGTGAACGTGGAGACCGGGCAAGTCATCGCCTTGCTGGATGGAAAATTGGTTCTGGCTGCCAAGAGCGTTGAAGAAGCCTGCATGAGCATGCTAGAAAAAGCCGAAGTCGAAGAGTATGAACTGATAACGATGTTCGTCGGCGCAGACTATGCCCGCTCTGAAGCTAACCGCATTGCTGATGCCATTCAGGAAAAATACCCCGATCAGGAAGTCGAAATGCAGGACGGCGGACAACCGCATTATCAACTCATCATTGCGATAGAGTAATTCACGCAGAAAATTGCGCAAAATCCCGCGCTGTCATTCGATAGCGCGGGATTTTTATACACAAAACACTTCATTACGAGCCCTGAGTTTATCGAAGGGTATGGCAATCTCCCTTCCAACCTGGAGATTGCCGCGTCGGGCTAACGCCCTTCTCGCGATGACAGGAAGAAGGTTTCCATGAAAACAGGATTAGTCACCGACAGCACCGCCGACATCCCCGCCGAATTGGTGGAAAAACACCAGATCGAAGTTGTCCCCGCCCTCCTTGTTATCGACGGGGAAAGCTACGCCGACGGCCAAGGCATCACGCGCGAAGAATTCTATACGCGTATGCCCACTATGAAGACCCCCGCCACAACCTCTGCTCCCTCCGCAGGCAGTTTTATAGAGCGCTACGAAAAATTACTCAGCGCAGGCGCGGAAAAGGTAATTTCTATTCATGCTTCTTCCACCCTGAGCGGCATCTTCAATGCTGCACGTTTGGCAGCGGAAAACTTCGGCAAACGCGTCCACGTTTTTGATAGCGGGCAACTCAGTCTGGGCTGCGGATTTCAGGTACTCGCCGCAGCGGAATCCATTGCAAAATCTGTGCACGTCGATGAGATACTCCAACGCCTGAGCGCTCTCCAAAAGAAACTCAAAGTCATTGCCGTGCTCGATACCCTCGAATACCTGCGCCGCAGCGGACGGGTATCCTGGGCAAAGGCGCGCCTCGGTAGTTTGCTCAATCTCAAACCGATGATCGAACTAACCTTCGGGAAGGTCGAAAGCCTCGGTGCTGTGCGCACTACCCGCCTCGCCAATATCCGTCTGCTTGAGATTCTCCAAAATATCGGCGATCTTGAAAGACTCGTGATCTTGCATACCAATGCCGAAGAACGCGCGCATCAATTCCTGGCAGATTTTGCCCCGAACCTGCCTGCGCCTGTTCCTGTCATCAACGTTACCACCGCGATCGGTGCGCATCTGGGCCCGAACGGGCTGGGCTTTGCTGCGGTAAAAAAGTAGATCTATCAGTGCGTCGCACCAGCCTCGATAGGCACTCTCCTGTCGACTTTGGTACGATGCACTCTCTTGTCCTCCCTATCACAACCCCATGATAAAATAGCGCCATGCAGTCATCTATAGAAAAACTACGAAAATTCTTTCGTCTCGAAGCTGAAAACGGATATAACGACAGCGCCATCATCGGCGGTCTGGCAAAAATGCTCGACTACTGGGAAACCGACGCTCGCAACGATGGACTTCGCGAAGAAGTCATCCAAGCCGTTGCCGGGCGATTGCGCGATTATAGCCGTCTTAGCCCTGAATCACGAAAAGAAACCCTGAAGGGGATTTGGAACCGTGTCAAGAAGGAATATCCTGACCAAGGGGATGAAAAGCCACAGCCACAACCTCGACCAGAATCTACCCCGGAACGCCCTCAAGAGGAACCTGCTTCCGTACCCCCTAAAGGGGATAAACAAAAAACGGATGCTGCTCCTCAGCAGGCAGATGCCCCGCAACCGGAAGCAAGCGAAAGTCCGCGGCGTGAACGACGCCCTGCGCCGCCGCGCTCTGAATCCGCTCCCGGTGCAAAGACCAGCAAGACTCCCATCGCTCTCAACGCATCCCTAACCGTTTTGCAGGGCGTTGGTCCCCGCAATGCAAAAACCCTCGAAAAACTTGGGCTCTACACTCTCGGCGATGTACTCTACAACTTCCCGCGCCGCTACGACGATTACAGTCAACTAAAACCCATCAAATCACTCTGGTATGGCGAACAAGTGACCGTGATCGGCTCGGTACAATCTGTGACGGGACGCCCGATCCGTGGCGGGAAATCGCATATCACCGAAGTCATCATCAACGACGGCACAGGCGGGTTGCGCCTGAGCTGGTTCAACCAACCCTGGCTGACCAATCGCTTCAAGCAAGGCATGGCGATCTCGGTCTCCGGCAAGATCGACCAATATCTCGGCAGGCTGGTGATGAACAGCCCCGATTGGGAAATGGTGGAAACCGAAAGCCTGCACACCAACCGTATCGTGCCGATCTATTCGCTCACGGCGAAGATCACCCAGAAATGGCTGCGCAAGTTAATGAATCAGGTAGTGACCTACTGGGCCCCCAAGCTGACCGACCACCTGCCCGAAAGTGTGCGGCAGGCGGCCAATTTGCCCAGCCTGAGCTCGGCACTCATGCAGGTACATTTCCCGAACACCCAGAATCAATTGCGTCTGGCACGTGAACGCTTGGCGTTTGATGAAATTTTCTTCCTGCAGATGGGCGTGCTCCGTCAAAAACGCGATTGGCAAGCCGTCACGGCGCGCATCTTCGATGTGCCCGACGAATGGCTCCAATCGCGCATGGATACGCTGCCCTTCACCCTGACAGACGTGCAGCAAAAAGCCGTCTCCGACATCGTCATGGATGTCGGCTCCGGGCGCCCGATGAACCGCCTCCTGCAAGGTGACGTTGGCTCTGGTAAAACCGTCGTTGCCGCAATGGCAACGGATATCATCGTTCAGGGCAATGCCCAGGCAGCCATTATGGCACCCACCAGTATTCTGGCGGAACAGCATCATCGCAGTATCTCCAAGATGCTCATCAACGGACAGGAAGATGTACTCAAGGCAGAAGAAATTCGCCTGCTCGTAGGCGATACACCTGAAGCTGAAAAAGAAAATATCCGTAATGGGCTGGCAGATGGCAGCATCAAGGTCGTTGTCGGTACCCACGCTCTGATCGAATCCCCCGTCCAATTCAAGAATTTACAACTCGCCATTATCGACGAGCAACATCGCTTTGGTGTAGATCAACGCGCCTTGCTGCGCGAAAAGGGCGATAATCTCCACCTTTTGGTGATGACCGCAACGCCGATCCCGCGCTCGTTGGCACTCACCCTGCACGGCGACCTCGACATCTCCATCATGGACGAGATGCCCGCAGGACGCCAACCCATCGAAACCCATGTCTTGCGTCCGCGCGAACGCGAACGCGCGTACACGATGATCCGTTCGCAGGTATTGGACGGACGCCAAGCCTTCATTATCTATCCGCTGGTTGAAGAAAGCGAAAAGATCGAAGCCCGCGCCGCCGTAGATGAACATGCATCGCTTCAGGCTGAAGTTTTCCACAAACTTAAACTTGGTCTCCTACACGGACGCATGAAACCCGCCGAAAAAGACGAAGTGATGGAAAAATTCCGCAACAAGGAATACGATATCCTCGTCGCGACCACCGTCGTCGAAGTTGGCGTGGATGTTCCCAATGCGACCGTCATGCTGATCGAGGGCGCCGACCGTTTCGGTCTCGCCCAGCTACATCAACTCCGCGGACGTGTCGGGCGTGGTCTTGAGCAATCTTACTGTCTGCTCATCCCAACCAATGATGACGATGCCGAAAACGAACGTCTGCTGGCTATGGCAGACAGCAATGATGGTTTCGTACTCGCTGAAAAAGACCTCCAGCAGCGTGGGCCCGGTGAATTCCTCGGCACACGTCAATCAGGTTATGGCTCCACATTGCGTATGGCAAGCCTGACCGATGTGGAACTGATCGAAAAAGCCCGCGAACGTGCCCAGGTTCTCTTCGCAGAAGACGAAAACCTTGAAAAAGAAGATCATCAACTGCTCGGCGAAGCGCTGGATCGCTTCTGGGGCAAAACCAAAGGAGATATCAGCTAATGGTACGAGCCTTTTTCCCCGGCAGCTTCGATCCCATTCATTACGGGCATATCGACATAGCCAAACGCGCCGTGCGTCTCTTCGATGAACTCATCATTGCCGTTTACGATAAACCGCTCAAATCACTGCTCTTCACCCCCGAAGAACGCATTGCTTTGGCAGAAGAAGCCTTCGCCGATGAACCCCGTATCCACATTACAGGGTATAGCTCTCTGACAGTGGACGCCTGTCGGGATGCAGATGCCCAAGTCATCGTACGCGGATTACGCGTCTTCTCCGATTTCGAATTCGAGTTTCGGATGGCGCTCGCGAACCATCGGCTTGCTTCCGATATAGAAAGCATCGCCCTGATAACGCACGAAGAGCATACCTTCATCTCATCAACTACCGTTAAAGAGATCGCCATGCTCGACGGCGACGTCTCCAGTATGGTGCCTCCGCACGTACATATTGCTCTGAAAGAAAAGATCAACGGCATGGCACAACGTGCCGAACCAAAACCGCCGCACGATTAATTTTGTCGTATAGCAAAAAAATACGTTAGAATAATGATGTTCCTGTTCAACGGAGAAAGCTTATGGACATCCTACATCTCATAGACCGACTAGAAGAACTCTTCAACGAAAGCCGTGCATTGCCTTTCACCCATAACGTCGTTGTGGATGAAGACCGTATGCTGGATATCATCGACCAGATGCGCATCGCTATCCCCGAAGAGGTGAAGAAGGCGCAACAACTGCTCAACCAGAGCGATCGCATCCTGGCGCAGGCGGAAGAGAAAGCCAACCGCACCACATCTCTGGCAGCCGAAAAAGCCGATGAAATGGCTTCAACTGATTCGGTCGTCCAGGAAGCCAGTCGCCGTGCGGAGCAAATCCTTGCCCAAGCCCGCGCAGATGCCGAAGCCACCCGCGCCGAAGCGGATAATTACGTCGTCGACGCTCTCTCAAATCTGGAAGATGAGTTAAGTCGCCTGCTCAATCAGGTCCATAACGGCATCCGTACACTGGAAGACCAGAAGAAATAAAATATTTTCAAACACAAATCAAGAGCCCGCGCAAATGCGCGGGCTCTTTTTTATGCACAGGATTTTATTATCTACTTCATCCCAAACCATGTGCGGACACGGGGATTGGGTGCAATAAAGAACTCATGGATGAAAATAGGCAGGAGCACGCCAGCTAAGAAGGCAACCAAAACAGTCAGATCATTTTGCCCGATATAGGGCACCAATTTGTTGTTGACCAATTCCTGGATCGGAACATGGAAGATCAAAATACTTAAAGTGAGACTGCCAATATAATTAAAGAGATTACCCAGCTTTGGTAAATAAATCTCAATTTGGCGGGAGAGGGAGAGGATGAATATGATACCTGCAACAGCGAGGATAGTGCTCAATACTGGAGCCGGATAAAGGCGAATGGCGATATCCACAACGGTCAGATCAAGAGCAAAAACCATGCCAAAGAGAATCGCTGCAGAGGTAAAGAACGTGATCTTTGACTCGAAAAAAGATTCCGGAAGTTGACGGTAGATCTCACGGGCGAGGATAAAGAAAAATCCGGTCAGCAAGATCAAATCCATGTTTGCGGGCGCGCCATGAAAGATCATTGGCTTACCGAGAAATTCGATCTCGAGAGGCCAGGTATAGGGCAGCGGCAGAAGTCCAATCCATAAGGTAGCCAACAGGATCAACCAGCGTATCCAATCCTTGTTGATCCGGCTTGTTAAACGGTAGAAGAAATAGGCATAAATATTGAGCAGGAAGAGGGTCGGCAAAAACCAGAGCTGTACCCAATTGAGATAGGGCCCCGTCATATAAAGGGATTTGAGCAAGCGACCACCCGCCGTAGCGAAGCTCATTTTGCCAAAGAAAACGGAGATACCGTAGATCAGGAGAATGGTAAAGACGAGCGGTTTGATCAATCCGTTGAAACGGCGTTTGAAAGTTTCCTTGAATGAGCGCTCAGGATTAAAAAAAATGCCTGAAAGGAAGAAAAACAATGGCATGTGGAAGGCATAGATAAAACGATATAGCATGGGATGGTAAACCTTCATGTCATTATGTGCCAGCACAACAAGCAGGATGCCGATCCCTTTAGCAATGTCGATATATTGAACTCTTTTTTGCATGGGGTAAATTATACCCTTTGCCCATAAAAGATATTCCCAACTTCTTTGAAGTTGGGAATATGAGTAAAGCTAAGCCGCCAGGGGCATTTCTCCTGGTGGGGTGTAGAACTGGCGATGGTAAAGTTCGGCGTAGAGACCATCTTTTGCCAGCAATTCATCGTGTTTGCCACGTTCGACGATCTTGCCGTTTTCGAGAACGAGGGTTTGGTCAGCATTACGAACGGTACTCAGGCGGTGAGCAATGACAAAGGAGGTCCGTCCCTCCAGTAGGCGATCGAGGGCTTCCTGAATGAGTTTTTCGGTGCGGGTGTCTATGCTAGCGGTGGCTTCATCCAGGATAAGGATGCGGGGATCAGCCAAAAGCGCACGGGCGATGGCGATAAGTTGACGTTGTCCCTGTGAAAGGAGCCCGCCACGCTCGCCGACTTCGGTTTGGTAGCCTTCGTTCATCTTTTGGATGAAGTCGTGGGCATTTGCCGCTTTAGCCGCTTCGACAACTTCTTCGTCGGTGGCATCCAGACGCCCGTAGCGGATATTGTCCATGACCGAGCCAGAGAAGAGGAAGGGGTCTTGGGTGACCGTCCCCATTTGGGAACGGAGGCTGTGCTGGGTGACATCGCGCAGATCGTTGCCGTCGATGGTAATTTTGCCAGCGTTTACGTCGTAGAAGCGTGCCAATAAGCCGACGATGGTCGTCTTCCCTGCACCTGTGGGACCAACGAGAGCGATGGTCTCGCCGGGAGAAGCGTCTAATGAAACGGTATCAAGCACGGACACGTCTGCATCGTAGGCGAAGCTGACGCCTTCGAAGCGTACGCGCCCCTCGATGGCAGGCATCTGCTCGGCGCCATCATCCAGTTCGATCTCCTTATCCAAAAGAGAGAAAACGCGCTCGGCAGCCGCAAAAGCAGATTGGGCGACTGTCCACATCTGCGCTACGGTTTGGATGGGACGGAAAAAATTCTGCACGTACTGAACAAAAGCCACAACCGTACCAATGGTAATTGCGCCGCTAATGGCGAGAAAACCGCCATAGGCTGCAACAATGGCAAGATCGAGGGTGGAGAGGACTTCCATCGCAGGTGCAAAAGCGGAAGTAACGGCGTTCGCGCTGACGTTTGCATCACGATTGGCAGCATTGCGTTTGGCAAATTCACCGACATTGCGTTCGGTACGATTGAAAGCCTGTGCTACTTTCACGCCGGAAACCTGCTCTTCCATCTCGGCAGAGACATCGCCGATGGTGGTACGGGTTTTACGAAAAGCGCGGCGTGAAAGGTGCGAAAAGAATTTCGTGATGTAAAAGGCAAGCGGAATGACGACCAAGGCTGCCAAGCCAAGCCGCCAATCGAGAGAGATCATCGCGATCATGATACCGATCAGGGCGAAGGTCGAGCCGATCATCTGCGCCAGCGATTGGCTGAAAAAGTTATTCAGCGCGTCGATATCGTTGCTCAGACGGCTAATAAGATCGCCCGCCTGGCTGCCCTCGAGATATTGCAGATGTAAGTTCTGGAGTTTTTTGAAAACTTCATCACGCAGATCGGCGAGGACTTTCTGTCCTGTTGTGGACATGGTGTAAATCTGAAAACGCATTGCCAACATGCCCATCGTATAAACGCCGAGCAGGGCGAGGACGATCCAAAGCAAGCCAGCCTTATCACCTTCTGAAATGGCACCATCTACTGCGCGCCCGATGAGCATTGGCCCCAAACCTTGGGCGGCAGCATTGACCAAGACAAGGAAAAAGGCTGCCAAAACGTATTTTTTATAAGGCGCGAGGTATTTGACCAAACGCCAAACGACTTTACCGGTATTTTGTGCTTTTTCTTCTTCTGTTTCTGCGATACGTCGCATTCCATGCATCATAAGTGTTGCTCCTGTTTGTTCACCACAGAGTTCACAAAGTTTTTCTTCGTGCTTTTTCTGCCTTCGTGGTAAATCTTTTTAGTCTTCTTTCCCAAACTGGGTTTCGATAATTTCCATATACAGCTCACTCGTGCGCTGCAATTCTTCATGCGTGCCTTCAGCAGCGAGCACCCCTTTGTCGAGCACCAGGATCTTGTCGGCATTGCGGACAGTGCTAATGCGCTGGGCGATGACGAAGGTGGTGCGTCCCTTTTGCAAGTCTTCGAGAGCTTGCTGAATTTTATATTCTGTTTCGGCATCCACGGAGGAAGTCGAGTCATCCATGATGAGGATGCGTGGGTCTAACAAAAGAGCACGGGCAATGGCAATACGCTGTTTCTGCCCGCCCGAAAGCCCCACGCCACGTTCACCGACCACGGTCTCGTAGCCGTCGGGCTGCTCGAGGATGAACTCATGCGCCTGAGCAGCTTTGGCGGCGGCTTCCACTTCTTCAACGCTGGCTTCAGGGCGACCGTAGGCGATATTCTCACGGATCGTGCCACTGAAGAGGGTTGTCTCCTGCAGAACGATGCCGATCTGCGAGCGGAGCGAATCAAGGGTCACTTTGCGGACATCCTGCCCGTCGATCAAGACCTTCCCTTCGGCAACGTCGTAGAAGCGCGGGATGAGGGTGATGATGGATGATTTACCTGCGCCAGTCTGCCCTAAAATCGCGATGGTCTGACCGGGTTCGGCGACAAAGCTGAGATCGGTGACGACATCGGACTCTGCACCGATATAACGGAAGCGGACATCCCGGAGTTCGACCCGCCCGTCGACTTTGGGCAGGGTCACTGCGTCAGGGGCATCTTTTACATCCGATTCAGCATCCAGCACTTCGAAGAGCCGTTGCGCGGAGGCTTCCGCCCTGGAGAGCATCGCGCCGATCATGCCCATCATGAACATGGGCATCAGCAGGTAGATCAGGTAGCCTGTGAAAGCGACCAACTCACCGAGGGAGAGAGTCCCGTTGATGACAAAGAGACCACCCATACCAACCACGATGACCATGCCAACATTTCCCATAAAGAAAACGAGCGGGAAAAAGGTGGTGAAGAGTTTGATCATTGAGATATTGGCATCGAGGAAATCGACGTTGGCTTCACCATAACGTTCGATCTCGTAACCTTCGCGCGCAAAGGCTTTGACAATGCGCATCCCTGAAAGATTTTCCTGCAAAATGGTGTTCAGCACTCCCAATTTCTGTTGGACGGTACGTGACATAGGCATGATCTTTTTGACGAAAAGCATGAAGATAAAACCCACACCCGGAATCACAAGCATAACAAGCAAGGTCAGTTTCCAATTCATCAAAAAGAGCATGATGAGCGTGCCGATCAGCAAAACAATGGATGAGACCAACATTACCAAGCCACGCCCGAGGAACATGCGGACAAGTTCCACATCGGAGGTCATGCGGGTCATCAATTTGCCGGTATGTGAGCGGTCGTGATAGGAGAAACTCAGATTTTGAAGTTTCTCAAAGATGCTATTACGCAATTCATAGGCAACGCCCTGCGAAGCGACTTCGCCAAGATAGCCCTGTAAAAAATTAAAAAGCCCGCGCACGATAGCAACGCCAAAAAGGGCGATCACCACGCCCCAAACGACATCCATATCGAGAGCGGCGACGCCATCATCGATCAGGCGCTGGAGCAGCTTGGGTGAGACCAAATTCGCTGCGTTGACGAGCAAGAGGCTGAGTAATGCGCCCGATGTGGGCAATAGATATTTTTTTAGATAAGTGAGTGTTCGTTTGATACCAGACATTATTTTCCTTATATTCTATGAAACTTTTTTCTCTATATATTTTCCCAAAGTACGCACCCCTTCCAAACCGCGAAATGTAGCCTTCACATCATCATCACGCGTGAGGGTATATTCCCAATTGATCGGCTTCGTACTTCTTCCATAAATAGGCATAACTTTCAGATCGTAGATATTTTCCCAGGCAAAGGTTGTGCTTCCACGCCAGGTGACGATGACAACACCGCCGTCATAAAGGTCTACACGATGCTTTTTATGAACATAGTAGAGTACGCACATAATGATCGTGAGCAACACAAAGATCACAGAAAGAATTGCAGCGATCATGATCGAATCTTGTCGATAAGAATCGCTCAAGACAGTGCTGGGTGGCTTGAAATATTTATTCACGGCAGAGATAAATTCAACAATCGCCATGAAGGCAGAAAAAAATGCGACCCCAAGCATAGCCTTGCCGGGCGCAGCTCTTGGGAAAAAGGATTTACGAAAGTTTCCCAATTGAAGAGTTTGCTCTGAATTTTTAGCCGGCATGGTTTCCGATCCCTTCCCAAAAGAGGTCAACCGCCATTTGAATATCATCTTTTGTGATGAATTCTTTATCCTTACCAAGAGAACGATGCTGTTGAGCAAGCCCGTGCAGCATACCAAACATCATGGCGGCAATTTCTTCTGCACTGGGGGTAATTCTTATTTCATTCATCTCTTTGGCAAAGGCTAAAGCATTGACCAATGGTTGGCTAATTGTTCGCATAAATTCACCCCGATGTTGTCCATGTCCTTTTAAGTGTTTGGCATTTCTGCGTAACATGAAAAGGGGCGCATGCTGCCCGGCGGTAACATCAATATAGGCTTGTAAAATAGCGATAACTCGCTCGCGCGAGGATTCGATATTTTCTCCAGCAAGCGTCATCTTGTCTCGCAAAGTGTCGGCATGGCGCTGCATCACGTCTATAAAGAGACTCTCCTTATCGGGGAAGTGGTAGTAGATGGCAGCATTCGTCACGCCGCACTCGCGCGCGATCTCACGGATCGAAGCGGATTTGAAGCCATGCTCGGTAAAGAGCTTTTCGGCGATGTCGAGGATATGGTCGCGACCTACGCGCGGATGTGGGGACATAGATTTTCTCCTAACTTACTGAACGTACGGTAAGTTATACTCCCCACAGAGGAGAAAATCAAGAGGTTTATGTTAGAGCTGTGTTAGAAATGGCGGCTTCTATGCCGATATTTTCAACAGTCAGTTTGAGCGGGTTGGGGTGGGTTAGAGGATAGATGATTAGATAAATAGAGAAAAGGAAAATACGTAGTCGGGAGATCACACATTTTTTATTTGCATAAAAAAGAGTCTTCACCTTGTAAAGTGAAGGCTTTTCGCTTATTTTCCATTGCCTTTGTCGACTTTCTTGAAAAGATCACCAATCCTCGTTCTCACCCCTTTTAGCACCCCGATATGGATCATCATAAAAACACTAATGGCGGTCATCCCGAAAAAGAAGAGGATATCAGCAGTTAGATATTCGTACTTCACGGTTGGTGTATAAATATAACGGAAGACGATCAGGAATAAATGTCCCAAGTTGAACATCAACAGAGGGACGGAAAAAGGTAACAGGCTATGATTCTCGATCAACAAATGAAAACCCAACAAAGCGGCAAAGGCGACAGCCATAACAGACACATATTTGATAAAGTTATTCAGATAATATTCTTGCCCATAAATTTTTTGGAGAATAGCCGAATACAAGATTAGAATACCTGCAAGTGTGCCCCAAGCATATAGGTTCATCACATAGGGCAACACTAGATTATAGAAAAGACGAATCCCAACCAGAGCCACGATCCAGCTAATCCCATACGTAACGCCTATGACCATTAGAATGGGGAAAATATTATCTAGCACCTGCACTTGGTCAAAACCAATCAACATTATTGAAACGTATGCTCCACTGAGCATAGCAATACCGAAACCTATAGAGCTAACTAATAAAGTGATGATACGCAGGAAACTGGCTGCTTGATTTCCAACTTTATCAAAGGAGTTGCTTAATGATGATATTGCTGGAACAAGAAAATTGGGATATTCTTTAACTTGTTCTTCTATAGATGTTTGTTCTTTTACCTTTGCCCAAGGACCAGTGTCAAGTATTAGCCTTTCTGTAAAATTCTTATAGCTTTTTACTATTGATAAACTATCTTCATTGCTTTCATATAAGGTTGCGATCTTTTCACCATATGCATAGTACGGTACATGTTGGATTTGAACCTCATCAAAATAATCATCAAGATCGCATACTGGTAGCGAATAAGCTTCCTTTAGTAGATTTTCAAATTCATCTTGGTACCCAACAATTCCATCTCTAGTACTACCCCTCCGCCACTTTTGGCGTAGGTCAGGTTGATCAGCGTCTATTCGGGATGGAAGAGGAAATACCATGAGCGGACGCAGATCATCAGAAGCTTTGCGATATTCTACCGCTTGCTTTACCAAAGAAGTTATCCCCGTTAAACTTTGTTTATTAGGAATAGTTACAACGACCAACTTTTCAGGCACAATCATTGTACAAATCCCTGCAGTATCAGTAATACCCGTACGAGAATCTATAAGAACATAATCATAGATACTGGCTAGTTTTTCCGCAAATACCCTAAATATCCAAGGAGATTTCTGATAAAGTTCTTCCCACTCAAAAGAATTTACACGTTCAGCATAGGTATCATCAAAATTACCTGCTTTCATGATACTTATATTCTTAATTTCTGTTTTTTGAATATATTTATCGATGTTGATGCGATCAATTAATAATTTCGCTTTTTCTTCTGTCTGAAGTTCTTCACTTGATCCTTGATGTTTTTCTACATTATTGTTGATTGTTACAAAAAGATCAATTAACCCAGTAGCGCTTTCAAATTTTTTCTCTCTTTTTGAAGAAAACGGTTGCCTCCTTGAAAGTGAAAAGAAACGATGTAACCCTGGAGCTTCTAAATCCCAGTCAACTACTAGTATGCCTTTTTTAGTTACTTCTCTCTCAGCTAGAACACAGGCAATATTGGCTAGAGCCATTGTGCGTCCAGTTCCCCCTTTGTATGAATAAAAAGTAATCACTTTCCCAAAATGGCTTTCGGTAGAAGGCATCATTTGTGCCTCCCAGGAAAGCCAAAGTGATGATGAATGTGACTAAATAATTTGTCATGTTTGTCTAAAACAGGGAAACTAAAATTCGAACACTTTTCCCAATTACTTTGGTCAATGCCATTTTCCAAAACACTGTAGCACCTATAAATATGTTCCGCTATCTCCCTGATTAACCGAGCATATTTGGGGTGTGTTGAAGGATCTTCTGTGACAGTCATATCCCGAAAATCATAGTTCTTTCGCGTCCCAATCGAAGTCATTGGTAAAATATCTCTGCTGTAAGGTAGCACAGGAATAATAAAAGAGATATTATCGAAACGCCTAGAGAGTTTCTCAAACCGTTTCTTTTCTAGCTGTTCCATCGCCTTGAATTCCATTGCACATAATGGGGATGTGTGCCGAAAGTATTTGGGAGTCAATATAACAATCAAACAAACACTCTCGCATAAAGCCTTCTCCATATCATCGCTTAGATCAAGATGTTCAGAATCAAAAAAAACAGGATAGTCTAGCAAGGATTTGATATCACACTCTAGTGCATTTGCAAGTTTTCTCGCAAAATCACGAACGCGATTTCCTTGTGCTCCGAAATCATTAGGATAACTTATATAGCATGCATATTGAATGCGGTCTTTATTCTCTTCCAAAACAGTTTCAAGATGAGGGAATACACTAAGAATAAGATTTACAGGTATGACATATGCTGTTTTTGTCCTAGCAACATCTCTATCTGTTTCACTTAATATCCCCATAACTACGGAACTCGTTTCGTCCCAAACCAGACTACCGCTGTAGCCCTGCTCTGGTGAATATGAAGTGTCTGCTTCGATTTGATAATAGCCTTTAGAGTTTTTACGCAATATTTTCCCAAAGGACCAGCCCCCCCCATCTCGCCCATCAGGGAAGCCGTAGACAGAGAAACTATGAGATGCTACAGGACGGTTCCTTTCAAATTCTAATGGGCGTGTATTTTCGGGTAGAACATCAATTACTTTTACTAAAGCTAGATCATGCCCCTCCAAACGTTCAATGATTCTAGCTTTCAGTTTTTTCCTTGAATCTACAAGTGGAAAGTCAATAAATATGTCTTGCAAATCGCTATCAGGTAAAACATGCGCGCAGGTTAGAACTTGATCTTGTTGAACCAAAACACCTCCCCCAACAACACCCAGTTTACCATCCCATATTCTTACAATAGCATTTTCTATATTGCTTACCATTTATATCTCTACATCTCTATAGCCTGGTACTATTTGTGAATACTTACGGTTGTCTTTTCCACTTTATGGTGATTTGATAATTTACCTCGCTGCCAAACTTACTCACAGCAAATATTCCAGCTTCCCCTGTCGCTTTTATGCCAAATACAATATCCGCCTCATCAATTTCCATCTCATTCAGTTCTTTGACCATAGCCTTTATTGATCCTCGCATTGATGAGAGAGCATCAGTAAACTTTTTTTTGCTACCAGTTTCTTTTTCACCACTGGTTCTTGATGCAGGGACGACCCCGCCCCTTTTCTGATCCACTTCAACCAAAATAGTTGTTCCATCATCAAGAGAATATTCAACATATCCTGACATTTTTTATTTTACTCCCTTAAAATAACGTTCCCGTTTTCTCCACTAGTCTTTACCATCATAACATATCAATTGCTTCAATAATATTTGCATTCCTCCACCTTCACTCAAATATACGCCGCAAAAAAGATGAGGAGCATCAAAATGCTGCCGCAAACGCCAAGACCATGAAATATACGATCCACATCAACAGCCCGACAAGGATATTGAGTATCGCAATGATAATCCCTGTGATGGCAGGCGCTTTCTTCAAAGTGCCTTTTCTCAGGGCATAGATCAGAACAAATATATTCAGCAAGCCAAAGGGAAAACCAATATACTGCCCAATGAAGAAAACAGCGTGCTCCGTGGTTGTATCGACGATGCCTTGTGATGATTCGAGCATCCCGACCTTGATAACGCCAAGAATAACTAAAACAAGGGGGATTATTGATCCGATAATCAGCCAGACCAGGCGGTTGGTATTAGATGCTTGTTTCACGATCTTTTTCTGACACGTTTTTTCTACTCATACTGTTGTCAACCAAGTTCTAATTCATCAATCGCCTTAATCCGCTCCAAAACAGGTGGATGAGAATAATTTAAAAAGACATTCAGCGGATGCGGCGTCAGATTCGAGAGATTGTGTACACTAAGTTTCTTCAAGCCGCTGACCAAGACCTGCCCCAACCCCGTTGTCTCGACAGCCCAGGAATCGGCTTCATATTCGTTTTTGCGCGAGTAGATGTTGAAGAAGATAGAGATCAATGAAGAGATCGGCGTATAAAGGAAAAGGAAGAAGATCAGGCTGGCATAAACAGAAAGATGCTCCATGTCAAAAGCGGCGAAAAGCTGCTTATTCTCCAGGAACAAAGACAGGATAAAGAACATCAAGCCGCTTTGCAGGATCGAGGCGACCACCATCTTGGGGATATGCTTGCGTTTGAAATGTCCCATTTCGTGGGCGAGCACCACCACGATCTCATCATCATCCAGTTTTTCCATCAAGGTGTCAAAAAAGACGATGCGGCGAAAACGCCCAAAGCCTGTGAAGAAAGCATTCAAGCGCGTTGAGCGTTTGGAGCCGTCCATTGTATAAATCCCTTCCAGCGCGAAATTCTGTTCTTTCGCGTAATCGGTGATCTTTTCTTTCAGCTCCCCTTCTTCGAGTGGCGTGAACTTGTTGAATAAGGGCATGATCAAGACCGGCGCCAAAAACTGGACAACGAAAGTGAAGAGGCTCACACCAAGCCAACTGTAAAGCCAGGCCAGTTCTCCGGTCGCTTCAAAGAACCAAAGCAGCATCGCCAGCAATGGGGCTCCGAGTAAAGCAGAAAGCAACAGGCCTTTAATTCGATCTACGATGAAAGTTTTCACAGTCGTTTTATTAAAGCCAAACTGCTCTTCAATCACGAAGGTGAAATAGATTGAGAAGGGAAGGGAAAATAAATAGGAAAGCAGGTAAATAATCCCTGTGAATAATAAGCCTGTCAGAATGGAGCTCAGCCCAAAGCTGCGCGCGAAAACGTCAACATAATTAAAACCGCCGATCAAAATAAAGATCACCGTTACGATCAAGGTCAAACTGGCTCTAATCTGTCCAAAGCGAGTTGTTACACGTTTATATTCCTGTGAGCGTGCATATTCTTTTTCATCATAGACATCCCGAAAATCACGTGGCAGTACCAGGGCCAAAGAACGGATTTCAAGAATATCAACAACCAGATCCAGAAGATATTGGATCAATAAAACAGCCAGAATAAAAACAAGATAGGGATTTATCATGATGGCGAAGATTATACATTAGAATAAATCAACACCTTTCGTGCCTGTAAATGGTAAACTAACGCCGTTTTATTGAAATCACAGGAGCAAAATATGAACTGGTCAACACTTACCCAAACCGAATGGATGCAGATCGGCATCTCCATTTTGATCTTTCTTGCCACAGCCTTCCTCGGACGTTGGGCGATAAAATTCATCATCAAACGGGTTGCACGCCGCTTCACACGCCAGACCAAAACCACCCTTGATGACGTTATTTTGGAATCTGTCGCGCCGCCTTTATATTGGCTGGTTCTGGTTTACGCTTTTAAATTCTCACTCAGTCGCCTTGACTTCATCTTCGAAGAACTTAATGTTGATCTGGACGCCTTTTATTTTGTCCTCTTCTGGCTGATCGGCTCCACTATTGCGTGGCGTCTAATTAACAATCTCGCAAAATGGTACGAAAATCAGCTTTCCGTCACCCGTGAGATAGAACTGGGCGAACAACTAATGCCCTTCTTCCGACGTCTGCTGCTCATCGTCCTGACCGTGATCGTCGGCATTATTTTCCTCGATTATTTCAGCATCGAAGTTGGCGGTGTGGTCGCCACATTGGGGATCGGCTCGCTGGCAATTGCCCTCGCCGCACAAGCCACCTTAGCCGATACCATCAACGGTTTCGTCATCATGTTCGATCGTCCATTCAGGATCGGCGACCGGATCGAGCTCCTCGAACTGAATACCTGGGGAGATGTAGTCGATATTGGATTGCGCAGTACGCGTATTCGCACGCGGGATAACCGCATGGTCATCGTCCCGAACTCGGTCATCGGCAAAAGCTTGGTGATCAATCACTCCTACCCCGATACGCAATACCGCATCCAAATTGAGATCGGCGTTGCCTATGGTACCGATCTTGAAGAAGCGCGCAAAATCATCGTGGAGGCAGTCAGGCAAGTGGATGGCGTTTTGCAAAGTCGTCCTATCGAAGCCCTTTTCCTTGAATTCGGTCCTTCTGCACTCAACTTCCGCGTCCGCTGGTGGATCGAATCCTATATTGATACGCGTCGGATGTTCGATAAGGTAAATACCGCTATTTATCGAGAACTGGATAAAGCCGGGATCGAAATCCCATTCCCGCAGCAAGTTATCACCTACAAAATGGAACATCCTATCGATGCAGCAGAAAAGGAAGACTAAATGTCGCTGGATAATTTGTCATTCAATGCAGTTAATGATTTCAGAAAAGCACGTCAAAAAGCTGCTATTGAAGGCATCCTTGCGCGTATTGCAGGAAAATCTACGGCTTTACTTTCCTATGAAGAGATACGCCAAAAACTTCGTGCCATAGAAAGCAATAAAACCGTGCTGCGCGATATCCCCCTCGATGCGATCGTCGGCAGCGTTGGGCGAAACAAGGATTTTTCGCGCAGTTTTTTGCCCTTATTCGATAGCGATCAGGATCGGTGGGCGCGGGTAATGGCTGGCGCTACTGGCCCAACGGGCTTGCCTCCCATCGAGGTATATCAAATCGGTGAAGTCTTCTTTGTGCTAGACGGGAATCACCGCGTCTCTGTTGCACGAGAATTGGGTGCCCCCACTATCCAGGCTTTTGTCAGGGAAGTGCGTACACGGGTTAACATCACACCAGATGTTCAGCCCGATGAGTTGATTATAAAAGCAGAACTATTGGAATTTTTTGAACGAACACAGCTCGATCAACTTAAACCCGAGACAGATTTCAGGGCAACAAGCCCCGGTTTATATCCAATCCTTTTGGAGCATATCGAGGTCCATCGCTACTTCATGGGACTTGACGAAAAACGGGATATTTCATACGAAGAAGCTGTACTTCATTGGCATGATGAAGTTTATGCCCCGATCATAAAAGTTATCTGGGAAAGGGGCATCCTGCGACATTTTCCACAACGCACCGAGGTCGAGCTTTATCTATGGATATCTCAACATCGCGCTGAGTTGGAAGAAACACTAGACTGGCAGATCACAACAGAAAAAGCCGTGGGAGATCTGGAATATCGTTTCAGCCCGGAATTTTCGCAACGTTTTTCGCGCTTGCTTTCAACCATCTATGATTTCGTGACTCCTGACCCATTGGAATCTGGACCAGCTCCCGGTGTCTGGCGTGATGACATGCTAAAAGACCCCGGCAAGAAGAATTTGTTCTCAAATATTTTGGTCTTGGCCAGTCTTGCAGATACTGATTGGCACGCGCTTGAGCAAGCTATTATCTTTGCGAAAAGAGAGGATAGCAAAATTCAAGGCTTACACGTTGTGAAAACAAAGGCAGAAGCGGAAGGGGATATTCCCCTCAAACTAAAAGTTGATTTCGAAGAGCATTGTCGTCTAGCAAAAATCAATGGTCTCTTGGCGATCGAATCCGGGGCTGTCCCTCGCATCGCCTGCGAGCGATCCCATTGGACGGACATCATCATTACCAAAGTGGCATTCCCGCCCGGAGATCATCCAATTGCACGCTTTGCTTCAGGGCTGCGCACCATGATACGACGCTGCCCACGCCCTATACTTGTAGTCCGTAACCAGGTTTCAAATCTTAAACACGCTTTGCTTGCTTATAACGGTACGCCAAAGTCAAAAGAGGCACTCTATCTGGCAGCTTACTTGGGCAAAGAATGGGGGATTCAACTTTGTGTATTGATCATAGAACACGAAGAAACCGATAGCGAAAGTGTCTTCAACGACGCACAGGAGTATCTAAAAAAGAACGAGTTACAGGCTAATTTCATTCGCCATGAAACCGGTGTAAGGAGTGATATCATTCTAAGCACAGCCAAAGAAAATGGATGCGATTTCATCATCATGGGGGGCTATAAATCCAGTTCGCTTGTAGAGGTTGTTCTAGGTAGCGTTGTGGACGAAGTTTTGCGCAAAACCAAAATCCCTCTTTTGATCTGTAGATAGCGTCAACAAGGAAAATATTTCGAAAAAAGGTGACTGTTGAAAGTCACCTTTTTATTTTGCAATGAAACTTTAAGGTAATTGCCTCTTGACTTTTTAGAACAATTGTTCTATATTCTAGATACCCCAATATCTACGTTTTTCCACATGGCGTTTTCACCCAAAGACTAAAGGAGGCAGCCATGAACAGATCTTCAATTCGACCATTCTCAGCGCTTAAAAACAGCAATCTTCAACGTGGGCAGCTTTTTGGATATATCCTGCTTGGTGCATTGCTTTCATTTGAAATCTTCAACTTCGGAACGACCGACTTCGCCCTGCGAGACCTATTGGGCGAATTGCGTTTTCTCGGGATGCGGTGGGCAACCATTCTCTCTCTTGCATTCTGCGGCATAGACTTTGCCGGGATCGCCCGTCTCTTTACCCCCGAACAGGGTAATGATGAACCCGCTGAAGTTTGGTATCTCTTCGGGGCATGGCTTCTTGCCGCTGCCATGAACGCAATGCTGACTTGGTGGGGTGTCTCGGTTGCGATGCTTCAACACCCCGCTGTTGGCAGCGCCGTCCTTTCACAGGCAACTCTGATGAAAGCCGTTCCGATCTTCGTCGCTTTTATGGTTTGGTTGACACGTGTGCTTATCATTGGTGCATTCTCTATTGCTGGTGAGCGTATCTTCAGCATGGCGGACAAATCTTCTAGGGCTGTAAGGAAAGTGAATTACAGCAAACCCAAAACACAGCGCACCTTTAATAAGCCACGTGCTTCAACCAACACTTTCCGCCCTGCACCAAAACAGCAGAGCGCATTCTCTCCCCCCCAACGTTCCGAGCCGCGCGCAGAACCGACCTATCACCCCGTTGGTATGGCGGCACGCTCGAACGACGACAATCAGCCCCCGTGGAGGTGACCATAGACTAAACGAAAAACTTTCTTCCCGTCCAAACAGATTTCATCCTAAAAAAACAGACGCAACGGCAACTTGCGTCTGTTTTTGATTCTTCTCTAGTAAGAAAATCATCACGCCAATATTCGTTGGTTCGCAATGATATTGATTATCCTATGGTACTTTCCCCATCTGTGAGGACATAAAAGCTGCGTGGAAGACTCTCGCTGCGATCATAGATAAAATCAGTGACGATATAGCCGGTATTGAAGGCTTCTTCAAAAACTTCACGAGTGAAAAAGCGCCAATCTACAGCAAGGGACTTATCAAGCGCGCGAAGGGTTTGGTAATCGTTCGGAATCTGAAGAAGAAGGAGTTTTTCGCTTGGGGGGAAAAATATTTTGGGAGGCTTCAGCAAGCCCAAATCCACGTCCGCTTCGGGGACATAGAGCATTTGCGGGACAGCTTCCTGGTAATTTTTGAGTCCCAATGCCACCCAGTTCTTCGTATCCAATCGCTGGGTTACGCGTCTGGTATTGATCCACCAATCCACCTGAAAACGATCAGAGGCAATGCCTGCGTTGAGGCTGTCGACCATTTCGCCATATTCGTTGCACTTGTATGTGTTGCAGATTGCGCCCAGCCGCGCGATGTTGAGATAGGCGTTTCGACTGAGAAGGGGGTCGAAAGTCCAGGTGATGAGGTCAAGCCCCTGCTGGCGCACCATTTGCCATTGCGCCTGTTTGAGAGCAAAACCGATCCCCTTGCCCTGATGCGCGGGATGAACACCCATCTGATGTGAGCAATGTTTGAGTAGATGACCTTGTGGGGTATCGGCAAAAGCGGGAAAACCAAAAGCCAGCCCGATCATCTCATCATCTTCAAATGCGCCAAAAGCAAGCCCGCCATTTCGCACAATGGTGATTAGTAAGTGCGCGGGGACAGAATCAGCAGGGCCACCGCCCCAGATATCGTCGATCAGGGCTTCGACCTGAAGCATCTCTTCGTATTTATCAAGTACGCGGATAGTGTAGGATGACATTTTTTGCTGCGAGGGAGGAGTGCCCTACCCTTATTTCATTTTTTCCGTCGTTCGCGCAAGCGCTCCCGCCAGCTTTTCTTGCGCAAATAATCAAGCCGATAGGTAAAGCGTGCAGGCATCAACCCAAAAACGCGTGAGAGCGAATCGGTTTCACAGGTGCGGTCAGTCGCCAGGTAATCCAGGAAGAAACCTGAAATGGGGTATTTTGGCAAAAAGGCTTGTAATAGCACGTTCAGCACACGCAAAACCGGCGTAGACGCCGAAAAAATCAGACGTCTTTTGCCCATCGCCGAAAGGATAACTTCCATGATCTGGCGAAGTGTGAAATATTCACTACCGCCAATTTCACGGGTCTCATTTTCAAGCTCGGGGTTTTCAAGTGACCACAAGAGGCTGGTCACCAAATCTTCTACAAAGAGGGGCTGTAGACGCACTTCGCCTTTATTCGGGAGGAAGATGAGACCGGGCGAGACCCGCACCAAATACGCCAGCGCATCTGTAAAATTATCCCTTGGACCAAAAATAATGGATGAACGCAGAATGGTATGTTTTACCTTTCCACTACGGATATGCTCCTCAGCGATCCCTTTCGCTCGAAGCACCGGAAACGCGGATGCTCGATCAGCACCGAGGTGGCTCAAATAGATGATCTGCTGGACACCTGCTTCGCCCGCCGCCTGGACGAGTGTACGCGTCCCTTCGATATCGGTTTCAAAGAGGGTATTACTGCTCTCTCCCCCCGCCAGATGATAGATATGATCCACACCACGCAGGGCTGCGCGCAAGCCTCGCAGATCGCCAAGGCTGACCACCGAGACCTCGACAGGTACGCCTTTGGGAAGGCGCGGATTTTGTGGCGAAGGTCGGATCAAGATGCGGACATCGTGCCCGGCTTCAACAAGTTGGCGCGCCAACGCCCGCCCGACAAAGCCGGTTCCGCCTGTGAGAAGAATCATGGCTGGGATTATAGCAGGATAATAAGACTTTTATTTTCTTAAAAAATCTGTATAATGAAAAAACGCCTAACAAAGGGAGGGTTTATGCGCAAACACCCCATTATTCTCACACTGATCTTTTTACTTCCTGTAATCTTTGCTTGTATTCCAACGCAACCCCCAACACAACCACAAGAAAACGCACCAACAATAACAGAAACCGCTAATCAACTGACAGCAACAGCCTTGGGGACATCACCGCCTTTACCACCTTTGCCAGCAACTTCCACTCCGGTCAACTCGTCTGCAACCATTATTCCCACACTAAACCTATCAATCTATGGGGTTGATCCGTTGGCGGCAACAATCGAAGCAAAATATCAAGTGATCGATATTATCTTTGAACCAGCATCTAAGGAAAATAACACAAATAATGATGCCTTCGTAATGATCATTTATATAGATTGTCAAGGAATATATCGACCATGCTGCAGTCCAGAGCGAACTGTTGGCGTTTTGATGCATGCTTTCAAAAATCAAAGTGACATTGCAAGCAAATATATTCCAAACACAATTGAACAGCTCACTATAATCACGTTGGACCACATGCGCGAAACTGCAAAATTCCACATCAAGTGGTCTGATCTTCAGGCATATGTGCGAGGCGATATAACAGGCGATCAGTTGGGGCACAGAATTCCCACACCGCTACCGCCCTAAAGCTTACGGCTCCCATTGGGGCTGCCAGTCGGGTTCGGGGTTTTCGGTGATCTGCTGGAGGTCGCTGCCGTCAGATCTCATGATGTAGAGATCTGCTTGGCCGTTGTTGCGCAGGGAATTGAAGACAATCCACTCGCCATCGGGGGAGTAGACAGCGGAGTTGTTATTTCCACCATAGGTGAAACGCGTCATGATACCGGTCTCGATCTCGTAGCGGAAGATGTCCTTGTCAAGAGGTGGTCCGGCGGAGATGAGTAGGTAACGTCCGTCCGGGGACCAGTCCACGCTGCCGGTAATGCCGAGCAAGCCATAGGTCACGCGGCGAGGCGCTTCCTCTGTTTCCGTATCAAAGAGGAAAATCTCATATTCAAATAGTTGATTCTCGCTCATGGCGAGAGCGATCGTCCGATTGTCGGGTCCCCAGGCCGCGCTAACGAGGGTATTCGGTCCGGCATAATTAGGGCCACCGTAAAGCAGTCGTGGGTTTTCGCCATTTTTATCCATGATCCAAAGACCCGTCGGTTCGTTGGGCGGACGGTTGATGAAGATGATCCGCTCGCCATCAGGGGAGAAATCTGGTGAGAAGACATTGCCAATCTCGTGTGTGAG
>CAZASG010000047.1:0-29378 GCA_964487745.1 uncultured Anaerolineaceae bacterium | reverse complement strand
CTGAGACTGCCATCATCCACACTGGCGGGATGCTACCCCAAGGCGCGGATGCGGTCGTGATGCTCGAATATACCCAAATGCTTAACCACGGAGCGCACGGAGCCCACAGAGAAAAACTCAACATAGAGAAAAACTCCGTGCTCTCTGTGAACTCTGTGGCAAATCCCGAAATCGAAATCCTGCGCTCTGTTGCGGACGGGGAGAACGTCATCCGTATCGGGGAAGATGTTGCCGAGGGAGCCCTCATCAAGCCCAAAGGGAGTGCGATCCGCCCCGCTGAAATTGGCGGTTTAATGGCTTTAGGCTTCACAACTGTCGAAGTGGCGAAGCGTCCCAAGGTCGGCATCATCTCCAGCGGCGACGAAGTCGTTCATCCCGAAAAACGCCCCCAACCCGGGCAGGTGCGGGATATTAATTCCTACACTCTCTCTACTTTGGTCGAGAAATATGGCGGCGAACCAGTGGTTTATGGCATTGTTGCCGATAGCATGGATGCGATGAAAACCGCGATTTCAAGCGCGTTGGGCGAATGCGAAATGGTGCTCATCACGGCGGGATCATCCGCCAGCGCCCGCGATATGACCGCCGCCGCAATTCACGAATTGGGCGAGCCTGGCGTGCTGGTGCATGGTGTGAATACCCGCCCCGGAAAACCGACCATTTTGGGTGTCTGCGACGGCAAAGCCGTGATCGGGCTGCCTGGTAATCCTGTCAGTGCGCTGGTGAATGGATACGTTTTTGTTGCGCCGCTTGTGCGGCGCTTGCTGGGACAATCTGCCGAAGAAATTCGCCCCAGCATTTCGGCGAAATTGACGGTGAATATCCCCTCGCAAGCCGGTCGCGAAGATTGGATTCCGGTCAAGCTAATGCTCTCTCCCTTTCAGGGAGAGGGACGGGGTGAAGGTCAATATCTTGCCGAACCCATCTTCGGTAAATCAAACCTGATCTTTACTCTCGTTGGCGCAGACGGGCTGCTCAAGATCGCCCCCGATGCGACGGGGTTGAGCGCTGGCGAGACGGTTGAAGTGATGTTAATCTGAAAAGACAGCTTATATGATGAAGAAAATTCAAAATTATAGAAGACAAAAAAATATTGCAGTTCTGGTGCTTGTCATGCTTATTGTGCAAGCATGTGTTCAAGTTACAGAGATGCAAGAAGATGTGCCACAGAGTAACCCGGTGTTGAGTGAAATACCAACCTGGACACCAAGCCCGGAAATGCCAACCGTGTTGCCAACTGCAACTAAAACCCCAATTTCAAATACGCCAACGCCAACCCTTTTACCTTCCATGACACCCGCCCCTGTGATCTTTACCGTTTCGGGTGGGAACCTGAATATTCGGCGGGGTCCCGATTTGACATATAACTATGTCGGCGTGCTCTATGACGGCGAGACGGCTGTAGCTGTTGGGCGAGGTTTTCGAGGAGGTTGGTTGCTGGTTGAGCTACCCTCCAAACCGGGTGCGACAGGCTGGGCGACGACTCAGACAAATTATTCGACGGTCGAAGGGGATATTAAAACTTTGCCTATTGTGGACGTAGAGCCGCCCGTGCGTGCCTATATCCGCAACTGCACCAAGCATACGATCTTGGTCGAACCTGCTGGCGTGCAGTTAAATGATAAATATAATGAGCCAACCAACGAATCGCATTTTGATGTGTTGGTTTATCAGGTATATGATTTGGACGTAGTGGGAGAGCCGCTTTTGACGGAAGTCAGTCTAGCAGAGGGACTGCGGGTGGATATTATTTATGATGGCAATGGGGATAAGTCGAAGTGTGAGTGAGTGGGCGGTTGATTAGAAATGCCCTGCCTAAAACTTAATCACAGCGATCAGTAAAATAGCCCCAAAAACACACTGCCCCTTAGGCTCGAAAATTATCGCGCCCCAGAAGAGGATGTGGTAGTCATCAGGTTGGGTTCAATGTCGAATTGGCTCATCACGGCGAGGTAGCCCGTCGCGCCACCAAAGCCGACGCTGGAGTAGAGAAAGCGCGTGATGGCGACTAAGATTGATAATAAGGTTGGGGGAGTGGTCATTCGGCGATTTTATCATGCGGGGGAGGTATAATTTTGCTTGTACTGAAAAGAGAGATTTTGGAGAAAAAATGCAAGAAACACTTAATTTCATGGGCTATTGGTGGCTACCCAATGCAGAAGAAAACCAACTTCCAGGTATTTTTACTTTTTCTCAGGAAGATGGGGCTGTGCTTGACATTGTTGGAGTCCTTGAAAAAAGAGAATCCGCTAAGTCAAAAGAGCCAAGGATTATTTTAGGAGTTACTCAACACGGAAAACCAATAACTTTATATAAGTGCATTCCCCTTCAGGAGACCTATCCCATTCTAGGATTTGGTGGTGGAAAATACTATGCTCATTTTGTCTTTGAAGGAGTTCATTTTTTATCGCCAGATCAGATAATGTTCAATCGCTTACTTGTCCAGTATGATGACCTTGACGCTTGGGTAGGCCGCCATGGTTTTTCGATAAATACAGAGGTGACTGATGGAGGAATTGTTTCAAAAGTAAATTATCGGACTCCTGCAGAACAATTATTTAAGCTAGATGAAGAAATATTAGCAGGGATCGCTTTTTCTAGTTTTGGCCCTGTTACATCTTCTGTACAAACTAATGTGGAGATTTCACAACGAGCCAATTTAATTGTAAAAAGTAATATGCGTGATTTTATGTTTGATAAGTTGTTTGCTAAGTTGAATGCGTTTTCGAGTCTGTTATTAGTTGCTGCGCAAAGAATGCCCGTCCCTTCTAAAGTATTTGGTTACTCTAAAGAAAACCAAGAATATTATGCTAATGGAAAAATTCATTATCCAGTAATCAATATTTACTATCAGCCGATTGAAGTTGTTCGAGATCAGAAAAAGAAAATCCCACAGGAATTTCTTTTTACATTTGATGATTTAACAGATGAACAAATAGTTTCTTGGTTTTTAACTTTTGAAGAACATAAAACAGTAATTCAGCTTTATAAATTGTTGTTCTACAAAGGACGTTCTTTTATTGAGCATAAGTTTTTGAGTATTGCTCAAGCTCTAGAATCTCTGCATAGTGTTCTGTTTGATAACCAAAATATTCCCAAAGATGAGTTCAAAACCCGTAGGAAAACGGTGTTGGAAGCTGTTCCTGCTGATTTAGTTGACTGGGTTAGTGGGGCTTTAAATAACGCAAACTATAAGCGCTTTAAATCGAAAATTTATGAATTAGTTGCTAAGAAGGAGAATATTCTTTTTGAGCTTATTGATGATTTTGAACTATTTGCTCGAAGAGTAAAAGATACAAGGAATGAGTTTGTTCATCATAATAAGCAAAAGACCACCTTCTCTAAGAAAGAATTGCCATCTGCTATATTTGTGATGACTATGATTTTTGAGATATATCTTTTGGGGCTAATAGGATTTTCTGATGAAAAGGTTAGCGAATTGCTTGAACCTAAAATAAAAACACACTTGACAGGTTGGAGACACCTAAGAACCAAGTCTAAATAACATAAAAACTATGTCCGTATACCTCCACGATATCCCCCTCGACAAAGCCAAAGCCGCGCTGCGAGACGCACTCCAAAATGCTGATCTCTGGCGTGTGCTGGGCACTGAAATCATCCTCCTCGACGAGAACGCCCTCGGGCGTGTGCTTGCTGAACCGATCTGGGCGAAGGTCTCCTCGCCGCATTATCACGCCTCCGCGATGGATGGTTTTGCCGTCCGCGCCAATGAAGCGGCGGGCGCAACCTTGACCGCGCCGATCACGCTCCAAATTGGTGAGCAGGCGCAATATGTCGATACGGGCGATCCGCTGCCCGAAGGCTTCAATGCCGTCATCATGATCGAGGAGACCGAAGCTCTCGACGCCGACGGCGAGATCACATCCGCCATCCGTGAGCCGAAATCCATTCGCATTCGTGCGGCGGTTGCGCCGTGGAAACACGTCCGTCCGCTGGGTGAAGATATTGTCGCCACACAGCTTGTTCTGCCTGCTGGACATGTTCTGCGCCCGGCTGATCTGGGCGCTATCGCTGCTTCAGGGCATGTTGAAATTCCCGTTGCGCGCAAGCCACGCGTCGCTATCCTGCCGACGGGCACCGAACTGGTTGAGATCGGCTCCGAACTCAAACGCGGCGATATTCTCGAATATAACTCCCTCGTCCTTGCCGCGCAGATCAAAGGCTGGGGCGGCGAAGCCACGCGCTATCCCATCACCATCGATGATTTTGATGCTATCGCAGAGAGCGCCGCAGAAGCTGCCAAAAACCACGATTTGATTTTGCTCAACGCAGGTTCCTCGGCAGGTGCGGAAGATTTCTCGGCGAGTGTAGTGCAGAAACTTGGCACATTACTTGTGCATGGTGTTGCCGTTCGTCCGGGGCACCCCGTTATTATCGGGATGATAAATCGAGAATCGGGAAGCGGGAAGCGAGATGACAACTCCCAACTCCCTATTCCCAACTCCCAAATTCCCATCATCGGGATACCGGGATACCCCGTCTCGGCAGCGTTAACGGGTGAGATATTTGTTGAAGAAATGATTGCCAAATGGACGGGACGCCCGCCAATTGAAAAGGATACCGTTGAAGCAACGCTAACTCGAAAAACAGCCTCGCCCGGCGGAGACGACGATTACATTCGCATGGTGGTTGGGCGCGTGGGTGAAAAGATGCTGGCTGCGCCGTTAAATCGTGGAGCGGGCGTGATCTCATCCCTCGTCCGCGCGGACGGGCTGGCGTTGATGCCTCGCGGCACACAAGGCATGGAAGCGGGCGAAAAGATCAATATTCACCTTTATCGCACGCGCGCCGAATTGGAAAAAACTATTCTTTGCATCGGCTCACACGACATGACCCTCGATCTGATGGCACAGTATCTTTCGCAGAAGGACCGTCGCTTGGTTTCGTCGAATGTCGGGTCGCTGGGGGGCTTGGTTGCGTTGAAACGTGGCGAGGCGCATTTGGCGGGGTCGCATCTGCTCGACCCAGAGACTGGTGTTTATAACAATGCGTATATCCAAAAATATTTGACGGGAATCCCCGTCCAGCAGGTGATGCTGGTTAATCGGGAGCAAGGTCTCATTGTCCCACGGGCGAATCCAAAAAATATCCGGGGTTTGGCAGATATTGCGGAGTCGGGCATCCAGTTTGTTAACCGCCAGCGTGGCGCGGGGACGCGCGTCCTGCTCGATTATGAAATGGGGAAATTGGGTATCATGCCGGAGCAGGTGGCTGGCTACAAGGATGATGAATTCACACATCTTGGCGTGGCGGCGGCGGTGGCATCCGGGCGTGCTGATTGCGGGCTGGGTATCGCAGCGGCAGCAGAAGCCCTTGAGCTTGATTTTGTTCCGCTCTTTCACGAGCGCTACGAATTGATCGTGCCGCAAGTCTATTTTGGTGATCCCTTGTTGACACCTTTGCTGGATGTTTTGGGAACGGAAAAATTCCAAAAAGCGGTTAACGAGATGCCTGGCTATGACAGTAGCGAGATGGGACAGCTTTCTTTCTAGAGTGTCATTTATTTTGCGCGCCTGGGTTATAATTCCCCTGTTCGAAATATAGAAAATATCAAAAAGAAAGTTAGAGCACATCAATGAAAATTCTTTCCTCCCTAAGTGAGCTGCTTTTAAAAATTTTGGTGATCTCTCTACTCATCATTTTCCTTTCCTTTCTTGGAATGCTGATGATGGATATTTGGGTAGATGCGCCAGACGAATTTCATTTTGTTGAAGTTTTCAAGGATGCGTGGGGGCTTTCAAGCGATTATCTCAAAATGCTTGCGAACGGAAATTTAGGCACGGCCACAATGGTTTCTGGCGAGGTAGAAGTCGCCGAGATCATAAAAGCCGCCTACGCAAATAGCCTTGGCCTGATCGGCATTGCACTTGGCTTGGCAATGGTGATTGGCATTGCCATGGGCAGCATGGCTGCGCTCACCACGCATCGCGGACAGGCGCATTTGGTGCTTTTTTTGGCGATTGTTGGTATTTCAGCACCAACGTTTTTGCTCGCAGTTTTGCTCCAAACGCTTGGCATTAAATACACACTCACTTTTGGAGAACGTCTTGTTAGCATGGGGGGCTACGCCTGGAATTTTGAACATCTTGCCATGCCTGTTTTGGTCTTGATGGCGCGTCCGCTGGCGTATATCACCCGCGCCACCTACGTTGCTTTAGGTGAGATCATGGGCGCGGATTATGTCCGCACTGCTCATTCAAAAGGATTGCGGGAGCGGCGGGTCTTCTTCGGACATATCCTGCGGAATTTGGGAATTCCTCTGCTAACCGCCTTTGGTGTCTCGTTTCGCTTTACTTTGGGCGTGTTACCGATTGTGGAATTTATCTTCGGCTGGCCCGGGGTCGGGCAACATGCCCTGGACGCAGTTCAGCGTCGTGAAGCGATCCTTTTTATCGTGGTCGTGCTTGCCCTCGGGTTGACGATCCAATTCATCAATGCGCTGCTCGACTGGCTCAATCATCGTATTGATCCGCGCTTGGGGAGGGCATAGCCATGCAGAAGCAACCCTCCACATCCGAATTCTCCTTCAAAGCCGAAAATCGACGCCGCAATCGCCTGTTAATGCGGCAGATGTTCTCAAACCCCTCTCTTCTATTTGGCTTATTCGTTTTGCTGGCCATGATCATGATCGTCCTTTTCGGTCAGCGCTGGGGAAGCTATGATCCATATCTAGTAGCACAATCCGCTCGACCCTACTACGACTCTGAACTCAAGGAAATGGTCTCGCCACCCTTTGAGCCTTCTGAAGAATATCTCTTTGGCACGGATCAATGGGGCAATGACTTGCTAAGTTTGGTACTCTACGGCGCGCGGATGACTCTTATCGCGGGCGTTTATATCACCCTGGCGCGAGTTGCGCTTGGTACACTTCTTGGCGCTCTCGCTGGCTGGACAGAGGGACGATTTCTCGATAGAACGATCAAAAGCATCAGCGATCTGATCTCTTCTGTCCCGATCTTGTTGAGCAGCCTCATCATTATCTATGCTCTCAATATAGAAAATGGCTTGTGGGTCTTTCTCGTTGCTCTCTCTACGGTTGGCTGGACAGAGACCGCTCAGCTTGTGCGCAGCGAAGTGATGCGCATCCGCAAAAGGGAATTTGTGATGGCCGCCGAATCGATCGGTTTGACACGCCTGCAAATTGCCGTGCGCCATATTCTACCCAATATCATGCCTTATATCCTTGTCCTGGCGGCGTTGGAAATGAGCGCAGTTTTGCTTCTTCTGGCAGAATTAGGTTTCCTCGGTACCTATATTGGCGGAAGCAGCCTCTACATCCCGGATGTGATGAGCTCGCAGGTCTTCCATCTGGCCGAAGTCCCCGAATGGGGGGCGCTCATCGCTCAGAGTGTCGGGTATATTCGCTCAGCCCCTTATATTCTCCTTGTTCCTGCGCTGGCATTCTTTATTGCTATCGCAGGTTTGAATGCCCTTGGAGAAGGGATGCGCTGGCTCTTTGACCGTTGGCCAATGAGCATGGCGCTTTTACTGCGTAAGCGAATTGTGTTGATCGCACTTGCCTTTATTGCCCTCAGTGCATATGTGATCAGTTTTACGGGACCAAAGACTTCCTATTTGCGGGTGGCAGAATCTTTTGATGTGAATAATGCTGTATTTCATGTGAATGCTTTACGCGCAATTCAGGAGAGGTCAAACGATCCCGCTGGAGAGATTGACCTCTACATCGAGGAAGCTTTCAAGGAAATGGAGATCGCACGTGGCTGGAAGGCACATGGTTTTGTCTCGGACTACCACTTCTCATATCAGATCAGTTTTGCAGAGTTTCAAAGTGAGCCGGAGCTATTCTTTTATGGTCCGAAAGATGCGGGCGCATTTACCTTTACCGAGGATTTCAATGTGGTTGAAGATAAAGCCCTCGCAGGCGGGGAAGTTTTTGGTCAGCTTGCTTTCGTGCGCCATACATTTATCGATGAACTAAGTGTTATTGGGGATTATGATTTCACCGGCAAAATTCCGGTTGTAATGGCTCGCGCTGTTACGCCTGAGTTTGCTGCTCGCGCATCCGAACGTGGAGCTGTAGGGGTTTTGATGGTCGTGCCCTCATCTACGAAACTCGCCAGACAGGAATCTTTGCTTATCCCTGATCGTGACGAAAGCGATGATGCTGCCGAAGAGATCACACCTATCCCCGTTTTTCGCATCACAATTGAAACTGCAAATGCGATTTTGGCAGGCGAAGATATGTCTGTAGATACCTTCCGTGAGCCAGGTTGGCATATCAAGGCTCTCGACACACAGATCAGCATGTCTTTGGATATTCAAAAAACAGATTCTGTCCAAACGCACAGCACGATTGGTTTTATGGGCGGCTATGATACTAATCTTGCCAGCGAAATGGTTGTTCTTTATACGGCTTATGATAGCCAAAATCCCTCCCCACAGAATTTTTCAGGTACGGCGATGATGCTTGAAATAGCGCGTACCTGGCATGAGAATAATCTGGACCCACGCCGTGCGATCCTTTTTGTTGCATGGGATGGCGCAGAAGCTGGCGCGCCGGGCGCAAGTGCTTTTATCAGCAACCCTGAGAATTTCAAAAACCTGACAGGTTTGGCATCCGCTGTTCCTCGTCCGATCATGGTCTGGGATTTAGATCTGCCTGAGGTTTTGCAGGATGATACACTCTGGATCCATGGCGCATCTGATGCGGAAATGCTAGGTCTACTGACGGATGCAGGAAGCTTGACCGATTCGCCCCTGAAATTTGACTTGCTACCGCTTACGGAGAGCCCCTCGTTGAGATCAGCGGATATGCTCTCGATCGACTTGCCCGGGCTGGGTTTGCTCCAAGAAGCGGATTCGGGAAATACGCCTCTCTCCGATGAAACGCTTGGGGAACGGATGCAAGCCTATGCCGAGTCCGTTTCGTACACTGTTCTGAATATCCTGCGCAGGCCGAAATACTGATCCTGATTGGGGATGGTCTCTGCGCTCATCTTCGGATACAATGTGATGGAATTTATTTTTGGAGAAAGAATATGACAGAAGCCCTTGTAATTGATGATAATCGTAATACCGCCGATGCATTAGTGGGGATGCTGGAAATGCTGGGGATCGGGGCGCGCCCAGCTTATGGCTCCAGCGCTGCGATGACACTGCTGCAAACAATTGTCCCCTCGCTCATTTTATTGGATGTGAATATGCCCGGCGTGGATGGTGTAGAAGTTCTGGGATTTTTGAAACGTGAGCCGCGTCTGAACAGCGTCCCTGTTATTGTGATCACTTCTGACGATCAACCCGAAACAAAAGAGCGGGTTATGGCAAACGGTGCCAGAGCCGTTATCTTGAAACCAGCCTCGCTGATAGAGCTGGAGCCGATCCTGAAAGATATTGGGGCTCTCTAACAAAGCCTTAAAATCAAAAAGTGCTGCTAAAAAACTAGCAGCACTTTTTTTATACCTTCGCCTCGATCAATAAGAAATTATCATCCTCCACTTCCCCGAAGCTTTTGTGAAAAATGACCTCCGAGAAGCCGCTCGTGCGTAAAAGTGCTTTGTATTCATCTTCAGTGTAGGCTTGTGTAGACCAAGCTTGCCTATTGACCGTGCCGGTCGCTGCATCGATGATGTGGTAACGTACTGTAGCAACAGCCTCCTCTTCATCCCAAAAATTCTCAATAAGACAGATATGTGGTTCATCAGAGAATAGCCCGCTCTCCTCGCTGTACCAGAAAGGCATTCCTTCGCCGATATTTTGAACAGCTTCAAAGGTGTGTGCCTCAAGCAGGAGCGTTCCATCTTTACTTAAAGATGATTTTGCCTTTTGCAGGATTTTTAGAAGCGCTGCTTTTCTAAAAACATTGCTCTCGCCAAAAAGCATCATTACCAGATGGCGCTCTTTTCCGTAGTCTGCACGCCGCACATCGCTTTGCGCGTAGCCAATAATTAGGTCTTCATCCTCTGCTACTGACCGTGCATAACGGATCGCAGCCGGTGAGAAATCAATCCCTGCGCAACGATGCCCAAGCTTTGTCAGCCGACTGGTGTAGAGACCGGGGCCGCAGCAGAGATCGAGAATTTGGGCGGAGTTGCCTTTTAGCAGGGTGTTGTGGATCCATTCTATGTGTGCGTCGATCAGTTCGATGCGGCGGCTGGCCTCATCATGTTCCTGGCTAAGATGCTCCTTGAGAATGCGCTCACTGAAAGCGGGGTCATCCCAAGCGACCTTTTCACCCTCTTCCCAGGGAAGAAGATTTTGATTACGACGGATGATATCAAGTAGATTCATAGGCTTTTTTTAGGTGCAACCCACTTCGAACGGCGGGTTGCACCTATTAGGTTATTTAACGGTGATTTCTTCGCTGGCGATCACGATCGGAATATTCGGCGTCTCGTTATAGTAACGTAGGAAATCGCTGATCTGTGGACTGTCCTGTTCACCTAGGTTTTGTGCCCAGCGATATCCGATAGATTGATAAAGCAATTCGACTTTGATCGTCAGCGGCACAGACGGGGCATCCAGCTTGATTCCGTAATGGATAGTGTCGCCTGTCCCAGCAAAATCACTGTCTTCCGTGGCTAGGCCATAGACCGCTATATCGGTGCTGGCAGCGGTTTTGTCAAATCCGCTAGGGAGCAGACGGTTGTCTTTGGCGTAGGTCGCTGCCAAAAGAAGGGCAGTGGTGGTATTGCCGCTGGTATCCTGCATGATACTCTCGTAGATCTGCACCTGATCGCCTTCTGTAATCTCAGTATAATGCGGCTCGAAGAGAGAGGCGTCTTCGTCGTTGGCATTCCCGATGATCATTCCGTTGCTTTCGTGCGCACCGGATTCAAAAAGAGTGTTGCCATCTGCATCTATAACGGTGAGATGTAGCCAGGCTCTCCGGGACGGGAATCCTGTGGGGAATTTGTGGCCTGTGAGGGTCACGAGCGAGACGTCTACATCGAGTTGTGAATCTGTGAGTTGGGCAGAGTCAATGCTCAGCGTGGCGGTTTGCTGACCAAGGAAATCCCGTGTGCGCTGGATAGCTTCATCGAAACCATCTGCCTTGCTCTGTACGATGATCTCATCGCTGAAGTTTTTTAAGATCCCAAGCATGTAGGCGTTGCCGCCAGTGAAGGTATGCTGATAGAAGGGATCACGTGCTGGGCTGCCCATATTGCTGATGACGACTTCGCTTTTGGCTTTAGGCATATGACAGTCCTGACAGGATTGGCTATCAACGTAATCAGATGCAAGCCATTCGAGATAAGGCGTTTGTTCTGGGAAGGGTTCTTCTGAAAATTCACCCTCAGTGTTCAGGTAATGTGTGTGAAGAGTGTGGCAGGTAGCGCACATTTCCGACTGGGAAAGGTGATTGCTCTGGGTGTTGATATAGCCTGAGCCAGCTTGCATGATGCCAGTATAAGGTTCCTCTGCCGGATAAGGCCCGAAGAGGGAGCGCTCGCCTTCTGGTGTTGTCGTGTCAAACAGGAGACCGCCACTGAAGCTGCTTTCTTCACCGAAATTATCGCTTTGGATCTGGTGGCAAACTGTACAGGAGATAGCCTCCATCGCTGCTTTGTGGAAGGAGTTATTCGGGTTTTGGTACCCGTTCTCACCGAAAATGGTAGATGTACCCCCGTTGGCATGCGCAAAGAAGTGTGCCATAGGCATATGGCAGGTGGCGCACTTATCTTCGATGGCTGCCTGATATTCAGGATGCCGCAAAAACTCAGCATTGACCGTTGCAAGGTAGTAAGGATCTACAGCGGCATGTGTCATCATTGAAGCAGACCAGTCGCTGATATTGGATAGATTATTCCCGTCTGCATCCATCATATTCTCATGGCAGGGACGACAGTTGTTGACCGATTTGAACATGTCATCGTTGTATTCGATCTCTGTGATCGCTTCTTCAGCAGCTTCTGTTGTGGGGGTAGCGATCTTGGGTGTTGGCGTCAGAATATTTGGCTCTGCGCTTGGTGGCATGGTCGGTAGGTTTTGCGGGACGGATTGTGGCCCGCAGGCGGTGAGAAGCATCATAAAAAAAAGAGCAAAGATCAAGGCTTTTTTCTTTGACATTTTTCCTCCAGAATCAGATGACAGTCACTCTAAAGTGACTGTCATCTCTCACTATATATTTACTCCCAGCGCACTTCAAAGCGGATGCCGCGCTCTCGAATGGCTTCCATCACTTCAGTGGATGTGAGTGCTAATTCCATTCGGTGGGCACCTGCTTCGATCTTGTTGCGCGCCTGGAAGCCCATATAAATGGCACAATGGAAACCGGTCAGGCGTTCCATTGCAGTGAAGCCAGTTTTCTCATCATAGCGGTCGAGGAGATCAACAACGACCTTGGCTTCTTGCCCGTCTTTCTCACCGACGCCAATGGCACGCATAATACCAATATCTTTGACGCCGTCCGCATTGATATGTGGCCCAAGCAGCGTGTGATAAAGCTCGCGTGGCACGACGCTTTGTTCGTTCACCTCAACGGGCTCTTCAGAGAAAAGTCCCAAGCGTTTATAGGCTTCAAAAGTGTGCATATGACCGGGGTATCGCAGAACCTTATTTTCGTAGCGTTCCAGCTTCCCGAGATGGGTTTGCGGCGTAGTCGACATGCTGCCGGAGATGACAAAGGCTTCCAGTTCACCCAGAGGCTCGAAGATGATCGGTTCCGGCTCAGTGAAGGTCGGTACGTAGGCGATCTCCCCGTTTCGGATGAAGGTTGCATCGCCACTGTATTCATTTGTCAAGCCATTGATGTGATAGGTCATGGCGTAATTCCACGGCGGAGTGGGGTCTTGGGGCAGACCGGCATCGTAAAGATAAACTTCACGCGCTTTGTCGAGCAAGTCCATCACATAGACGCCCATCGTGTTGATCAATCCGGGGCCCATCCCGCAATCGGGAACGATGCTGACACCAGCGTTTTTGGCTTCTTCATCCAGTTTTAGCTGTGACCAGACTACATCGGTATTGCCGCCCATATCACACAGGCTGACACCTTTTTCGATGCAGGCTTTGGAGATATTCAGATTGAAATAATAGGGGACAGCGCTCAAGGCGACGTCGAAACCCTCCATAATGGAAGCAAGTGCGGATGAGTCCGATGCGTCCGCGTGGACGCCTGCTGCCATATCCCGACCGATTAGGTCGTTGATGCGTGATGCCGCATTCAGCGCCGCATCCGGATTGGTATCCGCGAAAAGAATATGCTCGGCATCCCCAAATTTGGCAAGATCATAGGCGGCGGCAGTGCCTTGTTTCCCTGCCCCAATGATAAGATAGCGATAACTCACGGTGTTTTCTCCTTGAAAAGATTTGTGTGCAGAAGTGTACAATAAAATGTGTTTTTCTTGAATATGATAGTTATCCTCTCTGGTAGGTTAAAGAAATATTAGAATTTAGATCAGTGCTTGACTTTCGCCTCTCGATTTTGTATAGTGGTAGGCGTCACTTTACAGATTGGCATTGATGCTCTTGGGCTTCCGTGCCTTTTTATTTTCTGTGATCAAAGCTAACCTGCCGAAAACCATATCTGTATTGCGAAATTAGAGCAAGCAACCCTGGAGCATAGTTCGTGTTTTGACACGTGAAAAATGTAACTTTTTTATAGAAAAGATATCTAAACTAATGGGTATTGCTTTTGATTGGAAAAAAGAGTATTCTGAAATAAGCCACCCCAAAAGTGTACAAATTAGCAGGTTCTTTTAATGAGTGTAAAAGAATGTTCTTTGCTAAAAAATAATCGAAAAGGTGTAAGAGATTTTATGAGTGAGAAAAATTTGATCGAAGTTCAGGAAAATGCCTCCCCGGGAATCATCAAGCTGCTTGCCTTGGGTCGCAAAAAAGGTTTTGTGACTTTTGATGATATTCTGAATTTCTTTCCAAATGCAGAGCAGGATGTTGCTCAACTTGAAGAAGCGTTCGCCGCATTGCTGAGTGCAGGCATTTCTTTTATCGAAGATGCTACTCTGCCTGGGCCCTCAGAGGATGAGGTTAGCGAAACCGAAGAAATCGACGAAGAAAAAGTTGATCAAAATGCGATGGAGGATTATCTGGCGAATATTGATACGTCAGATACCATTGGCTTGTATTTGAAAGAAGTAAGCCGTGTACCGCTTCTGACCGCGGAGGAAGAGGTGGAGCTCGCCCAGCGGATCGAGCGTGGACGCATGGCTCGTGAAGAGCTGGCAAAAGGCAATGTCAGTACCCGACGCCGCACTGAACTACGCGCGATGATCGAAGATGGTTGGGCAGCCCGTGAGCATCTCATTACTGCGAATTCCCGTCTCGTTATTAGTGTTGCGAAGAAATACATGGGACGCGGCGTACCTTTCCTTGATCTGATCCAGGAAGGGAATATCGGGCTTATTCGTGCGACCAAAAAATTTGACTATCGTCGCGGGCATAAATTCAGCACCTATGCTACCTGGTGGATCCGTCAGGCTGTGACACGCGCCATCGCCGATCAGGGACGCACGATCCGCGTGCCTGTTCACATGGGCGATCAGATCAATAAATTGCTGCGTGTTCAGCATCAGCTTACCCAAAAACTGGGACGTGGTCCGACAGTTGAAGAATTGGCCGAGCACCTTGAAGTGCCACCCAAAAAGGTCGAGAATATGATCCAGGTGGCGCGTCGCCCGCTTTCGCTCGAGACGCCCACTGATAATGAAGAGGATTCCGTTTTGGGTGATTTCATCGAAGATGAAGATTCTCCACCGCCGGATGATACCGCCACACATCACCTTCTACAGGATCACCTTGTTGAGGTGATGGACGGATTGCCCCCGCGCGAAGTACGCATTTTACAACTCCGTTATGGTATTCTTGATGGACAGGCTTATACCCTCGAGGAAGTCGGGCGCAAGATGGGCGTCACTAGAGAACGCGTCCGTCAGATCGAAGCTCAGGCACTCAGTCGCTTGCGACACCCCTCTGTACGACGCAAGCTGCGCGATTATCTCGGTGACTAACTAAAAAAACTCCCCGCTATTCAAGGCGGGGAGTTTTTATTTGGGGATGTGGTCCATACTAAAAAAACGGGTATTTTTGCGTTAGAATACTTTTTATGCTAAAAAAACTATTCCCCAAGTTAAGTGATGTTCTTTTTCTAACGTTATTTGTTTCGGCTTCAATTTTAGGTCCACGTATGTTTAGTCTAGATGGCGATCTAGGCAGGCATATTGTGATTGGCAATGTGATTCTAGAGACTGGTCAGATCCCCCAAAATGATTTGTTTTCACATACGATGTACGGTGACAAACTTGTGCCGCATGAGTGGCTGGGGCAAGTTCTTTTCGCTTTTGTTTACAGTTTTTTTTCATTAACGGGGGTGGTGTTTTTGAGCGCTATTCTGATCGCCGGATCTTTTACGATTGTATATATTGATAGCTTTAAACGTAGTCGCGCACCTGTGCTATCTCTCTTTGTAGCGGTTATGGCTGCTTTTGCAGCGAGTTTGCACTGGTTGAATCGCCCTCATATTTTCACCTTTACCTATCTTGCAATATGGGTTTTGTTTTTGGAGAAAGAGCGAACTCGTGGAGATGTTTCTTCATGGATATTCTTCCTTATCATGCTTTTCTGGGCGAATACTCATGGAGCTTTTATTGCCGGTTTTGTTTCTTTATTTGCTTATCTAATTGGTCAAGTTATTGACAGTTGGTCGGGAGAGGAGAAGCTGTTTGCAGTGGTAAGACCTTGGTTGCGAATAGCAGGTCTTTCTGTTTTGGCGTCTTTAATAAACCCAGCAGGTGCCGAGTTGTGGGCAACCAGTGTTGGATATGTTAAGAATAGTTATCTTGTCGGGCATACGCAGGAGTATTTGTCCCCGAATTTTCATAATGTAGGGATGTCGCCTTTTCTTATATTGGTTATTCTTTTTGTGTTTTCACTTAAATACAAAGGGGAAAAGATGCCTTGGGCGTATCTGTTTTTGTTTACAGGATGGTTAGTGATGGGCTTATATAGTGCTCGAAATGTGCCCTTGTTTGCAATAATCACTGCTCCGATTTTGGCGGCGCATTTATCAAATATCTTAGGAGTTGGTTTCTGGAGGAAACTCGAAGAGAGGATAAAGACGATAGAAAATAAAGGAAAGAATCTGTTTTTATGGTCTTCTTTGGTTGTTTTAGTTGCTTTTTTCTTTGCAAAGCATCCAGTATTAGATACTTATAATCGCTTTCCTTTAGATTTTTTTCCAGTGGAGGCGGTAAACTGGTTAGATACAAATGAGCAGAATGGAAATGTGTTCAATTATTTTCCGTGGGGAGGTTATTTGCTATACAGACAATGGCCTGGGCAATTAGTCTTTATTGATGGGCAGACTGATTTTTACGGGGAGTTTTTAACTCAGGAATACGAAAGGGTCATCAGTCTGTCGGATGGATGGGAGACGATTTTGGATAACTACCAAGTTGAATGGGCCATTATTCCATCTTCATCTTCTTTAGCCGATGCTCTTGAAAATATTTCATGGGAAGTCCTCTATGAAGATGAGACAGCGATTGTGCTTAGGCGGGAATAAAAATGTTCAGTAAATTAAAAAGCATTCCCTTACACCCATTTTTTTTAGCAGCTTACTCGGTTTTTGGTGTTTTCGTTCAAAATGCCAATGAAATCCCTCCCTTTCAGGTTTTTCGCCCTCTTCTCGTTATGCTTTTAATTACAGGAATAGTTTTTTATTTGTTAAAACGGAAAGTCGAAGATATTCATAGGGTTGGATTATTGACAACCCTTTTCTTATTCCTTACTGTGTTTTACGGGCATGTTTATTTCTCGCTCATGCTGGTTTCAACCATTCGAGAGCTTTCTGGGCGAGACTTTATAATTTTCTTTCTTTGGGTAATGATTGTCATCGGTCTAGGGAACCCCTTTGTTTGGGGGAAGATTTCTTCAAAGAAGATAGTGACATTTTTTCTAAATTTAGTTTCTTTTGTCGTGTTATTTGCATCTATTATAAGTATTGGCTTCGTGCTGCGGCAAACAGCGTTGCAGAAGAAGGTGTTTCTTGAGTTTCAAAATACAGCTCAGAATATAGTTGAAGCTGAAGTTGTTGCGCAAAATAACCTTCCAGATATTTATTATATTATTTTAGATGGCTATGGAAGAGCAGATGTTTTGGATAGTGAATTCTCATTTGATAATTCAGAATTTATACATTGGCTTAAAGAGAGCGGCTTTTATGTTGCCAATCAAAGCGAGAGCAATTATATGCAGACGCAACTCTCTTTATCGTCTTCTCTTAATATGCAATACCTTGATTGGTTATCTGATACGCTACAAAACTCACCAAATCGCGGTGTTTTGACAGAGATGACAATTGATAGTCGAGTAAGGCATTCGCTAGAAAGAGTTGGTTATCGGACAATAGCTTTTGCTAGTTCGACTTTGTTTACTCAAATGCGCGATGCGGAGACATACTTGTCTCCTTCCAACAGTTCAATTACAGAGCTTGAAGGGCTTTTGATATCTTCTTCGGTTGCCCGTTTTTTTGTTCAGATGTTTGGTTTGGATTTCCCAATCCCCGGATACTCTTTGCAACGCCAGACAATTCTTTATGCATTTGATGGATTGCCGCAAATTGCGAGATTATCAGGACCTAAGTTTGTTTTCGTTCACATTCTAGCCCCACATCCTCCCTTTGTCTTTGATGCAATTGGGAACGAGGTTGAGCCAGACCGTCCTTATTTTATAGGAGATGCAAATGGCTATAAGGGAGGGGCTATTGAGTACCGAGATGGATATGTTGGAGAGATTGAATTCATTAATAGGAAGCTACAAGATGTTATTACTGAGGTGTTGAGTAACTCAAAACGTCCTGCTGTAATTGTTTTACAAGGAGATCATGGACCAGGCTTGCAAGCGAATTTCATGTCTCTGGAAGATACATGCATATATGAGCGTTATTCAATACTTAATGCATACTATTTTCCAGAAGAAGATCGCGAAGTGATAGATCTGTACCCATCCATTTCGCCGGTGAACACGTTTCGTGTGATTTTTAATTATTATTTGGCAACAGATTTAGCTCTATTGCCTGACCGGCAATACTATTCGAAGTGGACAACTCCATATTCATTTGTAGATATCTCTGAAGAAAAGAAGGATCTCTGTAGATGATTATAAAAAGAGAAGAGTGTTTCCGTATTAATTTGAGAGCAATTTTTAATTGACATGCCGGGTAAAGTACTTTTGTGTGAATATAGTAGATGTCACTTATGAAAACTAGCGCAAAAAAAACACTTTTGACAGGAATAGTTGGCATTCTCTGGCTTCTGGCAATCCTGCTTATGTACGCGTATACCCACAAACCTTTTACGCCTGCGCAGGTTGCGCATTTGCTTAGGGAGGGTTGGCAAATAACGGTCGCCTTAGGCATTACTTCGTTAGCTGGCGGTTTGGGCTATAAACTTTTTCCGCCGCGCGAAGATTTTCATCCAATGGCGGGGATGGCTATTCAGGCAGCGCTGGGCTTTGGTGTTTTTGGAATATTGATCTTTTTTCTGGGGGTGAGCATTGGGTTCTCTTTTGTGATCTTTTCTGTTCTTTTTCTTCTGAGTTTGATATTTCTATTAAAGGATGTTTTTGCTTGGTGGCGTCAGGGAAGCGCATTTTCTGCTATCTGGCAGGAAAGCGACCACTTTGAAAAAGGATTAGCCTTCGGTATTCTCTTTCTGCTGCTGGTAGCTTTTCTGAAATCCCTTGCCCCGCCACTGGCTTTTGACAGTCTTGTTTATCATCTGACTTTGCCGAAACTCTACTTGCTTGAAGGGCGAATTTCGTACATCCCCGAGTTGATATTTTGGGGGATGCCCCAACAAGTGGAAATGCTCTATACCTTTGCCATGACGTTGGGTGGCACAGAGGCAGCCGTTATCCTGAGTTATTTTGTTGGAAGCTTTACGCTGACTGGGCTTTTGGGCTATCTCTCTCAGCGTTTTTCGATCCGGGTAGCTTGGGTAGCGTTGGTCAGCCTTTTGGCAGGGCAAACCCTCTCTGATGCGCTTTCATGGGCATATGTAGAATGGATCGTGATGCTCTACGGTTTTAGTGTTTTCGTACTACTGGATGCGTGGAAGCAGAATCGCGATCGCAAGCTCTTTTGGATTGCAGCAATTCTGACAGGGTTCGCTATTGGCACAAAATACACTGCGGGAATTTTGCTTGTGGCTGCGTTTCCTATCATTTTTTTGGCGAATAGCGGACGAGACATCAAGTTTGCGTTGAAGGATATTCTGCTCTTTGGCGGCCTTGCGTCCCTTATCGTTTCCCCATGGCTGATCAAAAATATTCTTGCAACAGGAAATCCGGTTTACCCGCTCCTTTTGCCCGCTGGCGAGATGAACATTTATCGCCTTCATCTTTATCAGGGAGACCCGGCTTGGGGGGATTGGCGAGATGCTCTTTTCTTGCCTTGGCGCGCAACGATTTGGGGATTGAGTGGCAAGGTTGGTTATTCGGCAGAGATCGGCTCGCTGTTGCTTGCATTCAGTCCGCTGGTGTGGATCGGATGGAAAGAACGAGACGATGATGAAAAAGGTTCTTTGCAAACAGCTCTTATAATAACGCTAACGGGTTTTCTGCTCTGGGCGGTGGCGGGACGTACATCCCGATTATTGATACAAACAAGATTGTATCTTGCGTTATTCCCTGCCTGGGCGATTTTGGCGGGCGTAGGCTTTGAGAGTTTTGCCAAACTACGCGCTTCAGGAATACGTTTTGGACGGATCGCTTCGGCGTTGTTGGTCTTGTCTTTTTCTTTCAATATTTTCCAAACAGGGGTGGATGCAGTTCGTCTCGGCGTAGGGAAGAGCTTCTTGGGGGCGCAGACCCCATCCCTTTATCGGGAGCAAGCTTTGGGCAGGTACGAAACGGCGATGACTGCTATTACCGAGCTTTCCTCAGATTCACAAGTCCTGATGCTGTGGGAAACGCGTGGCTTTGCCTGTGTCCCGCAGTGTGAGCCCGACGAAGTCATCGACCGCTGGTATGCAGATCTTCGCATCCACAGTAGCTCGGAAGCTGTATTGGATGCCTGGCGCGATGCAGGATATGAATATGTGCTGTTCAACAAGCGTGGCGCAGGTTTTATTCGTGAGAATGATGCTGCGTATTCTGATGATGATTGGGTTGCCTTGAATGAAATGTTAATGCAGTTAGAATTGGTAAAAGACTTTGATGGGGAGTACGAAATCTACTCGCTTAGGAGCACAAAATGACCGAACTACTTTGCCAGCAGGATAGTTATATAAAAGAATTTGACGCTCAGGTCACGGGCGTGGATGCCGACTCTCGTGCGGTGATCCTCGACCGAACAGCTTTCTACCCTGGCGGCGGCGGACAACCCGCGGATGTGGGCTTGCTGATCGTTAACGGAACGGAATACCCGGTGACGAAGGTGAAAAAGCGTGGCGCGGATGCACTCCATTTTCTCGGTGGCGAAGAAGTTTTGCCTGAAGTGGGTGCGGAGGTGCACGGTGCTATCGACTGGGAGCGTCGCTACCAGCTCATGCGCACACATACGGCAATGCATGTTTTGTGCGGTGTTGTTTTTCGTGATTATGGTGCCCTGGTGACGGGTGGAAATATGGAGCCGCTCAAGGGGCGTATGGATTTTGAGTTTGAGACGATGCGCAGGGAACTGGTAACAGAGATCGAGAAAGCGATCAATGTTGAAGCCCAGAACGGGCATGACGTAAAGGTGGCTGTCTTGCCGCGCGAGGAAGCCTTTCAAATCCCCGACCTGATCCGTACGAAGATCAACTTACTCCCCGAAGGGATCGCGAAGATTCGCACCATCGAGATCGTAGGGCTGGATTTGCAGGCAGATGGTGGTACGCATGTGCGGAATACGTCTGAGATCGGCAATATCCGTGTGACGGATTACAAGTCAAAAGGCAAGATCAATAAACGCATTTACGTAGAGGTAGAGTGATGAAAAGACGACAACTTGGCAAGACAGAAATGCAGGTCTCTGAGTTATGTTTGGGAACGATGCAATTTGACTGGACAGCTGATGAAGCTACTTCCTTTGGGATCATGTCGGCAGCATATGAAGCGGGTATTAACTTTATTGACACCGCCGATATCTATTCTCGTTGGGCGCCCGGGAATCCGGGAGGTGTTTCGGAGGAGATCATTGGCAGATGGTGGAAGCAAGCCCAAATTCCGCGCGATGCGTTGATCATTGCCACGAAGGTGCGTGGGCAGATGGGTGATCCGCCCACGGAAGGATTGTCTCGTGAGCGTATCCTGAAAATGGTTGAAGATTCGCTGCGCCGTTTGCAGGTCGATTATATTGATCTCTATCAAGCCCATTGGCCTGATACGGAGGTCGCCATTGAAGAGACGCTCCGCGCAATGGACGATCTCGTGAAGGCGGGCAAGGTGCGCGCGATCGGCTGCTCAAATTATTCGGGCGAGCAATTACAGGAGGCGTTGGATCTTTCGGCTGCATCCAGCTTGGTACGCTTTGAGAGTTTGCAGCCTCACTACAGTTTGGTGCATCGTGACGAATATGAAGCCGAGTTGGCGCAAATTTGCCGTGAAAACAAGATCGGTGTGATCCCTTACAGCCCGCTGGCTGCCGGCTTCCTGACGGGGAAATACCGCCGTGACAAAAAAGCGGATTCGGTGCGCGCGGGCAGTGTGTCGAAATATTTTACTGAAAAGAATTGGACCTTGCTTGACCAGATGGATAAGATCGCTGCCGCACACGCGGCGACCGTGACGCAAGTGGCTTTGGCTTGGCAATTGGCAGACGAAGTGATTACCAGCCCGATCATTGGGGCGAACTCCGTTACCCAATTAAATGACAGCTTGGGAGCAGTAGACCTAACCCTTGCTGATGACGAAAAAGCCATTTTGGATGAGCTTTCAGCTTGATAGCGGTACTGAAAATGTAATGTTATTGGCAATCTTTTTAGGATAAACTGGAATTAGATATGACAGCAAAAGTAATTCTAAATCCTTATTCTGAACGTTGGAAAGCAAATGAGCGCTGGCATGAAGCCGCAGCTGCGCTGCGTGACGCCGGTGTGAAATTTGAAGTCGCGCTTTCTGAAGGGCGTGGGGATTGTACAAAATATGCAAAGGAAGCTGTGCAAGAAGGTTTTTCGCCGATCATTGCAGCAGGGGGAGATGGCACGATTGGTGAAGTTGTCAATGGAATGATGAGTGCTGTTGCGGCCGAAGAGCCTTTACCCGCTTTTGGCGTTGTGCCTCTGGGCACGGCAAATGATCTGGTTTGTAATTTGAGAATGCCGCTCGAACTGGATGCGATGGCAAAGATTATTGCTGCTGGAAAGACGCGCCCGATGGATCTCTGTGCCGTGAATGGACGTTATTTCGCTAACAACGCTGCCTTGGGTTTGGAGCCACTGGTTACAGTTTTGCAAGAAGAGATCGGCTGGTTGCGTGGTGTGCCGCGTTATCTTTATGCTGCACTAAAGGCCATTTATCGCGGCACTAGCTGGCAGGCGGAAATGAAATGGGATGACGGTGACTACAGTGGGCCGATCTCGTTAGTTTCAGTGGGAAATGGAGCGCGTACGGGCGGGCTCTTTTTTATGACGCCAAATGCCAATCCCTTTGATGGCAAGATGACCTTTGCTTTTGGTTATGTCAAATCCCGCTTGAAGATGCTGGCGACGCTTCCCTCCACGATGAAATCCGGCGTAGGGAGTTATGTGGAAAATGACTTTATTTTTGAGATCAATACCACACGGCTGTCTGTAAAGCTGACGGAAAGCTCCCCTTCGCATGCCGATGGCGAACTTTTTGATCGAGCACTTTTTGAAGCGGTCTATGAGATATTCCCGGGACGTCTGCCGATATTGATGCCCTAGCTTTAAAAAAACAGCGGGCGGAGTAAATCCGCCTGTTTTCTTTTAAGCCAGCCTATCTGTTTTGCTCTATAATTGTGCCATGAGAGAAAAGTTCATTGCTACGATAATTGTTCTCACAATTCTTCTCGCAGTAACAGGAGTTCTGACCTGGGTTAATTATTCGGTCTTGCCACAAGTCCCTGGCGGAGAGGAGTTTCGCGTCCCCTGGATGAGTGCACACGCTTTTCTTTCTGAAGGTCAAAGCCCTTACACACTAGCAACAGCAAGAAATGCACAGATCGCAATATACGGAAATCCTGCGCAAGAGGGGGAAGATCCGCATTATCTCGATATCCCCTTCTACTTACTTTTTCTGTATTTCCCCTTTGCCGAGATCAAGGATTTTGACCTCGCCCGTGCGCTCTGGATGAGCTTTGCTGAAATCGCCTTAATAGGGAGCGTTTTTCTCAGCCTATATTTAGCCGAATGGAAAACCTCGCGTTTTTTATCTGTTTTATTTTACTTGGCGGTGTTTTTTAGTTTTTATGGGGTATATCCGCTTATCAGTGGGAGTGCTGCGATTTTCACTGTGTTGATCTTCTTCCTTTGTTTATTAGCGCTTCGAGAAGGTTGGGATGAAGTTTTGGGTATTCTCCTGATTTTTGGAACCTTCCGCTTACAGAACGGGGGCATACTTTTCTTCTTTATCTTGTTCTGGATCGTCATAACAAAACGCTGGCGCACACTCTCTGTTTCAATCATGACTCTTGCGCTCTTTTTAGCGATCAGCTTTATGCTCTTGCCTGATTGGTTCATGCCCTTTGTTCGCTCAATACCCGCTAATCTACGGACAGAGCAAGGATATCTCTTTAGTGAACTCCTGCAAAGCTGGCAATTTGAGAGTGCTCTTCTTGTTGCGCAAGTTTTGCGCTGGATTGTAGTAGTCATTCTCTTCCTGGAATGGCGTGCCGCACGCGGAAAAGATTTCCATCGTCTCATTTGGGTTTTCAGCCTGAACGCTTCTCTTTTCCCCTTTCTGAACTTACGCGTTAGCCCATTTGCTTATATTGCTCTCTTCTTGCCTTTGGCGCTGGTTTTCAAGATCGTAGAAAATCGCTGGGGAAAAACTGCACGATGGGGTATTTCAATCCTCTTGATGCTTCTCTTGGGCTCTTGGGGCATATTATTACGCACCGACAACGCCCTTCAGATTCTGGCTTTTCTCTTGCCAGCTTTTCTTTTTATTGCCTTATATTGGTTGCGTTGGTGGTATATTCGCCCTCCGCGTACTTGGGTTGATGAGGCGGCCAGATACCAGCAATGACCTTTCGCACGTATCTTTTCCTTTTTATCATTGCGCTGCTCTTTGCTTTCGGCATTGCCTATTTTCAGTCATCGCCAGGGTATATGGATGCCGATTATTATTTTGTGACAGGGCAGCAGCTTGCGCGCGGGGAAGGTTTTAGCGAACCTTTTCTGTGGAATTATCTGGATGATCCGGATGGGCTCCCGCACCCCTCTCACGCCTATTGGATGCCCTTGGCGTCGCTTCTTTCAGCATTGGGTATTCGCCTCACTCCCGGATTTGAGTTTGCCTCCGCGCAATGGATATTCATTCTCTTTTCAGCATTTATTCCCCCACTAACCGCATCTTTGGCGTTCTCTCTGACCTCCCGGCGTGATCTGGCGCTCACCTCTGGCGTTCTTGCGCTCTTCAGTGGCTACTACGCCCCCTTTTTGACAACAAGCGATACCTTTGCCTTCTACATGCTCTTCGGCGGAAGCTTTTTTCTCGCGCTCAAGATCGAAAATCAGCAGATGCGTGCCATAGCCTTGGGAATTCTTGCGGCTCTCATGCACCTCTCTCGTGCAGATGGCGCTATCTGGCTCGTCATAGCCGCAATTTTTCTCATCATCCAAGCCAGAAAACCTTCCAACCTTTTTTCTTTTTTCTTTCCTGTTTTCTCCCTCTTTGCCTCTTATTTTCTCCTCACCGCTCCTTGGTTCTTGCGTAACCTCACAGCTTTCGATGCCATCCTCGCTCCCGGCGGGGATAAAATGCTCTGGCTCACAGGCTACGATCAGATATTTGCCTATCCTGCCGATACCCTCACAATGGATGCCTGGCTGGCTTCAGGGTGGTCAGCAATCTTAGATGCGCGTCTCTGGGCACTAAAGCTTAATCTGGGGACAATATTGGGTGTACAGGGCGGAGTTTTGTTGCTGCCTTTTATCCTTGTTGGGATTTGGCATTTACGAAAAGACGAACGCGTACAAGTCGGCATTTTGGGATGGGGAATTACATTTTTTATTATGACTCTTGTCTTCCCTTTCGCGGGTGCACGCGGATCATTCTTCCACTCTGGCGCAGCCTTGCAGCCGCTCTGGTGGGCGCTCGCTCCGCTGGGTTTAGATGCGGTGGTCAACTGGGCGGCACGCCGTCGTGGCTGGCGGGCGCGGGATGCACAGCGGATATTTCGATTTGGGCTGGTCACTACATCGCTTTTGGTGACGGGGATGCTGCTTTGGGGCAGGCTGATTTTCCCAAGTGCCGAGCAAGCCTGGGGCAAGGATGTAGCGCGCTATGAATCCATAGAAGAAATTCTCTCGATACAAGGTGAACCAGAGAGCGCGGTCATCGTATCCAATCCTCCTGGTTATTTCCTTGTGAGTAATCGCCCGGCCCTTGCCCTGCCAGATGGCAACGCCTTGACTGTTTTTGAGATAGCCGAACGTTACAATGCCCGTTATTTGATTTTAGAGCCGGAGGGGGTGACTGCGGGGTTGGCGCCGATCTTGGATGCCCACGAAGATCAGGATGGTTTTAATTTTCTTGCTGAAGTGGAAGGAGCGCAGATCTTTGTTGTTGAAGCACAGGAATAATTTGATTTTAGCATTGGCTGTTTTACTTGGAATGGGGGGATATATTTTTGTAAGTAGCCTGAAATATGGCATCGGTTTCCCGCTTGATGATGCCTGGATCCACCAAACATATGCGCGCAATCTTGTGGAGTGGGGCGAGTGGGCATTCTGGCAGGGGCAAAACTCAGGCGGCTCTACCGCGCCGCTGTGGTCGGCATTGCTTGCACTTGGCTATTGGTTGAAATTACCATTTTTTCTGTGGGCGTTTACCTTGGGCGGTATTTTGCTTTGGGGATTAGCGCTTTGCGCCGAATATTTTATGCGCCAGAACGTATCTGCTTACCACAGCAAATTTCCCTGGGCGGGACTTTTTATTGTGGGTGAGTGGCATCTGCTTTGGGCAGCAGCTTCGGGCATGGAAACTTTGCTCTATGCTTTATTTGTGACCAGTACATTAATTCTTTTAACCGTTAGGCAGCGAAATTATCTTCTGTTAGGGATGTTAGTTGGCCTGAGTGTTTGGGTGCGTCCAGGGGGCATCACCTTGTTGGGGCCGGTTGTGGTCGCTGCTTTTCTTTCAGGAAAAGGCTTCAGAAAGATCGCCCGGGATTTATTTGGAGTGGGGCTTAGTTTTGGGATCATCCTTTCTTTTTATTTACTTTTTAACCTTTTTGTTGCGGGGACACCCCTTCCGAATACTTTCTACGCTAAGCAAGCAGAGTACGCGCTCTTGCGTGAACTTGTTCCCATTTGGACGCGTTTTTTTGCTGAAATTAAATTGCCGCTAATTGGCGCAGGAATTTTTCTTTTACCCGGAGTACTTTTTTGGGGCTGGAAAGCTGTGCGTCGCTATGATGTAGGCGTTTTGGTTGGCATGATATGGTTCTTGGGATATGCAGCGATCTATGCCTGGAGCCTCCCAGTCACTTACCAGCATGGACGCTATATGATGCCTGCCATGCCGATCTTTTTTGTATGGGGATTAGCTGGCACGCAAGAGATTTTTTTCGCATTCCGCTCCCGGCCTCGCTGGGGGAAAAGAACAGTCACAGCATGGGGCTTGGCTCTGGCTTTGGTCTGGGGCGCTTTTTATGGGATTGGTGCTAAGTCTTACGCAGATGACGTAGCTTTTATCGAGAGTGAAATGGTTCTAACGGCAAAATGGGTTGCTGAAAATATCTCGCCCGATGCATTGATTGCCGCGCATGATATTGGGGCGTTGGGGTACTTTGATGGAAGGGAACTGGTTGATCTGGCAGGATTGGTTTCTCCGGATGTAATCTCTTATATTCGTGATGAAGAAAAGTTGGCTTTATATTTGAATGAAAAAAATGTCGACTTTCTGATCGTTTTTCCAACTTGGTACAAAAACCTGCCAGAAGGTCTGCCTCTTGTGTATAATACAGGGAGTTATTTTGCTCCATCTATTGGTGGAGAAAATATGGTAGTCTATAAATGGATTCGCTAACCTGCGCAATTATGTAATTATTAATCAATAGAAATTTGGGAAAAGACAGCCATGGAAGAAATTAAATTAGTCGTAGTTGACGATCATCCGCTCTTTCGTCAAGGGGTGGTAGACGCTCTGTCTTTAGAGCCTGATATGAAGGTTGTAGGTCAGGCATCTGGGGGAGAAGAAGCACTTGAAATGATCCGGGCCCTTGCGCCCGACATTGCTGTGCTGGATGTAAATCTCCCGGGAATGAATGGGCAGCAGATTACACATCGCGTTGTGCAAGAGAAATTAAGCACGCGTGTTTTATTACTAACAGGTTATGATGACCTCGAGCAGGCTCTTCACGCTGCGTTAGCTGGGGCTGCTGCTTATTGCGCAAAAGAGATTGGTCCAAAGCGCTTGATAGAGAGCATTCGCCAAATATCTCGTGGTAAGTATGTTATGACAGAACAAGTATTTACACGTGAAGAATTGGACGAATGGATCGACAGTCAAGTTTCAGAAGCCAATCGTTCCTATAGCGAACCTGGCACGCCTTTTCATCCGCTTTCCAACCGAGAGATGGAGGTTCTTTCTTGCGTTGTGCGAGGAATGAGTAATAAAGAAATAGCGATTCTTTTGGGGATCAGCCATCAAACAGTTAAGAACCATGTAACTGCTATTTTGAGAAAATTTGGAGTAGAGGATCGTACACAAGCTGTTGTATACGCCTTGAAACGAGGCTGGGTTCAACTACACGATGATGAAGAAGATGCCTAGGAGAACGCAGGATGGTTTTATCTCAAGCTAACGAAGAGCCTCAAGAAAACGCTATGATTGATATTCAGGAAGAACTGGAAGAAACAGAGCGCTCGTTAAAAGAAGTCACGCTAATGATAGAGCAAAGCCAGGATGAGGTTGGTAAACTCACCCAACGAAATGCTGCGATCACAGCTCATCTACAGCAAATTCAGGCAGATATTGAAACGATGCCAGCTGAAGAAGTGCGTATGGCGTACGATTCTGCCCTGGATGCACAACAGCGCCTGCTCGTTATGCGTGGTCAACTGGACAAGTTACAAAATGATAAGACGCATCTTGAGCGCTACCAAGTAGCCTTGGGGCAGGTAAAGGACTCGTCTTCCACCTCTTCTGTTACAGGGAGCAATGGGGACAGATCGGAATTGACGAATATTGAGATGGTGGTTAATGCGCAAGAGGCTGAGCGCCAACGTCTCTCGCGCCAGATGCATGATGGTCCAGCACAGGCGCTCTCTAATTTCATTCTGCAGGCGGAGATTGCCATGCGCCTTCTTTCGGTTGATGTTGAGCAAGCAAAAGATGAATTAGATAGCCTAAAGGCTTCAGCCATGCGTACTTTCCAGAAAGTTCGCAATTTTATTTTTGAGCTTCGTCCGATGATGCTTGATGACTTGGGGCTTATTCCGACGATTCGTCGTTATTCTGAAACTTTCCGTGAACAATCTGGTCTTGAAATTAATCTGGTGGTCTCGGGCACAGAAAGAAGATTGGAGCCGTATATAGAAGTAATGGTCTTTCGAGCTTTGCAAGAGCTTCTTGGAAATGCATCGAGACACAGTCATGCAACTGCGATAAAAGTTCATGTTGATATTGGAAAGAGTAATATTAGAGTAAGTGTTGATGACAATGGCAAAGGTTTTGATGCCGAAATGATTGAGCAAGGAGGGAGTTTGGGATTGAAGCTTATCAAAGATCGTGTTGAGATGCTTGGAGGTTCTTTCGATATTGACAGCTCTACTGGCAAAGGAACGCGTATTACTTTTTCGACGCCAGCCGCTGAATAAAAAGACTTACATAACTGTAAGCAAATAAGACAATTGCCCTCTTGTTTTTTTAATAAAGACGCTTATAATTTATACATCTTCGAAAGTCGAAGAAAATAACAGAAGGAAGGAGGTGTTTTGCTATGTTGTTCTCCCCGAAAGAGAAAGGTCAAGGCTTGGTAGAGTACGCTTTGATTCTTGTTTTGGTAGCCGTTGTTGTTATCGTTGTATTGCAAGTTCTTGGTCCATTGATCGGTAACGTCTTCACTGATGTCAACACCAACCTTACCTAAAGAAATATCAAACCAGTAAATAAGACGGTGAAATAGCTTGAAAGAGTGTTTCACCGTCTTGCTTTTAATTCTTAGTATGAAATCTACTTTCTTGTAAAAACAAGAGATGTATTATCTGAATAAACTCTTTTCCAATCGTCAGACTTGGACAAAAGCTTTGCTAAAGGTAGATGGGGAGGCA
>CAZASG010000046.1:0-30515 GCA_964487745.1 uncultured Anaerolineaceae bacterium | reverse complement strand
CTCGCCATCTAAATTCATCTGGGCAAGGCGGCGTCTTTTCGAGGGGCGGCGGCGCATCGAACGTGACTTCAATTTGCTCCCCGATAAAACGCACTGGTTCAAATCTCATCATCTACTCCCTACTCCTTTGCAACTTCCATAAAACCTCTACGTAAAAAGATGTAGCGAATTACAAAGGAGAATCAAAATGACTGAAAATATCAAACGATTGTACCGCAGCGTAAGCGATGTAATGGTCGCCGGTGTCTGCAGCGGTTTAGCAGATTATGCAAGTGTAGACCCCACTGTTGTCCGCCTGCTTTTTGTATTGGCATTCTTCGTAACCGGTCCCGGCATCTTCATCGCCTACCTGATCATGATGTTGATTGTTCCGCAAGAGCCGGTTGAAACTATCTAAACACAAAGACGCCGAGTTTTTTTCAAGAACTCGGCGTCTCGCTTTTAATCATCCTTTGCCAGCGACAAGAAAACATCCTCCAGCGTTGGTTCACCGCGCTCGATCTTTTCCGCTTTCAAGCCTGCTTGCGCTAGAATGCCGCTCAAGTCTTTTACATCCAAACCATTTGCCGTGATTACCCGCAGGTGATTTCCTGATAGACCTGCTCGCAAAACACCTTCGGCTGAAACAAGGACATCCAAAGCATTTTCAATTGGCGTGGCATAGATATCCCAAACGGGGCCGGGTAAGGTCTGCTCTTTCAACACATCGGGCTTGTCCAGCGCCAGCAAAAGCCCGTCGCGCATAATGCCCACTCGCTCGCAATACTCAGCTTCATCCATATAATGCGTGGTCACGAAAACAGTCGTCCCCTCTTCAGCAAGGTCGTAGATCAAATCCCAGAAAACGCGGCGAGCATTCGGGTCAACGCCGCTGGTCGGCTCGTCCAAAAAGAGCAACTTTGGCTGATGCACCAAGGCAATAGACAATGCCAATCGCTGTCGCCAGCCCGCCGAAAGGCTGCCTGCACGCTCATGATGATGCTCGGTTAATTCAACGCGTGCCAGTGTCTCGTTCAAGCGCCCTTTATCACGCACGCCGTAAACCCCGCCATAAAACTCGATATTTTCCCAAACCGTCAACTCATCATAAAGCGCAAATTTCTGCGACATATAGCCTGCCCGCGCACGCACCTCCTCCGTTTGGCGAAAAGCGTCGTAGCCCAGCACAGTCGCAAAACCATCCGAAGGCTCCAGCAAACCCAACAACATGCGGATGGTCGTCGTCTTTCCCGAGCCATTTGGCCCGAGATAGCCAACCACTTCCCCACGCGGCACTTCAAAGGAGATGTGGTCAACAGCAACAAAGTCACCAAATCGGCGCGTCAGGTTTTCAGCAACAATCACTGGCTCAGGCATGGTTACTCTCCTCAGATGTCAGGGAGATGAAGACGTCTTCCAACGTCGGCGGGATGGGACGCAACCTGACCATTTCTCCGCTTCGCTCCCGGATTTGGGCTGGTAACCGTTCAAGGACACCCTCTGCCTTTCCGCGTTTTACCTGCAAATGAAGACTTCCCCCGAAGCTGTGCACCTCGCGAACATCCGCGTCCATAGCGGCGAGCAAGCGCAAATCACGCAGCGATCCGCCGCGCATTTCGAGAATCGTCCCATCGAGAGTGGCACGCAGCTCGGCGGGTGTCCCACTCTTGAGCAGACGCCCATCCCGCATAAAACCGAGACGGGTACAGCGCGCGGCTTCATCCATATAGGGCGTGCTAATAAGCACGGTCAGGTTTTCGTCGGCGACGAGACGGATGATAAGCTGCCAAAAATCCTGACGGGTAACAGGGTCAACACCCGTTGTCGGCTCATCCAGCAGAAGAATATCGGGGCGGTGAACAAGTGCGGTTGCCAACCCGAGCTTTTGCTTCATCCCACCCGAAAGCTGACCGGCACGACGCTCGGTGAACTCCGCCAAGCCGACGAATTTGAGAATATCCATGCTACGCGGCAGCCACTCGTCAGTAGAGAGACCGCGCACTTCAGCAAAAAAGCGGATATTTTCGAGGACAGTGAGTTCTTCATAGAGCGAAAAACGCTGTGAGAGATAGCCAATGCGCGTACGAATTTCTTCGCCGTGTTTGTCGAGGAAAAGTCCGTCAACAGAGATTGTGCCGGTGTCCGGCAACATCGCCCCAACGAGGAGACGCATCGTTGTGGTTTTACCCGCGCCATCTGAACCGACTAAGCCATAGATCTCACCCTTTTTAACTTCAAGGGTTAGATCGTTAACGGCTCGAGTTTCGCCAAAGGATTTATGGAGATTTGAGGCTTGAATTAGAGAGTTCATTTCAGCATTCATTTTATAAGTTTTCTGGAGTAACGATCACCAAGGCTTCTGCTTCTGCGAGTTTCTCCAATTCTTCTCGCGTTGGGCTTTTCGATAAACCATGTATCTTTTCCATCAGCAGCCCGATCATTCGTGGATGACGCTCCAGGCGAATTTCCAAGAAATCGGCTAGACGCACGGGGTCGGCGACAACTTCAGCCTGCCCTTCAAAATGCAGTGATTTCACTCGAATCTCAACCTGCGAATTTACTTGAATATTGCGCACCCAATCCGCTTTCAAGCCCCGCGCAGAACCAAGATAGTATTTGCCATCGATTTCTTCGTATTGCAAAGGTGTAACACGCTTGAGACCGGATTTTCGTCCGGTCGTGGTGAGCAAGAGAATTAGTTTGCCGACGATCGGACCAAGGCCAATGGCATACATCACACGATGGAGCTTTTGGATATGCTTCATATGCTGCCAATTGAGTTTCATAGCTTTCTCCTAAAGAACTACTCGACAAAACTCACGTCCGCTGGCATACCGGGCTTCAGCTTCCCATCGGGATCATCCACCTGCAACTTGACGGCATAAACCGTGCTGCTGCGCCCTTCAACCGTCTGAACGTTGCGTGGGGTATATTCAGCAGTACTTGCAATGGAGACAACAACAGCGGAGAAGGTCGCGCCAGAGAAGGAGTCAACGCTCAGGGTTGCTTCTTGTCCAAGCGAAATTTCACCATAGCGATCCTCAGGGACGTAGACCGTGATCTTGAGATTGCTCAAATCAGCTAGCGCGAGCAGGGTCGCACCCGGCTGGACGAATTCGCCCGGCTCAACGTTGCGTGTCAGAATGATGCCATCGACGGGGGCATAGACTGTCAACTTTTCGATCTGAGTATCTACTAAGGCGAGATTGGCTTGGACTTGAGCGAGGGCTGTTTGGGCTTGGTCAAGAGCGTTTTGTGCCTGTACAACAGCCGGGGATACCGTTCCCGTTTGGAGAGAGACGAGGCGGGCATAAGCCACTTCATAGCGTTGTTGGGCAACGATGACTTTGCCACGCGCATCAAGAACATCGTCGGCGGCTTCGCTGCTGAGAAGATCGTAGTAAGCTTCTTCAGCATTGTTGAGTTCGTCTTCTGCATCGTTATAGGCATCGTAGGATGCGTCGCGCAGACTGCCACCCTCGGCAGCATATTCTGATTGAATTTTGACTTCTTGCGCAACCAAAAAAGCTGTTTGAGCGATACTCAAGCGTTCTTCAGCAGCGAGGAAATCGGCGTTGTCAAGATCGGTGATAACTTTCTCAAGCTCTTCCTGCGCGGTAGTGAGGGCTGTTGCGGCGGAATCCAGTTCGGCTTGGGTAGCGGCAATTTTTTCGGGTTGGGCAAAATACCAGAGGGGATGGCTGAACTCATCGGGGGCAGAGTAGCGCCAATCTATAGCTGTGGAGGCTTGTTGGACAACAAGTGCATTTTGCAGGGTCAGGTCGTAATTCGTTTGGACAGTGTTGAAAGCAGCTTTGGCAGCATCCATCTGGGAGAGGGCAACTGCTCGCTGCGCAGTCAGCAAGCTGGGGTCAAGCACGAGAAGCGGATCACCTGCTTTAACGGTATCGCTTTCTTCGGCGAGAACCGCGTCCACTTTGCCAGCCATCTCGGGCGAGACGTTTACATCCACAACTTCGATAGTGCCTGAGGCGCTTAATCCGCCGTTCTTTTCAGCAAAGAGATTTTGCAGTCCGTAATATCCGCCAACCAAAATGGCAAGCAGGACGATAACGATCACTTGTATGGGAGGGCGTTTGTGTTTCATTTTTACTCCTTAGTCCAATCTTTTGCGGAAGCGCATGGCTGCCGCACCCATGATGGCGATACCGAAAATCGCAAGGGCGATGACTTGATTTTGAATGGCTGCGATGCCCACCCCTTTGAGCAGCAGCGAACGAATGATAACGAGGTAATAGCGCAACGGGATGATGTATGAAATCCAGTAAAGCACACGCGGCATGGCTTCGAGCGGGAAGAGAAAGCCCGAAAGGAAGATCGCTGGCAGGAGGGTCATCCAAGTGGTCATCATGGCTTCTTGTTGCGTGTTGGCGATGGTGGAGGCATAAAGCCCGATGCCCAGCCCCGAAAGGAGCAGCAAGCTTGACAAGATGATGATGAGTCCCAGATCGCCGCGCACTGGGACGCCGAACCAAAGATGCCCGATGGCAAGGACGACAAGCGTATCGAAAAGCGAAAGGATGACGTAGGGTGTGAGTTTGCCAACTACCAGTTCCCATGAGCGGATGGGCGTGACGATGAGCTGCTCGATGGTGCCGCGTTCGCGCTCGCGGACGATAGTGGTGGCTGTGAGAATAGAGGTGATCGCAAAAAGGATCATGCCGATCACGCCCGGGATCATGAAGTGGGCGCTGATCAGGTCGGGGTTGTACCAGACTTGCGTGCGCACTTCGAGGGGTGGATTAAAAACCCCGCTTCGCCCGGATAGAGCGGCTTGCTCCCGCATTAATTTCGTGGCATGCGCCTGCCCGATCAGCCGTGCCGTCGAAAGCGCCGTGCCCCCAACAGTAGAATCGGAACCATCAAGGATCATCGAAACCTGCGCATCCCCTTCAAGGAGGCTTTGGCTGTAATCCGGCGGGATGATGAGCGCAGCCCGTGCATCGCCACGCTCGATCAGGTCGCGCACTTCGGCGTTTGAGCCAACATCAAAGGCAATGCGGAAATAATCGGCTGCACGGAAAGCGTCCAACAAAGCACGCGATTCCGGGCTGCGACTCTGATCCCATACCGCGATAGGGACATTGCGCACATCTGTCGTCGCGGCGTAGCCCAGCAAAAAAAGCTGCATGACCGGCACAAGGAGGATCATCGCCAATGTTCGCGGGTCACGGATGATCTGAATGAATTCCTTGCGAATAATTGAAGCTAGGCGAGAGTTCATAAAAACTCCTATACATCTTTGCAATAGCTAATGGGTAATTCAAAAAAGAAGAAATGACCATATTAATTGTCCAAATTAATATGGCTACCTTGAGAACGATGTTGATACAGATCCACAAGGAAGTTCTCAAAACAACCCACCTCTTCAACATTGTGAACAAACCATGCCTTCAACTTCTCTTCAAACATAATTCTCGGTACCACTTGAGAATTTATTGCCCCACGTAATGGACCGCTTTCCAAACCGGAAACTAAACAAGACTTGTATTCAACGCCACCATCCACATCACGAAAACGATGGAGAAGCCTCGCGATCACAAAGGGTCCTTTGCTGATTTCTAGTCCAAATCCGTCATCTTTGAAATAATACACTTTTGCCTTGTCGTTTATTTCATACTCTGGCCTTCGTTGAAAGGCTTCATTAATTTGGATGAAATCTCCTTCCTTAACTTTGTATTCACTCACACCAGAGATTTTTGCCACAGAAATGTGATCAAATGGGTGCCATAAATGATACGCTGGATACTCTTCATCCATGAGGGTAACTTTTAGAAAAATAAAATTCTTAAACCACCAGACTATCATATCCCTTGATACATCTCTTATGATGTCGTGTTCAATAGCCAATTCTATTTGGCCCGTAGGCAATTTCTTGAAAGTTGTATTAGCTGACTCTAGAGGCTTAAGTATCCAATTAAATTCTCGTTTATCAGGTAAGTTCATTTTTCTCCTTTTGTTATGTGTTATTTTTCTCGTTTAAAATACCTTTTAAAAATACATCAATAAAATGCCCCATTGCTTCTTCCTGCATATTGGGCATAACGCTTTCACCAAAAGATAGCTCTGTAAGGTAATAGGCGATGAAAGTACCGATAAAAATTCGCATGAGCATCATTGGTGGGATCGGGCGTACATTCTCCGTTTGAAAACGTCCCAATAGCGGTAAAACTTGCGGGAAAATATCCTGAAAAATATCCGCCATGTGTTTGCCACGAAATTCCAAAATTTCAATAAAGAGCAAATTGACATAATCGGAGTTCTCGCTTAATTCCCCGACAATAGCCCGCCCGGTATTATGAACAAAGGTCTCTATATCATCCCCTTCTGCACTAAGTGCGAGCGGCAAAATTCTCTTATACGGATGGCGAGCACGAACGATTGCAGAAAAAATTTCTTCCTTGCTTGTAAAATGATTGTAGATGCTCCCCACAACGATTCCAGTCCGCTTCGCGATCTGACGCATGGAAGCCGCATGGTAACCTTTTTCAAGGAATATTTCATGAGCCACATCTATGATCGCCTGACGAGTGCGTTCCCCCTTGGACAAAATCGTTTCCGTCATACTCTTCCTCTTTCATGAGCTGATTTGGCATGATTGATAAAAAAGTGCATTCGATTAAAAAAGTTCACTTCGCTGACGCCGGCATCAGCATCCAGGAAGAGCAGGTTCAACCGAGGGAACAACTCCTTCATCCGTTTTTCCATCCCCTTGGCAACCACATGATTAGCGATGCAACCAAAGGGCTGTAGGCAGAGCACATTGTTGACCCCATCTTTTATGAAGGATGCAATTTCACCAGCGATCAACCAAAACTCACCATACTGATGATCCAAGCTGACAATCTCTTGGGCTTTGCGAGCAATCTCCTGAATATCATGGTTTGGACGATAGTAACGATATTTTTGCTTAACTTCGTCTACCTCGTTCATGAAATTACGAAGCAACTTCTCTCCCAGGAGTGATAAAAGCCACAGGAGATTGGGACGAGCGAGATTTGATCTTACCCTGTTGCGCACTAACACCAACCCACCGGAAAAAAACTCTAAAAATGTCGGTTGCACAACTTCAATACCTTGCCCCATTAGCCAATCAGCCACATAATTATTAGAGAAAGCATTGTATTTCACATAAATTTCACCGACAATACCTACCTTAGGATAATCACATTCCTTGATCGCAAGCGCGTTGAAATCGTTAACCGCCTGATTCAGGCTTTCAAGTAATCCCCTCTTTTCAAGCAGAATCTGCCCATCCCAAAACTGTTGCACATATCTATCAGCTATTTTGATGGCTTCACCTTTTTTGGTCTCGCGGATTGCCGATGTATAATACATCTCTGCCAACGCATCGGTGAACATCATCCCCAAGAGAGCCTTGTACGTGTATTCCTTGATATCAAATTCGAAACCAGGTTGATCATTCAACACATCCAAACTGGTGGTTATGGTCACCACCGGGACATCCTCGAATCCAGCCGAGACGAGAGCTTTCTTTACCATCGAAGGATAGCTGGATGCCCGGCATTGACCTCCTGTTTGAGAAAATGCCACTGCGGTTTTAGAGCAATCATATTTTCCTGATTGCAAGGCCTTGACCAGATCCCCGATGGTGATAATGCCCGGGTAACAAATTTCATTGTTTGTGTATTTCAGTCCAATATCCACGGATGCCCGGTCTGCTGGCGGGAGCGACACGATCTTATATCCCATATCTTTAAATGGACGCACAATTGGCGGCGAACAGAACTGGGCAAAGTCGGGCACGATGAGCGTTCGTTCGCGATCTTCGGTCTGGAAAATCTTTGTCGTTTTTCTGGGGCGAGAGATGTGCGCCGCAGGTTTGGCATGCATCCAGATGGCTTCTATCATCGAGCGCAATCTCAGCCGCGTTGATCCAGCGCTTTCGATCTCGTCAATGCGGATCACCGTTGGATGCTTACCGTATTCGCCAAGAATCGTCCTGACTTCATCAAGCACAAAGGGATCCGGACCACAGCCGAAGGAGTTCAACTGCACTAACTCCACGTTATCCTGCTTGCTCACCCAATGGGCGGCGTGATAATATCGATTGAGATACTCCCACTGGGTCATCACATGCCGATTGTCCAGAGTCTGACCAGGCTCCAGGGGGACTGAATCTTCGGTGATCACATCCACACCAAAACCTGTCAAAATATCCGGGACTTTATGGTTGATCAATGGATCGATATGATACGGACGTCCCATCAACAAAATTACTGGACGTCTCTCCACCCGGGCATTTTCCAGAATTTCAGCTGCTCGTGCTCGCACCCGGACCTTGAACTGATGTTGCGCTTCAAGAGCTTTGTCAAACGCCCTATGAATTACCCGCACCGGGATTCCAACGCCAGACAGATAAGCTAGGCAAGCCTTTTTTAGCAATTTCTTGTCGTTTATATTGATGGAGGGCATATCCAGCGGGACATTGTGCTTTCGCTTAGGATCGATCACACTGCGGATCACATCCGCATATCCGGAAACCACCGGGCAATTGAAGCTGTTGACTGAATCACTAAAGTTATTTTCCTCATAAAAAACCATCGGGAAGAAAATACGATCCACGCCCGCTTCGATCAAATCCATGATGTGCCCACTGGCCAGCTTGGCAGGAAAACACAGATTATCTGACATAATGTAAGTTGTCCCCTTCTGAAAGACAGGGTTGCTCGACGGTGAGGAAATCATCACCTTAATGCCGCATTCGACAAGCAATGTGTTCCAAAACGGGAAATTCTCGAACTGGTTCAACACGCGCGGGATACCAATGGTGAGTCTCGGGGTTGATTTCGGTTCCATCTTGCGCTTGAAGAGCAAATCATATTTGAATGCAGGGAGACTAATACCTTTCCGCTCCGCTTTCCCGCTGTTGGTGAACATTTTCTCACAGCGATTGCCGGAGTAGAAAATGTTTCCGTTTTGGAAAATCATCTTTGTAACCGCACAGTTGTTTTCACAACCTCGACAGCGGATCAGACGCCTCTCATAATTACCCACTGACTTCAGATCAGCCAAACCGACAAAGGTGCTGGTTATCCGCTCATCATCGCAACAAGAATCTCTGGCAGTCAGGGCTGCGCCGTAAGCTCCCATCAACTCTGCAATGTCAGGGCATGTTACTGGCCTACCCAGTAATTCTTCCATCGCCTTCTGTACAGCCGGGTTTCGAAAGGTCCCGCCCTGCACGACGATATGCTCTCCGAGCTGGTCTGTGCTAGTAATTTTCAAAACCTTGTGCAGCGCATTCTTGATGACCGAGTATGCCAGCCCGGCAGAAATATCATTGATCTCCGCCCCTTCCCGCAAGGCCTGCTTGACGCGTGAATTCATAAAAACCGTGCAACGGGTTCCGAGATCACAGGGTGCTTCTGCCGCGCAGGCTTTTTGAGCAAAATCCGCCACACTGTAACCCATTGAGCGGGCAAAGGATTCGATAAAGGATCCACAGCCTGAAGAACAGGCTTCATTGATCTCGATATTCTGAATGAAGCCATCCCTGACAAAGATAGCTTTCATGTCCTGCCCGCCAATATCCAAAATGAAAGATACGTTCTCATCGAAAGCTTTCGCCGCTCGAAAATGCGCCAGTGTCTCAACCATCCCACCATCAAATCCATAAGCCGCCCGGATCAAATCTTCGCCGTAACCGGTGACAATGCTCTTTGCAATTCCAGGGTGCTTGCCAGCTTCCTCAAACCTTGCGCGCATTTCTTTCAGTCCATCCTGAACCGCTTTAATGGCGTTGCCGCGATTGTTAGCATAATGCCTAAAAGCGACCCGTCCTCTGTCATCGATCAAAATTAATTTGGTGGTCGTCGAGCCAGAATCCACTCCGAGAAAAAGATTGCCACCATCTAAATGGGCAATATCCACCTGTTCAATTTTCCGTTGTGTCCGCGCAGATTCCCAACGCTGAAAAGCCTCTGCATCATGGAATAAGACGGGCAGACGGTTTTGGGTTGTAGAGGCTTGCGATTGGAGAGATTTAAGCAAATCAATAAGCGCGCTCAGATAATAGGTCCGTTTAGTGGAAGAGTTCGCCAACGCAGCACCAATGGCAGGCAGCAGTTGTGCGTTCTCGATTTCAAGAACATCGTCCACTCCAACATCCAGTGCTTTCATGAAAGCATTTCTCAGGGCTGGTAAAAAGGTCAACGGACCACCACTGAACAAAATCAGCGACTTGGGATCATATCCTCGCGAAAGGGATGCCAGGGTTTGCAGGACAACAGCATGAAAAACCGAAGCCGCCACATCCTCCTTGGGAATATCGCGACTAAGCAAGTTTTGTAAATCAGTTTTGGCGAAAACCCCGCAGCGTGAAGCCATCGGGTAAATCATGCTTTGCTGACTTGCAAGCTGATCCAATTCCGAAACCGGAACATTCAAAAGAGTCGCCATTTCATCGATGAAAGCTCCCGTTCCCCCGGCGCAGGAACCATTCATGCGGATATCCGGTCTGTCCTTGGTTTTAAAAAAGATCATCTTGGCATCTTCACCCCCAATATCGATCAGCGTCTTCACGTCTGGGTAAAGCTGACTGACCACTTCAGCCGAGGCGACGACTTCCTGGATGAATGGCAGATCGAATTGCTCACAAATCCCCATCCCCGCTGAACCAGTCACTAGGAGATCCACACTTACATCTCCTAGCTGAAGGGCCGCTCCGCCAAGCATGGACAGCAACGTTCGCAGCGTTTCAGCATTGTGACGCTGGTACGCCGAAAACACTAACTGATTGTCTCGATCCAGAATCGCAATTTTGGCAGTCGTTGAGCCGACATCTACTCCCATTTGAAAATCAGACATCTCTATCTCTTTAGTCGATACGATATGAACGAGCGTTCGTTTTCATTTTATGTATTTTTTAGCAAGAGTCAAGTCCCCTGCCAAATCAAGAAGAAAAAATCTCAGGTATAATTTGACGGAACATTCCACCTAAAACAGGAAGGGAAAGATGAACGAAGCAAGCTGGATTGAAACAATTTACTGGGCATCAACTGCCATCGGCGGAACGCTTTTCGTTCTTCGTACTATCATGATGGTAGCCGGAGGCGGCTTTGACGATGATGGACTCGATGCAAGTTTCGATAGTGATATATCTGGAGACATGGATGTATCCAGCGACATAGACACCGATTTCGAAGGGGATCATGCCGAAGCAGACACAAGCTTCAAATTATTGTCGATGCAGGGATTAACAGCCTTCTTCATGATGTTTGGGTTGGTCGGGCTTGCATTGCTCAGGGCAAATCTGCACGTGTTACTCACGATCTTCGGTGGAACAGTTGCGGGTTTATTTACTGTTTGGGTTATTAGCGTTATCTTTGCTCAAATGAAGCGCCTGCAGTCTGACGGAACCATTAGCATCAGTAACGCAATTGGCGAAAAGGGTACTGTGTATCTAACAATTCCTGCAAAAGGATCCGGGCAAATTCAAGTCACGACACAAGGCTCGCTAAAAATTTTTGATGCTATTTCTAAAGAAAAAGTAAAACTTGCTACAGGAACAAAAATTCAAGTTGTAGATGTAGCAGATGAAAAAACCTTAGTTGTCACAAAAACTTAATGAGCCAGGAGGAAAAATGAACGCAGCAAGTTTTGGTGTTTTAGCAGTTATTGCATTTGTCGTGCTGATCTTCTTTACCATTGTCTTTATGGCAAGCCGCTACAAGCGTTGCCCTTCAGACAAAATTCTTGTCATTTATGGACGAGTAGCTTCAGGACGTTCCAGCAAAACTATGCACGGTGGCGGAGCATTTGTCTGGCCCCTTATCCAAGATTACGCTTATATCAGTCTAACCCCGATCACGATCAACATCCCTTTGGAGAATGCACTTTCTCTTCAAAACATCCGTATTCATGTACCAAGCACATTTACGGTCGGCGTGAGCACTTCACCAGAGATCATGAGCAATGCTGCAGAGCGCATTTTACATCTACAGCAGCGAGACATTGAAGAAATGGCAAAAGAAATCATCTTTGGTCAACTACGTCTAACTGTCGCATCTCTGACTATCGAGCAAATCAACCAGGATCGAGAAAGCTTTCTCGAAGCAATTCGTCGCAATGTAGAACCCGAGCTGAATAAAATTGGTCTACATCTAATCAATGTAAACATCACCGATATCACAGACGAATCAGATTATATTGAAAGTATTGGCAAAAAAGCAGCAGCAGAAGCTATCAATCAAGCCAAAATCGATGTTGCCGAACAGGACAAGCATGGTTCCATCGGGCAAGCAAATGCGCTTCGTGAACAAGAGATCAAAGTCGCAGAAGCGATGGCAGAAGCAGAAATTGGTCGAAAAACCGCAGAGACCAATCAGCGCAAAAAAGTTCAAGGGCAAGAAGCTGAAGCTGTTCAAGGCGAAAACACGGCTAACGCCAATATCGCTGCCTATAATGCAGAACTTGAGATTCAACGCGCTCAGGCAAATGCAGATGCCGAAAAAGGGCGAAAAGCAGCTGAAGCTACCCAACGTGTCTTTGTCCAAGAACAAGAAGCTCAAGCTGTTCAGGGCGAAAATACCGCCAACGCCAATATTGCAGAATATAATGCCAAACTCGAGGTAAAACGAGCCGCCGCATTGAAGCAAGCCGAAGTTGCTCGCTACGAAGCCCAAGTGGCCATCCAAAAGGCGCTCTATAAAGCCGAGCAAGAACGTCTACGCGCAGAAGAGATCGCAAAAGAGGAGATTGAGAAAAACAAAGTCGAGATCGCTGCAGAAGCCGAAGCGGAACGCATCCGCAGAGAAGCGCGCGGCGTTGCCGACGGAATTCTTGCCAAATATCAAGCTGAAGCAAAGGGTATGCAAAGCTTACTCGAAGCAAAAGCAGACGGGTACCGCAGCATGGTTGAAAGTGTTGGTGGTGACGCACAAGCAGCTGCCACATTACTCATGATCGAAAAACTTGAAGAGTTAGTCTCCCGCCAAGTAGAAGCGATCAGTAACTTAAAGATCGACAAGATCACCGTTTGGGACTCTGGTGGAAATGGCGATGGTTCTTCTACATCCAACTTCATCGCCAATCTTTTCAAAAGCCTGCCCCCTCTTCAAGATATTTCAGAAATGGCCGGTTTTGAATTGCCGGAATATCTGGGTAAAGTCAAAGAATCTGAGATAAAATCCGAAGTGGTCGCAGAGGAAAAAGAAACTCCAATAGATGACACTCCGAAATCCAAAAGCAAAGATGAAAAATAGTTGCTAGCTGTCAAAAAGAGCCTGAGAAAACTCAGGCTCTTTTTTTAGGCACTTTTCTTGTCAACCAATATCTCATCTCGTGATGAAGCGGATAAAGCGGCAGCCAATTGATATGATATCCCCTCCCTGCGTAGGCTTGCATCAGTTTCGCGGCGTGGCGCAAATTATCTCGGTCATAGTTTAAGGGCAGGGTCAACATCTCTTCAATTGCCATATGTAACCTAACGGGATGAATGCTTTTGTAAAAACGAAAGCCTACCTGCCAGGCATCCAGCTCCCCATAAACGGAAAGCGCTGTCCACACACCTTGTTTTAGATGGTGCACTTCGTGGATAAGTAAGCTCAACATCGAAGGGTCGTCCAGCGCGGTCGCCCTTGAATAATAACGGGTGTTCAGGGAAATATTCCTAAAAAGAAACCAGCGCGCACCCGTACTTTTTGAGTAACGCCTAAAGTGCATATGCACTTTATTCTTTTGAATATAGTCCGCTGATTCTTTCCCCAATTCCCCCGCCTCAGCCAGATTCTCCAAAACATTTTTCTTCCACGTATCCTTCATTTTGATAGACCCTGATAGCACACTCGGTTAGAATTACCGTACCAGTATACAACAAAGACGAGGTTTTTTTATGCGCGAAGTCGCGATCATTGGTATCGGGCAAACTAAAGTCCACGAACATTGGAAACTCTCCATTCGAGATCTGGCACACGAAGCTATATTTGCGGCACTTAGAGATGCAAATCGTGAGAATTTTGATGCACTCTTCAGCGGCAATATGCTCTCCGGGCTAATTGACCAACAAAATAATTTAGGCGCGGTCATCGCGGACTGGGTCGGTTTCAAAGGCGAAGCGGTCAAGATCGAAACCGCCTGCTCATCCGGGGCGTCGGCTCTGCGCGCAGGGATCATGGCCGTCGCTTCGGGCGAGATCAATTCTGCGATGATCGTTGGTGTGGAGAAGATGACCGATGCTGCCCCAGGCGAGGTCACATCTGCGCTGGCCACAGCTGCCGATTCTGATTGGGAGCTTGAGCAAGGCGTTTCTTTTGTTGGGCTGAACGCGCTCGTTATGCAACGTTATATGCATGAATATGGTTGGAAACATGAAGAATTTGCACCCTTCTCTCTCAATGCCCACGCCAACGCTGCCCACAATCCCAATGCACGGCTTCCCTTCGCTATCAGCGAAAAACAATATTTCAAGGCAGCCATGATCGCAGAACCGATCAACTTAATGGATGCTTCGCCCATTGGTGATGGCGCAGCCGCAGCGCTGATCGTTCCCCTTGACAGTGTCCGCGGCGATGAACGAGCGATACAGATTCTTGGAAGTGGGGCTGCTACCGACACCCTGAGTGTCCACTCGCGAAAAATCCCTTTATTCTTGCAGGCGGCATACCTTTCAGCCAAACGAGCTTATGAGCAAGCTGGCGTCACACATGAAGATATTGATTTCTTTGAACTGCACGATGCCTTTTCGATCATGTCGGCACTCTCACTCGAGGCGTGCGGATTTGCGGAACGGGGTAAAGGGCCGAGACTGGGTTTAGATAACGAGATCACGCCGAAAGGCGGGCGCATCCCGATCTGCACACGCGGGGGCTTGAAAGCGCGTGGGCATCCTGTCGGCGCGACCGGCATGTACCAGATCGTTGAATCCGTCCAACAATTGCGTGGAGAATGTGGTGAAACGCAAGTGGAAGATGCAAAAATTGGTATGGCGCAGAATATCGGCGGCTCTGGCGCAAGTATCGTTACACATATATTGCAGAAAATTTAGTGTATTGAACTGTTTTCCAAATTGGTCTATACTAAATGAGATGAAAGGAGGTCGTCGATGAGCGAAAAAAGAAGTGAGAGCCGAAAGACCTTTTCGTACTATATGCAATTAACGGACGCCACAACCAAAGAGTTGGTAGGACATTTATCGGATATTAGCACTGGCGGCTTCAAACTGGATTGTGACGCACCCATTCCGCTTGAGAAAGAATATCGTCTTCATTTAGCATTAACCGACGATGTTGCCAGCAAGCCCTTTATGATCTTTCGTGCAAAAAGCAAGTGGTGCCAGATCGACCCGATCGACCCCTTTGTCTATAACGTCGGTTTTCATACGATCGAAATGCACCCGGAGGACCGTGAAATTTTCAATCGTGTCGTTGAGTTATACGGCACGGAGAAAACAAAACGGGATTCAAAAACAACACCCCGTCGCAGCAGACGCTGGTGGTAAAGCTAAAGTAAAAGCCCTTCGCAGGGCTTTTTTATTGCCGCATGACCCCATATCGCCTACAATTGAAGCCATGACCAAATATATTATCCGTGCTCTTATTCGATTTTTACTTAATCTTGTTGCCAAGGTGAACGTGATCGATGAAGAAAAACTTCCTAAAACAGGGAGTTATGCCTTTGCAACCAATCATCTCGGCATTCTGGATGCTTTCCTAGCTTATTATATTTTGGATCGCTGGGATTTCTTCATTCCCGTTGCAGAAAAATGGGCAGAATATGGATTTATCCGCTGGCTTGGGAAGCATCTGAATCTCATCTTCATCGACCGCTTCAACCCTGATATTCACGCGCTGAGGCAAATTTTACAGCGAATGGGCGAGGGGCAGGTGCTCGTGATCGCCCCCGAGGGAACGCGCAGTCGCGACGAGAAAATGGCGGAGGGCAAACCCGGCGTAAGTTATTTGGCATCGAAAGCCCAATTCCCGATCATTCCTGTTGCCTTGTCAGGGACAGAAGATCGCATCTTTTTTGGCAACCTGAAACGCCTGAGAAGAACGCAGATCAATGTGACGATAGGAGATGCCTTCACACTCCCGCCCTTACCAAAGAAAGATCGAGATGCAGTGCTGCAAGAATATACCGACGAGATCATGTGCAAGATCGCAGCGATGCTGCCTGAGAAGAACAGGGGTTTTTATGCAGAACATCCGAGGTTGAAAGCGCTATTGGCGACTTAAAAGACGAGAGCGCGAGGAAAATCTCGCGCTCTTTTTATACAAGAAATTCTAACTAACACTTTCAAAAACCCCATCCAATCTCAAATAGAATAATTCCACGTGCAGGTTTGGGAATGCCTGGTTGATTTTCTCTCGCGCTGCACGCAAATCGGCGGCATGACGCTCAATACTTCCCTCCGCACCATAGGCACCGCACTCTTCATGATTGACCAGAATCACTTTTTTGATCTCGTGTAAGTTTTCAGCTATTTTGATCTGAGCAAAAACAGTTTCAAAATCGAGCACCCCGCCCGCCAACGCGACGCGGTCGTAATTGCCACCCCCCACATTTTCATTAAGCCAATCGTTTAAATATTTTTGAAAGCGAAAGTCTATGCAATGCACAACAATTGCGTCTGTAATGTTTTTTTCTGCCATCATGTTCTCCTATAAAAAATATCCTTGCAATAGATAGCCTTTATGCAAGGATATAACGCTTACGTTTCGAAAAGGATGCGGGCTACAAAACTTCCCCTTCTTTGCGCTTGATGAATTGCCCCCCGCCGCGCTTGCCACGCCATTCATCCCCATCAACGATCAACTCACCGCGCAGAAAAACTTTTTCGGGGTAGCCGACCAGATCCCAGCCTTCAAAGAGGTTGTAGTCGGTGCGATGGTGGCTATGCGCTAGCCCATATTTGACCTTGCGCTCGGGATCCCAAATGACAATATCCGCATCGGAGCCGGGGAGCAGCGCACCTTTTTTCGGGTACATGCCAAAAATCTTCGCGGGGTTTGTACTATTCAATGCCACAAACTGATTCGCCGTCATACGCCCTTTGACGACACCTTCCGTCCACATCACGGGCAGACGATCACCCACAGCGGGCAAACCATTCGGAGTCTTGGTGAAATCGTCCACACCCAATTCCTTACCAGGGATGGCGATCATCTCGCCTTCATACTTGATCGGCTTTGTTCCATCATAATAAAAAGGGCAATGGTCTGTGCCAATGGTCTGCATCTCACCATTCGTAATGGATTGCCAAATGCGTTCATTATCCGCTTTCGTACGCATCGGCGGCGAGCAGACCCATTTTGCCCCATCGGGTTGGCGCATATTTTCAATGGTAAAGAAAAGATATTGCGGACAAGTCTCCCCCATGACTTTGATACCGCGCTCGCGGGAATAAGTGAGCATATCGACCCCAATGGCAGTGTTCATGTGGACGATATAGAGCGACGCATCCGCTGCTCGTGCCATACCTGCTACCCTTAAAATAGCTTCACCTGCACCCCAGGCAGGTCTCGTTAGAGCGTGCCATTCAGCAGACGTGTGTCCCGCCTTCAGCGCATCAGCCACAAGTTTCTCGATCACATCCCCGTTCTCGGCGTGGAGCAGGGTCAGCATCCCGTTTTCAGATGCGGTCCGTAAGACGTTGAAGATGCCTCCATCGTCGATACGCAGAACACCATTATAGGCAGTGAAAACCTTCAGCGTTGTGATACCTTCATCCAACAAGCTGGGGATCTGCTTCGCTACATCATCGTTGAAACGCACCATATTCATATGGAAGGAGTAATCTATGGCAGCTTTGTCATCTGCTTTGACATGCCAGGCATCCACACATTGTTTAAGCGAATCAAAATCCTGGTTGATAAAATCGATGACTGTGGTCGTACCACCAAAAGCCGCGGCTTTATGCCCCGTATAATGATCATCGGATGAAACTGTATCGAACATTGGCAGATCAAAGTGCGTATGCGGATCCACGCCCCCAGGGAGTATCAACTTCCCAGTCGCGTCGATCCGCTCCGCGTTTGGCGCGTGCAGATCGTGTCCTATCGAGACAATCCGCTCACCTTCGATCAAAATATCCGCCTGAAAAGTCTCCGAGGCGGTAACGAGTGTTCCATTGGCAATCAGCTTTGACATTACTTATCCTCCAGTGGCATAAAACCGCCACCCAAAATGTTTTTAGCGGGAACGATCATAACAAAAGCATTTGGACATACATCGGCAACAAGTTTTTTTAGACGACGGATCTCTGAACTTGTAATCGCTACCATTAAAATAGCGCGCTCCTCACGTGTATATGCTCCTTCTCCTGAAAGTATCGTTGCACCTCGCCGCATATCTTCAGTGATCTGATCTGCAATTTTTTGTGGGTTATCTGTGATGATCAATGCAACAATTTCTTGTCGACGGCGTGAACGCCTGAACCAGGGTTTCTTGTCAGAAACCGCTCGCACAGCCCCTTGCGAATCATCCAGATCGAATCCCATTATTTCAGGATTTGCCAAGACTTCTCCCGATGCCCGCCTTAGGCCAATAGTTACAAAAGCCAGTAACAAGAGAAGGGTATAGAAAATTCCAACGGCGCTAACAATCCATTCGCCGCTCATATTTTCAAAGGCTGCATGCTGGAAGAATTCATCTAGCGAATGTGCGGGCGTGGGGTAAAGAACTAATCTTCCTACCCAGGCAATCCCGACAATCAGATAGATCCAGAGATAATTGCGGCGCAGACGACGACCGAGCGCTTCCAACTCAGAGATGGGAAATTCAGGATGCAGCAAAGTCTCTGCCATCCCTTCAGCCCAATCTGCGGAGGGCTTGAAAGGAGGAACCAGCATGGCGGCAAAGAAGTCAGTTTCCATCATGCGTATGCGTGACGACCAAAGTTCAAAATAGCGATAGCGACGCGCTTCAATGATCAGGAAGATGGTCACGAGTAACAGGTTTAATAAAATAACGAGATGGCTAACCTGCTGCGCAAACGCCAACGAAATGACCGCGCCTGTGGTAATGACCGCCCAATTGGTTGTTGCATCAAGGCGTTGACGCCAAACATTGGCGCGATTTACCTCCGCCCGAAAAAGATGCACCATCGCGGTCGTGAACTGGCTGGCTTGAAGCTCATAGCCGCGGTAAGTCCAGACAGGTTCGTCGGAAGGACGGGGATCAGCTTTTTTATCTTCCATTACTTGTCCTCCTCACTATATTCTGCATTCAATTCTTTTATTCCCAGCAGCGCTACAAGCAGATTAGGATCTACATCTACGTCTGGCAAGTCGGTTTGATAAAGTTCTGAGTTTTCCGCTCGCTCACGCAGAGATTGCCAGAGCAGCTTTCGTTCATCATCTTTCATCGCGAGGTCATTCAGGACTTCAGCTCTGAGGAGATATTCGCCGGTTGTATAGAGAAAAGTCAGGCGTTTCCATTTTTTTGCATGCACAGGGTTGGGCAGCTTTTCCAGTCCCCCAAGTTGAATTTTATAATATTCTTCATGCGCACGGGGATGATCCATCTGGTCACGGAGCAGTTCGGCACGGGTGGCAAGTTCATGTCCGCGGACGGGGGCGACAAATTCTATTCGTCCACCGTGATCTCCAAAAGCGGAAGGCTGATAAAAGGCGAGGTAATCGACGGAAAGAACTTTTGGGGCAGTCCGCAAGGGGATACGGTACCAGCCCAAAAGGCGAGCGATCTCCATATCCCGGGGTGAAGGGATCAAACAAACGAGAACCAGATCCGTTGAAGAGAGCATATTCTTATTCTATCACCCATCCATTAGCGTAAAGAAAAAAGGCCGGAGATTTTCTCTCCGACCTTCAACTTTTACTTCACGCGTACAAACTTCCGTTTACCGACCTGCAAAACGCCAGGTCCCGGAAAGGCATCGCCTGCGCGCTTGATCTTTTCGCCATCAAGTTTGACCGCGCCCTGATCGACCATACGTCGACCATCCGATTTGCTTTTTACCAAGCCAGCCGCGATCATCACATCCAAGACCGTTTGCCCTTCTTCTACGGCATATTCAGGCATATCGTCGGGGATATCCTTTTTCTGGAAGAGTGCGATGAAAGCATCCTGTGCGGGCTGGGCGGCTTCGTCGCCATAGAAAATGCTGACGATCTCGCGCCCAAGTTCCATCTTGGCATCACGCGGGTGCATTTCACCGGCTTCAACCTTTGCGAGAATTTCATCGATCTGCGCAGGCGTATAACGTGTGACCAAACGGAAGTAGATAGCCATGGCACTATCTGGGATAGACATAACCTTGCCAAACATGTCATCCGCCCCCGTGTTGATCGGAACGATATTGCCGGTCGATTTTGACATACGCTGAACACCGTCCGTGCCCGGCAAAATGCCACATATCACGCCCACGAGTGGTTTCTGCCCGTGTGCTTCCTGCAACTTACGGCCACCCATCAAAATATTGAAGAGTTGGTCAGTACCGCCGATCTGCACGTCGGTTTTCATGGCAACAGCATCATACCCCTGCATGAGCGGGTAAAAGGTTTCATGCAGGTAAATCGGCTCACCGGAATCAATACGCTTGGCAAAATTCTCACGCGCCAAGAATTGCTGCACGGTAAAAACCTGCCCTAGTTTAATCAGATCGACCAGAGTCAATTTGGAAAGCCATTCGCCATTGTAGTGAACTTTGGTTTTCTCTTTATCCAGCACGCGGAATGCCTGCTCAGCATAGGTGGTGGCGTTTTCCATCACCTTTTCCTGCGTGAGCACAGGGCGAGCTTTATTCTTATCAGAAGGGTCACCAACGAGTGCAGTGTAGCTACCGATCAAAAAGGTGACTTCGTGACCTAGCACCTGAAATTGACGCAACTTGCGCATGGAGATCGTATGCCCCAAATGCAGATCAGTAGAGGTTGGGTCATAACCACAATAGACACGCAAAGGACGGTTTTCTTTTTCAGCTTCGATCAGGCGCGCGCGCAGCTCTTTGGTCATTGCTTCTTTTAGTGCTTCATCACCATATTCTGTGCCTTGCATCAAAAGTTCTACTTGTTGGTCAATATTCATCGTTCACCTTCCTTTACAAAAAAAAACGCACCACGCTATCGTTTGCGTGATGCGGAAACCACGAAACGAAAAGATCAGGTACGGCCGTAATAATAGCGTCCTTTTTCTTCTTTAGACAGAACTAACCCTGTGGAGTTCAGGATATGCTCCAGGATAGCTTCGCCTTCGGCGAAGCCGAGACGACCGCGGACTTCACCTTGATACTGCACCTCGCCCAAAGTGCGGAACTCGAAATGAGCACCGCTACCGATCACCTGGACAGATTTGCCCCACCTTAGCGGGATCACGTTCACTTTCTGAATGTCATCCCACCCAAAGTCGACATGGCGCAACCCGTTCGTAAACGAGATCCTGTCTCCATCCGTGCGGAGAACCGTCCTTCGATCCATCCAATTCCCCAACGAAGTGCTCAAGGAAGCAAAGATCATAAATCCCCAAAAGACCCAGGCAGCAACGGGGATGGTCCCCAGTCGCCATTGCAGAAAAGCCATGGTCACCGAGACGACAAAAGTGAGCATCCAGGCATTTTTTTCACCACGACGCGAGATCAATTCAGGGTGGAGTTCCTTATTAAGCATGGCGCATATTATACAGCAAAAAGAAGAGGGAACAAAGACGATCTCCAATAAAAAACGCAAAACACCAACAGGTTTCCCAGAAAATGCACCAGACGAATATCATAGAAAAAAAGGCTTTTTGTCACAATAAACTTTGCAAAAACACAAGAAATGCCCCCTTTTTTATGACATTACATTACTCAGTATGTACTGTGACAATTCTCACTATTGGTACTTAAAGCTTAATGCTAAATTAATCCCGCAATATATTCGCATACCCGAATATACAAAAATACCCGAAAGGCAACAGAATGTCGGATAAGTTTCGCGAAGAGATCACAGAGTTACACGCAGGCATTTGCAGCGGTTTGGCAGACCCCGTTCGTATCCTGCTTCTTTACGCTCTTGCTGAATCCCCTCGCAACGTAAATGAGTTGGCAGAATATCTTAATTTGCCACAATCTACAACATCACGTCACTTGAAATTATTACGCCAACAAAGTTTGGTAAGAAGTGAGCGTGATGGTCTTTATATTTATTACCACATCGCTGACGAAAGAATCATCGAAGCACTTGATCTGCTTCGCAAAATCTTAAGCGACCGATTGACTTATCGAGCAAGCCTTGTAAACGGTCAATAGTCTATTCAACGAACAGGACAAAACATGAAAAATATGAAAAACAAAAAACGTGTCTGGATCTTGGGGCTCCTTGTCACATTTGTGATCATCGCTGTTCCAATTGCGATTTACCTGCCAAAAAATTCGGAGCAAGTAAGAGATCCCTGGGAAGGGCTCCCTTTGCACCTCCCCCATACAGATCATTCTGCTATTATTCAGGGCCCCTTTGAAACCGGCTCAGATGTAACTCGTGCCTGTATGGAATGTCATGAGGAAGCTGCTTACCAGATCATGGACACCAGCCATTGGACATGGGAAAGTGAACCCACTGAAGTTCCCTGGCGCGAAGGCACTTTTACGATCGGTAAAAAGAACCAGATCAACAACTTCTGTATTGGTATTCAAGGTAACCAAAAGAAATGCACCACCTGTCATGTTGGTTATGGCTGGGAGGATGCAAATTTTGATTTTCAAAACCCTGAAAACGTAGATTGTCTCGCCTGCCACGCCGACAGCAATCTCTACGGCAAAGGCGAATACGGCTATCCTCTCGAAGCTGTCGATCTGCTTGCTGCGGCTCGTAGTGTTCAGAACCCCACACGCGAAAATTGTGGTGCCTGTCATTTTGATGGTGGCGGCGGAAACGCGGTCAAACACGGTGAGCTGAACGAACATCTTTACTATCCGGAAGAAAATCTTGACGTTCATATGGGTGGACTGGATTTCCAATGCACCGACTGTCACCTGACAGAGGATCATAAAATTCTTGGTCGTCTCGTTCCCGACAACTATCAGATCGCTCCCGAGGAACAAGTTTACTGCACCAATTGCCATGATCTTGATCTGCATAACGATGAACGCGTGAACGCTCACACACGCACGGTTGCCTGCCAAACCTGCCACATCCCTGATATTGGTACGCAGGAACCCACCAAGGTCTACTGGGACTGGTCTACTGCCGGCAGCGACGATATCGAAGAAAACACTCATACTTACTTGAAGATCAAAGGTTCCTTCGAATACGATTCAAACTTCACACCCACTTATGCCTGGTTCAACGGGAATCTTGCATATCGCTATCTTCTTGGCGACAAAATCGACCCCAGCGAACCTGTCATGATCAATCTCCCGGCTGGTGACATCAACGATCCCACAGCCATGATCTTCCCTTTCAAGGTACACATAGCAAAACAGCCCTACGACACAGTCAATAATTATTTACTACAACCTTTGACAGCTCGTGACGATGGCTTCTGGACCACATTTGACTGGCCTTCTGCTCTTGAAATTGGTGCTGAGATCACAGGCCTGGACTACAGCGGCGAATATGGATTTACTGAAACATGGATGTATTGGCCTGTTACACACACCGTTCGGCCCGCTGAGAAAGCTCTCTCCTGTGATTATTGCCACGGCGATGACGGTCGTATGGACTGGGAAGCCCTGGGCTACTACGGCGACCCAATCGACTGGGGCGGGCGTTTCCGCGAGAATAATTAGACAGTACCAAAATCTTTGAGGAAAGAATGCAATATGCCTAATAAAAATAAACTTACCTATCGTCAAGCACTTGGCTCGCTGGCACTTGTCTTCCTTGTGCTGGGCATCGCCTGGACAAGTCAGAGCGCCCTCGCAAATAAAGCCAATGCACCCCTAGTTTCGCAAACGTCCCCGTTACATCCCCCTATCACACTTCTGGATGTAAATGGCGATAATGTTCTGGAAACCGGCTTGCCTGTTTCCACCATGAACACATGTGGCGTCTGTCATGATACTGAGTTCATCGAAAACCATAGCTATCATGCCAATATGGGCTTGAACGAGCTCACCAGCGCAGGCAATACCCCCAGCGAACGAGATTGGGATACATCGCCCGGTTTCTTTGGGAAATGGAATCCGCTAACCTATCGTTACCTCTCCCCCAAAGGTGATGACATCGTCGACCTGACCACTGCTGGTTGGGTACAGCTCTACGGCGCACGCCACATCGGTGGCGGCCCGGCTGTCTACGCACGCGATGGCGAAACACTGCTTACTGACCTCCCAGGCAGTTCATACAATCTTGAAACAACAATCGTTGATCCCGAAACCGGGGCACTGATCCGCTGGAACTGGGAAGAATCAGGTGTGGTCGAAATGAACTGCTTCCTCTGCCATATTGACAATCCCGATAACGATGCCCGCATCAAGGCTCTGGAAGATGGAGATTTTAGTTGGGCAAACACAGCCACACTTCTCAACACAGATCTTGTTGAAGCCAGCTATGGAAATTACGCCTGGAACGAAGAAGCCTTTTCCGAAACAGGCGAACTTCTTGAAGGGATGATCGAGATCCAAGGGCCCAGCAACGATAACTGTGGTCTCTGTCATGGCTTGGTACACGCAGATATTGAAGACCCATTGATGCTCTCTGGCTGCTCCGCTGACCGCTGGAGCACAATCACCACCGGGCAGATCATCTCGCCACAGCGTCTCTCTGATTCCGGCATGAACCTGGCTGACAAAGAAGAGTTGTCCCGCCCTTGGGATATTCACGCGGAGCGCCTGCTGCAATGTACTGACTGTCATTATTCGGTCAACAACCCGATGTATTATGAAGAAAGTAATGCGCTCAAACCCGATCATCTGATCTTTGATCCACGCCGCGTAGATATTGGAGAATATCTACAACGCCCGTTGCATCAATTTGCACGTGGCAACAGCGCCCAGGGCACTATTGCCCCCAATCTCGAAAACACAATGCGTCGCTGTGACTCCTGTCATGACACATCACAGACACATGAGTGGCTGCCTTACCAAGACCGCCACATGAGCGCTCTTAGCTGTGAATCCTGCCATATACCGCAACTGTATTCATCAGCAAACGAACAGCATGACTGGACTGTGATCACACTGGACAGCAACGCTACATCAGAGTGCCGCGGCACAGCCGGTGGCGACGTGGGTGAGATCGGCACGCTCATCACAGGTTACACTCCTGTTTTGCTTCCGCGCGCAGATGCGAATGGGACGAATAGCCTCTCGCCTCACAACTTGATTACAACTTGGTTATGGGTTTATGGAGAGTCCGAGCGCCCCGTACGTCTTGCTGATCTCGAAGCAGCCTATCTCGAAAATGGCGACTACCACCCGGGCATTATGCTCCGCTTTGACGTTGACGAAGATGGCGTACTCTCCAATGAAGAATTGCGCATTGATACCCCCGAGAAGGAAGAATTCGTTATCACCCGCCTGACCTTGCTCGGACTGGATAATCCGCGCATCGTCGGCGAAGTACAGCCCTATACTGTCAGCCATGATGTTGCTGCTGGCGAATGGGCAACAAAAGACTGCACCGCTTGCCACGGTGATGATTCGCGGGTCACAGAGCCGATCCAGATCGCGACCTACGCGCCCGGCGGCAACACACCCGAATTCGTTAGAGACAGCAATATTTCCTTTACAGGCGAAATTTACACTGCTGAAGATGGCAGTCTATATTACAAGCCTGCCAGTGTCGACCAAGATATTTATATCCTTGGCCATGACTCAGTTGGTTGGGTCGACTGGCTTGGTATTGCATTGTTCATCGGCGTTCTGTTAGGGGTAGCTGCCCACGGCGGGCTCCGCGTTTATTCTGCAATACGCAACCCACAACCCGCGCATGAGACGAAAGAAGTCTACATGTATTCGGTTTACGAACGCCTCTGGCACTGGCTCCAGACCGCGGCAATCGTCATCCTACTATTTACAGGTATTGTCATCCACAACCCGAATGCTTTCAGTATTTTCGGCTTCGATGGCATGGTGACCATTCACAATGTGCTTGCAGCGATCCTGGCCGTCAACGCTGTTCTCTCACTCTTCTATCATCTGGCGAGTGGCGAAATCCAGCAATATCTACCACGTCCGCGTGGCTTCTTCGACCAAACAATTTCTCAGGCAAAGTTCTATTTGAATGGCATTTTCAAAGGCGAAGAACATCCCTTTGAGAAAACCACCAGACGCAAACTGAACCCTTTGCAGCAGATCACTTATTTCGGCATCCTGAATGTATTACTCCCTTTACAGGGGATTACCGGCATCTTGATCTGGGGCGCACAGCGTTGGCCCGAAATGGCTGCCAAAATGGGTGGTTTACCCTTCCTGGCCCCCTTCCACACACTGGTTGCCTGGACATTCGGTTCATTTATCGTAATGCACGTTTACTTGACCACCACAGGGCATACACCTATGGCTGGCATCAAGTCTATGATTATGGGCTGGGATGAAGTTGAAGTACACTCCCACGCCCAGGAGGAATCCTAATATGACGACCGCAACACCTACTCAAGAAAAAGTTCCCTTTTTCAAAAAGCTTTTCGCACGGGAATCCAAAAATTATTGGAACTCCTATTTTGGCGGCGTATTACTTGGCATCGTGCTCTTCTCATCATTCTTCCTGACCGGTAACGGTCTGGGAGCATCCGGTGGATTGAGCCGCTATGTTGCCTACTTGACAGACCTCGTTGCTCCTGACCACGTGAACCGCGTCCCCTATCTGATTAAGATGGCTGGCGGGCCGCTGAATCCGCTCGATAACTGGATCGTTTTGATCAGCACCGGCGTAATCCTTGGCGGTTTTATCTCCGGGCTTATCAATGGGCGCACGAAATTCGAAACCCATAAAGGCCCCAATATTACGAACCGTACCCGCTGGATCTTCGCATTCTTTGGCGGAATATTTTTCACCTATGGCGCTCGCCTTGCGCGTGGCTGCACATCTGGGCAAGCCCTTTCTGGTGGCGCAACTCTTTCTGCCGGAAGCTGGGTCGTGATGCTATGCATCTTTGGCGGTGCTTATGCTTTGGCATATTTCGTCCGCAAACTCTGGAACTAGAGGAGCTAAAAAATGATTCCCTTTCCTCTCACTTTAGAAGCAACTTACGGCAAAGTCATTGCCTACCTTGTTTTTCTTTTGATCGGTTTTGCCTTCGGCTATGTCCTTGAAAGCTCTGGCTTCAACAAATCTACTTTGCTTGCAAAACAATTCTATTTCAAGGACTTGCGCGTTTTCAAAGTATTCTTCACGGCCATTGTGGTTGCCATGCTCCTGATATTTGGCGCATCAGCGATCGGCTTACTGGACTACAATCTGATCTGGGTCAATCCGACCTATCTTTGGTCTGGTATCGTTGGCGGTTTGATCATGGGTGTCGGCTTTATCCTGGGCGGTTTTTGCCCCGGCACATCGCTGGTCGCCTTTGCAACGTTGAAGATCGACGGAATATTCTTTGTACTGGGCGGCTTGATCGGCGTATTCATCTTCGGCGAAACGGAACACAAGATCACCTACTTTTTCAACGGGAGTTATTTTGGGCGTGTCACCCTGATGGATATTTTTAACGCTCCAGCAGGTGTGATCGTCATTGGCGTCACTCTCATGGCTCTCTTCCTTTTGTGGGGTGGCGAACAACTCGAGAAAAGTATCGGTGGAAAACCTGCCAACAGTGAACCAAAAGCACGCTATATTGGTGCAGCTGTTTTCGTTCTCTTGGCATCCGTGATCGCGATCGTTGGACAACCCACTGCTGAAGATCGCTGGGAACTTGTCTCACCGGTGAGACAACCCCAACTGGATGCGCGGGAGTTCCAGATACATCCCGCTGAGTTATTGCATAACTTCCATGAACACAAGCTCAATCTCGTTATCCTGGATGTGCGCTCGGAAAGCGACTATAACCTTTTCCATATCTATAACTCCAGAAATGTTGCGATTGAGCAATTGCCACCCTTGGTCAGCGAATTCCATTTAGAGCCTGCAAACACTCTTTTTGTCGTCGTAAGTAATGATGAAACAGATGCAACCGAGGCATGGAAATATCTCGTTGCCGAATCTGTGCCAAATGTTTACATCCTTGAAGGTGGCATCAACAAGTGGCTTGAAACATTTGCTACTGAATTCGAGGAAGATTTCTGCGCTGGCACAAAAGACAACGTCGCAGATGAAGAGCTTCGCTTCAACTTTACTGCTGCCCTGGGTGCATCCTGTCCAGCTGCTTATCCTGAACCCGAGCATTTTGAACATCTTGAATATGAACCAAAGATCAAGATGGAGCTCAAACGCGCGCCATCTGGCGGTGGCTGCGGATAAATCTCGGCACCTACCAAATAAAAAAGCGCCTCCTGATCTAGGAGGCGCTTTTACTTGAAAGGCTGCAAAAGTTATTCTTCTTTCTTCGCTTTTTTATCATCTTTTCTTGACATATGCATATGAATAGGGCGCTCCCCTTCTGCGAAACCAGACAACAGGAAGAGAGCATTCGCGACCATGCCACTAGTATTACGCCAGCGATGGCGTAAGCGTGCGGAAAACATCAGGCTGTCTCCTGGCTCAAGTAAGTAAAATTTATCTTCCACCTGATACTCCAGTTGGCCACGCAAACAGAAAACAAATTCGTGTCCTGTGTGCACAATGGTATGCAAGCCGCTATTTGCTCCACTCTCAAGCGTCAGAACAAAAGGCTCCACGTGTCCAACAAAAGATTCTCCGCCTAAGCCTTCCCATGTTCCACGCTGAAAGGGAACATGTGTCCGCTCATCTGCTTTGAGAAAAACAACGGCGTTTTTCTCAACTTCCTCCCCAAAGAATGACGTGATAGGAATTCCAAGCGCATCAGCCAACTTATAAAGCGTGCTTACTGATGGGGATGTTTTTCCTCTCTCGATCATGCTCAAGGCATTGGCGGACAAACTGCTCTTGCGAGCCAATCCTCGAATGGAAATTTTTCTTTCTTCACGCAAAGCGCGTAAGCGCGAACCTACATTGACTGACAGTGCATTTTTTTTGTATAAGTCCATAATTTTGTCCCTTTGAGAAAGTATCACTATACTACCACAAGATAAGTTGGGTCGCAATTCACCGAATTCCAGCGGGAAGATTCCCGGGGTGGCGCCAAGAGCAATTATGCTATAATACGAACATGATTGAGGAAAGAATTGAGCCCACTCCAACAGAAGAAGAATCAATAAAAAATTCCGCATCAGGGCAACGTGGCGCAATCATTGGCCTCGTTATTTTTATTTTGCTCATCGCGGGAGGCATTGTCGCAGCAATTCTGGGATTACTTAACCCAAACACACCCACAGAGCGAATTCGCGACATATTTATCATTTTCATGGCATTTGAATCTCTGGTAATTGGTGTGGCGCTGGTGATCCTGATCCTGCAAATTGCCAGCCTGATGAATCTCTTACAAAACGAGATCAAGCCGATCATGGATGCGACCAACGAAACCATCCATACGCTGCGCGGTACAACTGCTTTTCTCAGCGAAAATATGATCGACCCGGTCGTCAAATTAAATGCTAACCTCGCTGGCTTACAGCGGGTTTTAGAGTTACTTGGTATTAAACAAAAATAGTACAGAACCCACTTTCAAAAAGGAGAAAATCATGTCTGATCGAGACGAATTTGGAGCATTTTTAGTTGGATTCATTGTCGGTGGTCTCACAGGCGCAGTAGCCGCCTTGCTCTTTGCCCCACAATCCGGTGAAGAGACACGCACTTTGCTAAAAGAACGCGGTATTGAACTCAAGGACAAAGCCGCACAAACTGCCGAAGAAGCTGTTGCTCGTGCAGAGGCCGCTGCCGCTGAAGCAAGAGCACGTGCTGATGAACTGGCAAAAGAACTCAAGGATCGTGGTCAAGTCGTTGTTGATCGCGGCAAAGAAGTGATCGAAACCACTAAAGAACGCAGCAAAAGTGTTGTCGAAGCGGCAAAAAAACCTGCTGGGAAGAAAAAATCTACTGACGACGCAGCCGCATAACTGAATTCAGAAAAGAACAAGTCAGGGTTTGGCTCAATGAGCCAAACCCTTCTTTTTTGTCAACTTTTATAGGACAGAAAAATGCTCAAAGACAAATTACGTGATCCCATCAGCGGATTAACCCATCTTGGTGCAGCTATCTTTGCACTCATAGGCTTAGTTGCACTTATTATCCTCGCATGGGGAGAATCTGCGAAGCTAATATCTGTACTCGTTTATGGAATTAGTCTAATTCTAATGTTCGCTGCAAGTGCAACCTACCACATGACCATCTCATCTCCCAAAGTAATCAACATCCTTCGCAAAATAGACCACTCCGCGATCTATTTGCTCATAGCAGGAACCTACACGCCCTTTTGCATTAATGCTTTCAACGGTTTCTGGAAATGGGGCTTATTGATCATTATCTGGTCACTAGCCTTGGTCGGTGTAGGCATCAAGATATTCATTATTCGAGCGCCGCGCTGGCTCAACGCAGGCGTTTACCTTATTATGGGTTGGCTGGTGATCTCGGCAATACAAGAGATGTTCAATTCACTTC
>CAZASG010000045.1:0-30949 GCA_964487745.1 uncultured Anaerolineaceae bacterium | reverse complement strand
CGTAACTTTAGCAGGTACTCCATGGATTTTACAAACCAGGTAGCAACTTGAGTTAGTTACTTATCGTGCATTTTTTCTGGATAAAACCTAATACAGTAATTATCTCGCTAACACCCCATTAGGCCGCTTTATTTTGTGTGTAAACTATATATACGGTCGAATTACGAATTGATTTCTGAAGGAGAGCTATCATGAGTGACTCATCATTTTGGGACGTGACCGTTCCACGCATCATGACCATCTACGCCAATGTGATCTTTGTGGTACTGTGGGTCGGATTCATCATCGCCCTGGTCATGAATCGGGAGTGGCTGGATGTACTCTGGAACTGGGCGCAGGCGCTGCCTTTGGTGCCAAAGATCATCGTCTGGGTGATTTTTCTCCCTATCATGGTAGGGTTGCGGATTTGGGAATCTTCCTGGTCTACTCTTGGACGCTTTATGGGCTTTATCGGTATCGTTAGCTGGACTCTTGTGGCTGTGGTCAACTTATTTCGAGTCTACCGATAGGGTTGCTTTCGAGGGGCAGGCTTCTACCTTCGTTGAATAATTGAAAAGATTTGAGAGCAAAACAAATTATCCCGAGCACGGAAAGTCACTTTCAATGGAGTCTTGGAAAGCCGCATTCATTGCAAACTCCCTCAGCACTTAACGCCAATATTGGTTGCTACAAGAAAATACTAGACCATGAAATATGAACGCAGGAGCTCGACCGCAGAAGCTACCGCTGCAATGCGCGCAGCGCATTTTCTATATCATCAACCAGCGGTCTTCAAAGATCCATACGCTCTTCAATTAACTAATCCTACTTTACGTCGAGCTTGCCAAAATCGATTCCTCGGATGGTTATTACGAAGGAAATTCATTTCCAAAAGTCTTCGACCTATTACTGCTCAGGTCGTATCTCGGGCGAAATATGCTGAGGAAAAGCTTGAGCAGGCAGTGAAAAAAGGAATTTCTCAGTATGTTATCATCGGAGCGGGATTTGATTCATTTTGTCTTCGGCGTCCAGATTTTTTAGCGGGTCTTCAGGTTTACGAGATAGATCATCCAGCTACTCAGCAGATAAAACAAAAACGTCTTATGGAGGTTTTAGATTCCCCTCCTGAAGGAGTTGAGTTTCTTGCCGTTGACCTTGAAAAGCGGACAATAACCGATGCTCTCTCTACATCCTCTTTCAAGAAAAACAAGAGAGTATTTTTTTCTTGGCTTGGAACAGTTCCATATCTTACAGAAAATACGGTTTTCAATGTATTACGCGATCTTGCTTCTTTTGCTGCATTGGGAAGTGAGATCGTATTTGATTACTTAATTCCCATAAAAATGTGGTCCCCTGAAGAGCGTCAAGCTTTGGTTAGAATATTGCGAATAATAGGGCAAAGGGGAGAAGCTGTTAAGTCTTTCTTTGAGCCCGACACCTTCCCGGATGAGGTATCTTGTCTTGGTTACAACATTTTCGAAAATATATCGCCAACTGAACTGAACAAACAATATTTTTCTGATCGTTCAGATGGTCTTGTAACACATTCGGCTGCGTACAATATTCACGCAGAAATAGTCAAAGATTAGGGAAATACTTTCTGATATTGAAATGACTCAGGAGTATTTAAGATATCAGCCTAACCCCGCATGGAACTGACCGGCTCTGCCGAGAGTATGAGCGGCACGATTTCATATCCTGAAAATCGAGTTTGCAATACTTCGGGGGCAAACTCTCCTGGTCAGCCACGTATGCATTATCATCCCACTTTCTCCAAATATTCACTATACCCACCCAAATATCTCGCCAAACCCCTATTTTCGATCACCAGTAAGCGCTCGACTGTCCTATCCAGAAAATAGCGGTCATGCGAGATGATGAGCACCGTGCCCTCAAAATCTTCAAGTGCCATTTCGAGTGTTTCTGCGGCAGCGATGTCGAGGTTATTGGTCGGCTCATCCAAGAGCAAGAAATTCGCACCCGAGAGAACGACCAGCGCCAATTGCAAACGGCTGCGTTCCCCACCAGAGAGATTGCCCACTTTCCCGCGTGCCTGCTCATAAGTAAATAAATATTTCGAAAGCAACGACATCGCCTTGGCTTCGCTCATATTGCCTGTAAAACGCACCACATCTAAGAGCGTTTCATCAAAATCAAGCGTCTCATGCTCCTGTGCGTAGTAGCCAACCGTAACGCTTGGCCCCAGCTTGATCTCGCCCAGATCTGGCATCTCTTTGCCCAAGATCATCCTTATCAGCACCGATTTCCCCGCGCCGTTCGGACCGATCAGCCCAACTCGCTCGCCGTGCCAGATGGTCTCATTCAAACTGTCAAAAATGCGGTGTACATCAAAAGCCTTTGCCACTCCTGCCAACTCCAAGACCTTATTCGAGCCGCGATAACCACGCAGCTTCAAATCCATCTTGCGACGCTCGGTGATCGGCTTGTCCATCTTATCCATTCTGTCGAGGCGCTTTTGCATCGTCTTCGCCTTCGCAGCAAACTTCTCATTATCGTAGATCTTGCCCCAGATCGCAAAGCGCTTGATCATCGCTTCCAGCCGCCCCACTTCGCGCTGCTGCACCTTATAAAGCTCCGCCTGCCGTGCCAGCCGCGCTTCTTTATCGAGAGAATAGGTCGAATAATCGCCTTCAAAAACGGTCATCTTCCCATCTTCAAGTTCGGCAATATGGGTCACAATCGCATCGAGCAGATAGCGATCATGGGAGACGATAACCACTGTACCGTCGTACTCACGGATGAATTTCTCAAGATAAATTTTGCCCGGCAGGTCAAGATGATTATCAGGCTCATCGAGGAGAAGCAAATCGGGATGCAGAAGAAGCAGCCGCGCCAAACCAACCAATTTCTTCTGCCCGCCACTCAGCGTGGAGAGGGGCTTGCTGAGGTCTCCCGAGGGGAGTCCCAGCCCCAGCAATGTCCCTTCGACGCGTGCACCGTAGGTGTCACCACCGAGAGCATCATATTCTTCGATAAGACTCTGTTGTTTATCGAGCGCACGCCCAAGGCGGCGTTCGTTACCGTACACTTCGGGGTCACCCAAACTTTCCTCAACGCGTAGCAATTCATTTCGTACGTCCGCCACGCGCGGGTTTCCATCCATTGCGGATTCGAGGGCCGTTTGCGAGAGATCTAATTCAGGCGTTTGCGCCAGATATCCGACAGTCAATCCGCGTGATCGAGTTAATGTACCACCATCTTCGGCATCATATTCGCCCGTGATCAATTTGAAAAGAGATGATTTCCCGGCACCGTTCGCACCAATAAGACCGATTTTCTGTCCGTGCTGAATTTCCCAGCTTAGTTCCGTAAAAATACGTGTGGCCCCTAAAATCAGGGAGAGATTGGATAGTTGAATTTGGATCATGATTATTACACCATTCTAAAAGAAAAACGCCGCAGGAAAGACCTGCGGCGCGAATTATTTTTTATGTCATTGCGAGGCGGCTTTTTTGCCGAAGCAATCTCCAGCTATTTGGGAGACTGCTTCGCTCCGCTCGCAGTGACGTGGTCAGCAATTTCTGCGTACAGGCGTGATTCGAGGATGCCCCGTGGAGATGGAACCACGCATATTGGTGAAAAGTGGGGGCTGCCCAAGGCAGAAAGCATAGAACATGGTCGGTATTATAGCACTAGAGCGTGAACGCCGTCCAGAATTGCGAGAGATTGATAATAAGTATGATGAGCGCCATCAAAGCAAAGAGAGAGCGCATGCGATTATCTTCTTTTAGCAGAGAAGCATATGCCCCAAACGCCAAACCTAAAGCTGCGAGAAGCATTGCCAGGCGCAAAACGGCCTCCTTTGCAAAGGCTTGGTCTGCCTTGGAAAATTCTTCCTCTGCTTGATGTGATTTCTTATCTGCGGGGGCATACAATTGGTCATAATATTGATCGTCAAAAGGAGTATCTCGCTCAACGCTGGCTTTTAGAGCACCCGAGAAATTACCCAAATAATGTTCTGCAGCAACATCATCCACACCATTATTAATATAGAAACCATCGTACATGCTGTAATCCAGAATGACCAATTGTAAAGCAATATCATAGTCTGTATTAGAGTCTGCTAAAAATTGACGCGCAGTCGCAGCGTGAGCGCTTCCGACGCCGCCTATTTTGTAGGTCGCATAATTGGCTGCTGCTGTAAAGATACTCAGCGTGGCAACCAAAAGTCCTAATACAATATCTGTTCCCAATTTCCTAAGCATATTCTTCTCCTACAGAATTCGGACTTATATCATCTTCTAAGGATATTATAGTATGAACAAAACGCTTCTGTAAACAGAGTGGGGAGTGTCTAAATTAGCGGTCATATGAAATCAATCAGATGTGCTGGGTATTGTGGATATTTCTGTTTGTAGAGTTGTCTTCGATTGAAAGCAAAGACAAAAAGTTTCACCGCACGCCGTAGCGCTTCTTCGCATCTCGAAAAACAGCGTGACTTTCGTGCCAAACGGGCCAGATAATGACGTAGCTCAGCATTATCTCCTTCAACAGAGTAGGTTTCACTCTTATCAGGCATTGGATAATGGATCGCAGGCCAATAGAGCACTGTCTGATAAGCGGAATACAGATCGCTGTAGTAGCGCTGACCTTCTTTAGAATGATAGAGAATGTCCTGGATCACTCTACCACTGCGAGAATAATCTACCCGCCAACCAAGAATGCAACGAGTTTTACGATCCACAAAGGTGATTAGGTAGATCCTGTTTTTTTCTCACCGATAAAGGTGTAGAGCTCATCCATCTCTACAGTATCCACTTCTTTAGGCGTTGGTGCTTCAGGCAAGCCGGACGCATAAGCATTCACCCAATTGATGACACTCTGATGGTGAACATTGAGTAACCGACCGATCCGCCGAAAGTTGATCCCGTCAACGTACATACGAATAGCTTTGGTGCGAATATCTTTTGAATAGCCTTGTTCTTTCGGAGATGGCGTGTATTTCTTCCCACAGTGACGGCACTGATAGCGTTGACTACCTGAGCGGTTGTAACCGCTTTTGATCTGGCGGCTTTTCTGAGTGCATTTTGGACAAGTATTCATACACCTATTATCTCATAACTACACCGCTATATTCGGCACTCTGTAGAGTGTGGTTTAATTGAGCTATGGATAGCTTACTTCCCTCCCCATTCACCTTTTCGCAATCATCCCTTCAAGATTACAACGATTGTCCGCGCCGTTTTCAGTTGCGCTATATCGACAGGTTGGCGTGGCCCGCCGTGGAAAGCGAACCTACACAAGAATATGAAAAGCACCAACAGGAAGGCTCACTCTTTCACCGAATGGTGCAACAGCATATCATCGGTTTGCCATCGGATAAACTGGCAAACCTCGCACAGAGCGAAAGGCTCAGCCGTTGGTGGGATGCCTATCAGCAGCATGCGCCAGCCCTTCTTGACTACACGCTATACCCTGAACATACTTTGTCTGCGCCGCTGGGGAAACATCGGGGCGTGGCAAAGTTCGATCTGATCGCAGTCAAGTCTGGCGAAAAGGCTCTTATTTACGACTGGAAGACCTACCGCAAACGCCCGCGGAATGAGCATCTTGCTACCCGTTGGCAAACGCGACTTTATCCCGCCCTGCTAACGCAGGCATCTGCGCGTTTAAACGGCGGCGAGAAGATCAAGCCAGAACAGATCGAGATGGTCTACTGGTTTGCGAACTTTCCACATGAGCCAGCCAGCTTCAAATATAGCAATGCAAAATTCCAACAAGACTGGGCCCTTGTAGAAAAGGTCGTGGGCGAGATCGAAAAAGCGGAAGATTTCCCGATGAGCGAAAATGAACGCCCTTGCCGTTTTTGTGCATTCCGCTCGTATTGTGATCGTGGCAAAGAAGCCGGAGACTGGGATGATTTTGATGGGGAGATAGACGCAGACGAAAATTTCGAAATAGATTTCGAGCAAATTGGAGAAATTGCCTTTTAGGATTCACCGCGAAGCAGCGAAGAGCGCGAAGAAAAACAAGGAGGAAAGATGAGTATAGAAATCGAGGCTGTTGCAACAGACATTGTTGATTGTGCAATCAAGGTCCATAAAGAGCTGGGACCGGGGCTGCTTGAATCCACTTACCAGCATTGCATCGCACATGAACTACGCAAACGTAAAAGAAAAGTCTCAACTGAAATCTTACTCCCCATTGTTTACGATGGTCAAAAAATAGACGCAGGCTATCGGATTGACATGCTGATAGATCACCTTATTGTTATTGAGAATAAAACTGTCGAAAAATTATTACCCATCCACATGGCACAATTAATGACCTATCTCAAGCTAAATGGAAGCCAGATCGGCTTTCTACTCAACTGGAATGCTAGGCTAATGAAAGATGGTATCAGACGCGTAGTCCACAATCTTCAAACCCCATCACCTTATCCACAAGACGAAAGTCTTCCAAAGACTAATTCTTAAAAACTTGGCGCCCTTCCTTTCTTCGCGGTTCATAGAACTTGTACTTGGGGCTAAGGAGACTCTCCTATGGAATTTCCGGAAGTTTATATAGTTCGCAGCGCGCTTTTTGGCACAGACTTCAATATGAAGTTTTGGCTCGCTGTACTCACTATCGCACTTGTGCTTTGGGATATGCGCACAGAGCGTCGCAAGGAATATCTTTGGGTCTTGGGCATCGGTTTTTTGATCTGGAGTTTTGCAGAGTTTATATTGCAATCTCTGGGCATCCGCGAGATGGTTGCTCGGGAATTTTACGGGATGACGCTGCCCAACCTGGTCGCCATCCCATTGCAGGGGATTGCCGAGGGGGCAGCAGTCATCATCTTTGGGCTTTTCATCGGGGACAGGATCGGCACAAAACGCACTCGTGCTGCTGCACTGACTCTATTATTCGCTTTAATCGGGCTTATTCTGGGGAGAGTCCTTTTTCAAACAGCACCGACCGTTCCTGTTGCGGCATCACGCCGGGAGCTCTTTGCTCCGTTGCCGGTAGCATTCCTGACCCTCGTCATGTTTTTCGACATTTTTTTCTGGGTGAAATATCCGGCCTTTCGCAAACGGACAGCAATGATGACATTATCCATTTTCGTGGTCATCACGATCTGGACCATTGCTCAGGTCAGCACTGGCAACCGCTGGATCGAGGTCATGGTTTCGGGGCAATATCAGCCCGCTTCCTGGGGGATGAGTTTTCTTGCACTGACTTTTGATGTGGTTGTAGAAATTATTTTGGCCTATCTGCCATTCTTCGCCATCCCGGTGATAGCAAAAAAAGTTGGGGCGGAACTACTTGCTCGTTGAGCGCCGAGCAAACCAAATCTCCGCGTAGGCATAGAGCGTTATCAGGAGCATGGTGAGTGCCATGACCTGGTGCAAGCTCAAAGGTCCCAACGCAAGGGGCAATTCCCGAAATCCATCGATGATAAAACGTCCAACAGAATAGATGACCAGATATTGGATGGCGAGCATTCCGTCAAAGGCTTTCTTTTCACTCTGTAACCAAAGCCAGGCGAAAAGACCTAAATTGAAAACCATCAACCAGATCTGTGTAGGATAGCGTCGTGCCCAAATACCATAGTCATTTGGCAGAACGATCCCCAAAAAACTGTCTGTTTCCTGCCCATAGCAGCAGCCATTAAGCAGGCAGCCGATTCGATATACGCCAAGGATCAGCGGGAGGATCAAAGCGATCGTGTCGAGCACCAAACCTGCATTTTGCTTGCGGACAATGGCCAGCAGATAGCCCAGGATCAACATCCCCGCAATTGCGCCAAAAGAGATCAACCCATATGCAAACGCTTCGTCAATTCGCGCCAAGGCCTCTGTGAAGCGAAAACGGAAGAGAAAACCATTGAGTGCACCGATGAGTAGTGCAAAGGGAATGGCTGACATCCAATAAAGATGGAAATCTTTGGCGGCAATACCTACCCGTCGAGCCTCTCTAAAACCAACCACGATCCCGGCTAAAATACCGAGGGCGAGAAAAACATAGGAAGCGCGTAAGTCAAAATTTTCGATCGCATAAAAAACAGGAAACATTTTTACTCCAGATAATTGCCATTTACCTTTTAATAAAAAGCAGTATACTAGAAAGGTTAGCTAAGATGACAAAAAAGATGACATTGGTATTATACATACATTTCAACTAGGGAAGAGAGGATATTAATTATGAAAAAAGCCGTGAAACTTCGCATTATTTTATTTACTGTTATTGTCAGTGCTGCTCTATTCAGCGGGGTCTGCGTCACAGGCTACGCCAGCCCTCTATTTGTTGATGGGGATATCTCAATCACCAAAACAGGGAGCCCCACAACCTATAGTCAAGTCGGCGATATGATCAAGTATACATACGTAGTTACGACAGCTCCAAATTTGAGCGGAGATGGCAGTTCCGTTTATGCATTGTCTATTTATGATGACCGTGTAGGTGATGTCGATTGCCCAAAAACATCTCTTCTAGAAAACAGTTCAATGACCTGTACGGGTAGTTATACCATTACAAAAGAAGATATTGAGGCAGGTGAAGTGACCAATAATGCAACGCTTGAGGGCAGATACCAAGAACAGAGTTCATGCTGTGGTTGTGGAGAGGAAATTATTACCCTTTCGGCAAGCGATGATTTTACAGTAACGTATATCCCCCCTGAGCTTAGCCTGGAAAAAACAGGGTCTCCGACAACATTTACTGGAGAAGGTGAAGAGATCGCATATACATATACCATCAGCAATATCGGTCAAGTAAATGTAACAGGCCCTGTGACAGTGGACGACGACAAAGTGGATGTAACCTGTCCGTCAGGTGGCATCCCTGTAGGCGAAAGTATTGAATGTAGCGCAACCTATTCAATCACCAAAGCAGACGTGACGAATGGCTCGATCATCAACACCGCAACAGCCTCTGCCAGTGGAATGGTTTCCAATGAAGCCAGCTTCGAAGCGACCTTCGACGGCACACCCGACTTATCTCTGAGTAAAGAATCCGATTCAAATATCTACCAATATGCTAACGATATTCTGCGCTATTCGTTTACATTGACTAATACCGGTAATGTCCCATTGAGCGCACCTTTCGTCATTAACGATCCATTGCTCGACGAATTCCGCTGCACTTTCCCGGATACGATCGCAGTGGGCTCATCCTTCGGTACTGAATGCTATGGTTATTACCGCATTCGCGCAGGGGATGTAGGTGGCAACATCCTAAACTGTGCTACAGCGACGGGAACCTACGAGGGAGAAACTATAACTTCTGCTGAAGCCTGTGCTGAAAGCCAATATGCGGCACCACCAGAAGCACCTCCAGAGCCACAAGGCGTCTGTGATACAAATCCTGGCAGCGAAGACTGCTGTACAGAAAACCCAGAACACGAATCCTGTGCTGATTGGTAGAAAACAAAAAAGGTGCTGGGTCTCCAGCACCTTTTTTATTGATCTACATAGACCCCAAGATGATTAGCCACCGGCCGCTCCCTACCGGGGATGTGACTATCAATGGGCGAATTGAGCACTTCGGCTTTGCCCTTCTCGTTTTCGATCACCAGCGTGGATGAGCCGCCCCCATCCATATTCATGGCGGTATAAACGCCGTAGTCGATCATCAGGTCGGCGAGTTGGGTGAGGGTAGCGCCTTCGCTGTAGAAAGGCTGGCGTCCGTCCACAACGACAATAACGAGCCGGTCGGGACCAAAGTCCACACCGATGGCGGTGCGAGGTGCGGGGATCTCAGAATCCAGCCCTTCGATGGGCTCCCCTTCAACGATAAGCATATGACTGCCTGAGACGGCATTATAGACCTTGCCACGTGGCTGATTAAATTGAGCGACATTATTTTTCGAAATATATAAGATCGGGCGATTACCCTCCGCATATCTATTCCCGCGCGAAGCCGCGAAACCTATCGGCGCAACAGGATTACCGGCATGGGGATAGTAGTCAAAAAGCGAGTTGGAGTGCCAGGGCGTAAATTCACCGCCATTTACCGCAATTTGCAGATTGTAATCACGCAAAAAGGTCGACGTCGTGCGTGCGTTGAGCGGCATATCTGATTTTTTGTCATCAGGCGGTGTGACGAGGAAAGAGATACCATCTGTATGCAGATCAATGGTGATTATATGGGCGATCCACAGGCGTGGCTCGGTATGTACTTTTCGTCTGTATACAACACCCTCATATAGCTCCTGCTTGATCTCCTCGGGCGCCGGACGCCCTACAAAGTAAAGGCTTGGTATAAGCAAACATAGGAATAAGGCAATAAGGATAAATAAAAAATTACGTCTTTTTCTCATAGGATTCATATCAAAATATTAACCGAAGGCCCATTATGACAAGCAAGACCAGAACGATCTTGCGGAAAACATCTGGGTTGATCCAACGATCCATTCCTAAACCGGCGACAACTCCAACAATAAGCCAGGGCAGGCCATTAATAAAATGTGACCAAATCGCTGCGGTGAAATTACCACCGATCCAGTGCCCGATCAATACGATTATGCTATTTTGAATAAAAAAGGTTTGCAGGTTTCCCTTAAAAACATCCGGCTCCCATTGCTGACAAGTAGCATAAATAATAATGGGCGGACCAGATGTGTTATATGCCCCCCCAAAAAGGCCACTAAAAAAACCTGTAATATATGCCCACGCCCGTCCTTTAAGCTCAGGCAGGCGCAACCCTGAGAGGGCATAAAGGGCGTATCCAGCCAGGAGAATGCCCAAGATAGCGAGAGCAATATCCTCATCCGCGCGACGCAGGAGAAATATCCCAAGTGGAACACCTACAAATGAAGCCAGAATCAAAGGCAAGACTTTTTTAAATTGTAGCGAGTTCCAATAACGCAACAAAACGCCCAAGTCCACGATAAAGGCTATCAGCGCAACCAGGACAATGGACTCCCTGATCCCGATCACCCCTGGCAGCAGCGCCATTGAAACAAGCGCAACGCCAAAACCTGAGAGGCTTTGGGTGAATGCCGAAAGAAAAAGAATGCCACCAACAAGCAAAAAAGTGTTATCCATGTCATCTCCATTGCAGAATGCCCACCATTATACCTTTTTCGTTTTTTTTAATATAAAATCTAAAAGTCAGTTTTCAATCAAGGAGCATATCAAATGAAATACGCTGTTAGCATCAGCTTGGGCAGTTCGAAACGAGACAAGAGGGTCGAGATCAAATTCAAAGATGAAACCATTGTCATTGAACGGATCGGGCTGGACGGCGATGTTGCCAAAGCAAAAAAAATGTATGAAGCCCTCGACGGGCAAGTAGACGCTTTTGGCATGGGTGGTGTGGATATGTATCTGCGCCTTGAAGAGCGCGAATATCCGCTGCGGGCTGCCCTAAAATTGATCGAGAATGTAAAGCAAACCCCGGTTGTCGACGGACGTGGCCTCAAGCATACATTGGAACGGCGAGTTTTCGAGTTAGCTGCCCCCATGTTGGGGGACATTCCAAAATTTCAACAGGCATTTATTCCGGTGGCGATCGATCGTTTGGGCTTGGCAACTGCTGCTTGCGAGTTATCAGAAAAAGTCATTTTTGGCGATCTGATGGTCGCACTAAGTTTGCCATTCCCTGTTTATGGCATGAAAAACTTCAAAAGAGTGGCTCGTTTTATGCTGCCGTTCGTCAGTCATTTCCCAATGAGCATGCTCTATTATGGAAGCGATGGCGCAGAGCAAGAACCCAAATACCAGAAATACTGGGAAGAATCGGATCTGATCGCCGGCGATTTTCTTTTTATGCGCAAATATATGCCTGAACGCATCGACGGGAAAACCATCATCACGAATACGACCACAGAGAAAAACTTGCTTCTGTTCAAAGAGCGTGGTGCCCAACGAGTTATCACAACCACTCCACGCTACGAAGGGCGTTCTTTCGGCACTAATATGATGGAAGCTGCTCTAACAGCCTATGCCAATAAAGGGCGCCAACTCACCGATGAAGAACTCAATACGCTGATCAATGAGCTTGACCTGCGGCCACAAGTTCATCTTTTTTCCTAAAAAAAACATCGTCTCTTACGAAATCACCCTGTCATCATCCTGTTATTTTTCATAGAGAAACTATTAAGCACTCATCTCAATGAAAAATGTAACCTTTTAGCTTAAATTAAGGAAATACCCTTCTTTTTACGTTGACGCCCCCTACCCCTACGTGTATAATCACGGGTCGGTAAATTTGTATATTTAAGGAGTAGGCTATGGCTGAAAATCAGATGACGCAAGCCAACGCGTTGGAACCAAAAACGAAATTGAAAGGAAAGATCGCCAAAATCACGATTGGTGGCGCAATTGTTGATCTTGGACTAGACCTCCCTGGTGTAATTCATATCTCCCAACTACAAAAAGAACATCTCACCCGTGTTGAAGATGCTGTTGAAGTCGGACAAGAGGTAGAAGCGTGGGTACGCCGCGCTAAAAAGGATCGCGTTGAATTGACAATGATCGAGCCTTTAGCATTGGAATGGCGTGAGATGAAACCGGAAATAACCGTTAAGGGCAGTGTTGTTCGCCTGGAAAGCTACGGTGCATTTGTTGAGATCGGCGCAGAGCGTCCCGGCTTGGTACATGTCAGCGAGATCGCGCACGGGTATATCAAAGACCCTTCTCAGGTTGTAAAAGTTGGCGACGAAGTGGATGTAATGATCCTCGAAGTCAACCGCCGCAAGAAACAGATCCGCCTGAGCATGAAGGCAACCCTTCCCGAACCTGAAGAGAGCCTTGATCGTCCTCGACGTGGTCGTGGTGGCAGGAAGAAGGGCAAGAGCGTTGCTGCAATGATGGCCGAGATCGATGGTGATGAACCTAAAGCCCCAGAGCACACCGCTATGGAAATGGCTTGGCAAGCAGCCCTTGATCGCGCTGATGCTGGCAAGAAAAGCAGCAAGAAGGAAGACAAGAAAGCTGAAGAAGAAAAAGACCAGACACAGGAAGAAATTCTTTCCCGCACCCTTGAACAACGCAAGTAGTTTTCTTCCAGATGAAATGAGAAGCCCTCAAATGAGGGCTTTTTTTAATATTCCACCTTCCAAAGAATTGTCTGCCCTCCTAGATTACCACCAAAAATCGTTATTGTTCGCTCGCCAGAGAAGAATGCTTCTAACATCTCCGAAATACCTTCAACTTTCAAAATCGGTGTAGACAGTTCCAAATCCCAAAACCAAACACCACTATCCTGATATGAAAGCAATAATTCATTTCCGCTTTGTTCGATTCCGGTAATTTCTGCGTTTTGGGTTGAGAAAGTTTCCAGAAGATCAGCATTCTCGCTATTCCAGCAATGGACGTTCCCTTTGCAATCTCCTGAAAAAAGTTCATTCGTTTGGCTAAAAAATAAAGCTGTAATTGCACAATTATGCGCTTCGATCGTTTGTCGTATTTCTCCTGAGGCAGTGTCAATTAGGCGCAAAGTTCCCTTTCCGTCACCACTGGCTATTAAGCTACCATCAGAGCTAAATGCAATGCTTTTAACCGAACGAGCGTGTTCGCCAATGGAATAGAGAAAATTTCCATCTGTTTCCAAGTCCCATATGTAAAGAGTGTTATCACCCAATGAACCACCTGACGCAAAGGTTTTTTCATCTGGAGAAAGAGCGCTAACCTGCGAAAAGCCTTGATGTCCTCTAAGGGACTTGATCCGTTCTTCCTTCTCTATATCCCAAATCTGAATATCAAAATCTGGTTCGTCTGTCCCGACGATGAGATAGGATAAAGTTTCCAAAAACACCAAGCTGGTTACACGGCTGCTTTCAGCATTTAAGACGGCCAACAACTCACCATTTTCAACGTCCCACAAGCGAACAAAGCCCTCATCTCCACCAGTGGCGAGGATATTCTTCTCTGAACTAAAGGCTGTGCTATGAATAACACTCGTATGTTCGTTATTGGTTAGTTTTAGCTCACCTGTCTCAACATCCCATAGGTGAAGCAATCCATCCCAGCCACTGGAGGCGAGGGTCTCTCCATCCGGACTGAAAGTCAGAGAACGAACACCGGAATAATGCTCAGCCAAGCTGCGCAGGATCTTTCCACTCTCTACATCCCAGAGGAGAATTGTATTATCGGGGTAACTACCACCAGATGCTAACATGTGCCCATCAGGATTGAATTCCACCGAATCAAGACTGCTACTATGCCCGCTCAGTTCAGCGATCAACTCCCCTGAGCTTACATCCCATATCTCAAGCAATTCGGTTGGGGTGTTATGAAAAAAATCGGAGCCAGCCAAGGCAACCAATTTAGTACCATCTTCTTGAAGAACAGGATTATAGGAGAGCGCGAAAACCTTTACTTTGGCTGCCGAGCGATACATGAGGATGCGATTATTCGCTTCATTCTGCATATCCCAAACTCTGGCAGAGTTATCGCCACTACCAGAGAGGAGCAACTCGCCATCGGGGCTAAATTCGATCTGGAAGACGCCACGTGTATGGTCGCGGTAGATCTGTAACAGGTCGGTACTCCCGTCCATAACGGAAGCAAGCTCCCATATCCGGATAGCGTTATCGTCGGAGTAATTACTGCCGGATGCGAGCAGAGTCCCATCCGGGCTGAAAGCAACCGTGGTGATGTAGCTGTTCCCGCCTTTAAGAGTTCCCAGTAAAGCACCTGTTTTCACATTCCAAAGTTGAACGTAGTTTTTCTTACTTCCCCATGGGCTGAAGCGGCGCCAATAGGCACGGCGTGAAAAGACAAGGTCTGCACTACCCGTCGCAACGATTTTTCCATCCGGGCTAAATGCAACACTTGTGATCAGGTGCTCAGTAGGGATATAGCGGATTGCTTGTAGTGATTGAGCGTCGTAAAAATGAATACCCGTTGAACCACCTGCTACAATCTCCTCGCCATCCGGCGACCAGGCGATCTGACTGATGGTCCCCTTTCCGAACTCCTGCTCAAAATGAATTTTCGCTGCATCGGTCAAGCTAACAGATGGAGGTATGGGCATAGGCAATACTAATGTGGGGTGTGCCTCTGCCTGTGTCTCAACAAGGGCTTGCGGAGAGCTACAAGCTGAAAGCAGGAAAAGAAAGATAAATAAACCAATCAGTTTTTTCATCTGAACCTCCTTGATACGAGAAGAACCCCTCCCCACAAACGCTTTTTATTTTACGTTGAAGACATTTTCAAATAAGCTTCCATAAAGCTATCGAGATCACCATCAAGAACAGCCTGTGTGTTGCCCATTTCAAATTCGCTGCGATGATCCTTAACCAATTGATACGGATGCAAGACATAAGAACGAATCTGACTCCCCCACTCAGCCTTGGTATATTCACCGCGTAAGCCATCCAGTTCTTCTTTTTGTTCGGCTTCTCTCTTTTCCAAAAGGCGAGCTTTCAAAACCTTGAGGGCATTTTCACGGTTTTGTAATTGTGAACGCTCATTCTGACAGGTAACCACGATCCCGGTCGGGATATGAGTCATGCGGACAGCGGTCGAATTTTTCTGCACGCTCTGTCCACCCGCGCCGGATGATTTGTAAACATCCACACGCAGGTCTTTGGGATTGATCTTGATGTCAATATTATCATCGCCGATTTGCGGCAAAACTTCAACCAGCACGAAAGAAGTGTGGCGGCGATGCGCAGTATCAAAGGGAGAAAGGCGCACAAGGCGGTGCGTCCCTTTTTCGGAGCGAAGATAGCCATAGGCATAATGTCCCGATATAAGCAAAGTCGTGCTTTTAATACCGGCTTCTTCACCGACAGTCAGATCGAGCACATCAACTTTATACCCGCGACGCTCTGCCCAGCGCAAATACATGCGCTGAAGCATTTCGGCCCAATCTTGTGAGTCGGTGCCACCTGCCCCCGCATGGATCGCCAAAAGCGCATCTTCGGTATCGTATTTACCTGAAAGCATGGCATGAAAGGCGCGCTTTTCAAGGTCTTCCTCTAAGACGGCGGTTTCGCTTTCCAGTTCCCCCATAAAGCTCTCATCATTCATTTCCGCCAATTCGATCAGGTCATGGAGTTGACGATCAAATGCTTTCCACGAACTATTCTCCTCCTGCAAGGCAGTCACTTTCTTCATCACTTGCCGAGCGTGATTCGAATCATCCCAGAAATTGGGAGCTTCAACTTCTTTCTGTAACTCTTTTAATTCAGCTTCCTTTGAAGCCAAGTCAAAGACGCTCCTTGAGTTGGATGCTCAGTTCTTCTGCGGCTTTTAAACGTCCTAAAATCTCGTGCATTTTTCTCTCCGTTAAAATGACGCCAGAATACCTTCAATAAAAGCATCAGGGTCAAAGATTGTCAGGTCTTCCACTTTTTCACCCAAGCCAGCGTAAAGAATGGGCAACCCCAGTTCGCGACGAATGGCAAAAACCATCCCGCCGCGTGCGGACGAATCAAGTTTGGTCAGGATCACCCCTGTCACGCCGACCGCTTCCTTAAAAGCGCGTGCTTGCTGGAGAGCATTCTGACCGGTGGTCGTATCCATTACCAGCCAAACAGCATGTGGGGCGCCAGGATGCGCCTTGCCAACTACGCGTTCCACTTTTTTAAGTTCTTCCATCAGATTGAAGCGCGTATGCAAACGACCGGCTGTATCGATCAGGATGATATCGACATCACGGGCGATGCCCGCTTGAACAGTATTATACGCCACCGCACCGGGATCGCTCTCCGGTTGACCTGCTATGACATCCACACCAATTCTCTCGCCCCAAACCTGTAACTGTTCTACAGCTGCCGCCCGAAAAGTATCGGCAGCCCCAAAGAGCACCCTCTTGTCCTGAGCAATGAAACGCGCTCCCAATTTCGCAGCGGAAGTGGTTTTCCCAGAGCCATTGACCCCCACGAGCAGGATCACGCTAGGAGGAGAATCCGCTAAAGAAGCACCCTCTTGTTCACCGAGCCGTGAACGGAGCTCCGTACGGAGGGCAGATTTAAGCTCATCGGAGCGTAGCAAACCGCTCTCGCGGACGTGCGCCTGCAAGGCTTCGATGATGTCGCCTGAGGTCTCAATCCCCAAATCCGCCTGAATGAGGAGCGCTTCCAGATCATCCCATGTTTCAGGTGTGATCTCAGTTGCGCCAAGCAGGCTGGCAACCCGCCCAAAAGCAGATTTGCTGGTCTTGGCAAGTCCATCTCGCCAGCGTGAAAATGTGTCGGTCATAACGGGCGATTATAACATAGTGATTTATGTTATACTGGCTCGATTACAGACGGGCACGTAGGTATTTATGAAAAAATCTTTCTTTTCCAAACCATTAAAAACTTGGGGACTCTCACCTTTTTTCTTCACATTACAACCCATCATTCATCTGGCTGCTATTAATGCTAGTGAATTATCTTTTGTTGATGTATTGCGTCCTTCCATAGTTGCGATATTAATTACCATAATAATCACTGGTGTTTTTTTTCTGTTTTTAAGAAGTGTACAAAAAGCTAGCCTAGTTGCTGCCTTATTTACTCTATTCTTCTATTCTTTTGGAGATTTAAGCGATTTGCTGCATGAAAAAATAAGCTTGGGTGTCTTTCGCATTGATATCCTTATCTTGGCAGGAATGTTCGGTATTCTTCTATTTTGGGCACTTTATTTACATAAAAAAATCACAAATCCGACCAACCTTAATTTCAACTTTAATCTCATTGGACTTTTCATGCTACTCGTGAGTCTTTTTCAATGGGGAAGCATGTTTTTCAAAGAAAGCTATTCATTTTTTACAGGCAGCAAGAAACAAAAGATCGAAGTAATCGAAACCTCTGAAGAACTCCCTGACATTTACTATATCATCCTTGATGGCTATGGAAGAAAAGATATTCTCAATGAATTCTATGGATTCGACAACAGTTCATTTATTGATGGTTTGGAAGAAATAGGCTTTTATATTGCCCAGGAGAGCAATAGCAATTATATTCAAACGCTTCTTTCCGTTGGTTCAACACTCAACATGGACTATATCCCAGAGTTAAGTTTGAACGGAGAAGAAATAAGAAGCAGACAAGATCTGATAGAGATCGTCCGGCACAGTCAGGTACGCAAAATACTTGCTCAAAAAGGCTACCAAATGGTATCTTTTGAAAATGGGTATAAAGCAACAGTTCCCGACGCAGAACTTTTCTACGATGATATAGATGCAAATTTTCTTCACCCGATCACCGGCTTTGAGAGTATCATTCTTGAGCATACAATGATACGAATCCTCTACTACTCAAAAGAGATCAAGGATTTTTTTGTAGAGATGCCGTATAGAACACATCAAAAACAAATCATCTCTACATTTACGCGACTAAAAACCATTCCCGATTTAGCTGGAAACTATTTCGTCTACGCACATATTATCTCTCCTCACCCACCCTTCATCTTTGAAGAGAATGGTGATTTTATTTCACATAGAGAACCTTTTTCTCTCTTTGATGCCAATTATTTTATAAAAACTCATTCACAAAAAAATTATATTGTAGGGTATAGTAAACAAGTTCAGTATGTTAATACATTGGTCTTGGAAACCATACAAGAAATACTATTGCGGTCTGAAACACCTCCTATTATTATTATTCAAGGAGATCATGGTCCTGGTGCTTTTTTACATTGGGGCTTATTGGAAAAAACCATACCCGAGGAACGCTTTGGCATTCTAAATGCTTATTATTTTCCAGCGCAAAACTACGATCTGCTATACTCATCTATTTCGCCGGTAAATTCGTTTCCTGTCCTGCTAAACACTTTTTTTGAAGGAGACTACAAACTTTCAACGGATAGACATCTTTATTCCAAATGGATGGAACCGCTTAATTTTACAGAGATAGTACTTCAATAAAGGCACAAGGTTTTACTTATCATGACAAGTTCTACTAGCACCGTAAAAGTGAAATGGCAAGAAGATAATCTTTTTCTTGGCGAAAATGAAGCCGGGGGTCAAGTTTATTTAGGCGGCGATCATATTCGCCCCATGCAGATGGTTTTGGCTTCACTGGCAGGGTGCAGCGGCGTCGACGTGGTTAATATCCTGAAGAAAAAACGCGTGAACTTCAGTGACGTGCAAATCAATGTAAGTGGAAAACGCGCTGACACACACCCTAAAGTTTATACAGATATCCATGTGACCTATCTAATTTGGGGTGAGAACATTAAAGAAAAAGATGTAGAACAAGCAATTACACTCTCCGAAGAAAAATACTGTTCTGTAAGTGCGATGTTGAAATCAACGGCAAGAATTTTTTCTGATTATCGCATCCTTGCGCCTGGAGAAGTTGTAAAATAGGATTGGAGTTATTTATGTCTATTAGTGAACCGATCAATGTTACAGATGCCGCTTTCGAAAAAACGGTTTTGGAATCTGAATTACCCGTTGTAGTAGACTTCTGGGCACCCTGGTGTGGTCCCTGCCGTATGGTAGCACCAACTTTGGATAAGCTAGCAAAAGAACTGGAAGGTAAAGTCATTATTGCCAAAGTTAATACCGACGAAGACCCGCAATGGGCACAGAAATTTGGTGTACAGGGCATTCCTACTATGCTTTTCGTAGCAAAGGGAAAAGTTGTTCACCGCCAGGTAGGCGCGCTGCCCGAACCTATGCTGCGTCAGGTTGTCACTCAATTTCTTGAAGTCGCCCAGTAATCTTCTCTTTTGGTGAGGGAGGTCGCCATGAAAAAAACGATCCTTGTAGCTGCTATTCTCTTTTTGGCGTTGAGTGCATGTGTGCCGGACTTCTTAAACACAGGGGCTCAGGACGCTCCTGTTGCAGAAGTTGATGTTGCCGCAACTGTGGATGCCGCTGCCAGCACGCATGCAGTGCAAACTTTTGAAGCTCTTGCCACTCCCACATTAGAACCAGTGATGGAAGAGGCGCCGGCTACTGTCACAAAAACATCTGCTCCAACCGAAACAGCCACAGCTACCTCTACAGAAACACCTGACGGCACCCCTGGAACAGAAACCCCAGAAGGAACGCAACCCGCTGAAGATGCAATAGTTACCCCTGACGAGACAGTCATCCCTACCGAAACCAGCGCACCAGCAGCAACTGCCACAAGTGTTTACCCATCCCCAACTTCACCGATCAGCATCAATCTTCCCCCGATCGATGAAGTACCACGTCATAAAATTCGTGTGACCAACAACACCAAAGGAAATGTATATATTTCTTTGCACGGCTCAACCGAGGGCGGCTATAAACCGATTATCGAGTATGATATTCCACGATGGTCTAAAGTAAAGATCACCGTTCCCGAGGGCTATTACACTGTAATAGTCTATGTTGGTGCCGATCCAATGACAGGATATGTCGGCATCTACAAAGCTGGTGTTGAAATTACAATCAAACCAGATGAACTAAAAATTGTAAAATAACTTTCAGGAGTACAAAAAGTATTATGAAGAAGTTAGTTTTGATCCTCGCTGTGCTTAGTCTTTCTCTAAGCGCATGTGCTGGGGCAGCCGCAACGGAAGCTCCTCCAGAGTTAACCGGCGAAGATATTCAGGCTACCGCCGTCTCAATGGCGTGGACCATGGCTGCCCAGACGATGGCAGCCATGCCAACAGCAACCTTTACCTTTACGCCTCCCCCCCCCACCGAGACTCCGCTCCCGCCAACGGCGACACTTGTCCCGACCTTGGCTGTACCTACAGCCACAAATACAGCTGAAGCAAGTGCCTGCTCTACCATCGTTTCTGGCTGGGAAGGTGAAGCTACGAAATTACTCTTTGTCAATGAAACCAAAGGAGATGTAACAATTTCCCTCTATTTGGCAGAAGGTTCAAATCCGCGTGGTTATTGCGGCAATTTCTATGTACCACCCTTGTCCAAGAATCAGAGCACGGCAATTTCAGTACCTATGCGCGGTGTTTACTACGTTTATGCTTGGGTTTCCGCTAAGACCAACTATAGCCTTTCGGGAGGACCTTTCAGAACAAACAACCCCGACAAACACGAAATTCAAATCAAAGAAGGGCAGATCAAGTTTGTAGGCCCCTAACACAAGAAACAAGCAGACAAAAAGAAGCCTCCCAAATGGGAGGCTTCTTTTTGTTGTGACAACGTTTTTTTTATTTGCCAAATAATCCACCGAGTGCATCCGCAGCAGCACCAAGGCCGCCTTCACCGCTGAGCAGAGCATCTATCTGCCCACCAACGGCGGGAGGCAATTTGTCTTTAACATAATCGAGGACCAATTCAACAACAACTTCAGCCTGTTTTTCGTCCAGATCAGTTTTTTCAACAACAAGAGCGACAAGTTCTTCCATTTTTATCTCCTTTTTAAATAAAAAATAATAGCTGGGAAATAATTTACCACAAAAACCACATAATCTGGGCAACGACCAACCCCAACAATGTGCCACCTATTGCTTCGAGCGGGGTATGTCCCAAAACTTCGCGTAGTTTCTTTTCCGCTTCAAAGTGACCGCTCAATAACTCTCCAAGGAGAATATTGATCTTCTCCGCATGGAGCCCTGCCTGGCGACGGACACCGGTCGCATCGTAAATAACGATCATCGTGATCGAAAAGACCACAGCAAAAACCGGAGAATCAAACCCTATAAATAAGCCTGCCCCATAGGTCGCTCCGACCATCAAGGCTGAATGAGAACTAGGCATCCCACCCGAGCTAAGTAACAGAGTCCAGTTAATTTTGTTCGTACGAAAATATTCCATTGGCACTTTGATCAGTTGTGCCAAGCCCCATGCAATCACCGAACTTAGAAAAACGGGGTTTTGAAAAACATCGAGCGGATTATTCATTATCCCCCTCAAGTTCGTCACCAGAAAGCTGTTTCACTTTTAATTCCGCATCTTCAAGCAGGCTGGCACAACGTTTGCTCAGGTTCTGCCCGCGCTCAAAAAGGGACATGGATTCTTCCAGCGAATGCTCTTCGTTCTCAAGCGAGGCGACAATGGCTTCCAATTCAGCGAAGGCTTCTTCGTAATTCAGTTCTTCGATTTTTTTCTTGGTCATCATTTCTCCACTAATTAGCGCTTGCGTCAAAGCTACCATCCTTGACGCGGATATTCAAGACATCATTTTCCTGTACATCCCCTACGCTGGCAATAACCTTATGATCATCTTTTCGGGTGACGATGGCATAACCGCGCGCCAAAACACCTTCGGGATTAAGCGCCTCGAGGCGACGTTTCAGCCCTTTGAGCTTCGCCCGCATCAAATCCTGACGATGGGTTTGCCCGGCGTTAAGACGCAGAGTCCACCCGTCGAGGGTTTGCTGATCCCGCTGGATACGCCGCAGCGGAGATGCATACCCTAACTGCTGACGAGCATCGTCAAGATTGACAAAAGCTTTATCAATTACATTACTGATCTGGGTTTTTAGCTGATCGGCATAATAACTATTTGCCCCGCTCAATTCCGCCACTGTAATAGGAGTTGCCAACTCCGCTGCGGCAGTGGGGGTGGCAGCTCGTAGATCGGATGCGAAATCGGTCAGGGTGAAGTCGGTTTCGTGTCCAACCCCCGAGATGATGGGGATGGGATATGCGGCTACTGCGCGCACGACACGCTCATCATTGAATGCCCACAGATCTTCGATGGAGCCGCCGCCGCGTCCAAGCAGGAGTACATCCAGGTCAGGGGCGACGCGGAGCAGGGCATCCATTGCGTCAACGATCTTTGGAGGTGCTGCATTCCCTTGCACCATCGTCGACGCGAGGATGACTTCCGCGAGGGGCATGCGACGTTGCAGGGTATTGACCATGTCGCGCAGGGCTGCACCTGTGGCGGAGGTGACGATACCGATCTTTTTCGGCAAATTCGGGATGGGCTTTTTTGCATCCGGATCAAAAAGTCCTTCAGCTTCGAGCAAGGCTTTCAGGCGCTGGAATTCCTGGTAAAGCTCTCCCTCCCCAACAGGACGGATCTCATCGGCGTAGAGTTGATATTGCCCGCTGACATCGTAGATGCTGATATAGCCGTGTGCTTCCACTTCCATGCCGTCGCGCAGATCGAGGGCGAGGCGAGCAGCGCTGCTGCGCCACATGACCGCACGGACAGCCGCTCCGCTATCCTTGAGCGTGAAGTAGATATGCCCCGAACGGGGACGAGAGAGATTGGAAATTTCGCCCTTCACCCAGACATCGCGCAGCATTTCATCTGATTCAAAAAGCTCGCGTAAGTAGGCTGTCAGGCTGGTAACTGTCCAACGTGGAGAGGAGAAGAGGGAGGTTTGTTCCATTATTGTGAGGATACTTGATGTTTGGTGAGTTTGCAAGTTTGAAGTTGTAAACTTTTGGTTAATGGAGAAGTTTACACTTGTGTTAGGAAGAAAGAGCGAGAGGGTAAGCAGGGGCTTTTCGGTTAGAATTCGGCTGTTCTCTAATTTGACTTGTTGGTCGGATGGTTTCTATGAATTATCTTTGGTCTCCCTGGCGTATGAAATACATTCAATCTGAGAAAATGGAAGATGGTTGTGTTTTCTGCAAAGTGCAGGAGATACCCAATAATGAGAAAAACTTGATCGTTCATCGTGGCGAACTCGCCTATGTGATCATGAACCGCTATCCATACACCAGCGGACATATACTCATCATCTCATATCTGCATGAAAACAATCTTGAAGTTTTAGATGAAGCTACCCGTGCAGAAATGATGGAACTCGCGACCAAAACGATGTCTGTTTTACGGAGCATTTACAAGCCGCAGGGATTCAATTTTGGTGCGAATATTGGCGAAGCCGCCGGAGCGGGGATCGCACCGCATGTACATCTCCACATCGTTCCACGCTGGCAAGGAGATACAAATTTCATGTCGTCGCTGGGGCAAACGCGCGTCCTGCCCGAGGCGTTGGAAGAGACTTATCGCCGTGTACGCGCGGCATGGAAGTAAATTACTGTTATTCAAATCTGGGCGTTGTTTTCGGGAGTTTTTTTATGAATAAGTACAAGGGCGTATTACTCGGCATTCTCTTTATCTTCGTTTTTTCAAGCTGTATTACAACAGCACAGTTTGGCACAAGCGCTGAATCTTCTCTAACAGAGACTGCATCGCTCATCCCCACCAACACAAATACACCAACCATAACCCCCACGCCAACAGCAACGTCGATCCCGCAGCCGATCGGGGAGCCTGTTGAGTATGGTCCCGATGCAGAAGATTTCCCTGAAGGGATCAACCCACTCACAGGGCTACCTGTTTCAAACCCGGAGCTGTTGAAGCAACCCGCATCTCTGCTTTCCATCCCCCATTTTCCCGTCAGCGCACGCCCGCAATCAGGGCTTTCGTTCACCCCCTGGGTTTTTGAGTTTCTGATCGGCGAAGGCACCACACGTCTTTTGGGTGTTTTCTACGGTAAAGCACCTTATGCAGAAAATTCCATTGACGGCGATTGCCCCGTGCGTACGGAACCTTTTGTCCACAACGGGGAGAGCCTCGGCAATTTGGTTTGGCTCGACAAAAATGGGGATGGCATCCAAAGCCCTGGGGAGCCGGGCGTCGGCGGGGTTTGCGTCCAACTTTATAATGCCCAAGGCAATCCCATCCAGGAGACAAGCACCGATACGAACGGTTTCTACGGATTCAATGTGGAAGTTGGCGAAACTTATCAAGTCGGGTTTCTGCGTCCCGGTGAGATGGAGTTTTCCTCTGCGAATATCGGCGATGAGCGTTTTGACAGTGACGCCGATCCTGCTACCGGGATGAGCGGCTTGGTGACCGTCGAGGAAACCTACCGCTTCATGGACGCGGGCCTCATCCTCCCCTCGGACGTGGACCCGATCTTGCCCGGCGGCAAAGTGGGACCGATTCGTTCCGGGCGTTTGATCCACATCCACCTGCAAGACATCTTCCAATATAGCTGCCTAATCTTTGCCGGAGCAACCAGCCAAATTTACGGTGATCTGCCCCGCTGCGCACAGGTACATAATACCGAGACAGTGGCGGGCGCGATGCTCGAGATAGACCGCCTGATGTTGATCTCAGAGAAGAACGGCATCAATAGGGGTAGCAATTTCAACTATGCCAGCAATTTATTTTCTGAGACGCCACCCGAAGGCGGATTCGCGGCTGAAGAGTTGACCGTTTATTTCTCATCGGTCAATCAGACAAAATGGATATACGAATCCTTAACGCAGAATTGGGCACGCTATATTGATAATGCCAGCGAAAACCTTATCTTTACCCGCGACACAGACAAACTGACCGGGCGTGAACTCTCGTATGAAAATATCATCGTCCTTTTCGTGGAGCACGAAGTCATTCAGCCCCGCATCGCCGATGTGCATATGGAGATCGGTCGCGGTGATAAAGGCTATCTCTTCCGTGACGGACAAGCCTACGAAATCCAATGGAGCACCCGCGCAACGGAGTACGAGCGTTCAACGGGGCTGCGCCGCCCAATTGCTTTTCAAGACATGAACGGAGATCCCATTGCCTTGCGCCCCGGGCAAACCTGGATCGTGATCGTCACGCGTGACAGTTATGTCAGCGAGCCTAGCCCGCATCATTGGAAGGTACGAGTTTATTCGCCGGAGGGGTTTGGGGAGTATTGATTTATTTTCACCCTTACCCTACCCTCTCCCTCAAGGGAGAGGGTTTTTCATTAGAGAAACTTGATGATATAAAAAGGACATGACTCCACGCAAAAAAATCTTCGCACCCCTTATCACTCTCTTCCTTCTCTCAGGCTGCCTAAATACAACTCCCCCTGCCACACCATCTGTCAAGACGGCAACACCCACAGCCAACAAAACCCTCACACCCAGCCCTTCTCCCACCGCGACACTCACTCCCACGCCCCAGCCGCACCTTAAGCCTGCTAGCTACGGCCCCGAAACAGATCAGATGCCCGCAGGCTACAATCCACTCACGGGGCAGGCTGTGCAAGACCCGTCCCTGCTGGAGCTGCCCGCCGTACTGGTCTCGATCAGCAATATGCCCGTCACCGCCCGACCGCAGGCAGGACCGGGTTTCGCGCCTTGGGTTTTTGAATATTACATCGGCGAAGCCACCACGCGTTTTCTGGGCGTTTTCTATGGCGATTATCCGCGGCGTGTGCCCAACGTTACGGGTGGATGCGATGTCCGGGAAACGATCAGCAAGCCCGCAGGCGTGTGGGTCGGCAATCGCGTTTGGCTCGATGAAAATGAAGACGGCATCCAAAATGATTGGGAGATGGGCGTCGGCGGGGTCTGCATCCATCTTTATGACGATGATAAATTGCTCGAAAGCACATCCACAGATTCAAACGGATATTACGCCCTCGACATTCCCAAAACGGAAAAAACTTATACTATCGAATTTGAAATCCCCAACGGGTATGAGATGACAGCATCGCATGTGGGATATGAAGAACTGGATAGCGATGGCGCGAGACCGATAATCCAGATTGACGCCACCGATACGAACGTGGATTTAGGCTTGCTTCTGCGCGAAAAAGTTATCGCCACCCCATCGCCCGTCGTTACCGGTACACCCCCAGCCTGGTACTTACCCCTCGACGCCTATGTCGGCCCGATCCGCTCCGGGCGGCTGACCTACGATCACGTCAACAAGATGTTTGCTAATAGCTGTCTGGTCTTTGCCAGCGCAGCTGCTGATATTCTTGCCCAACTCGATCCCTGTGAACTCGTCTTCGGCGTGGACACATCCACACCAAATAGCGCATTACTGACCATCGACGAAATGCGCGCACTCGCGGAAAAAAGCCGTATCGCACATCAGCCCGTCAACTACGCCGGACATCTCTTCGATGAAGAACTCTCCCCGCTCGAGACTCAACCCGCAACCAGCATCAGCGTTTTCTATCACCAATATAGTCAATCCGGTTGGGAATATGACCCAATCTCGGAATCCTATCTTCGCTACACCGACAACGCCGATGCGACGGGAAAACTGCACCCCGCCACCGACCGTTTAACGGGCAGACAGCAAGCCTTTGAGAACATGATCGTCCTGCAAGCCACACACGATGTTTTTCGCCATAATCAACTGGATATTGACCTGAGCATGAGCCAGCGTGGCTTTGCCTGGCTCTTTCGCGACGGGCAGGCGATGAAGGTCTATTGGTCTACCAAAAACCGCGAATGGGAACAAAAAAACGGGCTGCGCCGCCCGATCCATTTTGAAGATATTGATGGCAACCCTATCGCTCTACACCCCGGCAGAACGTGGATCCATTTGATGACGACCGCATCCTTTTTAGAAGAAAACGAAAGTGGGGTTTGGCGGGTGAAGTTTGTGCAGCCTTATGATCCGCCGAAAAAGTAGCACCCTTCTTGAAGATCACCAGGAATATTGTTGAAAAAACGAAGCTAGTTTAGAGATATTCATAAAAAGCTACCCTAGTATCTCTTGTAAAGAGATACTAGCCTCTTGATGGCGTTTTTCTATATTATTAGCAAGATCAAAAATAAAGTGGAGAAACTTCTTACTTCTTATGTTTTGGGCATCAGGAATTTCCGACATTTTTCGCAGGAAAGGGCTAACTGTTTTTAGTGATGATGTAAACACTTCATTTTCACCAAATTCGGTTTTAAATACCTTCCTCGTTTCTTCATAGTAAGTCATAGAAGAAGGCATTGTGCTTGATAAATCCTTCTCACAAATGTTTTGCATAAATCGAGCAAACACATATAGAGATTCATCATTGATGCTCATTCGTAAATCTTCTTTGTCATCAGAAGTGTAAATTCCAAATCTTTTTCCTAATCTCTTTATATAGCGCAAGTAATGAGTAATACCAACTTTATTTTTCAGTCCAATAGCTTTTGCAATGTTGCTTATTCTTGGCAAGATATAATATTTTTCTACAGCATACTTGTCTATTTCATAAAGCAGTCGTATTACCGTATCTTGTTGCATAACCTTTTTGGGGATATACCTCTGTACCAATTGCTCTTTAATTTCTGGCACACTAGTTGCAATAAACTTTGCTACAAAATATTCCTGAAATGTTCTATGAGAAAAGGTTATCTCCAAACCATCTTCAACTAAAAGAGAAACAGCCTGAATAGTGTCATCAAGATACGCGGAGCTGTCAAAATGTATTTGAGATAATTTTTTGCTATTATCAAGAAGTTCAAGAGCTCTTGTTCTAGAAAACGAAAACTCTCTTTTATCGTAAGAGCGAAGACAAAATGTTGAAAATACTTTTTCAAATTCTTGTATATCTAAATCTGTACGTCTCTCTCGCCTAAATCCCCCTTTTAAAGCATCGTGTCGTTGAAACAGGGCTTCATAGGCTTGGGTGTAAAACAGGCTTAACTTTGAGGGAATGTGTGCATTATCTCTATAAGTTAGAAGCATAATTGACACAAGTAATGGATTCGAAAGAAATGATTCATGTTTCTGGAAAAGCCCTTTTTGCATAGCATCAATAAATTTCTCCTTGATAACTTCATCAAAAGGTAGCTTTCCTATAAGTTCAACAGCTCTATCAATATCCAATGGCTTAACTTTTAATGTTGCAAAAGTATCCCAACCATCCAAATTTGTGTCAGGGCGCGAAGAAACTATAATCCAATTTTTTGAATACAATTGAGACAGAACTTGTATCTGTTTTGCAACGTTTTCTCGAAGCTCTAAATTTAGTTCGTCAAAACCATCGAATAACAAACAAAAATGTCCTTTTTTCAGCGCTAATTCAAGATAGGCATCATCAACAGCAAGCCCATTAAGTTGCAATTGGTGCAATATCTCTTTTCGAATATCTTGTTGATCTTGATTTAAGCGACGCAATTCAACAAATACGGGAGTCTTTTGCTTTGATACGATTGCATTAACAAAAAGATGGCGCATTAGCATTGTCTTTCCGCTACCACCTGTTCCCATCACAACAACAGATGAATTAACGTCAGCAATAGCTTCAACACCTGGCTTCTCTAGCGTACGCTTTGAATTAGACAAATCGGGGCAAACGAAAAAATCATATAGGGGTGTTGGTTCAGAACGAATAAAGAATGATTTAGTTTTTGAATATCGCTCTAAAGACTGCGTTAGATATCCTTTATATGTTCGCTTAAAATTTGAACGAAGGACTTTTTTGGAACCTTGTAATGTTGAACCCACCGCATCAAAAATTCTATCAATATTGGAGTTAATAAATTCTGCAGCCAATTTATTGATGTCAAATTTAATTTCCATATCCACTGTCATATTATCCTCCTAAAGAGCGTGTGACCTAGCGAAAAATCCCTAACCATCAAGTACATCCTATTCTAGCACAAGCCTTATGTGTAACCAACTTCTGCTAGAATATATGCGATTCGACACTGGAAGATCGTCTTATCTTCATCTACACTCATATTCTAGCCAAACTATCATTTCGGAGGAGACCCAAATGAGTAAGGAAAACGAAGTTGTCATCCTGAGTGCTGTCCGTACACCCATTGCACGCTTTCAGGGCGCATTGGCAGGGATCGATGCCCCCAAACTCGGTGCGGTAGCGATCAAAGCCGCAGTGGAACGCGCGGGCATTAAAGACCCTGCTGATATTGACGAAGTCTACATGGGCAACGTCGTCCCCGCCGGAGAAGGGCAGGCTCCCGCACGTCAGGCAGCTATTTTTTCCGGTTTACCAAATACTGTCGGCGCGACCACGATCAACAAAGTCTGCGGCTCGGGGCTGAAAGCCGTCATGTTCGGCGCGCAAGCCATCAAAGCCGGGGACGGTCAACTCTTCGTCGGTGGCGGGATGGAATCAATGACACGCGCTCCTTTCCTTGTGGGCGGGCGCACAGGCGAACTCCGCTACGGGCATGCCAATCTGAAAGACTCCCTGCTCCACGACGGGCTTTGGGACCCCTTCGAAAACTGGCCGATGGGCAACGCCGCCGATTTCATCGCCGATGAGTACGACGTCTCTCGCGAAGAAATGGATGATTTTGCCGCCAAAAGCCAGCAAAAAGCCGCTGCCGCAATTGAAGCGGGCAAATTCAAAGATGAGATCGTCCCCGTTGAAGTGCCCGGCCGTAAAGGTGCGGTGACCATTTTCGACACGGATGAAGGTCCGCGCGCGGGGACAACTGCCGAAGGTCTGGCAAAGCTGCGCCCCGTCTTCAATAAAGATGGCAAGACTACTGCCGGGAACGCATCTACGCTCAATGATGGCGCGGCAGCGGTAGTCATCTCCAGCCGGGCATATGCCGAGGCAAACGGAATCAAGCCGCTTGCACGTATCGTCGCGTACGGTCATGCCGCGGTCGAGCCGAAATATCTCTTCGCCGCTCCCGCCAAGGCGATGCCAAAGATCCTTAAAAAAGCAGGGTGGACGCTCGAAGATGTCGACCTGATCGAACTCAACGAAGCTTTCTCCGCGCAATGTCTCGCCAACGGCAAGGAACTCGCCGACCAAGGCTGGGATTGGGAAAAAGTCAATGTAAATGGCGGCGGCATCGCCCTTGGTCATCCCATTGGCACATCCGGCGCACGTGTTCTCGCCACGCTCATCTACGCCCTTAAAGATCGCGGTCTCAAACGCGGCTTGGCATCGCTATGTTTGGGCGGTGGCGAAGCCGTAGCAATGGCGATCGAATTGGAATATTAGAATGAAGACCGAAGAACACCTTGAGAAGATCGAGCTCTACGGACACGGGTTTGACTTATTGGTAGCTGCCCTTGCTGAAGTTCCCGAGGGTGCCTGGCAATTCAAACCCGAGCCGACTGAATGGAGCGTCCACGAGATCATCATCCACATCGCAGATAGTGAATCCAATGCCGCCCTGCGTGCGCGCATGTTGGCTGTAGAGCCCGGCGGATTTATCATGGGCTACGATCAGGATCTGTGGGCAAACGAGCTTGATTACCATCAGCATGATGCTGAAGATGCCCTTCAACTCATCAAATATGCTCGCCTGACTACCTACAAATGGCTCAAAACCCTGCCCGAAGAAGTTTTTAGCCACGCCGTCAAACACCCTGAATACGATGAGCCCTACACCTTCGAGATGTGGCTGAATATCTATTCGGATCATATTCCCGGGCATATCAAACAGATCAAAAATAACATCAAAATTTGGAGAGAAGGAAAATGACGATAAAACATATTTTTATTGTTGGCGCGGGGACAATGGGAAATGGCATTGCCCAGACCGCTGCTGTTTC
>CAZASG010000044.1:0-31178 GCA_964487745.1 uncultured Anaerolineaceae bacterium | reverse complement strand
TGGGCTTGAGCGATCTCAATATCTGATGGAACTGGCACCAATGTCTCCAGTGGTACGGGCGTGAAATCAATCTTGCTGTTTCTGTACTTAGACATGTTTTCTGCTCCCATAATTTAGGTTAAATTACAACAATTAATTTTCTAGGATTTTCTTAGTCCAGACAAGAGACATTTTTCCCCGTTTATTGTGTCTAGTGTCACAAAATTTATTTGAGTTCAATAAGTGTGCCCAACAGCCCTCCAAGCAGTACGTTTTCCAGATTTCCATAGCTTTTTCCAGAAAAAATCTGTACAGATAATTCTGGGATTTCTTCAACAAGGGCTAGCATTTGTCGGACTTTCGAATCCATACCTCCGGTCACATCTGTCCCGGCGGATGCGCCAATGCTTCGGCTGATCTCCTTGTAGGACGCAGGCGTGACGCGCTCCACCCGGTGTTTGCGTGCCGGAAAATCGGCATAGATCCCGTCCTCAAGACCTGCCAGTAAAATCCGCTGTGGACGCATTTCTCGTGCGAGATGCATGAAGAGATCTTCTGTGGAGAGAATCGTTCCTCCGCGCATTTCATCGAAGATCACATCCCCGTGAACGACAGGTATGATTCCATGTGACAAGGTGTGTCTTATTGATAATAGATCCCATGATGCAACTTTGCCGTCACTAGCGATCACACTCCCAGCAGGAGAGATCGTCATTGCAGGGATCTTTGCCGCTCGCAGGGCGTCGAGCACATAACGATTCAATATTGCGGCTTCATGCCAGACTTCTGTGAAGCCATGCCAATACTTCCCCCTTGTTTTCGTAGAAAACGGGGGGGATTGAGGGGGGGCATTTAGCGGCACTCCTGCCCTCGTCGCGTATTTTTTGGCGGCAATATGCCCAAAGGACCCGGAACCATGTCCGAGTAATAGGAGCAAGTTCGGGTCATGTGCGCGCGCGGCTGCTATTTGTCCGCATAGGTCTGCTAGCACATCCGGCCTTACTGTGCGCGGACGAGTCTTGTCTGTAATTAGCGATCCGCCAAGCTTAAGAAATATGAGTTCGCTCATAGCCCTGTTTTACCACAGAGTCTTTGATAGTGCTTGAAAAGACGAAAGAATTTTTGTATAATATGTCGTGACGCGACATATAAGGAGAATAATATCGAGATGATGACAGAAATTGATCCAAATCTTGAGCTGCCTCTTTCGGAAGCCGTTTTTCTTATTTTGCTGAGCCTGATGCCGGGACCGAAGCACGGTTACGCAATTATGAAGGATGTTCTGGCGCTTAGTGAGAATCGTGTTTCGCTGAGCACGGGGACTCTCTACGGCGCGCTCAAGCGCTTGCTCAAACAACAGTGGGTTGCTCGTGTAGATGAAGCGCTTGCGGTTAAGAATGGACGGGAGCGGAAGGAATATGTGCTCACAAAATTGGGGATGCGAATTTTGGATGCCGAAGCTGCGCGTATGCACGCCTTGGCTGCCGCAGTTCGCTTGAGAAGTGCGGAGAACCAAATATGAAAAAAGTTGCGCTTTGGCTGCATGGCTGGTTGTTTGGGTTCTATCCGCGAGATTTTCGCCATGAGTTTGGCGAAGAGGTCTCATTAACCTTTAGGGATGTGATTGATGATGCTTTTGCAAAAGGGCGTCGGGCTTTGTTGAAAGTGCTTATGCTGGAATTGAAAGATTTCCCGCTTGCGGTTTTTTATGCCCATCTCTTTGCAATGCAGGAAAATATTGGAGGACAGACCATGTTTCATTCAAGAGCCGAAAAAAACTGGAAGATTGAATCGCAACGCGAGGCTTGGCTTGCGGCGCTGCCTCCCCTGATCTTTGGCTTTGGTTTTGCATTGGGGATGTTAGTCATCCGTGAGCCGTGGCAGAATGTTCCACTGTGGCGTATGGGGCTTGGGCTTGGGATGTTGATACTCGCCTGTCTTGTGTTGGCCGTAGGTGCTTTTCGTGCGCTTTGGCAAAAGATCCCGAACTGGGGCTATTCCTGGATCGGGTATGCGTATATGGGCTTAATACTTTTTATCAAGACTTTCGCAGAGGAGCAGGCGGATTTTGGATTGCCGATGGTATCACCTCTTGTTGATCAAATTATAGCCGTCGTGGTCTTGGGCGGAATGGCACTCTTTTTAGGGATCGCCATCTTGCACGGCTGGCAGCAGGCGGGGCTGTTGAGCTTTGGCTATGCCGGGATGATGGCGCTCTCGCTTTTTGGGATGCTCACAGCTGCGCCGATACAGAGACTTGACCTCGCCTTGTTGATTCTGCCCGCAAGTTTATTGATGGCGTGGTTGACCTATCTTTATGTCCGCTTGGATGATCTTCAAAAGGTGCCTGCCTTATTTGGGAGCGTCCTGCTTTACAGCGGAATCGTCTGGTTGGTGATGTATGCTTGGCAACCTTGGTACCTTGAACGCGGTGGTAGTTCACCAATTCTGCCTTTATTCGTGATCTTCATGATATTGCTGCTTTCTGGCCCGCTGGGCGGAATTTTGGGAACTCCGCTTCGCCGTGCTTTTCACGGAAAGTAAAGGAATATAAATCCAATAAAAAGCGCCCCGACGGGCGCTTTTTTGATATAAGCTAAAGTGCTATAATTCGCGCAATGGATATTCAAGCAGGCATTCGAGCAGCGATCTTTTTGGCGGTTATTGGCGCGGTTATTAGTTTCTGGGTTGGGTTAAATACGATCCGTGCAGCACGCGGACTAACTTTTTATCGTTTGCAACGCCGTCAAACAACCCGTGGCTGGCGTCTTTTGTGGACAGCCATTTTTCTGGTTGTGTTCTCTGTTCTTCTGGGTAGATTTGGGGAACCTGTGGCATATCAATATTTTCCACCTACGCCGACCCTTGTCCCGACCTCGACGATCACTCTCACGCCAACGATTACGCTAACCCCGACGATCACGCTCACACCAACGATTACAGAAACCCCTTCGGTAACTGATACGCCCACACCAACTTCGACACCTTTTGTGCCTTTGGTGATCGAAGCCCTCTTTGATGCAGTTGTTACCCCTAACCCCGATGCGGTTTTTAGTCCGCTCCAATTTTCCACAAAAATGGAAAATTATCAGGCGGTTAGCCCCTCTACATATTTTGTAAACCCGATCAAAGATATTTTTGCGGTCTATTCCTACAATAACATGATCCCGGGCGTGCAAGTGACTGAGCTTTGGTTCCGCGATGGCGAGATGGTACATTACAACACCTTCCCTTGGGACGGAACCACAGGTGGACTTGGTTTTGCTGAATGTAATTACACGCTTTGCGATGGTTGGCAGCCTGGCGAATATCAGGTACAGGTTTTTGTGGGCATGGACTGGAAAGTAGTCGGTCTTTTTACACTGGAAGGTGAGCCCCTGACGGCAACTCCCACGCTTGTTCCCAGCCCAACGCTGGAACCAACCGCAACCCCCGAACCCTAGCCAGAAAATCTATGAGGAGCCTCATGACAGAAAAATCATTTCAGGATCATTACCCCGAACACACAGCCCATTGTTATGGATGCGGACGTCATAACGAGTTGGGGCACCAACTCAAATCTTTTTGGGATGGAGATGAAAGCGTCGCCCGATTCACCCCGCGCCCGGAGCATATTGCCATCCCGGGTTATGTCTACGGTGGTTTGCTTGCTTCACTCATCGACTGCCACGGAACGGGTACAGCCGCCGCAGCCGCCTACCGCGCCGAAGGGCGGGATATGGATACCGAACCTGCCCATCGCTTTTTGACGGGTTCCCTGCATGTGGATTTTCTCAAGCCAACGCCCCTCGGTGTCGAGTTGGAAGTGCGTGGCAAGGTCAAAGAGATCAAGGGGCGAAAGATCGTCGTTGAAGAATGGATTGTTGCCAATGGCGAGATCACTGTTCGAGGCGAAGTAATCGCCGTCGAAGTGCCGGAAAAACTGGTGTTGGACTTGCTGGAAAAAGCAGAGAAATAAACCATGAAGCCCATCTCGAAAGAGATGGGCTTTTTTGTACCAAAACAGCGCTTATATCAAGTTGTTTTGCTAGTATCTGCTGGAGATAGTTTCTTTGTTCTCTGATACAGAATTCTTGCGACGATAAGCCCACTTGTCATGAGTTGGAAGAAGCCGTATGCCATGATCGAAATATCATGTTGCAGCAGTGCATAAACTCCCCAGATTAATCCGTCTGCAACTGAGAGTAACCAAGTACTCAACGAAAGATCGCTTAGATTGTTTTCTTTGTATGCAACCAAAAGTTGTGGAATATTGGATGCCAGAACGCTGATCGATAGAACGCTTCCCAAGCCAGTGCTACCCCAAAGAAGCCCCGAAAAAAGCAATACGATAAACCATATAGGGGTGATTTTTATTTCTCGTATTGAACGCCCAAAGCGTAAGGATGCCAGAGCAATGAGTGCAAAAAACAACCCGGATGAGCCGGTCGCCAGGCTGACATAAGGTTGGTTTGTTAGGAGGCCATATGTAGCCCACCCGAAACTTACAACAGAACTGATTCCGGCGGTATCCACTGAAACGCCGTACGCTTTCTTCGAGCGCAAGAGGCGTAGAAGTTGTGGTACTGCGCGAACCAGACCAACCAGGGTTCCGACGAGACCGAGAATAGAGGGTGCGTCCATGTGAATAATATTGATAGAGGCCTAGGCCGTTTTTTGTCTGTTTTTGTTGGTCATCACTTTCGCGATTTTGGCTGCCAATATAGCATTGTTATGCAGCAGCACCAAATTCGACTTTAACGAACGTCCGCCGCTTAATTTGTTGATCCGAGCCAGTAAGAAGGGGGTCAACGCCTGTCCGTGAACGCCTTGCTCTTTTGCCTCCTGTGAAGCTTCGGCAATGATCGGGTTGACAAATTCATCATCAAGTGAATCTTCTTCAGGGATGGGGTTGGTCACCAGAATGGCGCTCCTTAAGCCTAGGTCCCAATGCGCTTTGGCGAAAGCCGCGATCTCTTCGGGGCTTTCGAGCCGCACACTGACTTTCAATCCGCTTTTGCGTGAGAAGAAGGCGGGGAATTCGTCCGTTCTGTAACCAACAACGGGCACTGCCATCGTTTCGAGATATTCCAGTGTGGCGGGTAGATCAAGGATGGATTTTGCGCCTGCGCAAACCACGATCATTGGGGTGTCAGCCAGAGCTTGCAGGTCGGTGGAAATATCGAGATGGCTCTCGCGATGGACACCGCCGATCCCGCCCGTGGCGAAGACTCGTACCCCGGCTTGCTCGGCGGCGAGCATCGTTCCCGCGACAGTGGTGCCGCCATCCAGCTTTTTGACGATAGCTTTAGCAAAATCGCGTCGAGAAACTTTAACAGGCTCTTTAGCGTTGGCGAGACGCTCCAGTTCAGCCTCCTCGATCCCTACGCGGATCTGCCCCTCGAGCAGGGCGACTGTAGCCGGTACGGCCCCCTCTGCGCGCACTTTTGCTTCCATAGCGAGAGCAAGTTCCATGTTCTGGGGCGTTGGCAAGCCGTGCGTGATCACGGTCGATTCGAGGGCAACGATCGGCGTATCCAATTCACGCGCACGCCTCACTTCATCCGAAATGCGGAATAAATTCTTATTCATTTTTTCTTCCTTATTTTGATGTTTTTTGAAGCCTGAAATGTGATGTTTCTGAAATCTCGATCAGGCTTGTCCCCAAGCTTAGCACACTTTCTTTGTCGGAGAGAATGTAAATCTGCCCTGAGTTTGGCAGGAGCGCTTTCCAGTTTTCGGACTTTTCCAATGCCTCGTTTAGTGCCAGTACTTCAACGAATTCTTCCGGCTCCCATTCCAGTCCATATTTCACGTTAATGACTTCGCGCTGTAAAATTTGCGGTGCCCACTCGATCACTGCCTCGTTGCCGATCACGATTACTTGCGCATCTTGCGGAATTTCTTCACGTAGTTTGTCAAGCTCTTCGATCTGCATGACGCTAATTTTCCAGCTTTCATCGTTGATCAACTTTTCAACCGAAACGATCGTATTCACGGCGCTTACCGAAATGGCTACAAGGGCAAAGCCGGTGAACAGAACCAGACGAGTAGATTTTCTCGAAAGTGCTCCGAAGCCTTTACCCAACAAGGGTAGCGCGATTTTTGTTAGCCCCGCGCCTGCAAAAACAGGTGTTACCAAGGCTGTTAGCCATACACTCTCGCGCGGGATGATCGCCAGCACAAAAAACAGGCTAGGCAAAAACCAATCTTCCTTGATGAGATACCAGAGTAAGCCCGCAAGAATAAGGGCGTTCCATAGCAGGGCGTAGTCTCCGCCTGCATAGTTGAATTCAAAAAAAGACTGTAGAAAAGTGGCGATGAACGAACCGGTTTGCGCGTGATCGAATTGACCGGAGATCGGATTCAGGAAGATGGTGATGCCGTGATTGCGAACGACAGTCAGCCAATAGGGCGCGGATGCGGCGAACCCGATCACGCCGACGAGTACGAACTTGAGAATCGGCTTGCTGCCTTTTAAAAGCATCTTCCCAACGAAAAGCAGCGAGAGCGCCACTGCCCCGAATGCGCTCCCCGGGCTGGATGCAACCGTCGCAGCGAGCAGCAGCCCCGCCCAAAGAGTTTGATGCCATTTGCCTTTTTCTGCGCTGACGAGAAAATACGCATACCAGATCAGTGTAAGCGACCCGAAAGATTCTGCCAACCCTGCCCCTTCGATCTGGTTGACAAATGCAGCTGGCATCACCGCATACGCGAGCAGTGCTCCAAAAGCGAGATTTTTGTCATCCGTTATCTTGCGTAGCAAAAAATAAAAAGACGGCACACATAACGCCGCGACTAGCGGCGGTAGCCAATTTACCGTCCAAAAGCGTGGTGGCGAGAAGAGATCAACGATCAATGCTTGGATATAAAATCCCAGCGGCGGGTAAGCAAAGGGAATCCCGCCAACCGAGTAAAAAGGGATGGTCTTCGGCAGCGCATAATTATTTGCGATGATCTGCTGCGAGAACTCGTAAAAAAGCCCACCGAGACGAAAGGGGGTGTCTGAGGGAATGCGAAAGAGGTGCGCGAGCCGGAGGTAGGTGGCGAGGAGGATGATGAGATAGGTCATGTATGTAAGTATGCATTTCTGTTGTGTGGCTTGGCAACTGCCAATACGATTCCTCGGATACGTACATCTTCTAAGGGGATGTTTGGATAGTTGTCCGTGCTGATTGATTGAAGCCCCTTGGTTGTATAACGCTTGATAACCCCTGCTCTTTGTCCCTGTGCAGGATTATAGAGAGCGGCTATGACAATATCTCCCGATTGTGGTACCGTATGATTAGTGCCTAAGTCAGTGGTTAGCACATAATCGTTTTCAAGGATGGGGACTGGTTTTGCAAGATTCATGCTGTTTCCTTCTACCAGAAACCATCGATATATTCTGGGATGTAGCTTTATAGGGAAACCATCGTTCCGAATATTATATAGCGCATAAGGGGTGTCATCAAATCTTATCTCGCTAATCGAGGCAATAACATCAATGGGGTTTTCCAGAACAAAAGGGCCTTCCTCGCCTGCTCGAATAGGACTAAAAACAGGAAAAATGATCGGGCAGCTCAATATTTCTTCGCCTTCGTGTTTGTATTTACCATGATTGGAGACTATGTAAGCTAATGGATTTTGTATCATGGCTTCTATTTTCTTTGTGAATGTTATGCACAAATCTCTTTTCTTGTATTTGCTTTCGTTTTGATATCTATTGGCAATATCAGAAAAAATGTCCTTTGCCCGCTGTAATTCTTGAGTTGCTGAAGAGCGCTGTCCTAGCTGCAGATAGATACTGCCTAATATCCAGCGTGTAAGATTTTCATTCCAAAAATGCCCAAGAGCTTGAAAGTCTTTTATAGCTTCCAGAGCCTGCTCTTTGGCTTCTTCAAACCTGTCCAAGTGGTAGTAGATACAAGTTTGAAAGAGTGCGCAGAATTGGCGATTGTCACAGTTTATGCAACGATCCTCTTTAATCTCTTCTTTGATCTCGTTTAAAAGCGCGTTTGCGTTTTCAACGCCACCAGAAATGTTTTGAACGCGATCTCGCATGGCATAAGTTACTGCGCTTTTGATTTTTAGATGATTTGTTGCTAGTTGAATAATCTCCCACATCTGTGCCTCCTGAGATAGAACATTATATTTTATAGTTTAAGTTCTTCTCGTAGCATTTTTATCGTGTCTAGGGTTTCTTTCGCTAAATACGAACCGATCAAGGGATCACCTAGAGTTTGTTCGAGGGTTTGAGTTAGGAATAATGTCGATGCTTCTACCAAACGAGTAGCTTCAATGTCTCCTGTGCCTTTGTTTAGATATTCCAAATTTTCTATTAGCGTATCAAGAAGAAGTTTTTGTGCACTCGCTCGTGCTTTATTATTGGCTCTGATACTTTCAGCTTCTGTTTCGCTGTTTCGAATTGCATCCATTTTTTCTCGATTTGCTTTCCAGTAGCGGATTAATTCCTCTGACACCGTTGTACTTACAGGAGTGAAGTCGGTTATTTGTAAATTTAGAAGCTGTGAGCCAGCCTCTGTTAACTTTTCGTTGATTTCTATAAAAAGGTTTTCTGAGACATCAAAGGATGTGATTCGTAGAGGTTTGTCATTTTCTGGAAGGAAGTCTCCCTTGATTGGTTCCCCTTTAAAAAAAAGTTCATCCACTGAATGAGCGGTTATATACGAGTTTATTTTCCCCTTGATGCTTCCCATAGCTGCTTCGTCCCAAGATGTTTCAAATAAGCTTTTGTTAGTATCGCTGTATTTCACAGCAATACGCTCTATAGCTGTTTTGACTTTTTTGGCATCGAAGGGAAAACGCAAGTGGGTTGATGTTGCGTCATTGTGCAATCTAACGGAGCTTTTCTTTGCTTCATCGCTGCATCCTATCTGGATTTCTGCTCGAATGCTGAGGGTAACTTGAATGCCATCCTTGGTCCAAGGCTTTAATTGAGCTGTTTTTACTTGCGGACGCAAGTCAACAATCTCTTTGATCCTTTCGTAGCGCTCAAGCATGGGCATGGGCAATCCAGGTCCTAGAACACGAGAAAATTGATTTCCACGCTCGAGGTAAACCGCAACTCCATCGTAGATTACAAGCGTGGCGGGGCCTCCCAACCAGCGTGCCCAATGATCTGGTGGTAGATCCTCGGTGCTTTTAAGTGTAATGAAGGGATATTTAAATATCATATTGAGCGGAGAGGGTAATAGTGGTATCCCGAATAAGCGGAGTGAGAGTCGTTTTCTGATGTTGATGTCTTCTGGCGGTTTGTATAAAGTTTGGATTAGTGAATTACCAGTGCGAAAGGAAGCAATGAAGCTAAGAATTGTAATCAAGACAGGAGCTAAGAGTATGCTAAAGAAAATAACTAAAAAGCGCAAATAAGCTTCTCTGCTTTCGGATGCTGTACTTATCCAATCTGTTTTATATGATATGTAAAACAAAATATATAAAACAGTAACGAGAGTGAGTACTACAGAAATTATGATCATTCTGCCTGCGCGCTGCATATCTTTCCATTGCTCTTCTTTTTTCTTAAATCTCATTTTCCACTGAGAAGAGTCTAGAGGGTTATAAGTTTCTTCTGACATGTTATTTTTTTGCGATGATGATTTCTTTTAGCGTGTTGAGTTTTTGTTGTTGCTCTCTGCTATCTTCCGGTGACTTGATAAGGAGGTTTTCAAGTGCGGAGATGAAGTGCAGGGCGACAACATGTTTGGGTAAATCAACATGGATATCTCGTGCCTTACTAAGACTCTGTGTGAAGGCTTCCAGAAAAGCAGCTTTTGCGTATGTGTTTGCTTCTTCCATGATAACATTCGAGCGAGCTTTCCCGTCTGTGATTGTTGAGGCACTGCGTTGCTTCCAACGTGCCTTCCAAGATGCGACCTGGCGTTGGTGAATTGGATGGCTTTCGTCTAAGGAAAAATTGATGATGCGTGCGCTAAAAAGCTTGACCCCGAACTCTTGCAGGCGCGGGGTTAGGCGCTTTTTTATTTCGGCTCCAATCTCAACCAAAGCACTTGCTCCGAGATCGTCTTTTTCGGGAACCCAAAGTTGATTTAAATTTCTGTTTGAAAGCACCAAACGTGCCTCATCAAGCGCTCTTTGTACCACAATTTCATCCCAATACGCAAGAGACCTTTTTGCTTCGTTATCTATCTTTTGATGTTCGACACTGAAGGCGCTGAGAGCGGCATGAACACGTGCTGTTGAATATGGGAAGCTTCCAATTTTTCGATCAAGTTCCAAGCCATCCCATAAAATAGGTGCTGCTCTAAGGAGCTTGTGTCGTTTATCTTTATCTAAGTCTTCCCACGGAAGCCAATTGTCATCGTCGATTTTAAAGGAAACAAACAGAAAGGCTGTTATGGATATCCCGTCTTTAGTGACCGTTTTTAATTCTTTGGTGCGGAGTTGTGTTCGTAGGTCAACCACGGCAACTGGTCGATCGTACTGCTCTGTAAAAAGAATACCGGGCCCAGCGACCTGCGTAAATTCGATTCCTGAAGAAATTCCAACAACCTGATGTGAGTGCGTCCAAACAACACCTGGCTTTCCATACCCCTTGAAAAAATCCCCATCAATGCATTTGTCCACATCTCGGGCTGCTGCGCTTTTAGCAAACCAAAACGGATACTGATTTCCCCAGACATACCAGATAATTGCCAAGAATTTATTTTTTCTTTCTAGGGGGGCCTCAGGGTTTGACGATGGAAGGACAACTTGTACTAAGTAATAGAGTATGATGTAAAATACTGCGAGAATTGGTGCCGAAATAAAAAACATGCCAATCCATTTGCCTAGTGCCCAGCCAAACAACAAGATTGTCAGGTGGGCGAAGGATGATACAAGTGCTCGAATTTTTCCGCCATCCTTAGTTATAAAAAAAATAAATGGACATAGAAGCATGTACATCAAAACCCACCGAATCGTTGATGGCGTCATGAAAGAAGTTTCAGGATATAAAACTGTGTAGCTTCCTAGCCATGTTGGAAATATGACTAGACCAAAAATTGGAAATGCGATCACAAAAAGAGATACAGCGCTTAGATAAACGCCTTTGCTAAAGCCCTCTTTCTGAAGTTTTTGCATGGAAGAAAAAAGCCAATATATTATGGATCCAAGTGGAATTAATATCGAAACCAAAAAACTTATTGCGAAATTGATTGAGTCAAATAGTTCCATTGTGTCGGTATCCTGTAATATAAACATACTCCCTGTTGGCTTTGACTGAATCAAGTATCTATTATGAGAACGGGTTTGTCAAGGAATACCTCGTTTTCGAAACATGCCGTTGATGAGCTAAAAATGCCCCTCCTCACCGAATTCCACTGCCACACCATTTACTCCAAAGACTGCCTCGTCCGCCCGAAGGATCTCGTGGCGACTTGCCTCCGCAAGGGAATTAAACGCGTCATCATCACCGATCATAACACGATCGCGGGAGCACTCGAAGCGCAAAAGATTGCGCCCGATCTAGTTGTCGTTGGAGAAGAGATCATGACCACGCAGGGCGAGATCCTTGCAGCCTTTGTAAAAGAAGAAATCCCGGCGGGGCTGACGCCACAGAAAACGATCGGGCGCTTGCGGGAGCAGGGGGCTTTTATCAGTGTCTCGCATCCCTTTGATGCGTTACGCAGCGGACACTGGCAGGAAGATGACCTCCTTGAAATCCTGCCCCTCGTGGATGCCATCGAAACTTTTAATGCCCGTTGCTTATTGCCAAGCATGAACCGCAAGGCGGCGGAGTTTGCCGAAAGGCACGACATCCCGTCGACAGTGGGATCGGACGCTCACACGCTCTGGGAGCTGGGTAGAGCTACTTTAACGCTACCCAAGTTCAATTCCGCGAGCGAACTTCGGGCAGTTATCCGCCAGGGTATTCCGAATCTTCGTAGTACCGGTATCCATGCACGGCTTGCATCCCGTTATGCCGTCCTTCACAAAAAAATATGCAAAAACGCGCGCTAATTTTTATCATCCTTTTGTTACTGGTTCCGCAGGTCGCTCAGGCGCACCCTGCGGATATGTATTTTCACACGCATGTCGTCAATCTTTCGGCGGAGGGCGTGCAGATCTTTTGGGAACTTGTGCCGGGGCCGATGATCACGCATGTGGTTTGGCACGAAGCGGATGCGGATGGGGATGAGCAGGTTTCGACCGTTGAAGCCGAGATTTGGATCGCGCCGTTGCTGGATGAGTTTTCTGCAGAATTGGACGGTGCGCCCTTGGACCTTGAGCTTGCTTCCGTTCAATGGGCGGACGATCTCCCCGCGCTACGGACGGGTGACTCGCCGATCGTGATCGAGTTGCGTGCCGATTGGGAAGGACTAGACCTGGGTCTTGAGCACGAGTTGTTGCTGCTGAATGCTTATAACACTTCAAATAGTTTGAGTTGGTATTCGCTCAACGCTGATGACTTGGGCATCACCGAACCCGAGCAGGATAATGGCTTATTGCGCGTGCAGTTTGGCACTCAGGGCGCGTCGACTTGGGAGAGTGGAATGCCCTCTATCCCGCCCGTAGTTGAAGCGCTGGGGTTGGGTGAAACAGCCGAAGAAGCTGTGCAACAGGCGGAGAATCAACAGGGCATTCTTGCGGTCTTGGAAGGATTCTTGCGCACACCGGAGATTTCCCCTTTGCTCTTTTTGGCCGCCTTTGCGATCGCCTTGATTCTGGGAGCCTTGCACGCCCTCAGCCCAGGGCATGGAAAAACAATCGTGGCGGCTTATCTGGTTGGTTCACAGGGGAAAGCTTATCATGCCATTGTGTTAGGTGCGCTGGTGACGCTCACACACACGGGATCGGTCTTTCTGCTAGGTTTGGCGACGCTTTCGCTCTCGCAATACATCATGCCCACGCAGATCTTCCCGATGCTGGAATTGGTCTCGGGGTTGTTGATCGTTATTCTTGGTTTGGCGTTGCTCCTGCCGCGTTTGCGGACCTGGCTTGCAGAGCGTGCGCGCAAAAAAGCGCCCGTGGCTGCTAAAAAAGTTGAAATCGGCAAGAAAGGTACGCGCCTGACTATTGACGAGGAGATCAAAGAACCGGGGCCCGAACACAATCACGATCCCTCGCAATTTGGCTATGTGCCCATCCCGAAAGGTGTATCGGAAGCTATCGAGAACCCGCTTTCGGGGATCAGTTGGCGTTCGTTGATTGCGCTGGGCATCAGCGGTGGTCTTGTCCCCTGTCCGGATGCGATAGCGATCCTGTTGATTGCCATCACCATCAATCGGATAGGCTTTGGGCTTTCACTCATTATTTCATTCAGCCTTGGCTTGGCTGTTGTCTTGATCGCCATCGGGATCGTCATGGTACAGTCCAAGCAACTTTTCTCACGTCTGCAGTGGTTTAGCCGCGCTTCTTTTGTTGTGCCAGTTATCAGCTCTCTGGTGGTTTTGGGCCTGGGCGTCGCCTTGAGCGTTAGCGCACTCAAAAACTTTCCGGATGATTTTTCTCTGCCAAGCTCGGAAAACGCTTTTGACCTTGACGATGCTTCGGTGATCTACCTTGCGATTGACGATTCCTATCACAAGCAACTCTACCTTGTTCCGGCTACAGGTGGTGAAATTCAGCAGATTACGCATGGCGATACCGGCGTTTGGAATTACACCGTCTCGCCTGATGGCAGCAGTCTGATCTATTCGATCCCCGATGGTAAGCGCGGCTCCGATCTCTGGTATTGGGACGCCACGCTTGCCGCCCCCGAGTTGCTTTTGAACTGCCCCGATTCGTCCTGTTCAGATGCGCTCTGGTCACCCGGCAGCCAGCAAATCCTCTACAGCCGTCTTGATTTTGCCGAAGAGCAAGCTTATCTCGGCATTCCATCGATGTGGTGGCTTGATCTCGAAAACAAAGAGACGCAGCCCGTTTTTCAGGACGCCCAACTTCCCGGATATAATCCGCGCTGGTCATACGATGGGGTGTGGTTGAGCTACACTTCTGCCAGCCCGCAGAAAATCCAGATTTACAACCTCGAGAGCGGTGAGCGTCAATCCCTGCCGACAGAGATCGGCTCGGCGGCAGTTTGGTCTCCAAATGCGCATACTTTCCTGCTTTCTGATTTGCAAATTGTCGACGATATTTATCTCAACAAGCTCTCGCTCTATGATGTTGCGAGTGGTACGCTTACGCCGCTGCCAACGGATGAATATTTCGATGAGAATAATCCGGCCTGGTCGCCGGATGGGAAGTGGATCAGCTTCTCTCGCGGCGAATGGACGCTGGAGCGCGCTGCCAGCGAAGATCAACTCTGGGTCAGTAGACCGGATGGTAGCGACACGCGGATGCTCACCGACGACACCGAAACCACGCATGGACCCGCGGCCTGGTCGCCGGATGGACGCTATCTTTTGTTCCGAGCCTATTCCGTTGCTGATCTCAAGACCCCGTCGCAAGTCCGTATCCTTGATTTGGAAACCGGCGAGGAGATCATCGTCGCCGCGCCGGGTGAAAGCCCCAGTTGGTTTATTCCCTAACTAAGCAAGGTGTATTTTTATGCCCTCTGATTTGCTTCAGCCTCTACTAATAGGCGTCATGGTTACAGTTGCTCTATATATAGCTTTGCATAATGCTTTTCCGCAAAGCGCCAAAAGAGCTCTTGGTATTTTTGTTGGCGCTTGTGGTATGTTGACAACATTTTGGCTATTAGAAAACCCTTTGGCGTTGCGGGAGCATTCCTCTCAAATCGTCGTGGCAGCTATTGGCGTTGTGCTAGCCTTTTTAGTTTTTGCAAAGAACTCATTTGGAAAATAAATTTATGTCTTCACAGATCAAAGCTATCATCTTCGACTTCGGCGGTGTGCTCGTCGACTGGAGTCCCCATAATTTGTATAAAGATTATTTTTCCTCTACTGAAGAAATTGATGCTTTTTTGGAAGAGATCGATTTCTATACCTGGAACGCTGAACAGGATCGCGGACGCTCCTTCGCAGAGGGTGTGGCTGAACGCTCAACGAAATTCCCACATCGTGGGGATTTGATCAAAGCTTATGCGGATAATTGGCTCAAGTCGATCACTGGCGAAAAGCCTGATGTTGTGGCGCTTTTCAGGCGTTTGAAGGTAAAAGGATATCCGGTTTATGGCTTGAGTAATTGGTCAGCAGAAACTTTTCCGTTGATTGTCGATGAGTTCTCGTTCTTTGATGATCTAGATGAAGTTGTCTTGTCCGGTGAAGTGAATATGGTCAAGCCCGAACCGGAGATATTCCAGTTTTTACTGAGTAACATCCTGGAAAAGGCAGAGGAATGTCTTTTTATCGACGATTCTCTGCCAAATATCGATGTTGCCCAAAGGCTGGGATTTCAAACCTTTCATTTCAGCTCAGCGGAAAAGCTGGAAGAGAGATTGAAAGAATACGGATTACTTTAAGCAAAGAGCCTGCAATGCGCAGGCTCTTTTTGAATGGGGAGGAAGAAAATCTAGGTTGCTGCTTCAACGGCATTCCCGTTGTTGTTGGTTTCGATATTCATAATGGCAGAGCTAAAAGTCGCGGCGATCGCCATCAGCACACAGGCCAAACCGCCGAAGATGTACCAGAAGCGTATCCCGATCAGGTCCGAGAGTGGTCCGGCGATCATTAAGCCAATGGGCATCATGGCTGTTGCTCCGGCGCCCAACAAAGAAAAGACGCGACCCTGCATCTCCGGTTCAACAGAAGATTGAAAGATCGCCTGGAGCGGTCCATTGGCAAAGACTTGTGAAAACCCGACGAGAAAGTTGGCAACTAGTAACAGGTAAAACATATTCGCTGGAATAAAGCCAACGATGGCAATAGAAAGTCCGATCCCGATGATACCAAGGAAAGATGTGACGATGCGTCGTTTAAAACCACCCCAAATGCTGAGTAGGATGCCAGCGACGATCACACCAACCCCAAATGTCGACTGAACCCAGCCCAATTCCGCTGCGCCACCAGCAAATATTTTGGTGATTACGAGGGGCAGAAGAGATGATGTTGGCCCGAGCAGGAAGTTGAGCATCATTGCCAAAATGATGAGCCAGAAAAGTCCGCGCCACTGGCGAACGTACGTAAAGCCCGCGCGCAGGTCTTGCCAATAAGAGGTTTCTTCGCGTTCGCCATTTGCTTTTTCGATTTGACTTTGGGGTTGTGGAATGGCGATGAAGAATAGAGGGATGATCGCAACGACAGCGGTGAGTACGTCGATAAATAGTACGTTTTGGGTGGAGATCGTTTCGATCAGGAGTGCGCCCAAAGGTGGTGCAGCGATGGCAAGAAGACCCTGTAAGGTTTGATTAGCACCTGCGACGCGTGTGAGATGTTCGTCGGGAACCATCAGGGATGTGGAGGCTGTCATGGCTGGTTGATGGAACGCGCCCCCTAATGAGCGAACAGCGGCAAGAACGAAGATATGCCAAACTTCCACACGCCCGGTGGCGAAGAGCCATGCCAGAATTAGAGTTGCTGCGGCTATGGATGCATCTGCCACGATCATGATGATCCGCCGGTTCCAGCGGTCGACGAGGGCCCCGACAAAAGGACCCAGCACGATCTGCGGAAGCAGGGCAGCCAGAGTAACGGTTGCCAAGATGGTTGCAGAGCCGGTTTCTTTCGTCACATACCAGATCAGCGCAAATTGAACAAGTGAGCTTCCTAGGAGAGAGACGGCCTGTCCGCCCCAGATAGTGAAGAAGCGGAATGCCCAATTTGCAGGCAATGGCGGGCGTTGAGTTGTGTTTTCCATAAGACCTCGGGTATTTGGATTTTGGAACGTTATCAATATACCTGTGTGAGGTCATATTTCGCAGTGCTGAAGGTCATGTGCGGGGTCATATAAAAAGACTTTCGAAATCTTGAAGATTTTGAAAGTTGTCTGGAAAGATCAAAGATCAGGGATTGTAATTCCCATCCGGCAGCACGCTCGGATGGGAATATTGCGGATCAGTGAGCAAGTCGTAAATGGCTGGATCACCCTCGCGCAATTTTTCGGGCGTGTTTAAGCGCCACTCGTGCCCGATCTCCTCTCCGCGACCGGGAAGATCTTGCCCGCCAAGCAGGGATGTGAGCGCCCAGTAGTGATATTCGGAGATCATGCAGGCGTAGTCGCAGGTCTGGTCGTCGTAGGTGTACCACGCGCCAGCGGGATAGGATGAAGGCACATCTTCAAAGTAACCACCGCGGGCTTCATCCATTGCGTCTGCAATAGCAGTGCCAGGCTGCTCGCCAAAGATGTTGGGGTAGGCGTGAGCATATCCGCTATTGGTGATGAGATGTAGCACTTCTTCAAGGGTGGGGTCAAATTGACCGCGTGCCATGCCATCGGGGAAGCATTCATTACCATAAAGCGGTTGCAGGGCAGGCGGGCCATTTTGGAAGAGATCGTCAATGCTATCGTTGAACTGATCTTCCGCGCGGCTTTCAGGGCGATCGAACATGAAAAGGGCGGCATTTCTCGATGCGAGTTCGTGGATCACGGCGGGATTATCCACTTGGCCATCTTCGTCGTTATCGAGATACTCCGCCATCACGCTGGCTGCGTGGAGCACCTTTTCTTTTGAGACATCTGAAGATGCATAAATGCCGATACCGAAAACATCCACGTATTGTGAGAAGACGTCAAAGGCAGGATGTGTATCTTCCGGGATATTTTCGATGCTCAACTCAGGGGAACCAGCCAGCTCGGCGAGTTCTTCCTGTTCCGCTTCTTCGACATCGTCATAATATTCTTCTTCATCTTCGTATTGCTCTGAGTCGTAAGGTTCATCATCGTAAAAGTCATCGTATTCGTCTTCGAAAAGACCGCAGGCAAAAAGCAGGAAACTTGCCAGTACAAGGAGGAGGGTGATCTGTCGTTTGTTTATCATGGACTAATTTTAGCGGATTTCTGCGAATACGCGAAAGAATTGATGAGAATATTGTGTGTTTGTAAGGTGTGAAATTAAAAGAATTCCGAAGTTTCAAAAACTTCGGAATTCTTTGTTTACAAACTATTATTTACTGAAAGATGAGCTATTTGCCTAACTTCGTCTTCATCGCCTCATTCAGCGCGGGGACGATCTCATGCAGATCGCCGACGACGCCATAACGGGCAGCTTTGAAAATGGGGGCATCGGGATCTTTGTTGATGGCAACGATGACTTTCGAGTTGCGCATCCCGGCCAAGTGCTGGATAGCGCCTGAGATGCCATTGGCGATGTAGAGATCGGGACTGACGACTTTACCCGTCTGGCCGACCTGATTGGCGTAAGGGATGTAGTTCGCATCCACTGCGGCGCGGGAAGCACCGACGGCTGCGCCGAGGGTCGAGGCGAGATCTGTGATGAGCGTAAAACCTTGTTGGGCGCGCCAGACTTCGGCTTCTTCGTCGCTCATGCCGTCGGGAGGTGTCAGGTTGGGATTATTGGATGTGCCGCGTCCGCCAGAGACGATCACGGCTGCATCGGTCAGGCTGACGCCGCTGGCGCCTTCTGCATAGCCATCCACGGTTGATTTTCCTTCGCCTGTGTTCACATCCACTTTGGCGAGAGTGCCGCTTGCGCCTGTGACGGCTTCGGGTTTGGCGAAAGCACGTCCACGCAAGGTGACGATCTGAGGCGTGGCGTTGCAGACGGTTTTCTGGAGCAATTTGCCCGCATAAACCGGGCGGGTGGCAACGGCTTTGTCGCCATCCATTTCGAGGGCAATCACGTCCACGAGGACGCCGGAGTTCAGGTCGATGGCGGTCATGCCGGCAAGTTCACGTGCTCGGGATGTAGTGGGGAAAAGGAGCAAGCCGGGGGCTGCATCCGATACGAGCGCTGAGAGCGCAGTTGCATAATTCTCTACGCGGAAGTCTGCCAGGGCAGCGTCATCGCCCAACACAACTTCATCTGCGCCATATTCAAATGCGGTATTGGCAAGGATATCCACGCCCGAGCCGAGTACTACGGCGGTGACATCGCCGCCGAGTGCTTTGGCGACACCGATAGCTTCCCAGGAAGCGGGGACGGCTTCACCTTTGAAGTGGTCAATATATACCCAGGTTTTCATAAGATTTTCTCCGCCATAATTTTATCGGCAAGGGCTTCAGCGATCTCGCTGAGGCTGCCGCCTTCGATCATCTCTACGCTCACATCACGCGCGGGCGGGTTTTCGAGACCAGTGATTTCAACAGTTGCTGCGGGGGCGTCGATACCGAGGTCAGCGAGTGACCAGATGGGAACTTCGGCGCGGGAGGCTTTGCGGATGCCCATAAAGGAGGGGTAACGCGGTTCGCCATATTCCTTGACGAGGCTGAAAACAGCAGGAAGTTCCGCGCTGACGGTCTGACGACCTTCTTCGACGGATCGCTCTACTGTGACCTTGCTGCCGTCAACATTAATGGATGCCGCGAGAGTAAGTGCGGGCCAGCCAAGGACGCGGGCGGTCTGCGCGGGGGTGATCCCGGCGTCGCCGTCGATGGCTTGTTTGCCGAAAAATGCCATATCGACATCACCGATCTTCTCGATGGCGGCGGCGAGGACTTTGGCGGCTCCTTGCGTATCCAGATTTTCAAGAGCGGAGTCGGAGATGATAATGGCTTCACTGCAGCCCATTGCGAGGGCGTGTTTGGTGGCTTCTTTGGCGCTTTCATCGCCAATGCTGACGACGGTCACGTCGCCGCCTATATTGAGCGCTGCCTCGACAGCAAACTCGTCCCAGGGGTTGATGACCAGTGGTGCATCGCCCCAGGAGGCTTCTCCGTTCTCTGCGCTGAGTGTCGCGGCAGAGTCGGGGACTACTTTGACACAGACTACGATCTTCAAGGTGCTCCTCCTTTGGTAAAGGTAGATATTTAGGTTTTTTCTTGCAAAAAATCGCTTTGCAAGACGATTTTAGAAGGTATTTCGATTATATCATAAAAAAACTACCAACCGTTCGGTAGGGAAGTTGTTTTGTCATCGCGAGGAGGGCGCAGCCCAACGCGGCGATCTTTGAGTTGAACAAGGAGATTGCTTACCCTTTCAGGGCACGCGTCGCTTCGCTCACAATGACGCAGAAAAAGACTTCCGAAGTTTCGAAAACTTCGGAAGTCTGGAAGGGTTACTCTATGCCGAAAAAGCCTGCAAACCAGTCTGGGCGCGCCCGAGGATCAGCGCGTGGATATCGTGTGTGCCCTCGTAGGTGTTGACCGATTCAAGGTTCATCACGTGGCGAATAACGTGGTATTCGTCCGAGATGCCATTCCCGCCGTGCATGTCGCGGGCGTGACGAGCGATCTCGAGCGCCTTGCCGGTCGAGTTGCGTTTGACAAGGGAAATCATCTCTGGCCTGACCTTGCCTTCGTCCATCAGGCGACCAACGCGCAGCACGCTCTGCATGCCGATGGTGATCTCGGTCATCATATTCGCCAGTTTAAGCTGGATAAGCTGGTTCGCAGCGAGCGGGCGTCCAAATTGCGGTCGGTCGAGGGTATATTGGCGAGCGGCATGCCAGCAGAATTCTGCCGCGCCTAAAGCGCCCCAGGCGATACCAAAACGGGCTTTGTTCAAACACCCAAATGGACCTTTCAGGCCTTCCACGTTGGGCATCAAATTCTCGTCAGAGACAAAAACCTGTTCCATGACGATCATGCCGGTTGCGCTGGCGCGTAGGCTGAACTTCCCTTCGAGTTTCGGGGCGCTCAGGCCTTTCATCCCTTTTTCAAGGATGAAGCCGCGAATGATGCCTTCCTCATCTTTTGCCCAGACGATGAAAATATCCGCAACGGGGGAGTTCGTGATCCAGGTTTTGCTGCCCTGCAAGATCCAGCCGCCATCTGTTTTCTTGGCGCGGGTTTCCATGCTGCCCGGGTCACTGCCGTGATTTGGCTCGGTGAGGCCGAAACAGCCGATCCATTCGCCGGTTGCCAGCTTGGGCAGATATTTCATCTTCTGTTCTTCGGTACCATAGGCGTTGATGGGGTGCATCACGAGCGAGCTTTGCACACTCATTGCAGAGCGGTAGCCACTGTCCACACGTTCGACTTCGCGGGCGACCAAGCCATAGGCCACGTAAGACATTTCGGCGCCGCCATATTTTTCGGGGATGGTGATCCCCAAAAATCCCATCTCGCCCATCTGACGCATGATGTTCACGTCAAAAACTTCGTGGCGGTTTGCTTCGGTGATGCCGGGCATGAGCTTCTCCTGGCAGAAGCGGTTCGCCGTATCACGCACCATGCGTTCTTCTTCATCCAGTTGATCATTGAATAAAAAAGGGTCGTCCCATTTGAATTTTTGCTTTGCCATAATCACCTCTGTTTTTTGCCGATTATATCAAGTGAAGATATTTCTAAAAATAACCGAGGACAAGGACAAATATCCAGATGCAATTTGCCCCTGTTCTCTACTGAACAGTGAAGTTAGACAGAACGCGCGATCCCGCCATCCACACGGATGTTCTGACCAGTAATATAGCTTGCATCATCCGAAAGCAAGAAGCGCACGCTCTTCGCCACTTCCTGTACTTTGGCATAACGCTTCATTGGGATCTGCGCAACGATCTCATCCGTTTCAGGATAACTATCCATGAAGCCGGGTAGTACGTTATTCATGCGGATGCCAGCCTCAGCATAGCGGTCGGCGTAGAGTTTGGCGTAGCCCGCCAGGCCAGCGCGCAATGCGCTTGAAATGGGGAAACCGGGATTGGGTTCAAACGCTGCAAAAGTGGATATATTGACCATCGCTCCGCTGCCCTGTTTTTCAAAAATGGGGGTGACCAGCCGAGCCATCCGTGCAGTGGGCAGGATGAGGAGATCGAGACCTGTGTGCCAGTCTTCATCGCTGAGCGCCAAAATCTCGCCTTTGGGCGGATGCCCGGTATTCGTGACCACTGCATCTACGCGACTGTATTTTTCCATCGTGGCGTCTACGAGTTTTTCCAGGTCATCGGGGTTGGCGACCGATCCCGTCATTCCGATAGCGCCGAGTTCTTCTGCGAGTTTTACCGCGCCACCAGAATTGGACATCAGGGCGAGTTCGTAACCGCTTTCTTTCAATTCTCTGGCGATGGCTGCGCCAAGACCTTGACCTGCTGCGGTAACGATAGCTACCTTCTCTGTCATACTATTCTCCTTGTTGTTTGTTTCATCTTATTTGTCGATAATCAATCATACTTTTCTGCTGTTTATCTCTAGAGACCGCTGTCAATTTAAAGACAACGATAATCGCACTGGTGATTGTGGCAAAGCACGCGTAACACCAAGAGCCGTGCTGACAATGATGAAAATTGCCATTTTATCCATTCCGGATATTGCTTTTCTTATTCATTATCAACAATCGCCATGACTTCGATCTCAATATCACAGCCTTCAGCGACGGTATTGCTGATTTCGACCATGGTCGTTGCTGGACGAGCGTTTGCGAAATACTCGTTGCGGACGGCATTCACTTCGCTGTACTTATCTACATCCTTGATGAAAAATTGCGCCTTGACCACATCGTCGATTGTTGCTCCGGCAGCCCCAAGCACCTGTTTGATACGCTCGAAAATGAATTTGGCTTGCTTGGTGTAATCACCCGGGGCAATGGGCTTTCCATCGTTATCGAGGGCGATTTGCCCGGCGGTTATGATCATGGTCTTTGTGCCCAAGTCAATTCTGACGCCTTGCGAGTAGTAGCCAAAGGAGCCAAAGCTGAAAGGATTCAGGCGTTCAGTCATTTTCTTCTCCTGTGAGGGTGATAAGGTCGCCTAATTCCTGCATAAACTCGGCGATCTTTTCCTCATCACGCTTGTAGTAAGTCCACTTGCCGATGCGAGTAGGGAAGACGAATCCCGCCTGATGAAGGAGGGCCATATATTGGGATGTAGTCGATTGCGAGACGCCCGCCTTCTCTTGAATATAAGCCACGCAGACGCCGTTCTCGAAGCTCAATCCGCTTTTGTGAGCGGGGAAGTTCGTGTCGGGGTCTCTGAGCCATGCAAGGATCTTCAGGCGGGTGTCGTTGTTGAGGGCTTTCAGCTGGGTCTTGATATCCATGTGTTTATTTTACCGACATATCGCAATTTGTCAATATGTTGTTGTGTCAAAAACAACTTTGTATTTTATGATCTTAAGATTTTCTTGATCGCAGGCGTAATTGCTGCCAAATCCTTGAAGTCTTTCTCTGTAAATGCGTTTCGCATTTTTTCTTTCCCTAGTAGAAAACAGGGCACATTCACGTTAGTATGTCTTCGTGTTCCAATATTTTCCATATTGCCGTGGTCGGATGTAATCAAAACTAGAAGATCATCAGATATGGTGTCCAGCAGACCTGCTAGGACGCCGTCGAAGTTCTCGAGTTGTTCAACGGCCCAATCCATATCTTGTTTGTGGCCGGCATAATCACTGGCCCAATATTCAAAGAATGAGAAATCGTATTGCATGGCGAGTTCCACGAGTTTTGCCCCGGCTTCTGCCGGTGTGTAGAGGGGCGCTTTCTCGTCTTTGAGCATCTTGCGCCAGGTTGCCCCTGTGAAACCCGCCGTAAGCGCACGCCCGGCATAAATATCTTCAGCGCGAAAGAGTGGGTAGCCTGCTTGTGTCACCGCAAGGGGGATAGCCGAATAGAGCCGCTTGCCGGATTCGATACCTTTGAAGTAGCCATCGGGGTATGCACTCAGAAGTGCAGCGCTTTTGCGTTTTGCGCGTAGCCAAGAGAAGATAGTCTCGTTATCTCCACCCCCATCCTTCATCAAAAAGTGCCGCACATCGGCGTTGGGTTTTGGACCGTAGTGATAGCCAATTTTGGCGGGGACGTTGATGCCGGTTAGCAGAGTCGCTTGTCCTGTCGCGGATTGGGGCAGTCCATCTACGCCAAGGGTGGCATCCAGAGCGAGGAGGGTAGCACGCTCGCCCTGATAGGGAGCTGCATCCGCGATGAGAGGTTGATCGCCGAGCAGGGAGCGCAGGGTTGGCATTTTGGCGCGAACGAAGGGGTTGGTCTCGGGATTATTGGTACCGAGGCCGATGCCGTCGAGAAAGAGGAAGAGTAGGTGCATAAAGTTTTACCAATAATATGTCATCGCGAGGAGCAGAGCAACGCGGCGATCTCCTCGCTAAAAGACGAGATTGCTTCGCCAAGATCAATGAAGTTTAGCCGCTTGCAATGGCGTGTTAGCTTTTTTTCTGGAAAAGGGCCCACATTGAATCCCAGCCGATCTTATCATGCGAATCTTTGCGCCAGACGAGGTCAAATCGGACGGCGGCAGATTCAAATTCAGCGGGAGCAAGCCCATGAGCCGAGGGCGTTCCGTCAGCGGGACGGAGATGGGCGTAGAGGAGCCAGTATCCGCTCGGGGTGAGGATCTCATCCAGTCGATCAAGATAATCCCGCTGTCTCTCAGATAAATTATGAAAGCAGCCCATATCGAGAGCGAGGTCAAAAGGTCCGTGTATCCCGCGTAACTTGCTCACATCGCGCAGTTTTAGATTGACTTGTGCATTGGCGGCTTTGGCTTTTCGACGTGCTTTATGCAGCGCCAAAATTGCAACATCGACACCCGTTACGTCCCAGCCATGGTGGGCGAGCGTGATGAGATTTGTGCCCGTGCCACAACCAAGATCAATAGCGCGTCCGGTAGGTTTTTCTTTGATAAATTCGAGTAATTCAGGGGGGCTGATGCCGCTATCCCACGGTGGGCGGCTGAGATATATGAGATTACTTATAAAGCGGTTCATAATGAGGGGATTTTAGAAGGAAAATGGGAGAAAATGACATTCCGCACTTTGACAATTCACAGGTATTCTCTTACAATCATGCGGTCTGTTTTACATCCCAAAAGAAGAAGGGTCCAATTAGATGAAAGAGTATACCACTGAGTTTATCCGCAATGTCGCTTTAGTTGGTCATGGCAGCACTGGCAAAACCATGATGGCTGAAGCATTTTTACATTTTAGCGGAGCCACAACACGCTTGGGCAAAGTTGAAGATGGCACGACCGCATCAGATTTTGATGATGAAGAAATTCGCCGCAAGCTTTCGCTGTATACCAGCGTGATCCCCATTGAACACAAAAACACAAAGATCAATATTCTCGATGCCCCCGGCTATACTGATTTTGTCGGCGAAGTGATCTCTGCCTTGAGTGTTGCCGACGGTGCTGCCGTTCTGCTGGACTCTGTCGCTGGCGTTGAGGTTGGCACCGAGATCGCCTGGCGTTATTGTGATGAATTCAAATTGCCTCGCATGGTCATTGTCAACAAGATGGACCGTGAGAATGCCAATTTCGAAAAGGTAATGGAATCGATCGAAGAATTCTCCGATGTCCGTCTGGTCAAGCTCCAACTTCCCTGGGGCGAGCGTGGTGATTTCAAAGGCGTGATCGACCTCCTTTCCAACAAAGCTTATGAAGCGGATGGCAAAACTGCTGTGGATATCCCCGCCGAGTTCGCGGATGCGGCAGAAGAAGCCCGTGGGGAATTGATCGAAGCCGCTGCTGAAGGCGATGATGCACTGCTCGAGAAATATTTCGAAGGTGAAGAATTGAGCGATGCCGAGATCGCCAGCGGCTTGAAGAAGACGCTCTTGTCTGGAGACTTTGTGCCCGTCCTCATTTCTGCAACTGGCAATGAGATTGCTGTGGGCCCCATCCTCGACAAATTTGTAAACCTGATGCCCTCGCCCGCTGAGCGTCCTGCTGCTGTAGCGCAGGGTGCTAAAGGTGATGAAGAGTTGGCTGCCTCTGATGCTGGTTCGCTCGCGGCCTATGTTTGGAAGACTACTGCCGATCCCTTCGTCGGTAAGCAGACCTTCTTCCGCGTTTATTCCGGTACCGTTTCAGCAGACAGTCGAATCTGGAACCAGAATAAAGGTATTGAAGAGCGTTTTGGCTCGGTCAATATCCCCAACGGTAAAGATCAAACCAGTGTCAAGGTTGTTCACGCTGGCGATATTGCGAATGTTCCGAAATTAAGTGAAACCGCCACAGGCGACACATTCTGCACCAATGGTCACCCCTTGACCTTACCTGTGCCTGAATATCCAACCGGTCTCTTCCGTGTTGCGATCGTTCCCAAGACGCAGGCAGATGCAGCCAAGATATCCCCGGCGCTGACCCGTCTTTGTGAAGAAGACATGACCCTCGATTGGTACAACGAACAAGCCACTCGCCAGACCATCCTTAAAGGGATGGGCAACCAACACATCGACGTGGCGATCCGCCGTGCTGAGACCAAATTACAAGTCAATCTCGAAACCATTGAGCCGCGTGTCCCCTATCGTGAAGGTATCACCAAGAAAGCGACCGCCTCCTATCGCCACAAAAAGCAATCTGGTGGCTCTGGTCAGTTTGGTGAAGTTCATATAACGATTGAAAATCACCCCGAAGAAGACTTTGAGCTGACTTGGGATGTTTTTGGCGGTGCGATCTCGAATTCTTACGAGCCTGCTATTCGCAAAGGTATTCAGAGTGTGATGAAAGATGGCGCTATTGCTGGTTACCCGATGCAGAATATCAAGGTTTCCGTCTTTGATGGCAAAGAACACCCCGTTGATTCAAAACCGGTCGCATTCGAAGCTGCTGCACGTGGTGCCTTTAAAGCCGCGGTCAAAGATGCAGGCCCTGTTTTATTCGAGCCAGTGATGATGGCGCGTATTACCATCCCTGATGCGAATATGGGTGATGTGATGGGTGACCTCAGCACTCGTCGTGGTCGTGTTCAGGGCACCGAAGCCGAGCGTGGCTCCACAACTGTGATCGCGACTGTGCCTTTGGCGGAGATGTTGAGCTATACAAGCCAACTTCGCTCTATCACGGGCGGGCGCGGTTATTTCACAATGGACTTTAGCTCTTACGAAATCGTTCCTTCGCATGTGGCAGATGAAGTTATTGCTGCTGCGAAAGCCGCTGAAGAAGAAGAATAAAATAACCTTTTCTAAAAAAGTAAAAGCCGCGCTGAAAAGCGCGGCTTTTTTTGTCTATGGGAATGGTGCTTAGACGAAAACGATCTGTGCGCCTTCGGTCATATCCATGAAGTCGGATGCAGTGACAACGCTGTCAATAGCGGGGACAAAATCATCATCTTTCAAGCCGAACATATCAACGGTCATTTTGCAGCCATACATATTGGCTCCGGCATCTGAGAGCATTTCAATATACTCTCGAACAGGCGGGACTTCCAACTCTTCGATTTTCTTTTTCATGAACCAGCTGGCGAAAGCGGTCATGCCAGGGAGTGCGCCCATAACATTGGGGATGCCCCAGTTGCCTGTGGGAAGCCCCATCAGGCTCATTTTGAAGCTGGTATTTGCAACAGGTGCAACTTCGAGTTTATCAACACGTTTTTCAGTCACCAGATCCAGCCCCCAGAAGGTGAAGAAGATGGTTACGTCGATACCGTCGCCGAGAGCAGCCCATCCCATGATCAGAGCGGGATATGCCATATCAAGGTTGCCTTTGGAGCAAATGAACGCAATGTGTCGGTTTTTTTCTTCAGTCATTGTCAATCTCCTTTTTGAGAGACATAAGATGTTCGTTGGAAGGTCTTGGTGCTATTTTTTTAGACACAGCCTTCTGGTTTACCAAGCCCGGAAATTTTAGCTACCTTTTTCGCCGGCCCCTTTGGGAAGAGCTGAAAGAGTTCCTTGGTGGAGATGCCGGAACCTTTTGTGATTTGGCGCAAAGTAGGTGCGGCCCCAGATTCAGCGGCTTGTTCACGACAGAAATTAATAACAGTCCAGTGGGCATCCGTGAGGGCGATTCCCTCTTGTTCTGCCAATGCAACGGCGAGATCTTCTGTCCACTGTGCGGCATCGGTCATGAAGCCTTCATCATTTAGTACGACATTTTCAAGAACACTCATTTTTCTTTCTCCTTATAATAAATTGTTCTTATTGTGTGGGTGTTTCACCCATCGCTTTGAGTAAGTTGAGCATACGGGACATGCCTCGTTTAACTTGCGGGCTGCCCATTTCTTTGACCAGTTTGAAAGTAGAGATTTTTTCGTCTTCGGCAGGTGTTTCGCGAATGGCGTCAACGCTTTGGTTCGCAATTGCCATGATCTCTGGCTGTGTCATGTTGCGAACGGTTTTCAGAATGACGACAATATTATCTGCTAGCGCGCGGACATCATCTTCGCTAAACTCAGTGACAATTCGCTCGACAATTTGCCAGCCTTCGCGTGCAAATGCAAAGTAACCTTCTCGTTCCAGGCGGTCTAATTCTTGGACGCCCTGATTGAAAATTTGCTTACCGAGCTCTTGCACATCCTCACTAAGTTCCATGATGCTTTCGAGCTGGTCGAAAACTTTTAAGAGAAGCTGCGTGTCACGCAGGATACGCTTCAGCAAGAAGAAGAGATCTTCAGCTTGAAACTCGGAGCCAATTTCCGCTAACTCATCGATCGCTAGCTTGAACATATGATTACCGATGGGGATCAGGTCGCGTTGCAACTCTTCCAGCTCCTGCTGGCGGCGCCTTTGTTCGGCAACATGTGCTTCAATGCGATCCATTTTCTCCATGAGCAAAGCGAATTGCTCTTGGGTGATGGCTGTTGCTTCAGTCATCTTTCGCTCCTATTCCCATTTTCCAGCCATGCTCATCTGGGATTCAAAGGGCATTTCGCCGCCTTTGAGTAGGATATTCCAGTACATCCAGCGGAACATCATCTTGCCCCAGTGATTGGCATAGGATTCTTTGAGCAGCGAGAAGGGACCAAAGCCGGGCAATGGGAATTTGCCGGGCAGTGGTTCGACATCGTAGTTGAAGTCGATCAGGACGCCTTTTTCAAAACCGGATTCGATGTAGCAATTTGCGTGACCATCAAATTTGGGAAGTGGTTCCAGTCCTTCCATGTGGCGCTGGATATTCTCGATCAGCACGTCGAGCATGAAGTGAGCGACCGAGCCAGCCTTGGATGCAGGCACGTTTCCGGCATCTCCAATGATCCACACGTTTTCCCATTTGTTGGTCTGTAAGGTGTGCTTGTTTGTGGGTACGAAGTTGAGATCATCTCCCATATTCGAGTTGCCGATAACTTCTGCGCCCATATTGGTCGGGATGGTCACGAGCAGGTCGTAGTTGAGCTCGGTCTCGTCATAGGAGCGGATGACCTGTTTTGCGTGGTCCACTTCCATGATGTTGAAATCGGGTTGCAGATGAATGCCTTTGTCGTCTAGCATTCCGCCCAAGATAGCGGAAGCACGCGGTTTGGTGAACGCTCCGGGGAGCGGGGTGGCGAAGACGATCTCGACCTTATCCCTGATTCCGCGCTCATGGAAAAACCAGTCGGCGAGGAAGAGGAATTCCAGTGGCGCAACTGGGCATTTGATCGGCATTTCTGCGACGTTCAAAACCAGACGTCCACCTTTCCAGAACTTCAGGAAATTGGCTAATTTGCTGGCGCCTTCAAGGGTGTAGAAGGGAAAGACATTTTTCATCCAGGCTGCTTCGTCATCCAGACCAGGGGTTTCCTCGGGGTGAATGTGGCTCCCTGTTGCGATAACAAGATAGTCGTAATTGATGACTTTGTTGTTGCGATTGAGCTTGACGCGATTTTTTTCCGGCTCGATCAGCTCAACTTCGGAGAAAATGACGTCGACTTGCGGAGGCAGAAAGTTGCGTTTTGGTTTGACGACATCGGCTGGGGAGTACATGCCGAAAGGGATGAAGAGGAAGCCGGGTTGATAGTAATGTGTTTCATCTTCGTCAACAATGATGATGCGCCATTCTTGCGTATCTAGTATTTCTGCCATTTTGTTGGCGACCATAGTGCCGCCTGTGCCAGCGCCGAGAATCAGAAAAGTTTTCATTCAAATCTCCTGTTAGTTGGACTTTGATGCTTGAGTGGCCGCGACAGCGATTTGCGCCCGCTCTTTTAAATTATCTGCCATCACCGCACGCAATAGATCTAGTGCATCGATGACGCGTTTATCTGCTAGTTGATAGCGAATATACTGTCCTTTGCGCTCGGAAGTAACTAATCCTCGTTCGCGCAGGGTTTTTAGATGTCTGGAGACAGTGGGTTGGGGGATGCTCGTCTCTTCAGCGAGTTCGTTTACATGACTGGACTTTTCTGCCAGAGAGTAGAGGAGCAAAATGCGGATGGGGTCAGCCAATCCATTACATAGTTGAGCGTGTAATTGGTGGATTTCTTCTCGTAAATTTGAAGCCATAAGCATTCTCCTGGGTGGACATATTCGCAAAAGCGAATATGTGAACAAACCTTGAGAATACTTTAACATGCAGGGGGGGTGTTCCCCAAGTACATTTTGTCACAAGCGAGGCTTACGAATGTCACGCGATTATTTAGATAAGGTATGTCTTTTTATAAAATCTGCTTTTTGTAAGAAAAAAGGGCATGGTTGATTGACACCATGCCCTTGTAGAATGTAGATCTTGCTTGATTAACTGTACATACCCCAGTCCAGCGCTGAAGGATCTTCCATCATGGAGAAATCCCAGGCTTCCATACCCATTTCCACAAGAGCGGGTTGCTCTATCGCTTTCTGAGCGGCATTTTTAGTCGCTTCGATCATGGCTGGCGCATAAGGGCAGAAGGGAGTGGTGAGGATCATATACACCTTGGTTTTATCATCTTCAATGCTGATTTTTCGGATCAAGCCTAATTGAAGAACGTTCATCCCGATTTCTGGATCAATTACCTTGGAGAGTTCTGTGCGCATGGGCTCAACATATTGCGGATGGGTTTCGTGAATTTCCCATGTGACAGTGTTTAAAGTTTTATCGCTCATTTTTCTTCCTATTATTAGATTGCAGGTTTAACAACATAAGTGCAGCGGTCTCCGCCGTTTAGAATGCATTCTACTTTTTCGGCAGGCACAGACAGCATTTGCGAGATCAGTGTTTGGTCCATCGAACAAATTTCAGGGTGATCTTGTCCAACTTTGTAGTAAGGGCATGATATTTCGTGGATATGGTAAGCTTCGCCTTCTTTTTCCCAGTCAACGGTAAAACCTTCACTGGCAAGTAAATCTTTGATCAGTTCGAGACGATCCTCAATAGGGAGGTCTTCAAGCTGATCGGCATGTTCTTCAGCGAGATTCAGGGCAACCTGGCTGAACAATTCCTTGACCATTGGGTTGGGAAGCGTTTCCTTTAGTTGATTCAGCAACCGAGTGGTAAGCCGCAAATACCGTGTGGGGAATTTTTCCGAGCCCGCTTCAGTTAACGTGTAAATAAGCCGGGGACGCCCAACACCATGTCGTTCTTCCTCGGCTGCGATCAGTCCACCGGCTTGGAGGCTGGTCAGATGATGGCGTACCGAGATCGGGTTGATACCAACGGTCTCCGCAAGCTCATTGGTCGTGGAGCCCGGTTTTCGAAGAA
>CAZASG010000043.1:0-31572 GCA_964487745.1 uncultured Anaerolineaceae bacterium | reverse complement strand
AAGGAGAAGAAAAGAAAATGAAAAAGACACTTTGGATGGTTCTTGGCTTGCTGATCATCAGCAGCATGATCCTTACCGCTTGCGGTGGCGCCGCCCCCGTAGAAGAACCTGCTGCAGTTGAAGAACCTGTTGCTGAAGAACCCGCAGAAGAACCTGCCGCGGAGCCTGAAGAGGAACCCATGGAAGAGCCCATGGATAAGGGTCCGGTAACTTCTTATGGTTACTCCACCACCGATATCCCCACCCTCGACCCCCAGCTTGGTGAAGACACTGTCTCCATTCTCTACATCGAGAACCTCTTCGTCCACCTGACCAACTACGACCTCGACACCGCTGAGATCGTTCCTGAAGCAGCTACGAGCTGGGAAGTCAGTGAAGATGGCTTGACCTACACGTTCACCATCCGCACTGATATTCCGTGGGTGAAACACAATCCTGTTACCTTGGAAACCACCCAGGAAGTTGACGCAGACGGCAATCCCCGTTTCGTTACCGCTTACGATTTCGAATACGGTATGAAGCGTGCCTGCGATCCCAACACTGGTTCCTACTACAGCAGCATCATCGCTCCCAACATCGTTGGTTGTGAAGATGTCCTCTATTACGAAGATCCCGATGCAGTTCCCGCCGAATTGGTTGATGCCATTGGCGTTACCGCTGTTGACGAAGCAACCCTCGTAATCGAACTTCCGTTCAATGCTGCATACTTCCTTTCCATGACCCCGATGTGGACCATTGCTGCTACCCCGCAGTGGGCTGTTGAAGAACATGGTGACAACTGGATCGAAGCTGGCAATATCGTTACCAACGGCCGCTACGTCCTCAATGAATGGGTCCACGGCGTCCGCCGCATCACCCTCCGCAACCCGCTTATGCCTGCTGACATGAATGGCGGCGGCAACATCGAAAAATTTGTTGTCAACGTTGTTCCTGACACCACCACTGGTTACGCTCTCTGGTTGAACGGCGAAGTTGAAACCTCCGGTATTCCGGATGCCGAATTGGAAGCTCACCTTGCTGAGTTCCCCGATGAGACCATCCAGGTTCCCGATCTAGTAGTCTTCTACATCGGTTTCCGCATGACCAAAGCCCCGTTTGACAATGTCCACGTCCGCCGCGCCTTCAGCGCCGCTTTCGATCGCGCGACATTCGTTGAGACCGTCCGCCAGGGCCAGGGTCTCCCCATGAAGCACTTTGCTCCTCCTGGAATCTTCGGCGCTCCCCCCATCGACGAAGTCGGTGTTGGCTATGATCCCGAATACGCTGCCGCTCAGCTTGCTGAAGCAGGTTACCCCAACTGCGAAGGCTTCCCGCAAGTATCCCTCCTGGGTTACAGTGGCCAGTCCACTTTGAACTGGATCGAATTTGCTCAGGCTAACTGGGCAGAGAACCTTGGTTGTGATCCTTCCTTGATCACGATCGAACAGCAGTCCTTCTCCGAACTCCTGGCCACCACCAAGCTTGACGACGCCGAAGCTCCCAACATGTGGACACTCGGCTGGGGCCCTGACTACGGCGATGAGAACAACTGGGTTTCCGACGTATTGAGCTGCGAAACCGCACTCCGCATGAAACGCGAATGTAACGAGATCGACGATATGCTCCAAGCAGCTCGTGAAGAAACTGATCCTGTAAAACGCGTTGAAATGTACGCCGAGATCGAAGATGCGTTCTTCGGTGAAGAAGGTGAATTCCCCTTCATGCCGATCTTCTTGCGCATCGCTTTCGTTGCTGAACACAGCTGGCTTGAGTACACCCCCGCCCTCTTCGGTGGCGATCAGTGGTACACCTGGAACATTGATCAAGAAGCTCAGCCGATGCACGAAGAGTAAGAGTAATCCTACTCTGAAAGCATTTAGCTAAATAGCACGACTTTTGGGGAGCGGCTGTAAAGCCGCTCCCCAAACTTGAAAAGACTTATTGTTTTAGAAAAATCCTAACAACGAAACTCCGTCCTCGCGATGGGAGGTCTCATGACCAAATATATTATCCGCCGTTTATTAATGGCGATCCCCGTAATTTTCTTGATGATCCTGGCGACCTTTGCATTGGTTCAAGCCATGCCCGGTGGTCCTTTTGATGCAATTGGTCAACGTTCGATGCCAGAACGGATCCGTATCCTTCTGGAGCAACGTTATGGCTTGGATAAGCCGCTTTATGAGCAATTTTTTAGTTATTTAGGCAATCTTCTACAAGGCGATTTTGGACCGATGTTCCGCCAGCCTTCTCAGACAGTTAACGACATTATTGCCCAAACTTTTCCTGTTTCAATTCAGTTGGGCCTGATGGCTGTGGCGCTTGGTTTTACGCTGGGTATTCCTTTGGGGGTTATCGCTGCTTTGAATCACAATACGGTGATCGACTATGTTACAACCTTCCTGGCGGTAATCAGTGTTTCTATTCCGAACTTGGTGTTGGGTCCGCTTTTGATCTATACTTTTGGTGTAAAGCTTGGTTGGTTCCCCATCGCTTTTTGGGGCGCTGATCCACCTTTTACGTTGGGTTTCCTCCCTCCGCTGACGACAAACTTCTTTCACCATGCAGCGATGCCCGTTTTTTCCATCGGGACCGGCATGGCAGCCGGGATTGCCCGTTTGACGCGCGCAGGTTTGCTGGATGTTCTTTCTGCTGACTATGTTCGCACAGCACGCTCTAAAGGTCTTCAGGAGCGCGTTGTTATTGTGCGACATGCCTTGAAGAACTCCCTCATCCCGGTGGCGACGATCTTGGGGCCGCTCTTGGCCGCTGCTGTGACCGGCAGTTTTATTACCGAGCAGATTTTTGCCTTGAATGGTATGGGACGCCGCTTTGTTAACAGTATTGGACAACGTGAATATTTCCTGCAGACTAGCTTGGTTTTGATATATGGATTAATTCTGATAGCAGGCAATATTATGGTTGATGTTATTTATGCTTGGTTAGACCCACGCATTCGATACGACTAGATCGTGTGTTTAGGAATAAAACATGACAGCAGATAAAAAATTGGAAGAACTTCAAAGTACGAAAAGAATTGGCGAAAGCCGTAGCCCCCTGCAGGATGCGATGCGCGAGTTTCGCCGTAGCAAGATCGCGGTCGGCGGGATGATTTTTGTGATCTTCGTCTTTTTTGTAGCGGTTTTTGCGCCTATCTTTGCTCCATATGGATTTGAGCAACAGAATTTGCGCAATAACCGTGCCAAACCGATGGAAGGTTATGATGTTCTTGAGTCATATGCCGAAGAGAATTGCCATTGGTATGAAACACCCTTGGAATGGGGTTGTACCGTTTTCATTGCTGGTTCCGATGCCCTTGGGCGTGACCTGTGGAGCCGCATTATCTACGGTACCCGTGTTTCTCTGGCTGTCGCACTTGCAGCTTCCTCAGTCAGTCTGATTATTGGTTTGATTTATGGTACCGTCTCTGGCTATTCTGGAGGCAATGTCGACAATCTGATGATGCGCCTGGTGGATTTTTTATACGGTATCCCACTTTTACCCATCATTATTTTGATGACCGTGTACTTCAATGCGGTTAGCAGACAAGGGTCAGAGAGTCCAGTTATGCTCTTTTTGATTGAATTGGATACTGCTGCAGGTGGCTTGCTCTTTGTCTTTATTGCCATCGGTGCGCTGAACTGGTTGGGTATGGCCCGTCTTGCACGTGGACAGGTGCTTTCCTACAAGGAAAAAGAATTTGTTGAAGCAGCCCGTGCTTTGGGTGGAGGGAACGGTCATGTGATTTTTAAGCACTTGATTCCGAATGTCCTTGGCCCCTTGCTGATCGCAGAATCAATGGCCATTCCGGGCTATATCTTTCTTGAAGCAGTCCTTAGCTTTATTGGTTTGGGCGTTACCCCGCCAACACCGAGCTGGGGTGGGATGATCAACGAAGGCTATTCCGGTTTGAAATCAAACCCGCATTTGGTGCTATTCCCGGGTATTGCGCTTTCCACGCTTACACTGGCATTTAACTTTATGGGTGATGGTCTGCGCGATGCTTTCGATACCCGCTTGCGTGGAAGGAACTAGATCATGAAAAAAACAGCTCGCTTATCTCTCTTTCTCATCCTTGCTGTCTTATTTCTGGCTTCGCTTGCTTGTAAACAGTCAGGTGAGATCATTACATCTGCTGAAGCCACCCAGCGTGCAATTCCGACAGTGACACCCACACAGGAAGTTTTGGAAGCTGCTGGTGCAGAATTTTCCCCCGGCGATGAAATTATTTTTTCCGGGAAAGGCTTTTTGGTTTCTGTCCATGCAGAACCTGGTAATCCCGCTGCACTTTCACATGCTGCCCGTGGCGATACTGGTGTGATCATCAGCTCCCAGATTTATAATGATGAAATCTGGTACCAGGTCAGTAGTGTAGCTGGCGATGGATGGGTCCCGGCAGAATCAGTTGCCGCGCCCGAAGAATAAAAAGCACCCCGAATAAAAGGGGAAGAATTTTCTAGTAATCATGGGAGGTTGCAGCATTTGGCTGTACCTCCCATTTTTGCGCCTATCTACGGAGTAAAAGATGAAATTGAAAAAATGGGTATTCATGACCTTGATTTTGGCAGTGTTTTTTTCGCTGAACGCTTGTAGTGGACCCGATGAGCATATCTGGCTGAAAACGCCGGGCTGGAGTCGGGCAGCTTTTTTGGGTAACACCACAGTGAATGACCCTGTTCCGATGGCGATGAGTACAGAAGGGAACTTATATTTCTTGCTCTTTGATGCTGAGCCAGGCGAAGAAGAAAAAACGCTCACGCTTGTTGCCCGTGATGGAAGCGGGTCTCCGCTATGGACAAAATCTTTTGAAGAGATCAGCCTTCGCCTTCCCGATGATCCACAGCTTATTTGGGAAAACGGTCAGTTGCAGGCTCTCTGGACACAGGATGAAGCCTTATATACTCTTCCTATTAGTGAAGATGGAACGCTGCTTGGTGAACCGCGCTTAATTTCGGCTGATATAGCGGTAGATTTATATAGCCTTTCTGTAGATTCTCGAGGGGAGCACACTCTTTGGTTTTCAGGACCACGTGAAGATCCGGGGGTGTACGCGCTTTCATCCCTTAATGGGAACGGCGAGCTACTAACGATAGACCCTGATGGCTCGCGTATCCAACTTCGTTACGATCAGAATGATGACCTGCATACCACATGGGTACAATATCCCCTTGGCCATGGTCGGACGGAAATCCTTTATAGCGTTTATCCTGCAGGTGCGGAACTGACAAGTGTGCATCCTGAGGCCCTTTACGAATTGACGGTTGGTCCATCGAATGGATTGAGCGGCCCGATCTTGGGCATTGATGAAGATACTACCTATCTTTTTTGGACAGTGACCGTGCGCTCTGGTCTTGAAGCAGGTGCCGTACAGACATCCTATATGCACTTTCCGCTTGGCCAGCCTGCTCAAGTACAGGCCCCGAGTGCGGTCGCAGTCCCTTCTGATTACAGTTTTGAATTTGAAACGTTTATGTCTGAAGAATTGCATGCCGGTGAACGTGTTCTTCTTGAATCTGCGGTTGGCTTCCGCACGACTGAATTAGAAGAATTTGTCCCCAACTCCTTGCAGACTGGTGAAATGGCTGTGATCTTTCGCTCACCTACACAACATTTATGGCGAAAAGTACGCAATCAGGTCAATATGGTTTATTTTGACGCCGGGCAGGCTACTTCTTACCAGCCTTTGAGCTTCACCACTGTCCTTTCAACCTCGCCGAATTTGTATAACGATGCAGATGGCTACCTTTATGCGACCTGGCTTGAAAAAATTGAGACGAATTATTACGCTGTCTACTTTGCAAGCACTGCGCCAACGATAGAAGAAACTTTTGGGCAATCCTCCGGACGTGAATTAGGGCGTGTTTTTGCCCAGATATCTTTTGGCATGCTGGTTGGCATTCTTATGGCGCCGGTTGCCGCTGGCGTACTGGTTGTTGCTCCTCTGATCATTCTCTTCCTTACTGCACCCTTGCGTCGTATTGGTTCAGAGCGCGTTCAGGATATTTTCAGCGCCATTAGCCTCATTTTTGCCGTGTTTGCTTTCTGGTTGGGTAAGTTCGCCGTCTTCCCGGCCATGCTCGATTACGTCCCCTTCTCAGCCTGGATACCGGAGATTTCAGCGACTTTGGGTGAAAGCCTGCGTTACGGTGTGCCGATCTTTACCGGAATACTGGCAATTTTTGTCGCTTGGTTTTACACTTATCGCCAATCAAATAAGAGTACGTTATATTTTATTCTGATCTATGTTGGTGTGGATTCAGCCATCACGGCCGCAATCTATGGCGTGCTGATCTACGGAGCTATATGATTTAGGAGGTATATGTGAACAAGAAATTAACTACCCTGCTCTTTGTGATGACAGCGCTTGCGCTGCTCGTCTCGTCCTGTGGGACACCTGCTCAGCCCACCGAAGTTGAGTCTGCGCCCCCAACAGACCCACCCGCTGCCACCTCCACCCCGGCAGTGGAACCGACGAAAACACCAAAACCCACCAAAGAGCCCCCAAAAACAGGACCTTTGGCAACAGCCGCTGCCCTCAGCGCACAGGTTACGCTTGTTCCGCCTACACCCATTGGTGGTTTTGATACCTCTGGCTTAGCCGCAGAAGATTACGTTGGTATTACCAAACAAGCCTGGTATATCGTTGAAGCTAATTATGTCCGTGATAATTTCAACGGCGTTGATTGGGATGCCGTCTATGATGAATACGTTGTTCTTGCCGAAGACGTGACCTCATCTGAAGAGCTTTGGGACTTGTTAGCTGAAATGATTCGTGAACTACGTGACAATCATAGTCGTCATGTTCGTCCAGGAGATTTTGGTGATGAGTTTGAACTTAGTAACTCGGTAATCCAATATAGTACTTCAAGTTATATGCCGAACAATGCTTCAGAAACAGGAACAGGCTTAGATATTTGGCCAGCGAAAGAAGATGAGTATCTATTTGTTTGGGATGTTTGTTCTGAGAGCTCTGCTGCGTCGGCAGGAATAGTACGCGGAGATGTAATTTTAGCAGTCGATGGTCAAAAGGTAGTTAGGTTTGATTCTGGCTTTGATCCTTATTTATGGGTGCCCTTGGTAAGAGAAAGTGGGGGCGCCTATACGCTTACAATTCAATCTGGTCCCGATGAAGATCCACGTGATGTGCAAGTTGGATTTGGTCCTGTAAGTGGCTGTGATGATTGGTATTACGAAATAGTTAGCGAAGACCCTTATATTGGCTATATTCGTCTTCCTGATTTTGGTGGTGATGCTGCTGCAAATGTAATGCGCTTTATTCAAGAAATGGAAGCAGAGAAGCCGCTAGATGGTCTGATTTTGGACGAGCGGCATAACCCTGGTGGAAATTCCGACGAAACCAGCGGGATTTTTGCAGATGGCATTGTTGGTACAGAAGGCCCGCTGCGTGAAGACAAACAACGCACCACCTACCGTATTCGCGGCGTAGACTGGAATGATACTACTCCACTCGTTGTTCTAACCGACGGGAGCAGTCACAGTGCTGCAGATTATTTCCCCGCTGCGATGAAAGAACTGGAACGTGCAACCATCATTGGCATGAATTCGGCAGGTAACACTGAAGGCATCGTTGGTTTTAACTTGGCTGACGGTTCAATTATTCGTTTAGCAGTCACAATTTTGGCGCTCAATGATGGCACCTTGCTTGAAGGTATCGGCGTTACACCGCATATCGAAGTCCCTCTAGGAATGTGGGGTTTGCGCCAGCAGCCCTACGATGTCCAGCTTCAAATTGCCATCGACTTCCTTTCAGGGAAATAAAACCAAACTTGGCTTAAACGAAAACAGGCACTCAACGAGTGCCTGTTTTTTATAAAAAATGTTTTTAGAGAAAAATACTGTTTTGAAGCCAAGCCCCTCCCTCAAATTCCGCCTTTAGAATTTGAGGGAGGCTGGGAGGGGGCAGAAAGGACAAAATCTTACTTGTTGCGTAACATCAGTAATTACTTCAACAACGTGTTCCTGTGAAACGCAAAACCATCCCTGATCTGTTCCTGGTGAAAATCTGCCAGCCCCAAATCTTCGATTTCATCTTGCTGAAAAAACTTTACCGGCGTTGTTTCGTCGCTGGTTTTCATTTCCCCGCTTAGAATTTCCACTTCACAGAGGGCTACAACGACGTGGAATTTATCCCCATTTTCATAAGTTGCGAGGATATTTGGGTTGCTGTAAATCCCAACAAACCTGTTTGCTTGTACCGTTAATCCCGTTTCTTCCCAAACTTCACGTTCGCAGGCTTCGGCTATGGTCTCGCCAGCCTGCATAAAACCACCGGGCAGACACCATTGATGATTATCGGAGCGGCGTACGAGTAAAACTTTCGCTTTATCTGGTGAAAACAAGACACCGATGCAACTGATTGCTAGTTTTCCTTGCTTTCCAATTCGTTCGCCGTATAGTAGTTCCATCATTCCCCTTTCTTATTTATTTTGTTGCGACTAATAATGGCTGAAAAAAGCGATCTTTCAAAACAGTTACATCCCGAAAGCCAGCTTCGATAAACAACTTTTCCAGCGTTGGAATTTCTACACAGTAATATTTCCCGCCACGGATTGCCGTCGTACCGACCTTTTCACCATTATCTTTGAGCAAGTAAGTTGTGATTTCATAGTGGGTCTCGTCGTAGAAATCCCAGATGTCGAAAAGAATGATTTGCCCTTCTTCGGTTTCTTGCACGCGGCGTGAATAAAATTTCTTCTCGCCCTTTTCCCTTTCCAGACGGGCATAATCCCGCACAGAGATCAGGCAGCCGCCCCCGGTTTTGACAGCTTGATAGAATTGCTGAAATGTTTTCAGAATTTCTTGATCGCTTAATAGGTGCGGAATAGCATTATCGCAAGCGATTAATATATCGAATTGACGTTGATAAGTATCCCAAGTTTGGCGCATATCACCAACCTGAAATTCAATACTAACTTGATGTTGCTTTGCTTCAAATTTTGCATGCTCAATCCCTCCCTGAGAAATATCAGATGCCGAAACCTGATAACCTAGCTTTGCCAATCCAATAGATTGTGTTCCAATCCCACAGGCAACATCTAAGATAAATTGTTTTTCCTCTCCAAGATACTCTTGAATAACGCTATGGAGTGCTTTGGCTTGACGCTCCACGCTTGCATCCCAATCGGGATAAAGCATTTTGTAATAAGGGGCTAAATCGTCGTAGAAGGATTCTGTCATAATTAATTCCTGAAATCAGAAAGGTTTTCTTTTTCCCATGCAAGTATTTTTTGGAAATAAATCTCTTTTGCATTTGATGGGGCAAAAGATACTTCAAAGGAGTTTTTTGCAAAACGAAGAAGGTCTTTTATGCTGTAGTTGAATTCGCTTGCGATAGTAAGATATTCATCAGATAAGGAATTTCCAAACAATATGGGATCATCGCTATTAATCGTTATTATTACGCCAGCTTTGTCCAAATCAGAAAAGGGATGTTCGTGTATGGATGGGTAGATGTTGATGCGAATATTGCTTGTAGGGCAAATATCTAATGGGATTTGGCGCTCGACCAATTCTTTTACCAAGTTTTCGTCTTCAATAGCACGAACGCCATGGCAAATTCTATCGGCTTGTAATTCATTGATTGCTCCCCAAATGCTGCTTGCGCCTTCAGTTTCACCGGCGTGAGGCAAACTGTTCAAGCCCATTTCTTTAGCTTTTTCGAAAACAGGTTTAAACGGATGAGGAGGAGCGTCAACCTCATTGCCGCCAAGTCCGATGCCAATGACGCCATATTCTTTCCCTTGAGCAGCATATTTTAAAACGGTCGTTGCGATTTCTGGGTTGAAAACACCATTGCTGCTAAAATGACGACGGCGGGGAATGCCAAATATCCATTGAATATCTACTCCAAAATCTCTACGGGCTTTCTGTTTCCCTCTTTCCATGCCATCGAGTATGTCGGAAAGGCTTAGTTTTTTCTCGAATAAATGAAGATGTTGATAAATGGAAATATACACTTCACTATAAAGGATGTTTTGGGTGAACATCTCTCGCCCGTATTCATACACGACTAACGCAAAATCATCCGCAGAGCGAAGTAACTGCATGCAAATCTGATAATAGGAAAGAAAATCTTCAAATCCATTAAAAGAATTTTTCCTTTTTAATTCGTTGATAACCTCACCAAAACCTAAATAGGGATATTTTTGTGCTAATTTCAGAGCTGTTTTTGTCTTGATTGCTCCTTCTAAATGGATGTGAAGCTCTGCTTTGGGTAAGGTTCTTACAAGTTCTTTGATATGTGTGTACACTACTCCTCTTTTCGATACCCCACAAACATATAAAACGAATCGCCCGGCATAAAATTCCTTGCTTGCACGCGCTCAAACCCCGCCGCCTGCATTTGCGCCACCATTTCATCAGGTGCAGGGAGCCGGTCGGCACCCTCGGTAGCTGCACCCCACAGGTTGAGCATTTCCATCAGCGGCTGCCCGCCTTGGCATCCGGTGACGAGGACAAGAAAACCATCGGGCCTGAGAAAGCCTTTCAAATGCTCCAGCAGTGCAACACGCTCGGGGACGGGGAAATAATAGATGTTATTGTAGAGCGTGACAATATCGAATTCGCTCTCGAAATTCTTCTCACGGATATCACCATGCTCGATACGCACGCGATCCTGAAGTTGCCACCCTCTAACATTGCTGCGTGCCATCTCTACAACATCTTTCTGCAACTCGACGCCCACAGCCGTTAACTGTGGATTGTGCATCGCTGCTTCTTTGATATAGATGCCCGACCCGCAGCCGACTTCCAACAAGCGGACAGGTGCATCTCTCGGGAAGAGACTCTGGATCATGACTGTCTGGAAAGGTTCGACGATGCGCGACGAACGGGCGACGACTTCACCGTCTTGATCGTCGAGTGCCCATTTTTCGCCAGCCATGAGCTTTGCCGGAGTATGCAGGATGAGTTTGTAATGCAGGTCAGCCGCCTCCTGAATGATGGCGAGCAGCGCATCGTTTTCGGGGATGCGTGCCAGGTTCTTCGCAAGGCCGTTAAGGTTATATTGTCCCTCACTGAGTTTGAGTTGTTTTAAACGGAGACCTGCCTGAAGCCAGGCGTGAAGCGCGCTTTGATATTCCGGGCTGATGCCTGTTCTTTCCATCAACGCTTCGATGGAGGCTGATCCCTCTGTCAATACCTTGAAAAAGCCATGTTCCACGAGTGCGGCGATGTAGGCGAGTTGATAGAAGGGCGTCATCAGGCGTGTGATCTGTAGAAGCAGAAAGATTTGACCCTTTTTGAATAGGGTGAGAAATGCTTTGAAGACCATGATTACTCCAATTAGGGATGATCGTGATGTGTGTGCCCGAGATCGTTCATCGAGCAATCTTCTTCAAACTCTAACTCGACGGTGGAATGCGCCAGCGATAATTCGCTGGTGATCGCGCGGACATCACTCTTAATGCGGATGAGATCATCCTTGCTGGCATCCGGATCAACCACAAGATGCGTAGATAAGACATGGTTTTCGCCATCGAGCGACCAGATATGTGTGTGATGCGCCGAAAGCACCTGCCGCACCTTTGCCAGCCGATGCTCGATATCGGGCAGGTTATGGCTATCGGGGACGGCTTGCAGAAAAAGTGCGAGGGTTTTACGCAAGTTGCCGATCACGTTGTAGATGACGTAGAGATTGATGAGAATGGACAGGATCGGGTCGAGAATGTAGAGATCGGTAACCAGCAAACTAATGCTGACGATCAACACCGCTACCCAGCCGAGCACATCCTCTAGCAGATGCCACGCCACGACCTGGGCATTGAGTGATTGCCCCTTGCGGACGCGCAGCACCGCCATCCCGTTGACGACGATGCCGACCAGCGCGAGGACGATCATTCCGCCTGCTTTGGTCTCTTCGGGGTGGAGCAGGCGCGGAATGGCTTCGGAGAGAATATAGAGCGAGCCAATAACGAGAATGACCGTATTGATCAAGGCTGCCAGCAGCGAAAAACGACGATAGCCGTAGGAGTATTTCTGGTCACTCTCTTTTTGAGAATGCTTCTCCAGATACCACGCCATACCAAGCGAGATACTATCGCCCAGATCGTGAAGAGCATCTGATGCAATGGCAAGACTGTTGGTGTATATGCCGCCGATGATCTCAAAGATCGTGAAAGCCAAATTCAAAAAGAATGCCGCGCGGATATTTTCCGTTTGGTGATGATGGTGGGTGTGTGAATGAGACATGGGGAATACCTCTAAATTTGAATGAATTGTTGTAATATTGCGGGGATATTATAGTTCTTTCTTTACAAAAAACAGCGTATGTCCACCCTCCCCTTCAGGGATGAAACGATCCCAGACGACATGGAAACCTGCTTCCGTTAACCACTGTAGATAGGTGTCTCGATCTGTGTGACTCCAAAACATATCCCCACCCTCAACACCCAGCCAATTGGATGCTTCACCCGTCCAGGCGTTGTGACCGGTGATAAGCATAAGATATCCTTCATCTTTTAACCAAGTGTGCATCTTCGCCAAAAGTTGTGGCTGTTCCTCAAGCGGAAGATGGATGATGGCGTAAAAAGAAACAATGGCATCGAAGCTGGCGGGTGCGAAGCTGATTTCGCTCATATCTGCACAGATAAACTCCGCGTTGGGGACACGCTCCTTCGCACGTTCGATCTGGACGGGAGAAATATCCACGCCGGTGACGTGAAAATTCTCTGCCAACAACTGCGTGGATGGAATTCCGTTCCCGCAGCCGAGATCGAGCACTGCCCGTCCCTTTTGTAGATGTTGAGCGAATTCGTCAACCCAGGCTTTGTATTTCTGGTAGCTCTCGTCGTTAGGGTCGAGCACATCCGCGCGATAAGCATGCGAGACTTTGTCGTAGCCTTCTTGAACGATCTTTTTAGGAGATTTCATAAGATTTATCGGCTTATGGCTTCGGGGTAGGTGTGCCTAGTATTTCACGTACACCATCTGAAATATCGATTGTGTAAACGTCGGGGTGACCGATAAACCTAATTTTATTATCATTATCCCAACCATCAAGTTGATTAGCGGTTAAACGATACTTATTAATAATTTTCATTTGCATAGTAACAATGTCAAGATAAATTGTTCGAGTCCAGTGATTAGTATCTTCCGTTTGAAAAAGTAGTTTTTCTCCTGATGGTGACCAAATGATATTGCCCACTCTTACAAGAGATTGCTTGCTTGAAATGATAGTCACTTGCTTTTCTTCTCCAGTAGCAATATCGCGAATATGTATAAGGTGTGGGTGTTCTTTAGAACGAGTATAAGCTAGTAGCCTGTTGTCAGGAGAGAATACAAAAGATAGCATTTCCTTACTCTCACTAGGAATTGTTCTTGTAATTTCACCTGTTTCTACATCGAAACTTTGCAGGTCAAATCCATCCCACCAGAATGCGTAGTCGCCGCCATCCGGAAGTTTCGAATAGTAAAAATATAAAACTTTACTGTTGTTTGACCATTTATAGATTTTTAGAGTAGGAGGAGGATGTAAAAATGATGGAGAAAATTGAGATGATATTATCCAAGTTTCTGCGTTGCCAACTTTACTTATAATTATTTTTTCCCCGGTGGGGTCATCATATTGAGAATAATATTCAGCTATATATTGATTGTTTGGAGAATAAGTCGATTCTATAAAACTATACCTGTTCGGCGTAAGGGTAATTGGAATTGATGTAAAGGAGGGTGTGGGCGTTTGAGTTTCTGGTATGGTGGCGATTGTGAAAGTTATTGTTTTTGTAGGATCAGTCTGGTCGGGTATAGATGTTTGGAGATTATTGCAAGATACAACTATTATTGCAAGCAGAAATAATGAAACTGTTCTTTTGATCAAGCTTTTCATAACTCCCATCCTTGTTGGGATAGTGAAATTCTACGGTATCCCCGGGCCAACAATATGCCAATGCATATGGGGCGTGCCATCTTTGCGATCTTTGGCGTCGATGGTTTCGAGCCGCCGCATTTGGGTTTGTATTTCTGCTGATATTTGATGGAACATCCACTCTTCTCCACTAAGTGAGAAAACCAAAGATAAATGCTCAATTAGGCTTTATTTTGGTTTTGTTGAAGTATTCGATACCTTTTTTAATATCTTCCGGGGTGATTGCGGGCCAGTAATTATCCACGAAATAAAGGCTTGCGTAGGCAAGTTGCCAAAGCATGAAGTTGCTGATGCGACGATCCCCACCTGTACGAATCATTAAGTCGACATTAGGGAGATCTTCAGACCAGAGATGTTTTTCGAGTAATGGCTCCGAGATGGCGTCTGGAGTATGTCCCTCATCGATCACTTGTTTTGCGGCATGAACAAGTTCAGCACGACCGCCATAGTTAAATAAAAAATTGAAAACCCAAGGACCATTATCTTGAGTTAGGGCAACGGCGTTATCAATAATTTCTAATGCTTTGGCTGATAGGTTTTCACGTTCCCCGCTGTGTAGAAAGCGCACATTTCTCTCATGCAATTCACCTACAAACCTTGGAAGGTGCTTTTCCAGAGAGCGCATGATGTAATCAACTTCGGGTTTGGGTCTTGTCCAGTTTTCTGTGGACCAGGCATAACCAGAGACAACATGAATCCCAAGCTCACGACAGGTTTTCAAAACATCCGGAATTTTCTCAAACCCCGCTTTGTGTCCGGTACTGCGTGGCAATCCTCGTTGAGTTGCCCAACGACCATTGCCATCCATGATGAACCCAATATGTTTTGGAACCAACATTTTCTCTCCTCTTACTGTTAGAGCCAAATTGTAGGGAACTTGAGGTAAGAACCGATAATGGAAAATGTGTGAAAGTTATTTGAGCAATTCCCTCAGCTCCGCCATTGCTTTTTCTTTCTCTTGAAAGTGGATGCCGTGCATACTGAGTTTGCGGGCGGCTTCGATATTTTCGATGAAATCATCCACGAAGACGGCTTCTTCGGCTTTCAGGCCGAGTGCTTCGAGCACCATTTCATAGATTTTTGGGTTTGGCTTTGTCACGCCCATCTCAGCGGAAATGAAGATATCATCGAAAGCGTGGTCGATCTTCCACGTTTCGACGAGTAGGCCGTGCAGATCGTCCCAGGCATTGCTCAAGATGGCAGTTCTGTATTTTGGGCGCAGGGCGTCGATCTCTTCGATCATCGGGTAGTCGACTTCGTCACCGCCGAAAAATTCAGCACGGAATTCAATAATGGCTTGGTCGGTTTCGGGCAGGCCGAGCGTGCGCATCACGTGCTGCATGTGATCGCGGGCAGTGATCTCGCCGCGAGAAGCGCGTCCACTGGATTTGTTGGCGAAAACGATCCCATCCATCTCACTGTAGGTTTTGTCAAAACGCAAACCCAGGGCGGCGCGCGGTTCGCGGTTTTCTGTCCGCACCAACACGCCGCCCATATCAAAGATCACGGCTTTGATCGTCATCGTTTTCGGCTTCGTTTTTTCTTTTCTTTTTTGGGTTTTTCCTTGCGCTCAGCAAGACCTTTTTCAAGCGCAGCTTGTTTCTTCTTGAAATCTTCAGCTTCTTTCAACATCGTCTCATATTCTTCTTTCCAGTTGGGGAAAGTTTGCAGCATGCGCTCACTGGAGACGCGATTGGCGCGCTGGCAGTAGTAGCAGTCAGCATCGTAGTGTTGCAGCCCTTCAGTGTCGATGGCGTAAAGCCCGGCGAGGGCAGCTTCTTTTTTGACGACGAACATTTTGTTGCAGTAGGAACATTGTAGTTGCATGGTGTTTTCCTTTCTTGGTAAACCGCCAAGGCGCAGAGAGCGCAGAGTTTTTCTTAAAATCTTGGCGTCCTTTGTGTCTTGGCGGTTTGTTCTTTAATTCTCTTCTATAGATTGTACGCTAATTTCCTTACCTGCACGAATCTCTTTTGAATATTTGTCGAACTGCGAGAAGACAGACATGCCCGCTTTTTCGTAAAGGCGTGTTGCGCCCGTCAGGCTGCCTGCATCCACGCCAAGACCCACTTTGCGCACACCGCGTTTGTAAAATTCGCCAAAGGAATGTTGCAGCAGCGCCAACCCCAGACCGCGTTTACGCCACGGACGACGCACACCCAGTGTGGCAACCCAGCCCATATTATCATCTTCAAAAGAGCGCGGGCGGCAGAGATTGATGCCAGCGATTTCATCTCCGTCCCAGGCAATGAACCAGAGTGTGGGGTCGTAGTTTTCGGTTTTGGTCATGTAGTGGATAAAGCGTGGGAAACCGGCCTCGAAAGGTTCCTCGATATATCCATAATGATCGCGGAAGGAATCGACATCTGCCCGATAAACCGCTTCGAGATCGCGCGTGGGGTCAAATGGTTTCAGAACAATATCATCTGCCCAACGAGGGGCGGGTGGCGGTGAATCCATCTCTATGCGCATCTGGTAAAAACTGCGGATATAACTGTAACCCATATTTTTGAAAAGTTCGTGGGCGGGTTTCACGCGATGATCGACGCCCAACTCATTCGTGATGCGCACATCCGGCGGGAGAATATCCAGCACGCGCAGGGCGTAGTTTTCCGCCCACTGAGTCAGTTCTGTGCCGAGGCCGAGACCGTAATGATCGGGGTGTATGCGTACCCAGATCCAGGGTTTGACGGGAGGGTTATTCCGCGTCCAGGCTTCGCCGTAAGCGACGAGGGTGCCATCGGGCGCGAAGACGATGCGTGTATCTTTTTCGGGGATAAATTCATCCAAACTCCATTCAGTTTTGAGTTCTTCTTCGCTGAGTTCGCGGTGCCCAAGCTCTTTCATTGCCCATGTGTTAAAGAGTTCCACACAGGCAGGGATATCGTCCACGTTCGCACCACGGACGGTGTATCCTTCGGGGAGGTTGAAATTGTAGGTGGTCATTTCTCTTTTCCTCTTTATGTCATCACGAGGAGGGCGAGCTTGTGCCCCGAAGGGGTATAGCCCGACACGGCGATCTCCTCAATAGTCTGGGAGATTGTTTCGTCGCTATGTTCCTCGCAATGACGTTTCTAAAATTTATTCTTCGATTTCACGTCCGGGGCGCAGCTCTTTTTCATAACTGACGTACTCCGAACCGACTTTCATGCCAGCACGTTTGTAGAGACGAGTTGCCCCTGTTTGGCTGGCAGCGTCCACGCCCAAACCGACTTTCTTCGTGTCGTGTTCATAAAAGGCAGCAAACGATTTTTGCAGCAATGCCAAGCCCAAACCAAGTTTGCGCCAGGGACGGCGTACGCCCAGGCTTGCGACCCAACCGATGTCATTTCTGTAGTGGTTAATGGCATAGCCAGCGATCTCGTCCCCATCCCAGGCGACGAACCAAAGTTCCGGGTCGAATTCGTTGTTTTCGATCATGCGTCGTTTCCACTCATCGTGCGGGAGGGGGATGAAGCCCCAATGGTCACGAAAGGCCTCTGTGAGTGTGTCATGAACGGGTTTCGCATGTGCTTCTATGTCAAATGGACGCAGTTCGATATCTTCGGGGAAGATACCTGCGGGGGGCGCTTCTTCGAGTTCGATCTCCATCTTCCAATAAAAGCGGATCGCTTTATAGCCTTCGTTCTCGTGCATTTCACGCGCAATGCTGTCCTCAATGGACATGCCGTTACGAATGAAAACGCGCAGATTAGGATCGGCTTTCTCGATCTCCTGCCGGGCACGTGTTTCCAGGGCACGTAAAAGCGTGGTGCCGATGCCTTTACCCATATGTTTTGGGTGGACGTATCCATCGCCAAGCAAAGATGCGTGTTGGCTGCGCTCATAAAATTCTTCGTAACCGACCACTTTGCCTTCGGGGTTTGTGACAACCCAGGTATCAGTGCTGATCTCCAATTTTGGGTCTTCCCAAACTTCGTGGAGCTCTTCTTCCGAATAAGCGATGTCGGTGTCGCCGTCGTGTTCGCAAACATCATAAACCAATTGGACGACAGGTTTTAGATCGTCCCAAGTTGCGTTGCGGAGGGCATAGCCCTCCGGTAAAAGTCCTTTTGTCATTTTCTTTCTCCTCTGCTCATATTATTGAGAGTGAGACTAATGAGCTTTCAATTCGTTTTCATCCAAATGAGTGTAAACCTCCGCATAGCCGACCGCCTTTCCTTCGGGGTCAATGATAATGAAGGAATCAGTTGTATGTTGACTTTGCGGGGTTGCCAAACCACTTCTCACTACTTCTTCCAAGTAGGCGATGTCAGCATAGCTACTGGCTTCGGAAAAGTTATTGGTCATATAATCAGCGATTTTTAGGTCGGCTTCGGTCACTTTACGGAGACTGAAGCCTGCTGGCAAAAATCCTTTTTTCATGATGTTATTCCTTGATGTGGAGATGTGCCTTACATTTTTAGCATGCGTTGCACATCTAGTGTTCAAAATCTTCTCTGAGAAGGCCCATGAAGACCACGTCCCAGCGTTGGCCGTCACGATGGAGGGCTTCGCGGACGCGCCCTTCGATTTTGTAGCCGACCTTTTCATAGGTACGGATCGCGCGCGTGTTATACGAAAAAACATTCAGGCTCAAGCGATGCAAGCCAAGTTCTTCAAAGGCGTAGCGAGCGAGTAAGTGCATGGCTTCTGTGCCGTAGCCTTTGTTCCAGTAGTCGCGTTCGCCGATGCCGATGCCGACCCAACTGACGCCGTTATGCCATGAGATGCCATCGAGCCCGACAAAGCCGATTGGCTTGTCATCTTCGAGGGTATGGATCATGAATTCGATCCCCTCGAAGGCTTCAGTTTTTTGCATTTTTTCAAGCCACTCTTTGTTTTGAGCGGTGTTGAATAAACGCACAGGGTCACTGTCGAGCAGGCGAGCGTATTCGGTATCCCGCCGCCATTTGTTCATCAGCGGGGCATCCCTTTCAGGCTCCATTGCCACGAGGCGCAGCCTTTCTCCGCGAAATATGTCTGTTGTCATGTTCATTTCCTTTCAGCCCCCCTCAATCCCCCCAAATGCCAAAAGCGTGGAATTTGGGGGGAAGCCTTGGCTCCTCCCCTAAATCCGACATCTTTTCGTCGTATTTGGGGGAGGCGGGGGTGGGGGCAGTTAATGTCTGATGTCTAACGTCTATAGTCTCTCTTCTTCCCAATCTCTTGCCATGCGACCGAAGTGCAGGCTGTCCCAGCGACGCCCAAAGCGGTAGAGTGTTTCGCGTTTGCGGACTTCCTGCATAAAGCCGAGATCGGTTAAGGTCTTGATGAGAGCTTCGTTATATTCGGGCACGTTCAGGCTCAGGCGGTGCATCTGGAGTTCGTGGAATACGTAGCGCTGCATTAATGCAAGTGCTTCACGCGTGGAGGGCTGGCCGTATTCTGTTGTGTCTTTCATACTCAAATCCAGATAGACGGAGCCATTTGCCCAATCGACCCAGCTCAAGCCGATAATGCCGAGCATCTCTTCCTCATCCGGTGTGCGGATGGCAAACCAGAAGGTGTTCCGTTTTTCATCGGATTCTTTTAGAATGCCTGCGAGCAATTCCTTTGCCTGGAATTCAGAGATTGGATGTGGCGGTTTATCGTTTTCGGCCAAGGGGATGTAGCGGCTGTCGCGCGTCCACCGAGCGAGGGCAGGCGCATCTTCTTTGGCGTCGAGGGCGGTCAGGCAGATGTGTGGGGCGGTGAATAAGGGTTTATCCATTAGGCGGCCTCCTTGGTTGCCATAAGGGGAGCAGGTTCAATATCCACGGGCGATGCGGTTTCTTCGTCCTGCTCGACATGTTTGTGGAGATATAAAAATCCCAGCGTGGCGATGATGGCTAATATCCCGGATGCGTACCAGACCCAGCGCGGGTCTCCGTTATCCATGATCAGCCCGGCGAGGAGCGGACCTATCGCTCCCGGAATAAGCCACGAGATGCCGAAGATCGCCATATAACGCCCGCGCATTTCTTCGGGGGAAAACTTGGCGACGAGGGCTTGGGCAACGGGGGTGACAACCATCTCGCCAATGGTGATGATCGCCATTGCGACCATGAAGAGGGCATATTCGCTGACGAAGCCATACATGGCGAAGCCAAGGGCGTAAATGATCGCGCCGAGCGCCATCATGAGCATGGGTGGTTTCTTCCCTATTTTACGCGTAATGGCAAACTGCATCAGGACGACCATAGTAGCATTGAGACTCATGATCATACCGAAACCTGCTTCGGGGATGTTGTGAATATCGCGCAGGAATACGGGAAGCGCGCCGTACATTTGCATGTAGACGATGGTGACGATCATGGAGATGCCCATGAAAAGGATGAAGGCACGGTCCTTGAGCACGATAAGATAGCCACGGAAGCTGTCGACAAAGCTGAGTTTTTCTTCTTTTTCTTCTTCGGTCTTAACCTGTGGCAGGGTTTCTGCGACGAGGAAGTAGAAGGCGATGGCGGTCAGGATGCTGCTGACGGCATCTGCGCCGAAGAGCAGTAAATAGGATGTGGCAGCCAGAAAGCCGCCAATAGCGGGGCCGATCGCGACGGAGAGATTCATGAAGACGCGCATGATGCCGAAACCATCGGCGCGTTTCTCTTCGGGGAGCAGGTCTGTGATCATCGCCTGGCGGGCGGGTCCTGCCATATCGGCGAAAAGACCGGTGATGACTGCCATCAGATAGAAGAGCTCGATGCGGTTGACCAAGCCCATCCCGACACTGGTGAGGGCGCTGACGATCAGCCCGATGATGATGACGCGCTTGCGCCCGATCTGGTCTGTAAGTGCGCCACCGAACATACTGCCGAAGAATTCGGAGATGGAGAAGATGGCAAAGAGAATCCCGACCTGTGTCATGCCGACACCAAAATGCTGGGTGACATAAAGGGAGAAGAAAGTAAAAAGTAATGCGCCGCCGAGGTGGTCTACAAAGGACGCGCCGACGACGACCCAGAATTGACGAGGGTATTCGTGATAGATCTTTTTGGCGTGGTTGAGCTGTTTTGCTAACATGATATTTTTCCTTGTGTTTCAGTTGTAAAAAAATAAAAAAAGCCACAGAGTTTTTCCGTGACTTTTGAAGAGGGGAATTCAAATAGAAAAGCCACGGACGAAGTGCTCCGTGGCTTTAGAAATCAAGAGGTGATTATTCTTCTAAAGGGCAGTAGACGCACTTCGAGGACGAGGGAATGAAACATCGCCTTGGGTAACAAAGCAATTGATCAAAATCGTGTTGTTCATATCGTGCGTCTCCTTTTCTTTAGATTTGTTGCTTTTACCCTAAAGGGCACTTGCGCAACGGGGCAGAGTGTATCATGGGATTTTTGTGCGGTCAAGGATTTTTGCAAGGATTCATAATGAATATAGTAAGTGTATTATGTTATTGCCCTGTAAGTTTGAATAGCCCTCTTATTTTGTATACTGGAAATACCTTTGGAGCTGATTTTGTACGAGATGCGGAGGATATGATGAAAAAGTACGGGATATTTATTTTGCTAGGGGCGATGTTGACTGCGTGCCAATCAACGCCAGCGTTAATTCCCACCAGTATTGAGCCCACAGGTGGGCCACCCGCATCACCGACGCAAAGACTGACACCAACTTTGACGCCCATCCCTGATCCACGCGCGGAATATGAAGGTGAATATGTTTTTGGTTTTCTCGGAGATGATCCCTATGAACCTGTTTGGGATGAGAATGTGATGGGGTTTACCTATCAGGAGGATGATCCCAGAGAAAAGATCATTATTGATGAAAATTTCAAAGTCCCCGTGGGGGAGACCTTTACATTTGAAGATGTGATTGTATTAATCCAGCCGACGAAACGAGAAAATATCGAAGTCTATGGCACCCTTATTATTAAGGATTCGTTGCTGATCTGGCAGCAGACCGAATATCAGCAAACCCGCCTGGTGATTAAAGGTGGAGGCACCCTTATCATCGAAGATTCATATTCCTTTTGGGGAAACCAGTATTGGGTGAATTGGGAATACGAGAACGGCTCAACCATTAAATTTGATCATTTTATCGGTGATCCGTGGACCTCCATCGAAGGATCGGTTGATTATACGGCCGTCAACTTTTCGACAGTAAAGCTGACTTTTTCAAATCACACACACGATACCACGATGCGGATCAGTAATTCGCATCATGTCTGGTTTGAGATATTCCCGCCGGAAGGCACGCATATCATGTCATTGCCTGAAAAGTTAGAATGGGCAGATTGGGATCTGTCAGGTCTTTGGGAGAATACGACCATTCAGGTGACCGATTCATATATCTACGAAAGAGATGTGAGCTTGAGCAATAATACCCACGTGACCGTGGTTGATACCCCCAGTGGATTTAGTATGGGCTGGGCGATCTACAAAAATGAACCAGGATTTGTGGATTGCGAACTGAGGGGGTTGGGAGAGCCCGGCAAAGAAAGTGGCGTTTTCTACGAAGAGATGACCTGGGAGTTGCCTTGTAATAATTCTTCTTTGACGATCAAGAATTCAGTGCTGGAACGAGCATGGCCCGTTACTTGGGGATATATTCATTTGAAAATCTGGGATTCTTTCCTCGTCGATATCCGCAATTATGGCGGACCAGCTACAATGGAAGTCTACGATTCCACGGTTGATATCGCCGCTGCTTATCAGGGTGGGCGAGTTTATCTTGAAAATTCTCCAGTCAGGGAGGCTATTGAAGTTAAGGATTCTTATTCATTCATCTATGGGTTTAAGATTTCAGATGGGTACAATCTGCTAGAATCGGATGGGGGCAGGTTCATTCTGTTGGATGAAGCGGGAGTTCCGTGGTAATTGTTATTCCAACTTAAATCCGTTTGCCGTTACATCCTGATCGAACATTTCTGTGTGCAGCCCGCACTCGGTTTTCTCTACCCCATCCCAGCGACCGGCGCGCTCGTTCTCGCCGATCTGGATGGCGCGGGTGCAAGGTTTGCACCCCACGCTGGGGAAACGGGAACGCGGCAGGGGATGCGTGGGCAGATCATATTCGTCGATGTAGTCCCAAGTTTGGGAGGCTGTCCAGTTCAGGAGGGGGGCGATGCGCAGCAATCCATCCCGTTTATATTCGAGAATTTTTGCATGGGCGCGATTCTCGGTCTGGTCGCGGCGGATGCCCGTGATCCAGGCATTGAGGCCTTCCATTGCTTTTTGCATCGGCTGTACCTTGCGGATATAGCAGCAAAGATTTGGATCGGTTTCGGGCAGATCGCTGCCGAAATGCCGCAGCACCGTGCGCCATTTTTCATCGGGGCGCAGATCGACGATATTCAATTCCCAGATCTGTTCAAGATGCTCGCGGAAGAAGAGCGTATCCCAAAAGTGCATACCGGTATCGAGGAAGACGATACGCATTTGGGGATCGATCTCTTTTGCCATGTAGAGCAGGGGGACGCTTTGGGTTTGGAAGGATGAACTCAAAGCGAGGTTGGGTGAAAAGTTTTCTGTTGCCCAGGCGATGATCTCCTGTGGGGTGGCAGTTTCAAATTCTTTGCAGAGATTGTTGATCTCTTCGGGAGTGAATTTCATGGGGATACCAATAAATCATGGGGTAATATTCTCGGATTCAAATGCTGCAATGACAGCCTCATTTAAACGATAACTTTTGTTGCCATCTAAATCAACCCCACAAATTTTGTTACATTGCGGACAAATAACCGAAGAAATAGTAATGAGAATTTTGAAAGGGCTAAACTCTTTATATTGAAGATCAAGCTCAATCTGTCTTTGTTCTTGGGGATTAATATCTAGCTCGGTTTGGCATGAAGAACAGAGTAATCGTTTTTTGAAGAGACCTTTTATTTTTGCCAATATCTGTTTTTTGTTGTATATCTGATCCATTAACCATGCTCCGAAATCAGGATCGGGATATTGGTTTGCTAAGTCGTTTATCTTTTTAAAAGTAGCATTGATAATAGTAACGGAAACATCACCATCTACGCCCGACATAAAAGGTATCGATCTAAATTCTTTGTTTTTCATAAAGCTTTCTCATCAAGAACGTGACCAAGAAATGAACGCGGAAACTAAAATAGCTGCTAAATATAGCGTCTTAGCAATATTCCCTGCCCAAACAGAAAGTGGAGTGGGGTTTGCATAAGGCGTCAAAAATGTATAAATTGAAAAGCAAATCGAAAGCAATAATATGAATACTATTGCAATCCTTTTTGTTAACGGTTGCCAATCCCTAATTGATACTGCTAATATAAAAGATGGCGTTGATAAGATGAGTATAAAAAATACCATAAGAATAAATTTATTCATTTTATGAATATCCCTTCCTCTAAAAAATCTTCTCTGGGCGATTTTTCCGCTGCCGGGGATGGTAGCTAGAGAAGATTTTTTACCGATTATAAAAATAGGCTTCTACAATATCAGAATAATCTTTATCTGTGTGCCTGTCTAGAATCTCAAAGAAATCATTGCCACTTGCCCGCTGGTGAGCAATGCTCTCTGCGTAATCCTTCAAAAAAGCATTGAAGGCTTTCTCACCCACCCGAACTCGCAAATCTTCCAAAAATTGTGCACCGCGCAAATAGACCGCATCTGTGTAGCCGCGAAAAGCGTAGCCGTCGTAGATGCTCGTATCGACCCAGCCGCTGGGCGAGAACCACGTCACACGGAAACGCCACCACCAGTTGACAGGATATGGATAAACCTCCTCGTAGAAGATGCGCTCGCTATAGAGCGCCAGCGCTTCATCGAGCCAGGGCTCCAACGCCTGATCGTTTCCGACCAGCCCAAACCACCACTGATGCGATACTTCATGCACACCGATGGCGACCAGATTATTCTTGATTGTGCCGTTATATTCGTCGTAAAACTCGCTGCCCATGAAGATCAAACCATCGTATTCCATTCCATCGGGCAGGTGGGTTTGAACGATACTCAAATGCTCATAAGGGTAGGGTGCAAAACGCCGACTGTAGATCTCGATCGCTCTGGATGCGGCATCCAGGATACCTTCCCCGGCATATTCATAATTGGGATAATAAAAACTCGTCACGCTCGCCCGTTCACTTGCTACCGTCTGTGATTGGATGATCGAACTGACAGAGAAGACAAAAGCCCGCGCGCCCTCGAGTTCGTAGAGATGCCACTGCCCGGCTTTCTTCCCGGCCGCGCTGGCAGCTACGACGAGATCATCTTCTTCGCCGACGAGTTTCAGGGTCACGTCGAAATCGGCTGTGTCGTAGACGAGATGTTCTCCGACTCCGCTCGGCTCGTGGATGATCCAGCCTTTTGCCACATCGAAGGGCACGATGAAGGGATACCAGTTGACGATATTCATCTGAAAATCGCTCAAATAGCCGAAGACTTCGGCATGGCTTTTGGCGGGGATATTGAGATAGTAGACGATCTCCAGCACGACCGATTCCCCGGGTTGGAGCGATACTGCCAAGGGGATCTCAAGCCGCGCACCGTTTAACTGATGTGAAATGGGATAGCCGTTCAGGGTCAGGTTTTCAAGATGAAAACAATTCCCCCAGCGGTTGGGCTCGACCGCCAAAACCAGCCTGTCGAAGGCGACCAGACTTTGGTTGGTGTATTCGATGGTTTCTTCCACGGCGAGGGTGCGGGCGGCGTAGTCGAGGGTGGCTTTGAGCGTGTATTGAGGATGTGAGTTTTCGTCTCCCTCAGGGGGAGGGGATTTTGTAGGTGAGGGGGTAAATGTTGATGTTGGGGGAATTTCTGTTTGTGTAGGTGGTGGTGTTTTGGTCGGGGCGTTGCTTGTCTCCAATTTTGGCTGGAAGGCCGTAGGGGATGGGCTGATATTCGGCGCGTCAGTGATCAAGACGAAATCACGCGCGGGTCCCGGTGCGTCGGATGGCAGGGTGCAGCCGTTTAAAAAGAATCCACCACAGAGCACACTGAGAGCGCAGAGAAAAATTATTCCTTTTCTCAGTGAACTCTGTGATCTCTGTGGTAGGCGTTTTTTCACCGCGGCGTCCTGAAGTATTTGGTCACGAGATCCGAGAAATCCACATTCGTATATTCGCGCAGGGTGTTGAAGAAATCATCCCCGTCCACGATCTGCTGGGCGTATTTGGCACGATAGTCACGCAAGAAGGCGAAGAAGGCTTCGTCGCCGATGCGTGTGCGCAGCTCCTCGAGGAAGTGTGCCCCATGAAAATAGGTGGAACTCCAGTAGGCGCGCTCGCTGGGATTTTCGTTGACGTGCAGATCGAGCCAGGTGTCGGGCGAGTAATCGTACATGCGGGCAGCCCACCACCAGTTGGTCGCTTCAGGGTGATAATTTTCGTAATAGATGCGCTCGCTATAGGTGCAGATCATCTCATCGAGCCAGGGCTCATGCGCCTGATTGTTGGCGACGCTCTCGAAGAACCACTGGTGCGCGGTCTCGTGCACGGAGACGAAAGTGAGATAATTCTGCGCCGTACCATCATAGGTATTGTAAAAACCGTGTGACTGGAAATAGAAGGCAGAATATTCCATGCCGTCGTTGAAATCGCCCTGCACGGCGGTCAGTGAGCGGTGCGGATAGGGTCCGTAAAGCTGGCTGAAGAGCTGCAACGCGCGGACGGTGACGTTGAGCACCTCCTGCGCGGGGACTTCAAAAAAGGGATAGTAATAAGAGTAGACGGTCACGTCGCCGACCTGTTGACTATAAACCTGATACTCAGGACTGGCGGACAGGACGAAGGCGCGCCCTGATTTGAGCGTGTAGCGCGTCCATTCAGCATTTGCTTCGGCATTAGCGGATGCCGCCACAACCACGCTCGGATCGACGGTTTTGAAATTGATTTCATAATCCGCCACATCGTAAACAAGATGTTCACCGAAATGCCACGGCTCGGGCAGGAGCCAAACACCATTCTGGCGCGGCACAACGAAGGGATACCAGTTCGTTAGATTGACCTGGCGGGCGGTATAGCCATAGATGCGCGCCCGCTGAACGGTTGGGTCGCCCTGCTCGGCGAAAGGCAGCACGAGCGAATAACGTAATTTGATCTCTGTGCTTTGCTCCGGCGCGAGTGGTATTGCGAGAGGGATGGTCAAATGCTGCCCCTCGAGGGCGTAATTGACAGGAGCGCCATCCACGCTCAATTCATGGAAGGTTATCCCGCCTGCCCAGAAGTTTGGCTCCACAGCGAGCAGCAGATCGGTGAGAGTCTCGCCGCTTTTGTTGGGATAGAGGATAGCCTGCTCCACATCGACGGTTTTTGCCGCGTAATTAAGCGTGGCGTAAAGGGTATATTGCGCTCGCTCAAGTGGAATTACCGTCGGGGTTGGGATGGGTGTCTCGGTCGGTAGAAGAGGCGTTTCCGTTACGATGAGCGGCGTTGGTGTTACTAGGAGCGGCGCTGCTGAAGGGATGGGGGTATCTATCGTCGCTGGGATCGCCGGGGAGGGGGAGCAGGCAGGGAGAAATAAAAGTGAAAGCAAAATAAAATAAAAAAGCTCCAGCCGCCGTCCTCGGCGGCGTATTTTATAATATATCTCTAACATCATTGACCTCTATTATGGGAGTTTTGTCGTTATCATAAAAACAAGCACTGGAATATGGATAATCTGCTCGATCTCTTGTTAAATTCCAATCTTTGGCAACAGGATTTTGATGAATATACTCCATTTTTTGCTCCAGAACCTTCGTTGTGAAAATGTTTTTTGCTTGAATATCTTGCCAAACACTATGCTTATGTCGTGAATCTCGGCGATTTTTGTGAAAATAGTCGAGCAGTTCATTTTCTCTATCTTCACGCAGTTTTTCTAAAATAGCATGAGCGGTGTATGAACCGAAATTCTGTAATAGTTGACCTATCGCTTGGTCGACTGGTTTAACGATAAGATGAAGGTGGTTGGGCATAATTACAAAGGCATATAACCACATTCTTTTTTCTTTTCGTAGCCATTCTAAAGAATCTAATACGATTTGTCGATAATTTTCTTTGACGAGTAAATCTTTCCACCCAATAATAGATGCGGTGACGAAATATAAATGCTCTGGGATATGGACGGAAGAGAATGTCATTAGCTAAGTGTCTATCCTAAAAAGTACTCTAGCCGCCGTCCTCGGCGGCGATTTTCCCTGTTATTCCTGCGCCGAGGACGGCGCAGGGAGCGTAGTGGTTTATTTGTCTTCGCAATCTTCACAGACCCCAAATAATTGCAGCCAGTGATCTTTGACAGTGAAATTATGCTTTTTGCCGACCTTGCTGAAAAGATCGTCGAGGTCATCGCCTTCGAAGTAGACGGCTTTCTTGCAGTTCTCGCAGATGAGCAGATGCTGGTGTCCCTCTGCATGTGCGAGATAGGCGTTGCAGCCATGTTCCTGATGGACACGCTGTACGAGATGCAGCTCTTCGAGCTTTTCGAGCGTGCGGTAGACGGTAACCAATCCCAGTTTGGGATAACGTTCCCGCCCCAGGTCATAGACTTCGATGGGCGTTAGCGCGTGTGGACTTTTCGCTACGATCTCAACCACGGCGCGGCGCGCATCGGTCAGTCGGTAGCCTTGAGAGCGGAGTTCGATAAGCCAGTTTTTAGCGGACATTGTATTCAGTAGACAGTAATCAGTGTTCAGTGGTAGTTGAAAATTATTTTCGATTATAGACAGGGGGGGATGGATGGTCAAGGAGCAGTATAATAACTTGAAATTTATGAAGTACTTGATGTTCAGAGAACTCATCCGCCCGCGGGTACCCCTACGAGGCATGCATAAACCCGGCGGTCTACAAAGCTCAAGGACGATGAGACGCCCTGCTTTTAGCCCGCAAGGGCTTTAGCTATTCGCCTGGACATTTATGTCCAGGCGGGAATAAGAAGAACTGGATAAAGTCCAGATTATTATTTAGGACAATTATGAACTTATCAGAATTTCAAAAGAAAGTCACAGAATCAAACATCCCCGTTGTTGTGGATTTTTGGGCACCTTGGTGTGGCCCTTGTAAGGTCACCAAGCCCATTCTCGAAAAGCTCGCAGATGAATATGAGGGCAAAGTGGAGTTGCTCTTTGTCAACGCCGATGAATCTCAGCAGATCGTGCAGATATTTCGTGTGATGGGCATCCCGACCCTGATCGCTTTTCGGGATGGGAAAGTTGCCGGGCGTATCACTGGCGCGCAGAATGAAGGCGCTTATCGTACGGTCTTTGAAAAATTGCTCGAAGGCGAAGATATTAAAATCCCTATGACGCCTTTTGATCGCTTTCTGCGTTTGGGCATCGGAACAGTATTCATCATTCTTGGGGTAAGCACGAGTAATTGGTGGCTGCTGGGACTTGGCGCAGTGATGGCTTTTTGGGGATTTTACGACCGTTGCCCTGCATGGGCGGCGATCACGAATTTCTTTCGCGATAAAAATAAACAATAATTACATGCCTGTCTTCACTCTAAAGGGCACGTGTGTGAACGAAGCGAATCAAACAGAGAGCGCCTTCTGACCGGAAGGCGCTTTTGTATTTCTGATAAGAAATTGATACTATAACGCCTTTTTTGTGGTCAAATAAAGGCACTATGTTATCAGACCTTCTACTTATCACGATCTTGATCCTTGCAAATGGATTTTTCGCCGCGTCAGAGATGGCGCTGGTCTCGGCGCGTTCGGCGCGTTTACAAACCAAAGCGGATGATGGGGATGGACGCGCCTTGTCCGCGCTACGATTGCAGGCAAAACCTGCCGAATTTTTGGCAACGGTGCAAGTCGGCATCACGCTCGTGGGGACACTTGCTTCCGCTGTGGGGGGCATCGAGGCAGCGAGACGCATTGGTCCGCAACTTGCCCGTATCCCGGAGCTTGCTCCTTATGCCGAACAGATCGCCCTCGGTATTGTCGTCACTATAATTTCTTTCGCATCGCTCCTCTTCGGAGAACTTGTTCCCAAACGCCTCGCCCTCCGAAATCCGGAGCGTTTCTCCATATCCGTTATCGGATTCATGGAATTTCTGACAAAAGCTTTCAAGCTGCCTGTCCGACTCCTGATCCGATCCGCAGATTTTGTGATGCGTTTTATCGGCGGAGAAAATACCAGCGATGATAACGTCAGCCCCGAAGAGATCGAAGTGCTTGTCCATCGCGGCGCAGCCGAAGGGGAGATATTGCCAGTGCAGGCGAGAATGATCGAGCGTATCTTTGATTATGCCGACCGCTCAACGGGCGATGAAATGACCCCGCGTGTAGAGATGGTCACCTTCAAGGCAAAGATGCCCATCAAGAAAGCCCTCGAACTTGCCAAGGAGCATGGTTTCTCACGCTATCCCGTCATCCAGGGGGATTCTGACGATATTCTGGGATACGTCCACATCAAAGACCTGATCTGGGCAGACCCGGATAGCAAGCTGACCGACCATCTGCGTCCCGTCGTCTTCATCCCCGACGGTGTGACCCTGCCCGGAGCCTTCACCACCCTAACCCGCGCCGGTCAGCAAATGGCGATCATCATGGACGAATATGGGGGCACAGAAGGTTTATTGACCCTTGAAAATATTCTCGAAGTGATCGTGGGCGAGATCGAAGATGAACACAGCCCCGTTACAGAAGTATCTGAGCAAGAAGATGATGGAGAATGGCGCATCGTCGGTAACGAACCCATCTCCGATGTGAGCGAGCTTTTGGGCATCGAATTCAACCCTCGTGGCGCGTACCGGACGATTGCCGGGTTTATTATCTCCGAATTGGGCGACCTGCCAAAAGAAGGGGATTATGTTGTCTACAGAAATTACCGTTTTGTCGTCGAAGAAGTCGAGCAGCTTCGTGTGATGAGCGTCCGCGTCTCTGCTGACAGGACATATCCCTTTGAGTAAAAGCGAGCGTTGAAGGTCATTTCACCGCCCGCTCGCAGGAAGCAGGCGAATCCTTGCCGAGAGTTGATTTGAGTTCGGGGGAATAACTCTTTTATATTCTGGATTACATTGCTTCTGGTCAGAAGTTTTTTTACTTATGGAATGAGTGGCACAAATATTTTGCGAGTCAAATTCTCTATAAAAGCTATAAAAAGCCTCGTTAGCCGAACCCAAAGAAAAAGCCTAATCCTGATGATTAAAGTCAGCTAAACCTAATCGTAGGGCATATAAGGCTGCTTGTGTACGGTTATTTACATGTATTTTTTTTAAAATATTACTGACATATTTTGTTACAGTGCGTTCTTCTAAAACTAATTTTTGACTAATTTCTTTATTTGATAATCCTAGAGCAATAAATTTCAATGTTTCCAATTCCCTATCAGTTAGCATAGTATCAGGTTTATCAGATAAACCAAACATGTCTTGATCCTGTATCATTTTATATGTGAGCGAAGATGGGATAAATGGTCTTTCATAATACGTTTCAAAAATAGCATAAAAAAGGGTGTCCATTGAAAAATCCTTCAATAAATAGCCTGTTGCCCCGAGTTTTATTGCTTTATAAGTAGACTTTGATTCCCCTGAACCCGTCAAAACAAGGATTCGAATATTAGGGGTTTTCTTTTTTAGCAAAGGAATTGTTTCGAAACCGTCTTTTTCAGGCATCATTAAATCTAATAAGATTACATCCGGTGTCAGTTTTTCTGCCAATCTTATTGCTTCAACACCATCTCCAGCTTGGCCAACAACCTCAATGCGTTCATGGTGGGAAAGCATTGCGACTATTCCCTCTCTCATCATCTCTTGGTCGTCAACAACTAGTACTTTTATTTTTTCCATATTTGAATCTAAGATCTAAGACCGTCTAAATTATCTTGTTTTATATAGAACCGATTGGAGGGATTGTCATTTTTACCTTAGTTCCTTT
>CAZASG010000042.1:0-32432 GCA_964487745.1 uncultured Anaerolineaceae bacterium | reverse complement strand
AACACACGCTGCACGATTTGCTCAAGGTTCTGTGCAGAAGAAATAATGAGGGCAAAATCGTTCAGCATTGCCTGACGTTTGAGGTGATCTGCCATGTCCGCAAAGGTGACAAAGATCTCAACCGATGCAGCAGCATAGAGACACAGGTGTTGCAGATTTAGCCACTCTTCTTCTTCAAAAGGCTGATCACTCCACAGAGAAACTGCTCCAATTAATCGTTGCCCGATCAGTAATGGAATCAGCGACCAGGCACCCGCATTTACAGATGCGATTTCCTGATCGACCTTTTCCCATTTGGCCGCCCCCCGTAAAATCTGGGTCGCGCTTGCGTTTTCTTTCATTTCTGCAAGCAGGCTTTTCTCGCGCAAAAAAAGTTCCTTGCCTTGCAGATCAGGAATATTCTTCTGCGCTTCAATTTTTAGTGATGTTTCCCCATAAATAGCCAGCCAACCGGCCTTGGCTGAAGTGTACTGAAAAATTCGCCCTAAAATGCGATCAAGTGAGCTACGGAGATTATAAGGGGCAGAGGAGTGTCCACCAAAAAGAAAGAGATCTGCAGGTTGTAAATTACTGTTTTGAGCATCAAAAGTGCCAGAACTGGCTAGGAGACGCCAGATCTTTTTCTCCTTTTGCGTGAATTCACTCCCGCCTACGATCAAGACTTTTTCGCTTGCTCGTAAAACATAGGTATATAAACGTTCTGTTTCGAGCGCCTCGTTTTCAGGCAGCTTGCGCGATCTTGAACGCCCTCCTGCCAGAGCACCACAAAGCCAGCGATCAACATCTTTTTGATTTAGATAGTCTTGTAACCAAAACCTTTTCTTTTTATTTAGACGATAAAAACTTTCATATTCCCACCCAACACCATTTCTCTCTACACAGGCAGCCCAAGATGCTCCTGTTATTTGGCAAGCTTCTTTTAGTGCTTTCTCTGTAGTATTGGCTGTCGTCATTCTTCTCTTTTCTCTACAAATTTCAGAAAACTTCTCTTTATTATACAGCACCGTTGAAATAATCCGATGATAAAATTGCCTTATGCAAACAATAAAAATCATTGGTGGCGGTTTGGCAGGTAGTGAAGCCGCCTGGCAGGTCGCTGAGCAAGGTTATCTTGTAAAACTTTACGAAATGCGACCTAAGAAAGAGACCGGCGCACATCAGAGCGGGGATCTGGCTGAATTGATCTGCTCAAATTCTTTAGGTTCAAATTTGCCTGATCGTGCTTCAGGCTTGCTAAAAAGCGAGCTGCGTGTGATGGGTTCCATGCTCCTTCAATGTGCGGAGGAAACTGCTGTTCCTGCAGGTGGAGCACTGGCAGTTGACCGTGAAGAATTTGCGAGAGTTGTTACCCAAAGGATTGAAGGGCAGCCCAATATTGAGGTTATTCGTGAAGAGATGACGGAAGTCCCGATAGGGCCAACTGTTATTGCCTCGGGACCGCTCACTTCTGACAAACTCTCTGAATCCATTGCAAAGCTTACTGGTGAGGAACATCTCTATTTTTTCGATGCGATCTCACCCATTGTTCACCATGAGAGTATTAATATGGAAGTTGCCTTTCGAGCTTCACGCTATGATCGTGGTGAAGAGAAGGAAGGTGACTATATTAACTGCCCTTTTACTAAGGAAGAATATGATAATTTTCAGCAAGCTCTTCTTGAAGCAGAACGGATTCAACTCCATTCATTTGAGCTTGCAATAGAAGAAGGCGTCAAAGCTGGCGCACACCATTATTTTGAGGGCTGTTTACCCGTCGAAGTGATTGCCAGTCGTGGCGAAAAATCACTGGCTTTTGGTCCCTTACGCCCAGTTGGATTAACTGACCCGCGCACGGGCAGGCGCCCTTATGCAGTTTTACAGCTCCGCCAGGATAATCTGGCGGGCGATCTCTACAATCTGGTTGGATTTCAAACCAATCTTAAGTTTCTTGAGCAGCGTCGTGTTTTTCGGATGATCCCTGGCTTGGAGAATGTTCAGTTCGCCCGTTATGGGCAAATGCACCGTAATACCTTTATCGCATCACCGCGCTTGCTACGCCCAACTTTAGAATTCAAGAGTCGCAGCGATCTCTTTTTCGCCGGGCAGATTACTGGTGTTGAGGGCTATATTGGCAATGTTGCAACAGGCCTGCTCGCAGGACAAAATATTGTTCGCCAGTTAGCTGGTAAAAGCCCACTAGAACTCCCCCATACAACCATGCTGGGCGCACTTTGTCACTATATTACTAACGCAGCAGAAAAAGATTTTCAGCCGATGAAGGCAAATTTCGGGATATTTCCTCCACTGGAGCAGATTGAAGGTAAAAAGAAACGAGGGAAGCGAGAGAGAGCGGCGGCATATGCAGAGCGGGCTTTGTTTGATTTGAAGAATTATCTAAGTAGTGCTGATGTATTGTAAATTATTGGTTATGCGCAAAAATATCATTTTGCTAATCTTCTCAGGGATTTTTTTGTCCGCAGGCGCTTATCTGCTTTTTAGCGCGCTTCGTCCACAACCTGAGCTTGCTCCCGTCAAATTCGATGGGGAGCGTGCCTACCAGGAGGTTATCCATCAAACTACCCTCGGACCGCGCATCCCTAACTCAGTAGCTCACACCCAAACACGTTTATGGATACGCGAAAATTTAGTATCTGCAGGCTGGCAGGTGGAAGAGCAGGTCTTCGATTCGCTGGGACATCGCGGCTATAACATCATCGCTCTTCGAGGAGATGTACCGGCCAAGATCATACTAGGGGCTCACTACGATACCCGCATCTATGCTGATCACGACCCCGATGCTGACAAGCGGAAGCAAGCCGTTCTGGGCGCGAACGATGGCGCGTCCGGAGTGGCGGTCTTGCTTGAGTTGGCGCGCACAATCCCCGCAGAGAATGAATCCGTCTGGCTGGTCTTCTTTGATCTCGAAGACAATGGCAACCTCCCCACTTGGGACTGGATATTGGGCTCCCGCGCCTTCGTTGATGGTTATGCGCTCAATCCCGAAGCAGTGGTCATTCTGGATATGATCGGCGATGCAGACCTAAACATCCATCTTGAAAGAAATTCAAATCCTGAGATCCGTGCAGAGATTTGGGCTAAAGCACAGGCTTTGGGTTACGATGAATATTTCATCAACTCGGAGAAATTCTCAATGCTGGACGATCACACACCTTTTCTTGAAGCAGGTTATCCCGCTGTGGACGTGATCGATTTCGACTATCCATACTGGCACACCACCGAGGATACAGCTGATAAAGTTTCTCCGGAAAGCCTTGAAATCGTTGGCGAAACGATACTTGCATGGATTAAAAGCAGGCACTAAAAACACCAAGCAAGGTATAATGGGCTCTATCATCATTGATACCAGCAAACTATGAGCATCCAAACTCTCCTTGAAAAAATTCGTTCAGCGTGGATTTATCGCGTGTCACATGACCTGGCACGTGGTGCTGGTGTGCGAGACAACTTTGAAAAAGAACTCGCGCGCTTTTTTGGCCTCCTGGAACAGGCAGCGCAAACTGGAGACCCATCTTGGCTCGACCCAATTCTTTATGACTGGGCTAACGCCCCCACCGAAACTGATCTCACGGAAGGGCAATATAATCTCTCCACACTTGTTTCGACAGCAAATGACCTTACATTTGAAGTCGCAAAGGAAAATCTCGCCCCTGAAGAGGCTCTTGAACTACTCGGTACCACGTCCAGCCTTTATGCGTATGCACTTTCTAAGGCTGCTCATTATGAATCAGACACGCGGGTTTCATATATTTCTAACGAACTCGCTTCCATTCAGCAAAAGCTGGAACAGCTAGATCGAAGCAAGTCCAACTTTATCTCTGTAGCAGCCCATGAGCTGAAAACACCTCTCACACTGATCGAAGGCTATACTTCCATGATGAACGACCTTCTCGATCAGGAAGATAAAAGCGCCGCCCAATTACTGGAAGGCGTCCAAACGGGCGTTCATCGTCTGCGCGAGATCGTCGACGACATGATCGATGTGTCGCTTATCGATAACAGCCTTCTCTCGCTAAATTTCCAGCCGCTGTGGCTGAGCAATATTATTTCACTTTTAGAAAATGAATTACAGGAGACATGCAATGATCGTCAGCTAATCCTTGAAGTGCGCCCTTTTGAAGGCAGCGATCAATTGATCTTTGCCGACCCAGAGCGCATCTATCAAGCCCTGCGTAATGTGCTTACCAACGCCATAAAATACACCCCCGACAAAGGCAAGATCACCGTTGATGGACGCCTTTTGCCTGGCTTCATAGAGATCACGATCACTGATACTGGTATCGGCATCTCCCTTGAAGATCAAGCGGTCATTTTTGAAAAATTCCGACAATTAGGAAAAGCATCCCTGCATTCCAGCGGAAAGACAAAGTTCAAAGGTGGCGGCCCGGGGTTGGGATTACCGATCACACGCGGTATTATCGAGGCACACGGTGGCACAATATGGGTTGATTCTCAAGGCTATGACGAAAAAGCTTGCCCTGGCTCAGCCTTTCACATTTTGCTGCCTGACCGCAGCGAGGCAACCGATCCAAAGGTTGCCAAACTTTTTCGGGATGAAGCAGTCCCCGAGCCCCCAAAAGAAAATTAATGTCAAAAAAATCTTCCCAACCAACCAAAGCGCCTCGAGAACGAGCCTTTCTCGTTGGCGTTGAAATCTTTGGGCAGGAAGGCTTACTCTCCTTGGACGATTCTCTTGAAGAGTTGGCTTTACTTGCCGACACAGCCGGTCTTGAAGTTGTTGGCGAATTGACCCAAAAGCTCAGTCGCCCCAATGTCAAAACCTTTATTGGCTCTGGCAAAGTCCAAGAGCTAAAAGTATTCCTCGAAGAAACTCTTGCTCAAGTCGTTATTTTTGATGATGAACTCTCCCCCCGCCATCAACGTGAACTTGAAAAATTACTCGGCGAAAATGTTCGTCTACTGGATCGGACATCCCTTATTTTGGATATCTTTGCCCAGCACGCAAAAACCCGAGAAGGGATGCTGCAAGTTGAATTGGCACAGTACGAATACTTCCTCCCCCGCTTAACGCGTGCATGGACACATCTCGCTCGCCAAGCAGGCGGCGGTGGCGGACGTGCTGGAGGCGTGGGTGGCGTTGGTCTACGTGGTCCCGGCGAAACACAGCTGGAAGTCGACCGACGCATCATCGGCAGGCGTATTTCCTATCTCAAAGGAGAACTTGAAAAAGTACGCTCCCATCGACTGCGTCACCGCGATAAAAGAAAGAAATCCCGTTTACCGATTGTCGCCCTTGTTGGTTATACGAATGCTGGGAAATCGACCCTGCTCAACCGACTGGCTCAGGCAGATGTCTACGTCGCCGACCAACTTTTTGCCACGCTCGATCCGACCACACGTCGCGTCGAGTTGCCAGGCGGCTACCAATCGCTCTTTACAGACACCGTCGGATTCATCCAGAAACTTCCCACCACGCTTGTGGCTGCTTTTCGCGCGACACTCGAGGAGATCGCTGAGGCTGATCTGCTCCTGCACGTTGTCGATATTTCACATCCTAACGCATTGAACCACTTCGAGGCTGTCGAAGAGACTCTGACAGAGATCAACGCCGGGCATATCCCCGCTATCACCGCGCTTAACAAAGTAGATATGCTTGCTGATCCCGAAAGCGCTCAAGACACCCTTGAAGATTACCCACGCTCGATAGCGATCTCTGCAAAAGAAAGAATCGGGATCAGCGACCTAAAACAGCTATTGCGGGAAAGTCTCTACGACACTTACACGTCCGTTACAATGCGTCTCCCCTATCAAGAAGGTAACCTGATCTCCATCTTCCATGAAGCGGGCGTGATCGAGCAGATCGAGCACGAGCGCGGTGGTGTCTTCATTCAGGGACGCCTACCTGTCCGCCTTTTAGCTCGATTTAGTGGCTGGGAAGTATTGCCTGAAGATCAAGAAATTTACGAAGAAGAGGATACGCAATGAAAAAATCTCTTTCTCTTTTCCTTGACCGACTCTCTGAGTTCCTTGCCCCCCGTAAGGGATTGATCCCTTTACTGGGGATGCTTCTTATCCTTGCAAATTTGCTCATACAATTCATCATGCCGGGAAGCTGGGCGGCAACAACCAACCTGCTTTTGCACATTGGATTACTGACCGCCATCTTCGGCCTGATGCTCACATGGGCGCTCTAAAATCTCTATAAATACAGGAGTTCAAAATGCCTCAACAATCCCCTCCCCATTGGGATCTTTCAAATGTGTTTCCCGCGCTCGATTCGCCTGAATTCGAAAAAGCTCTCCAGACTCTGGTTGCTCAAATAGATGCTTTTGAGGCTTTCTTCACGGAGAAAGTATTGTCTAATGATACTCAAGCACCAGCAGAGCTCGCCAAGATCGCAGATGAGATCATCAATCGCTTCAATGAAAGCAATGATCTGGCGGAAACTATCGGCGCATATATCTACTCCTTCATCACCACCGATTCCTTTAACCAACTTGCAAAGCGGATGCTCTCGCAATTCGAGCAGGTAGAAGTCCGCTTGCGGATGCTGGGAGTTCAGTCTCAGCAGTGGATCGGCTCAATTGCTGAGCAGTTGCATCAAGTGCTTCAAAACTCCGATGTTGCCAAAGCACATGCTTTCTTCCTGAACGAAACCGCTGAACAAAGCCGCTATCTGATGACAGAGGCAGAAGAATCGCTCGCTGCTGCCTTGAGCCTGAGCGGCACCAGCGGCTGGGACAAATTGCAAGGCACGGTCACTTCGCAGATGAAAATTGCCTTTGAGCTGGACGGTGAAATTCAGGAACTCTCATCTCCTGCGCTGATCAATCTTCACTCACACCCTAATGAAGATGTGCGCCGCCGCGCCTATGAAGCCGAAATGAAAGCCTGGGAATCCGTCCAGGAGCCGCTCGCAGCCGCCATGAATGGCATCAAGGGCGCTGTCAACACACTCAACGAACGCCGTGGGCGCGAAGATGCACTCCATTCATCCATTGATGCTGCACGCATCGACCGTGAGACCCTGAACGCGATGCTCGAGGCAATGAAAGATTCTTTCCCTGTATTCCAGCGCTATTTCCACGCAAAGGCAAAACGACTCGGTAAAGAGAAACTTCCCTGGTGGGATCTTTTCGCTCCTGTTGGCAGCGCAGAAAAAACTTATAGCTACGAAGAGGCCAGCACCTTTATCCTCGAGCAATTCGGCAAGTTCTCGCCAAAGCTAAAAGACTTGGCTGCCCGCGCCTTCAACGAAAACTGGATCGATGCAGAGCAGCGTGTTGGCAAGCGCGGCGGGGCATTCTGTATGGGCGTGCCAAATGTCAAGGAGTCGCGCATCCTGTCGAATTTCGACGGGACTTTCGACCAAGTCTCCACGCTGGCACATGAATTGGGACACGCCTTCCATAATGAGTGCATTTTCGATGCAGGGAAAACCTCCCTGCAAGGCCAAACCCCAATGACCCTGGCAGAAACCGCGTCCATCATGTGCGAGACGGTAGTCGTCAACGCCATTCTGGAGCAGACCACCGATCCCGATGAAGAATTGGCAATCCTTGAAACTGCGCTGATCGGCTCCAGTCAGGTCATCGTTGATATTTATTCGCGCTATCTCTTCGAGAAGGAAGTCTTCGAGCGCCGCGCTGAGGCTGAGCTCTCCGCTGAAGAACTCAGCGAGATCATGGAAAGGGCACAGAAAGCGACCTATGGCGACGCCCTGGACGAAGAGTATCTGCACAAATATATGTGGACGTGGAAACCTCATTACTACTCTGGCGATCTCTCGTTCTACAACTATCCCTATGCCTTTGGGCTTTTATTCGCAACCGGACTCTACGCGATCTATGAGCAGCGGGGCGACGAGTTCGTTCCGGACTATATCAACTTGCTTGCCAGTACAGGCGAAGGACGCGCTGCCGAGTTAGCCGAACGCTTCGGCATCAATATCCGGGACAAGAAATTCTGGGCAGACAGCTTGAAAGTGATCGAGAAACAAGTCGACCGCTACTGCGAACTTTAGAAGCAAAGAAAGACTAAAAAAAAGCCCCTCGCGCGAGGGGCTTTTTTTTAGTCTTTGGCAATTCATTTTTAGTGTTCTGAGCAGTCAAATTTGCCGGGCTCAACATCGGCAGCGACATCCCAAACGCGCTCAAACTCCTGCAAATAGAGCGCAGCAATATCAGCATTATCGACAATGATGACGTTCTCATCGTTGCTATCGTTTGCATTATCGGAGAAGTTCAACGATCCAGTAATAACAATGCGCTCATCAACGACGACAACTTTATGATGCAAAAAGCCGCCATTCCCATCCCGGCGCACTTTCATATTGGAGCAGTACATATCGCCCAATTCGCTATATTCTGTGCTGCTGCCTGTCTTCTCGAAAACACCCCAAACATCGACCCCGTTTTCAAAGCGATCCGTGATCACATCTTCCATATTGTCGTAAGTGAAGGAGAATGCCATAAAATGAATACTGCTCTGCGCATTTGCCAAATAGGGCAGGATATAGTCCATAGCCTCATCTTCAGCAGCAAAAAGGACGTGGATTTCTGTCCCATTCACGACAACACTTTGCTCATCAATGGTGGATGTAGAACGCGGACCAAACTCGCCATTCCACATTTCATCGAATTCACGCTCATATATCTCTGCCAATGCAGGTGAATGGATCACGATCACGTTGTTATCTTGGTCAAAAATGCCGTTCTCTGTAATATTGGTTGATCCTGTCCAGACAGTTTGGCGATCAAAGATCCAGAATTTGTTATGCATCAAGGCGCCGCGCCCATCATCCCTGATCTCGACCCCGACATCTTCCAGCATCTCGAACTGACCATGACCTGGTTCTTCATCGGATTCAAGACCATGTTCATCATCGGTCACCCAGCGCACATCCACGCCACGCTCGTGGGCACGGACGAGAGCTTCGGCAACCGGGGTGAGATCGAATTCAAAGGAGGCGATATGGATAGAATCTTGAGCTGCGTCAATCTTTTTAATAAGTTCTTCTTCAATTGTGCCAGCATAATTCTCAGGGTCATTCTTGTTTTGCCAATCAGTAAAATAAACTTCCCACCAATCTCCTTGAGCAGCGGTATCCACTTGAGGTACGGGTGTTGGAGGGTTTGCCAGCGGTGTTTCGATCTGCCCTACCGTCTGAGCCCCTTCAGTCAGCGCAACTTGTGCATCTGGAACTTCAAAATTTTCAAGTCCTGAAAACAAACCAAGCGGGTCTTCACCTGTCATCATAAAATATCCCCCCATAATCAACACACCAACCAAAAGAATTACAGTGATCGTTGAATTGCTTTTTTTCTTCTTGCGTGCTGCCATAATAAACTCCAATTAGATCAAAGAATAATATTCAAAGGGTTTTACCCCTCCCTACCTACCGAATAAAGAGCCGAGGAAAGATTTATTCTCTTTCCCTCCTTTATCATCAGACGAATCCCCTTCAAGCCAATCACGAAGATTACGAATAAATTCAGTTGATGTTTGTCCTGAAAACTCAGATGGCGCCGGGAGGGAAAGGGTTGCTCCATAAAGCTCTTGTGCTCTTTTTTCAACCTTTGTCCAAAGTTTATTTCGCTCTTCTACAGATGATTCTCTCTCATTCTGCACCCAAACCCGGATCGCACGGATGAAACGCCGCGAAGCTTTCATTTTTGGGTACATCGCCTCTTCCGCGCCCACGTCATCAAGCTCACCGGTTTCTTCGGCGATCCGCTTTACATTCTTGATCCCCCAATCTTGCAAAACGGTAGCAGCTGACTCATCCAGGCCGCTAACTAAACCTTCGTTTTCCAGAACACTCTCTACAGCACGTTTGACCCGATTAGCAAGCACGTCCATCAGGATCCTCCTTCTAAGTTATCCATAAAACATGAATATTTTACCAAGTAAAAAAGAGACTCTGCATGCAGGGTCTCTTTTTTACGCGAAAAACTTTTCCCTACCCCAAAGTGTGCTTAGCTGTTTTCTGTTCCTTTTTGCCGCCTACCCAATAGATCAAGCCACCAACGATAAAAGCTAACACGAAAGAGATGATCGCTATCGTTACCCAAAGAGAACTACCACTCTCTTGTGAGCGCTCAAAAAAGACCTCTACTTCTTCAGGGGAGAAAACTCCTTCCTGGACAACACCCTCCAATTCCGGCTGCCCTTTCTTGATCTTCATTCCAACCCCCTCCAGCGTAGCCTTTTGTCCTTCAGCTTCCAAAAGAACAGATATCAAATATTCACCGTCATTAAAACGAACTGGGCGCGGAACATAATAAGTAACGGTATCTCCTGGGAGAATCGTATCGAACTCAAGCGGGATAGTAGTGATCAAGTTTTCACCAGTTCGATCAGTAACGACAAAAAAACCTGTTGATTTCAAAAAAACATTCCCGGCATTTCTCATCGTTACGGCAAATGTTGCTCCCTCTTCATTCTGTTGGTACAAAAAAACATTATCAATAATCAATGATGTAATGCGTTCGCCGGGGATATCCATCACCACAGCAACGCCGACACGCCTGATCACTTCCACTTTAAACTGAGCGTCTCCGTCATCAACACCAGCATCATTTTCTCCCAAAGAGCTTTCCAAAGGCTTTGCTTCAACAACCAAACCAGCAATATGCTGTCCTGGAGAGGCGTCGACAGGAATGCTGACTTGAAAAGGCACAACCTGCTCTTCGCCAGGAGCAAGGGTTATCTCGCTGGCAGATAAAGATATCCAATTGTTCGCGCCTTGACTAAACCCTGTTGCGCTTTCTCCAAAGCTGACAAAATCAGTGCCCCCATTTTGCGATGTAATGGCATCTGCGGCATAAACTCTCAGCGTAACACTTTCATCCCCGTCATTGAGCACCAATGCTTCGTCATTGAAAACTGACCCCGGAGAAGTCCGATAGGAAAAATAGGAAAAGGTCTCTTCCTGTCCTTCCAGTGCCTTTGTCGGGCGAATACCAAAAGAAAAACCACTTGACTGTGCAAAGGCAGTATTCACAAAGAGACCCAGGAGGAGGGCAAGGAACAAGGCAAGGTTTATCAAGTTTTTCATAAAATATCGCAAAGATTTCACTATAAAAACTCCCTTTCAGGGTCCTGTATTGATTGAAACCGTAATAGTATTTGAATAAGTTCCTACATATGTTTCTGCCGGCACCGTCAGATGAAACTCTGGTAAAAAATCATAGACGCCATTTGCTGTGCCGCCAGTAGCCGATATAAACTTGAGCGCTGTGCTACTTAGAGAAACAAAACTGGTTTGGGTTGAAACCGGGAGAGTCGGATCGCCCGAAACCAGGCTAATATTTGAATCCAGTAAACGAAACTCAAGATTAGACACAGCAATAACTCCCCCTGAACCATTATTGAAATCTGTGGCAGAGATCGTTGCGTGCCACCCCCCTGCTTCCCCCGTTGCATCAGCCTGCCAGGTACCGGTTGTTCCCAAAAGGAGTTGATCGGAACCATTCAACGTAACGCCAGGAAAACTGACAGTTGATGTTGCCAAAGACAAAGCGGCGGAATGTGTAACTAGCAGGAAAGCGACAAATAGTGCCGCAAAACTTGCTAAAAACACACTCCGCCAGCGAATCAAACGCAACTCCTAAACTTAGGGACCAGAAACAGCAGAAATTGTGATCGTTGAAGTGTACGTTGCCGCATATGTCTCAGCCGGGACCTCAAGCTCAAAATTGGGTGCGATGGCATAGCTGCCCATACCATTACCAATTGCTGCAGAGAGGAACTTCAAAGACCCAGTATCCGGGATCGCGGTAAGCGCTGTCACCTGAGAAGTCGGTTTTGTGTTCCCAGCTGTCACAGTCACGTTCGCATCCAGCAACTGGATCTTAAATTCAGAATCGGCTTGAGCAATATCAATTGTATATGAGCCACCATCCGAAAAGTCTGTTGCAGCAATCGTCAGGTTCCAGCCAACACCTGTACCACGCGCATCCGTCGCGGACCATGAATTCGAACCGGAAGCGCTGGTTGCGGTCTTGTCAGTACCATCCAATGTCACCCCGCTCAGAGAAACATCAGCAGCGGTCACCGAAAGCGTACCACCAGTGATCGTGACGGTACCTGTTTCAGCAGCAACAGCCACAGCACTCACTGCGAGCAAGGTAAGAACCAAAGCGAAAGTAAAAATTTTCTTTTTCATCATCATATCTCCTATATTCTAAAAGATAGCTTACAACTATTCAACCTCAGGAAATTTTCAATAAGCAGCTCCTCGTCATTAAGTAAAAAAGTGGCTTGAAACTATGCTCAAACCACTTGATCTGCACCCTTTAGGCGGCTTGGCGATCATAGTCACGTTAATGACCTTAGACCCATAGCTTTGCGTCCTCAGCTTTCACTGAGTATGCCTTTTCTATTTGAATTCAGTATACACAGACAAAATCTAATTTACATTACAGATCTATGACAAAAAATCTCCCAAAGAATTGCTAAAGTTTTCTGGCGTTCCAAAAGGGATACCCTTTACACTGCGATCAATTCTGCGTAAAAGGCCCGAAAGGACATTGCCACTACCTAGCTCAAAGAAAGTGCTTACACCCTGAGAGATCATATATTGAATCGATTCTGTCCAGCGAACGCGGGATGTTAGTTGCGCGCCCAGATCGGACTGGATATCGGCAACTGTCTTCAGCGGCGACGCTGTCACGTTCCCAACGACGGGCAGGCTTGCTTCCCTTATATTGGCATCCGCCACCGCCTGATCGAATTCCGCTTGAACTACAGCCATCAACGGAGAGTGTGCAGCGATGCTTACCGCCAAGGGCACGGCACGCCGCGCTCCGGCATCCTTTGCCATTTCAAGCGCACGCTCCAACGCTGGCTTCGCGCCAGATATCACTACCTGCCCCGGGCAATTATCGTTTGCTACTTCTACGACATTATCGGCGTCGCTGGCTTTGGCACAAATACTCTCCAGAGCAGAGATGTCCATCCCAAGGATGGCAGCCATCCCGCCGGGAGCGAGTTCACCCGCGCGCTTCATCAATTCACCACGCCGACGGACGAGACGTAAACCATCTTCAAACGAAAGTGCGCCCGCAACAGCCAGCGCGCTTAACTCGCCGAGAGAATGCCCGGCAACAGAAGCAGGCTTCAGGTCTGGAGCGAGTTCGGAGAGAACTTTCCACGCGGCAAAAGAGTGTACGAAGAGAGCAGGCTGTGTATTAACGGTATCGTTCAATATATCTGCATCATCTCCCCACATCAAAGCTGAAAGTGAGAAACCGAGAAGTTCATCGGCTTTTTGAAATATTTCACGGGCAGCAGAATATTCTTCTGCAAGTTCCTTTCCCATGCCCTGCGCCTGAGAGCCCTGGCCGGGAAATATAAAAGTAATATTTTGAGTTTCCATTTTTTCTCCTATGCCCCCTTAAAACACAAGAGAGCCGCGATGGTCACGGCTCTCTTGATGATCTCTATAACAATTAGTCTTTCGAGACTTCGATAACTTCGCGTCCGCGGTAGTAGCCACATTCGGGGCAAACAGTGTGCGGAAGACGCATGGAATCGCAGTTGGTGCAGCGGGTCAGGTTGCGGGGTTTCAGGAAATCGTGCGCACGACGGCGATTTCGGCGTCCTTTGGAAATTTTTCGTTTTGGCAACGGGGTCATGTCTTTCTCCTTAATACAAGCATCGGGCGTAGCCCGATGTCATCTTCAAACAAGCGCGCTGATTATAGCGGCGTTAACTAGTGACGTCAAGACCAATCCGTTGTACAATTTGACTCATGGAAATCAAAATTGCAGCAGCAAAGATCAAGAAATATGCGGTCTCGGAAAGCGGCGATACGCTTGAAGTGATTGAGCGTCCCAACGGCGGGCTCTCCGTTGTTTTAGCAGATGGGCAAACTTCAGGACGCGGCGCAAAAGCCGTCTCGATGATGGTGGTACGCAAGGTCATCAGCTTGCTTGCGGAAGGTGTGCGTGATGGAGCAGCTGCCCGCGCCGCATCCGATTATTTGTATACTGGAAAATCAGGTAAGGTTTCTGCGACGTTGAATATCGCATCCATTGACTTGCGCACCAAAACAATTGTGCTTTCACGGAACAACCCTGCACCGACCTATGTTTGTCGCGGCGATCAAATGGACGTATTGAAATCGGACAGCTCCCCTATCGGTATTGCCCGCAATATCCGCCCCGCGATCAGTGAGATCACGCTTGAACCTGGCTTGACCATCGTTATTTATACTGATGGGCTGACACATGCAGGCAAGCGGCGTGGACAAGCAATGGATATCCAAACAGCCATACAGGCAATGATTGAAGATCGGGAAAACCCCGACCCACAAGATATGGCAGATGCGCTGCTGGCACACGCCGTCCGCCTGGATGAAAATCGCCCCGCTGACGATATCAGCGTAGTCGTCTTGCACGTCAGTTCTGATGAGGGCGATGGCGCTCGCCGCATGAGAGTATCCGTTCCCATTGGCGCGGCATAGACTATGAAAAAGAGAGGTCGTAGATGGCAGGCATCCTGGCGGGATACACGCGTATTATTACGCGAATTTCGCGCGCCATTACTGCTCTTTGCAGTAACCATGATTGGGGGCGGGATGCTTTACCAAAGGTTGGCTGAGCAAGTAGGGGAACCCGTGCATGATCTTTCTGAAGCAGTCTATCTGGTTCTCACACTTTCTTTTTTGCAGCCCAGCGGTGATTTTCCCAATCACCCTTATCTCGAAGCCTTTTACTTCATCATGCCCTTGATCGGGCTGGGCATACTCGCACAGGGACTCGCCGATTTTGGTATCATGCTCTTTAATCGCAATACACGCAGCAAGGAATGGGAAATGGCTATCGCATCCACTTTACAAGACCACACAATCCTGGTTGGCTTGGGACATCTCGGTTATCGCGTAGTACAACATCTAACATCACTCGGTAAAAAGATCGCGGTCATCGAAATCGACCCCAAAGACGACCTGATCGACGCCGTACGCGAAATGGGTATCCCCGTTATTCAGGATGACGCCTCACGTCAAACCGCGCTGGAGAAAGCCGGCATCCACAAAGCCCACGCTATTACCCTCTGCGTTCAGGCAGATTCGCTTAATCTGCAGATCGCGGTCAAGGCACGCAGCCTGAATCCAGACATCGACGTCGTCATTCGTATCTTCGACGAAGAATTTGCTCGCTCGATCCACAATCAGTTTGGATTTATCGCTCTTAGTGCCACAAGCATGTCTGCCCCGGCCTTTGCCGCCGCAGCCGCGGGGATGGAAATCACTCACCCTATTACGGTTGAGGGGGAGCCCTTGAGTCTTGCACGCACCTGTTTGCCCAAAACATCCAAGCTAAAAGGCAAAAACGTCGCCTTTATCGAGGAGCATTACGATGTCAGCGTGGTTCTCCTGAGACGCGGCGAAGAAGCCGACATGCACCCGGCTGGCAAACGCACCCTCGAAGAAGAAGACATCATCGCAATTTTAGGCAATCCTGATAAGATCAGCCTCCTTGTCCATGACAACCACTAACGAAGGGCCACTGATTGGCGTCGTCGGTCCCTGCACGGCAGGCAAATCAACTCTCATTGCAGCCCTGAAAGAATATAACCTGCGCACACGCCACATTGCGCAGGAACACTCTTATGTCAAAAATATGTGGCAGCGTCTCACCAATCCCGATATACTGATCTTTCTAGATGTCTCTTATCCTGTCGCGCAAAAACGCCGCATGATGAACTGGAGCGAAGCAGAATACACCACCCAACAAAAGCGCCTGGAACATGCACGAGAAAATGCAGACATTTACATCCTTACAGACGAGCTAACCCCGGAAGAGTTGTTGAAAAAAGCGATCGAGCTTATTAAGGAGTTCACTAATGCGTAAATTTATTCTTCTTATTCTTTTCGCTTCTCTTCTTCTCTCGGGATGTAAAACGCCAGAATCCTTGCCGCCGCAACCAAATGACATACCAGATGTTACTCCACCAGAAGCTGTAGAAGAACCCCTTCCTGACTGGGATGATCGCGACGTTTTTAAGAGCGGCTTGATTCCATCTCAACAGTATCTGGCTGATGAAATGAAGGATGCCACCATCTACCATATCGACCTGAATATTGCCGATAACAATATCACCCAGATCATGGGAAAAGAAGAAGTACGCTACACAAACCAAGAAGATATTACGCTCGATGAAGTTTATTTTCACCTTATGCCCAATTATCTTGGTGAAGAAATGCGCATCTCAGAAGTAAGCGTTGATGGTGAAGCTGCCAGCTTTGAACTTGAGATGCAGGATACTGTGATGCGCGTACCGCTCGCCCCCCCCCTTCAAACCGGAGAAAGCGTAACGATCAGCATTGGCTTCCTGACTATTGTTCCCACTCAACTTGAAAGCAATTACGGTATTCTGGCCTATACAGAAAACGTACTCGCGTTGGCACATGCCTATCCAATGGTCGCTGTGTACGATGACGAAAGTTGGAATATCGACATCCCTAACGAGCAGGGCGACGTAACTTATCTCGACGCCGCATTTTATATCGTGCAAGTTAACGCACCCAAAGACCTTGTGCTCGTCGCCTCCGGGAACGAGATCACGCATCAATCCGAGGGCGAGCGGCAATCCGTCACCTTTGCATCCGGTCCCGCACGCGATTTCTACCTGGCTGCCAGTGAAGACTATGTGCTCACATCCCAGGATTTTGGCGAATACACCATCAACAGTTACGCGCCCAGGGATCTCTCGGAAGGCTCGCAATTTTCGATCGATGTCGCTGCTGCATCCATTGATCTTTTCAGCGAAGCCTATGCTCCCTATCCCTACACCGAATTTGATATTGTAGCCACGCCAACTTATGCGTTGGGTATCGAATACCCGGGCATGACCGCTATCAACGTGGATTTGTACGATCTGGATGCCGATCTTTACGGCACAACTGCCAGCGTCTACCTTGAATCGACAGTGGCGCACGAAGTTGGGCATCAGTGGTTCTATAATTACGTCGGCAACGACCAACTGGATGAGCCCTGGCTGGATGAATCACTCGTCCAATTTATCACTTGGCAATATTATATTAACCAGTATGGCGAAAATGGTGGCGCAGGGTTTGCGAATGCCCTTGATAGCCGCTGGGAACGGATCGGACACGAAACTGTCCCGCTAGGCATGCCTGTCAGCGCTTACGAAGGCAGTGAATACAGCGCGATCATTTACGGGCGTGGGGCCTTTTTCTTTGAAGCACTCGTTAACGAAATGGGAGAAGATGCTTTCGATATCTTCATGACTGAATACACAGAAGGTCATGCCTGGAAGATCGCATCCACAGAGAACCTGCGCACAGATGCCGAGAAAGCCTGCAACTGCGACCTAGAGATACTTTTTAGTGACTGGGTCTATATAATCGAGTAATTTTTGCACCAAAAGGGTGTATAATCCTTCCGCCGCCAATCGCTGGTGGTATTTTTATGATTGGAGTAGAGTTTATGATAAAACGCCAAAATACTCGTTTGGTCATGATCGCAATCGTCATCGCCTTTGCGCTCTGGATCGACCTGAACGACACACTCTTGATCAGCAACCCCTTCAATGGAGAAATTATCTACAACCGTGATGTCAGCCCGCAACTCGGGCTTGACTTGCAAGGTGGTTTGCAGGTTCTCCTTGAAGCGGATCTCCCTGAAGATGCTGAGATCACATCCGAGTCCATGGAAGTAGCGCGCAGCGTGATCGAAAATCGTACCAACGCTCTCGGTGTTGCTGAGAATCTTGTCCAGATCGCAGGCGATCGCCGTATCGTCGGCGAATTCCCCGGACTGAAAGATACAGAAGGTGTGATCAACACCATTCAGCAGACTGGTTTGCTCGAATTCGTGGATGTCGGTGACACCTTCATGCCCGCTGGCACGATCATCGAAACCGATTATGGTCTCACCCCCTTGTCTGAAGAAAGCACTCCCGCTGAAGGCGAGGAAGCACCGATCGTCTATCACACGATCATGACAGGCGAGGCTCTTGAAAATATGGCTGTAACCCAGGATCAGTTCACGCAACAATTCCAGGTTGCATTTGAACTCACCGGCGAAGGCGCAAACATTTTTGCCGATCACACTACAGCAAACCGAGGCAAGTATCTCGCTATTGTTCTGGACAAGCAGGTCATTTCTGCCCCTGTCATCAACGAACCGATCACTGGCGGCAGCGGCGTGATCTCTGGCAATTTTGATTACGAAAGCGCCAACGCCCTTACTGTCCAGTTGCGCTACGGTTCGCTCCCCATTCCGCTCAAGATCGTCGAAAGCCGCATCATCGGCCCCACCCTTGGCGCAGACTCTCTTGATCGTTCCCTCCAGGCTGGCATCATCGGCATGATCATCGTCGTGCTCTTCATGGCGATCTACTATCGCCTGCCCGGCATCACCGCAGATATTTCGATCCTCATGTACGCAGCAATTGCCTTTGCTGTTTTCAAAGGGATCGGCGTGACACTGACCTTGCCCGGTATCGCTGGCTTCATGCTCAGCACCGGTTCCGCGCTTGACGCCAACATCCTCGTCTTTGAACGCTTGAAAGAAGAGCTCCGCCGTGGACGTACCTTGCGCCAGGCATTCGACATGGCTTGGTCACGTGCGTGGTCATCCATCCGCGACTCGAACGCCGCTGTATTGATCACATCCCTGATCCTCTTTTGGTTCGGGAGCGCCTTCGGCGCCACAGTCGTCAAAGGCTTCGCGATCACGCTAGCGTTGGGTGTTTCCATCTCCCTCTTCTCCGCACTCTACATTACCCGTACCCTTCTGGCTGTTGCACTTGACAAGCTCAAGATCAACAACTACAGCCGCTGGTTCGGGATCTAAAGGAGCAGAACATGAATTTACTTGGAAAACGCTACCTTTTCTTCACACTTTCCGCGCTCATTATTCTGCCCGGTTTGATCGTCCTCGCCACTGGCGGATTGCCCCTTTCCATCGACTTCACCGGTGGCAGCCTTCTTGAAGTCATCTTTGATGGCACGCCTCCTCAATCCGAGGAAGTGATCGCTCTCTACGAAGATGCCAACATCAAGGATGCGCAGGTGCAGACCACAGATACAGGCGTGCTCATCATTCGCTCCGAATTTTTGGATAACGAAAAGCGGGACACTGTTCTTTCATCCATGAACGAAGCCTTTGGCGAAACTACCGTCCAGCGCTTTGATAGCGTAGGTCCCAGCATTGGCGAACAGGTCACCAGCCGCGCTGCGATGGCGGTCGGTGTTTCCTCACTGCTGGTCGTCATCTTCATCGCCTGGTCGTTTCGCGGCGTCAAAGGTGCATATCGCTATGGTATCTCCGCCATTCTCGCCATGCTCCATGATGTGGCTTTGATCTTCAGTATCACCGCATTGGGCGGCGTCTTTTTTGGCTGGGAGATCGACTCTCTTTTCCTGACCGCTCTCCTGACCGTGATCGGCTTCTCGATGCAAGACTCCATCGTTGTCTTCGACCGCATCCGTGAGAACTCCAGCGCCCTGCGCCGTCTCGACTACGAAACCCTCGTCAACCATTCCATCGTCCAGACTTTGCAGCGCTCGATCAACACGCAGTTGATGACCGTTGAATTTCTCCTGCTTGCGCTCGCCTTCTTCGGCGGCGTGACCTTGCGGCAATTTGTCATCGTCCTGCTCGTTGGTCTCATGAGCGGAACCTACTCATCCATCTTCATAGCGGCCCCCGTTCTTGTAGTCTGGGAAAAGCAGGAATGGAAAAACTGGTTCAAAAGAAAAGCAATCGTCTAAAAAATACAGTAAAATGGCGCATCGCATGATGCGCCATTTTTTATTTAAAACTAAAGGTAAAACAAAGATGAAGAAAATATTTTTTTGGCTTCTAACCCTCTCTGTCATAATAAGCGGATGTAACGCCCCAACCCAATCTGCACCGGATGCACCCTCCCTTCCGCCTGCCACCGCGACAAAAGGATCTGCTCAGCCCGAACCTGCTACCGCCACACCGCTCCCCGAACCCACAGCCACAGAAACGCCCGTGCCGAAAGAGATCTGGTATCCGCCTCTCGGCGCATCCTTTTCGTGGCAGCTCAGCGATGAAGTGAATACATCGTTCGAAACCGATATTTACGATATAGATGCCTTTGAAACGGAAGCAAGCCTTGTTGCAAGTTTGCACTCGCAAGGCAGAAAAGTCTTCTGTTATATCTCCGTCGGGAGCTGGGAAGATTGGCGTCCCGACGCAGCAGATTTCCCATCCGAGATAATCGGCAATGACTACGAGGGCTGGGAGGGCGAAAAATGGCTCGATATCCGCCAGATCGACCTCTTGGCACCCATCATGCGTGCCCGGCTGGACATGTGCGCTGCCAAAGGTTTCAACGGCGTTGAGCCCGACAATATGGACTTGCACTGGTCCGACACCGGCTTCGACATCAGCTACGACGACCAACTTGCCTACAATATTTGGCTCGCCGAAGAGGCTCATGCGCGCGGCTTGTCGATCGGACTTAAGAATAACGAAGATCAGGTCCTCGACCTACTGCCCTACTTTGACTGGGCGCTGACCGAAGATTGTTTTGTGGACGATTGGTGTGATGCAATAGCGCCTTTTATAGAAGCTGGAAAACCTGTCTTCTCGGCAGAATATACTGATGTGGTTGCTTACGAAACCTTTGTTTCAGGCGTTTGCCCGCAGGCCTCCAGACTCGGTTTTCATGTCTTCTTGAAGAATCGAAATCTGGATGAATACAGAGCTGACTGCCCGTAAATCGACAAGGCGTTAAAATGAAAAGAACATTCTTTCTAGCGTTGATCTTTTTGATGAGTGCCTGCGCACCTGAATTGACAATGGACGATATGTACACAAATCAAATTTCAGAAAACAGGATGCTCCTAGTTCTCTCAGCGCCATCGGTTGACGAGCCATATTATGCGCCCGCCTTCCAACGCATCGTAGATTTTCAAATCGAATACGCCAATGCCATCATAGGCAATGACAACGTCGTCGTCGTTGTTGATCGCAAAACTAAACCCTACTATGAGCAAGATCTTCCCGAAGACATTTTGCTCGTCGTGGATCTTTACGACATCTGGATGCGGGATTTTACGACGGTAAACCCTCATGCACCTGTTCAGTTCACTTACACTTGGGCATCCATGACAAAATCCGAAAGCCAAGAAGTGCAAGGCAGCTTTGCAGCCTTCGCTGATCGTTATGGAATCAAAAGAGAGTCTACAGATTTCATCATCGACGGAGGCAATATCGTCGATAATTACGCGGGCAGGGTCATCACGACAACGCGCTTCATGGAAGATAATGATCTCAACTACGAAGAAGCCAAAGAAACTCTCATGGAACTCCTGGATGCAAGCGAAATCGCCATCTTGGAGCCCGATGAAGAAGTGCTCGCGCATTCCGACGGGATGGTCAGCTGGATCGATGAGAATACTCTCCTTATCAATGATTACTCGAATCATCCAGAATTTCGCGCCCTGATCCTCGACGAACTTGAATACGCCTTTCCCAATGTCGAGATCATCGAAGTGCCGGTTGAATATAAAACCAATCCACCCGGTGAGTGGGAGGGGTTTGAATCGGCTTGCGGTATCAACCTGAACGCGACATTGACCTATGAAAACATCTATGTCCCCACATTCAACATGCCCCACGAACAAGAAGCGCTCACCATCATCGAAGAAAATACGAGCAGGAAATTGATCCCAGTCAATGCCGAAGGCGTCTGTGCCATAGGCGGAAGCGTCCGCTGCCTGACCTGGCAACTGGCAGGAGATAACGCAGAAAAAATAATTCTGGCTGCAAGGGAGGACTAGAGCATGGAAAAAATCCTAAGGAATATCTTTGGATACACCCTGACCGGCACCTTTGTGCTCATCATCGCCGCCGTTCCGATTGGTGGGCTTTACACATTAGGGCGCACTATCTACTACACAGCTTCTTTTGAAAAGAGCACAGGCGTCGTTGAGACTTGCGCAAGCAAAACCTTTAGAAATAAATGGCGCACAAGATATGCCCCCGTTATCGTGATGGAAGACGGCACAAGAGTGAGGTCCACCACTTACGAAAGCAGGGAAGGCTGTTTTGACAAAAAGGGCAAAGAGGTCAGTCTTCTTGTCAATCCCGAAAACAGGGATGAGGTCGTCGTCAACACATTTAGCGATATGTGGATGATGCCGCTACTCTTGCTCAGCGTTCCGGGCGTGTTTCTCGGCTCCTATATCGCAAAACGCTTTTCCTAAGAGAATAAAAATGATAACAAACCGTCTCAAAGCGCCCGATGCTCTGCGTGGACTCATCATCGTCTTCATGGCGCTCGACCATGCCAATCACTTCATCGCCCAAAAGCATTCCTCCGGCGAGTATTGGGGTGGCCCCTTCCCTGAATACCACGATGCACTGAGCTTCCTCGTCCGTTGGGTTACACACCTTTCCGCACCGGGCTTCTTTTTCCTGATGGGCATAGGGATGTGGCTCTTCGCCCGATCACGGCACAAAAAAGGCTGGACTAACTGGCAGATCATCGGTCACTTTATGCTGCGTGGCGCGATCCTGATCGCCTTGCAATTCACCCTCGTCAACCGCGCCTGGGCGCTTTCTCCCGGCGGCTGGGTCGTTGATAATTATGTTGGTGTGCTATTTGCCCTTGGCGGGACAATGGTCATTCTCAGCCCGCTCACAATCAGCGCCTCGCGCTACCTGCTACCTCTCACCATTATTTTTCTTTTCACCAACGGCTATATCCCGCCCGACCCCAGTCAATGGGGAATACAATTTGACAGCATTCAACGTTTGCTCACCACACCCGGCGGCGATCTCGCGCTCTGGGTTAATTATCCCATCTCACCCTGGATGCCCCTCGTCACGCTCGGGATGCTCTTCGGACATTGGTTACACACCGACGAGAAAAAATCTTACCAGCGCGCACTCGGCATCGGCATATTGCTCCTGATCGCCTTCGTTATCACACGCCCCCTCGGGGATTTCTGGAATATTCGCCCGATGGATGGAGGGAGTTGGATCGATTTCCTTAACGTGGTCAAATACCCGCCCAGCCTGACTTTTTTCTTTATGACGATGGGGATCAATCTGCTGCTCCTGTGGGGATTCTCCAGGCTGGATAACGCCCTTTATCCCTTCATCGTTTTCGGGCGAACGCCCCTGATCTTCTACATCACCCACCTTTATCTATATGCCGCCTTGGGAGCGTGGTTCACCCCCGCTGGGACGAGCATCGCTGCGATGCTCCCTTACTGGATACTCGGCCTGATCATTCTTTATCCGCTCTGCATCGGGTATGCACGCCTGAAAAGAATGAAAACGCTAAAGTCCATCTTGCAATTCATTTGATGAAAAATAAAATATCTATCATCGGCGCAGGCCCTGCGGGGTTAATGGCAGCCGAAACTCTACTAAATAACGGGGTTCAGGTCGACATCTACGATGCCATGCCCTCTGCCGGACGGAAGTTTCTCTTGGCGGGTAAAAGCGGCTTGAACCTGACGCATTCCGAGTCTTACGATAAATTCATCTCACGTTATTATGGAGAAGCATCGGCATGGCTCAAGCCCTATCTTGACGATTTTCCACCGAGCGCGCTACAGGTATGGGCTGAGGAACTTGGCGTCAAGACTTTCGTTGGTTCGTCGGGGAAAGTCTTCCCTGAAGGAATGAGCGCTCTTCCGCTGCTGAACGCGTGGCTGGAGCGACTACACTCACAAGGCGCAACCTTCCACTTTCGGCATCGCTGGTTGGGCTGGGATGAGAAATATTCTCTTCGTTTCGATACTGCCGAGGGCGAGGTCTTAGCGGAAGCCGATGCCATTGTACTCGCGCTCGGAGGTGGTAGCAGACCCAAAACAGGGTCGAACGCGGCCTGGATTCCCATTTTGGAAGAACGCGGTATCAAAATCAGCCCACTCAAACCATCGAACTGCGGATTCGATATCCAGTGGTCGGAGCATCTGAGAACACGCTTTGCGGGCAGCCCGATCAAGTCGGTTTCGCTTGATTTTGGCGAAGAGAAAAAGCGCGGAGAATTTGTGCTGACCGAACACGGCATCGAAGGTAGTTTAGTCTATGCTTTTTCCAGCGCGTTGCGCGATGAGATTGAAGGTTCAGGCAACGCAACCATTTATCTGGATCTATTGCCTGATTGGACATCAGGGAAAACTTTGAAGGCGCTATCAGCAATACGAGGTTCACGTAGCTTGTCCAACCATCTCAAAAAGCAAACGGGGCTGAGCGGCGCAAAAGCCAACCTGCTTTGGGAAGTCTTGCCAGCCGAAGCACGACAAGATATGAGAGAACTTACTAAAATAATCAAATCTCTTCCGCTAATATTGACAGCCCCCCGCCCCATCGAAGAGGCGATCAGCAGCGCGGGCGGTATTCAGCGCAATATGCTGGATAAAAATTTGATGCTCAAGGAAGTGCCTGGCGTCTTCTGCGCGGGCGAAATGCTCGACTGGGATGCCCCCACAGGCGGCTATCTACTGACCGCCTGTTTCGCGACTGGTAAGGCAGCGGGCAAAGGGATATCGAATTGGATTTCAGGGAAATCTACATGACAAAACACGAAGCTTTACTTAATGAAATGACCGGGATTTTGCGCGAGCGATATGGTAATCGCATCCGTGAATTCCTTCTCCCGCCGCCGATCTTTAAATTCATGCATGACGAACTGCTTGAGTTTGATATAGAAGCAGGAACGCTCAAAGCGCGCTTCCCCATACTTGAAACTTACTTAAACCCCTATCACGCCATGCAGGGAGGCATGCTCGCAACTGCGGCCGATAACACCATTGGCCCCTTGAGTGTACTTGTCGCACCGCCTAATGTGACCCGCACGCTCGAAATGAAATATAGCCACCCAGCAACACCAGCTATGGGGAAGATCATCATCACTGCAAAATTTATTAAGCAAGATAAACGTCGCCTCTATTTCGAGGCAGATGTTCGCAATCCTGCTAGGGAGAAGCTGGCAAAGGCAAAAGCCATCCACTGGATCGTGGAAGAATAAACCTACACAGTAAAAAGAGCCGTCGAAATTTCGACGGCTCTTTTCTTTTGAAAATATCTTTACTGGATCACATTCGCAAACTCTGCTTCAAAATCAGCAGCGGGGACAGCCCCGAACCAGGTTTTTACCGGGTTGCCAGCACCATCCAACAGAACGAACATCGGCTGATAACGGAAACCAAACTGATCTTTGAAAGGGTCGTTGAGCGGATCGTCTACGTCCAAGTACGAGAACTTGATCTGACCGTAATATTTTGCTTCGAGCCCGTGCACGACGGGCGCCATAGAACGGCAGGTCCCTCACCAAAATGCGAAGAACTCGATCAATTGTGGTTCTCCGCTAGCGAGGTTTACAGTACTTGGGTCAGTTGCTTCGAGATCGTTACCACGCGGGGTCACGACCACAGCAGGCTCTTCAGTGGGCGCTTCAGATTCAGTAGGTGGAACATCGGCCTCTTCAACGGCAGGAACTGCCGTCGGGGGCTCTGCTGCCTCAGGAGCAGGGTCCTGAGCAGGCGCGGCAGGTTCTGCCGCAGTCGTCGGTGCCGGCGGGGGAGCAGGCGCCGTTGGGGTGCAAGCTGCAAGAAGAAAAGCAACTAGCAAGCCCAGGGTCAAGATTGTTTTTCGGGTCAAATCGTCCTCCTTTTTCTAATAACTTTCATATATTCAGGACAAAGATATTTTACTTTATTATGATAATATCCACCTTAATTATCTTACTCAATTCACTCACAATTTAGAGGTATATATGTCCACTTTCAAACTAACCTATGCAACCATGTTCGACCCTCCAACAGAGTTACACACGCGTTTCGATGAGGCTATTGCATCGCTGAAAAAAAATCTAGGCAAAGAATATGGCATGTTCATCAATGGCAAAGAAGTTATCACCGATGAAAAATTCAACAACTTCTCCCCTATCGACACTGAAATGAAACTCGCGGTCATGCAAAAAGGCGATGCAAGCCACGCGCAGGCAGCAATCAAAGCCGCGCGCAAAGCTTTCCCCGCCTGGTCGCGCACTTCCTGGCAGGAACGTATCAGACTCCTGCGTCGCGCGGCTGACCTGATCGACGAACGCATCTTTAAGCTGGGCGCAGCCATGGCACTCGAAGTTGGCAAAAATCGCATGGAATCGCTCGGGGATGTTGCCGAAACCGCAGATCTGATCCGCTATGCTTGTGACCAAATGGAAGAGAATAATGGCTTTGTAAAAGAGATGGGCAAAGATCCGCTCGTAGGTTACGAAGCACGCAATATCTCCAAGCTACGCCCTTATGGTGTCTGGTTGGTCATCAGCCCTTTCAATTTCCCCTTTGCATTGACAGGCGGACCGACCGGCGCAGCGCTTACAGCAGGCAACACTGTTATTATCAAACCGGCTACGGACACGCCTTGGATCGTCCGTCAACTCGTGGATTGTTTCGTGGACGCAGGTATTCCGGAAGGTGTAGTCAACTTTGTAACGGGCCCGGGACGCACGCTTGGACAGGCGCTCGTTGACAGCCCAGACATCGACGGGGTGACATTCACCGGCTCGTTAAACGTCGGCATGAACATCCACCGTACCTTCAGCAGCGGAAAATATGTCCGCCCGACCATCCTTGAGTTGGGAGGAAAGAATCCGGCCATTGTCTCCCGCAACGCCGATCTTGATCGTGCAGCGGTAGGCATCGTTCGCTCTGCCTTTGGGCTACAGGGGCAAAAATGCTCCGCGGCTTCGCGCGTCATCGTCGAAGCACCAGTTTACGACGATCTGGTCGGGCGTCTGAAGGAACTCACCGAAAATCTCGTCGTCGGCGATCCGGCTGAGAAAGAGACCTATATGGGACCGGTGGTTAACGAATCCGGCTATCGGGATTTCCAGAATTTTAACGAGGAAATATCCGGGGCAGGCGGCAGGTTTATTACTGGCGGACACGTCAAAACCGGGAGCGATTTCGCAAAAGGTTATTTCTGCGAACCAACTCTCGTTGCAGACCTTCCCCTTTCACATCGCCTCTGGAAAGAGGAGATGTTCCTCCCCATTACCACCATCGCCAAAGTGGACGATCTTGATACAGCGATGGAGATCGCAAATGACGTCGACTATGGTCTCACAGCCGGTTTTTATGGCAGCGAAGATGAAGTGGAATGGTTCTTTGACAAGATCGAAGCCGGTGTGGTTTACGCAAACCGTCCACAGGGCGCAACAACGGGTGCGTGGCCCGGCTTCCAACCCTTTGGCGGCTGGAAAGGTTCCGGCTCAAGTGGCAAGAACGCTGGCGGGCATTATTATGTTCAGCTTTATATGCACGAGCAAAGTCAGACGTTAATCAAGTAATTCACTGTCTAACGTCACAAAACCCTTTCTGGCATCAGAAAGGGTTTTATAATTTAAACGTATGCACGCACAGGAAGGACATCTATAATGGGCAAACTTCAGAATTTCTGGGACGAGAATACACCAAACAAGATCATCGCCATCGCGGGCTTGTCGATCATTTTAGTATGTATTTGTGCTATCTGTATCATCATTGCGATTTCCGGATGGCTCATCTTTGAAGACCAATCACTGAGTGAAACGTTGGCAGTGCCTTCAACGCCCCCTATCGAGCCTATTGAAACCACAGCACAAGACGCAACTGATTTTCTGATTTCTTATATGGAGTATTATGAGCAATACGTATCTTTATTCGATCAAATAGCTGTAGAAGGGCAAAAATACAATAATGACAAAAGTGCCTTTAACGATCCGGGATGGCAGCAAACTCTAAGACAAATACTGGATGAGGTAGATACACTAACGAATCAAATGAAAGGTATCACCTATCCTGCTGCCGACTTTCTTGAACTGCAAAAGCTAACTATAGAGTTCGCCGAAGAAAGCGAATCCTTCACGAAATTCTTCCGCTTGTGGCTAGATACTGGCGATGATCAACACGAAGACGCAGCGACAGAGGTCGGCAATCAACTTATCGAAACGCTCAACGCCTTGGAGGCAGAAGCGCTTCGGCTACTAAACAAGTAAGAAAGACAAGTATAAAAATGAATAACTTCCCCTTCCCCAGCGACAGGAAGGGGATTATGATTTAGGGCATGAACAATAAAGAGATCATCCCCCGCATAGGCACTTTTTTTCTCGTGATGGGAATAGGTTTCATTCTTCTTTTCATTGCATCCGATCTCGCAGAGACAGTCTATTTCGATTTGTTTTTCATTGGCCTATTTCTCACTGGTTTCGGGATATTTCTGCGTCGCAAAGCCGACCCACCTCCACGTAGTGGACGTTTTGAAACCTGGAGAAAACTCCGATCTCGAGAAAAAGACAAGAAAAAAGATAAATAAGGATTCTATGAGCAAATTACTCTCCCTTTCTGAAGCAATTTCAACATATGTGCAGGATGGCGATAGTCTCTATGCCGCCGGATTCACCCACCTGATCCCCTTTGCCGCTGGACACGAAATTATCCGCCAAAACAAACGTGACCTTGTGCTTGCTCGGGCTACCCCAGACTTGATCTACGACCAACTGGTCGCCGCTGGCTGTGCCCGCAAGATCATTTTTTCGTATATGGGCAACCCTGGCGTGGGATCATTGAGAATCGTGCGCGGCGCTATCGAGCGCGGCGAACTCGAATGGGAGGAGTATTCCCATTTCGGCATGATCTCCTGTTTGCAGGCGGGCGCGGCCGGGCTGCCTTTTATGCCTATCAATCCTACCGCTGCGACTGATCTTGAAGAAGCGAATCCGCGTATCAAACGCGTGGTTGATCCCTACTCCGGCGAGGAGTTGATCGCTGTTCCGGCACTCAATCCCGATGTGGCTATCGTCCACGTGCAGCGCGCTGATGTGAACGGAAACGCTCACCTCTGGGGCATCATTGGCGAGCAGAAGGAAGCCGCTTTCGCAGCAAAGAAGGTCATCCTGACCGCCGAAGAAATCGTGGACGAATCAATCATCCGCTCTGACCCGAACCGCACACTCATCCCTGGCTTCATCGTGGATGCCGTCTGTCATGTGTCACATGCCTGTCACCCTTCCTATGCGCAGGGCTACTATGATCGTGACAACGAGTTCTACCTCGGCTGGGACAAAGTCAGCAAGACCAAAGAGAGCGTCCAAGCATGGCTTGATGAGTGGGTCTATGACACCAAAGACCACACTGAATATATGGCGAAATTGGGCCCAGAAAAGCTCAAAGCGCTCGAAGTTGAAGAGCAGCTCAGCGCACCGATCAATTACGGGAAATACTAAGCTCTATGCGTATTCCTTTCACCACACATAATGAAGGAAACCCACTGGTCTTTGCCCACGCAAATGGCTATCCTCCCGCCTGCTACGCGCCCTTATATGAACAGCTCGTAGGACACCAGGTTCTTGCTATACGCCAACGCCCGCTTTGGGAAGGTAGCAACCCTGAAGAACTCAAGGATTGGCGTCCGCTCAGCGATGACTTGATTCGCTTTCTAGATGAGCAAAAGCTCGACAAAGCCACAGTCGTCGGTCACTCCGTCGGCGGGATCGCGACCTTGAGAGCCGCGATCAATCATCCTGAGCGTTTTGAACGCATTGTCCTGCTTGACCCCGTACTCTTTATGCCAGTTTTTATTCGTGGCTATCGCCTCATCCACGCGCTGGGGCTGGGACCAAAGCTACATCCGCTCGTTCCTGCCGCACAGCGTCGTCGTCGCACCTTCAAAGATCGAGAAACAATTTTCAAAAGTTACCGCCAGAAAAAAGTTTTTCGCTATCTTGATGATTCGGCGCTGAAAGCCTACATTGAGGGCATTACCTGCCCTGATAGTGATGGTTTCAAACTCTGCTACTCAGCTGAGTGGGAGGTTCAAATCTACGTTAGCGGCGTTTGGCGAGATATGGAAATTTGGCGGGCACTACCCCAATTAAACGTTCCCCTGCTCATCGTCCGGGGCGAGAAGACGGATACTTTCTTTGAGAATACTGCGCAACTGGTGAAGAAAAAACTTCCCAGCGCGAAGATCGTCACCATTCCTGAAACATCCCATTTGCTGCCGCTCGAAAACCCGGAAGCGGTCGCGAACGAGATCAGGAATTTCATCACTTCCTGAACAAAGGATTTTCAATGACCCAAACATTTACATCTGCCGAACTGATGATCGTCAACTCCGCGCGCATGCTGCGTGACAGCGACGTGGTCTTTGTCGGCGTCGGACAGCCCAACCTGGCCTGCAATCTTGCCAAACGCACCCACGCACCCAATATCACCATGATCTACGAAGCCGGTGTCATCGGCGCGAACCCTGCCCGTCTACCGCTATCCATTGGCGACCCAACGCTCGTCAGCGGCGCGCTTTCGATCTGCTCGATGTATGATATTTTCGCCAACTATCTCCAGCGCGGCAACGTGGATGTGGGCTTTCTTGGCGGCGCGCAGATCGACCGCTTTGGCAATATCAACGCGACGGTTATCGGCGACGATTATGAGACCCCCAAAGTGCGCTTGCCTGGCTCTGGCGGCGCAGAATTGATCTCCGCCTGGGCGAATCGCTGTTATATCATGACCCCGCACCAGAAACGCCGCTTCCCCGAAAAAGTGGACTTTATGACCTCAGCAGGTTTCCTGAACGGACGCGAAGAACGCGATGCCACTGGTGTACGTGGCGGTGGCCCCCTCGCGATCATTACCGACATCGGCTTTATGGAGCCTAATGAAAATGGCGAACTGACCCTGACCGCCCTGCATCCCGGACGCACAGCCGAAGAAGCTATCGAAAACACCGGCTGGGATTTGAAAGTTATATCTGAGTTACGCACTACGGAACCACCCAGCGACGAAGAACTGCGTATCCTTTACGAAGAACTTGATCCTGACGGCTTGTATTTGAAGCGAGCGTAAAAGAGTAAGAATGCTTTTCGGTGAATTAACCTTTGAAGAGATCAAACGATCTGCGGAAGAAAAGTGGCTTGTAATTATTCCAACAGGATGCACAGAACAGCAAGGTCTGCACCTGCCCGTTGATTTTGATACCTGGTTTGTAGAAAAGCTCTCTTTAGCAGCATCGAAACATGCTCGGAAAGAATATGGAATTAATAGCTTAGTCCTGCCAGCTATGCCCTTTGGACCGACACCTGAGCATCGCGGTTTCGGGAGCGGATATATCGATCTGCCACAATCAGTTCACGAGCTTGTGCTCACAGCGGTTCTGGATTCGTTGGTGACGCAAGGGTTTGAGAAAATGATAATCTGGCGTGGCTGCGGGGGGCATGATCTAAGATCAGTCACTGAGCGCTTCAACGAAACGCAAGCAGGCAAAGCCAAAGTGTATCAGCCAGAACTTCCATACTATAAAATATGGTGTCGAGTGAGCGATCCGGCTATTCCCGGTGGCCATGCAGACAGCTTTTCAACGTCTTTAGCATTACATTTACGTCCTGCTGCGGTTCGCAAAGAGAAAATTTTCAATCCAAATAGTGAAGCTGTAGATTGGGAAGATGCTGAACTAGACTTTTCTCAATACACGAAAACAGGCGTGATAGGAGACCCAACATATGCGAGTGAAGAATTGGGGGCTAAGTTGTGGCAACGGACTGTAGAAGAAGTTAGCAAAGTAGTCAGACAAGTAGCGAGTACTGTAATTTCATAAAATAGCTCCCACAACCATCTCTCTTCCGCTCACGTATATAAGAAGAAATTGACAAAAAGGAGAATATAATGACAACAGAACAAAAACGCCCCCCATTACGACGCTCAAAGCGTGATCGCGTCATCGCAGGTATTTGCGGCGGACTGGCAGAGTTTTACGGTATCAGCGTATTTTGGTTCCGCCTTGCCTTCGTCCTTGCCATGATACCTGGCGGCATTCCCGGTATCGGGGCTTATCTCGTATTCTGGTTTATCGTCCCGGATGCAAATTAAGATGACCACAGAAGAAAAATCACGCTCTTTCTTTGCTAAGATATTTATTTCCCCCGACGAGCCCCGCCTGCGCGCGGGGTGGCGTCTTTTCCTGCATCTACTCATCATGATCCCCATCGGGTTGGTCACAGGCGCTGCTTCAAAGGTTCTATTCCCCTTCTGGCAGGGCGGCATGCTCCAAAATCAGCTCGTCAGCCTGATCACAATGACCCTCTCCATCTTCGTCGCCCGCCGTTGGTTTGATAAACGCAGCTTCGCCAGCCTCGGTCTCAACGTGGATAAAAAGATGTGGATCGACTTGCTGGCAGGCATCGTCATCACCTTCTTGATGATGGGATTCATCTACCTCCTCATGTCAGCATTCGGATGGGTGACTTTCAATGGCTTCGCCTGGGAAACAGAATCCGCATCATCCGTGACCCTGAACGTGCTCGGCATGTTAGGAATATTTATCCTGGTCGGATGGAACGAGGAACTACTCAGCCGCGGCTACCAACTTCAAAACCTCGCCGACGGGATGAATCTCTTTTGGGGCGTGATCATCTCCTCCGCTGTTTTCGGGATTTTGCATCTCGGCAACCCCAACGCGACCTGGATC
>CAZASG010000041.1:0-32612 GCA_964487745.1 uncultured Anaerolineaceae bacterium | reverse complement strand
TGTAAAATCTTGCATTGCACTGTTTGAATATAAAAACGAATAGGACAAGAAGATTGGTTTCAGTTCAAGAAGAGGCGCTAACAAACAACAAATCCCCCGAAATTTCAGGGGATTTGTTGTTTAAGGCACTGCTGTTGTCGGCACCGGCGTATCGCTCGGGATCGGTGTTTCGGTGAAAGTCTCCGTCGGGGTGGGAGTGTCGCTGGGTGTGGGTGTCTCCGACGGGGTGGGTGTTGCCGTGCCGGTAGGCGTGGGGGTAGCGGTGGATGTTGGGGTGGGGGTCGGCGTGGCTGTCGGAGCGGGCAATTTCAGGGTCACGCGGACGATGCGTTCTGCGTAGGCGTCGCCTTTGTCGCCGTAGAGGGTCAGGCGCAGGGTGAAGACGCCATCCGAAAGTCCTTCAAAATCCCAATTTGCAAGTTTTTCAGGATCTTTGATCTGACTCTCGTTATTGGCAACGAGGGAAATCCATTTCGATGGATTTTCACCCTCTCCAAATTCGAGACTCCAATTTCCAAAATTTTCGCTGACTGTAACAACGCCAAGAATTTGTATGCCGGTTTCATCGATGATCTTTTCTCCATCATCGAGATTGGTAATTTTGACCTTGGGCTGAGGGTCGTTGGCATTGCATTCACGATTCGGAGCGAAATCGATATTTTTGGGGAAGTCGTGGTTTTCAAGCCAATTCTTGCCATCTTTGGTTTCCAGCCACTTGCGTGCCCATTCGTCTTCCACACGCATGACCATTTTTTCATCCGTATATTCGCTGCAAGCGTCCGAGGCTTCGAGCCCGGTCCAGGTATCCAATTGAACCTTGCGCCACAGATCCATGCCCGGGGGCAGGGGCGGCTGATCTTCAGCAAAATATTCGGTTTGGGTACCGGTCTTGCAATAGTTGGATGGCTCTGTGCCGGAGATAGAGCAGATGATCTCGTCGATAATGCCTTCCGGGCGCGGAAAATGTCTCGGGGCGCCATTGGCAACAATCGGCACAGCTTTCTGCATGAATTGCGACCAGATCGGTGCTGCGCCACTCAATCCGGTGGTGTTATTCATGGGCGTGTAATCGGCATTCCCCACCCAAACACCGACAGCCAGATCGGGCGTGTAGCCCATTGTCCAATTGTCGCGGAAATCGTTGGATGTACCGGTCTTTGCCGCAGCGGGAAAAGGCAGATGCAGATAGGAATTGGGTCCGAACATCCACGTGCGAGCAGCGTTATCCGACAAAATGGAGGAGATCAGGAAAGCATGCTCTGGACGAAGGGCTTGCTCCCCTTGTGGAGGCGTATATTCGTAGACGAGTTCGCCGTTATGATCGAGAATTTTGGTGATCGCCACCGGCGGGATGCGTACGCCCTCATTCGCCATCACGGCGAATGCACCCGTCATTTCGAGCAAGCTGACTTCGCCACCACCCAGCGAAAGTGAGAGACCGTAATCGTCGCGGGTAAAGGTAGTGATGCCGAGACGCTCGGTCATGGCGATCATGCCTTCTTTTTCTTCAGTTTCGGGGTCGTCGTAAATGCCAACAAAGTTGAGGGCTTTTACGGCGGGGATATTGAATGAATTCGCCAATCCCACACGCAATGTGACGGGACCGTGAAAACGTTCGTCGTAGTTGACAGGTTTATAAGGCTCACGCGTATCGTTCGGGTCGCCCGAGGGCGGGAACTCGGAGGGCACGTCCCAGATCAGGGTGCCGGGTGTCCAGCCTTTTTCGAAGGCGGCTAGGTAAACGATAGGTTTGATCGAGGAGCCGGGCTGACGGGTGGGACTGGTCGCCATATTGACCTGCCCCGAAATAGCCGGGTTATCAAAATCGGGCGAACCGACCATCGTCAGGATCTTGCCCGTATCCGGTTCCACCGCCACAAGCGCGCCGTTCTGGACGTTCCGGTCTGCCAGCGATGCGATCTGGCTGGTGACCATCTGCTGTGCCATATCCTGCAAGCTTGGATCAAGGGTCGTGTGAACGGTAAACCCGGAGTGGTAGATTGTCTGGACGTCGTATTGCTCTTCGAGCAGGCTGCGCACGTAATGCACCCAATGCGGGTAGCGGATGGAAATATTCGGCGGGATAAAGTCGTAATTTTCGATCTCCTCCACAGCCTGTGAAGCTTCCAACGCGCCAACACAGATGCGCTCATCACTGTTGCTGACTTCGATACAGTTCTTTTCCTGGCTGAGATAGTAACTGAGCAGCACAACGTCGCGGTGGCGTTGGAGAGTCCCTACGGGGTTGGTGTGAATATCGTGTAATGCTGATTGAGGGAGACCTGCGAGGAAACTCGCCTGGGCAAAATTCAGTTTGTCGGCGGTGGTGTTGAAATAGGTCTCCGCTGCGGCTTCGATGCCATAGGCATGATTACCATAATAAACTTCATTGAGATAAAGTTCGAGAATTTCGTCTTTGGTGTAGCGGCGTGTGATCTCGGCAGCAAGAATGATCTCACGGGCTTTACGCTCGTAAGTCTGGTCATAGCGTTCTTCGCTTAACAGGAGCATACGCGCGAGCTGCTGGGTAATGGTCGATGCACCGGAGACGATCTCGCCGCTGGTATAGTTCTGCCACAAGGCACGTACGAGGGCGACTGCGTCAAAGCCGGGGTGGTTGTAGAATTCTTTGTCTTCGGTTGCGATGGTCGCGGCAACGAGATTAGGGGAAATATTATCGAGCGGGATATAGGTGCGTCGCCCGGCGTTGGGATCGAGGATCTCGTAGAGGATATTTCCCTGGCTATCGAGAATGCGGGTGGTCTCAAACTGGGATGCGCGTGCACGCAAATCGTCGACGTCGGGCAGGGTCGAGGCGATCACGTTGTATTGGTAAAGGGCGTAGGATCCACCCACCAAGCCGAGAAAAACCACCCCAAAGATGAGCAGGATCATGCCGCGCAGCAGGCAGCCCCAGTTGAAACGCCGCCCTTGCAGGTCGTTGAGAAAGGTGTTCCATTGATAGCGAAGTTGCGCCTGCCAATTATTTCTGCGGCGTGGCGCGGAGGGGCGGGGTTGAGAAGCGGGCTGAAATGCCGCTGGTGTGACGCGTGTTGCGCCCATATCGATCTCATCCACGCGTTGGGGGAGGTGGTTTTGCATACGCGGATTTGTTTCTTCGGCAGCTGGATCAACCTTGTTCTCAGTCGGGTAGGGGGGCACGGGAATATCGGCGCGTGTCTCCTCCTCGGAGGCGATCAGGCGTCGCAGATAGTCATCTCGTTCTTCTTCAGGTGTGGGCATAGGTTTTTTGGCAGTGGCACGATATGTCGTGCCACTGCGAGGTAATTTTATTCAGGTTTCGACATCACCAAAACCGACCAAATTCCCTTCATCACGGTTTCGTCGTTTTGGTTTTGGATATTGAATTGCAGGTCAACTTTCCCACCGCCGAGGCGTTTCATCGCTTTGGTGGTGATGATTTCCATCACCACGTGGATGGTATCGCCAATGAAGACAGGTTTGACGAATTTCCAGCTATTGATCTCGCGGAAAGCCATCACGGTGCCCTCGAGCACGCCAGTGCGGAGGGCCAAACCGGAGCCGATCGAAAGCCCCAGCAAGCCGTGGGCCACGCGCGCGCCGAAGGGGGAATTTTTGCTATATTCCGCATCGGTGTGGATCAGGTTATAGTCGCCGGAAAGTCCCGCAAAGTTGACCACATCGCTTTCTGTGATCGTACGTCCGGGGGAGGTCATTTTCTGTCCGACTTCAAATTCTTCAAAATACATGCCGCGAGCGGCGGGAACAGTTGTCATCTCAAACTCCTTGTTGTATGGGTTACAGAACCAATAACACCCCATACACGTTTTCGTCGCCGTGATTCTAGCACAAAACCCTTTGAACTCGCCAAAAACTAACGTACAATAGAGCCATGCGTGAATGGACATTGGGCGCCGACGACCCGCTTTCGTTAACACTGGCGGCGGATGCCCGTTTATCAACCCCCGATTATTCCAACGATCATATTTGGGAACTCGAATTAGGCGGCGGCGAACCAGCCGCACTTTCTTTACGTACAACGTATGGGCTGCGTGCGCGTGCCATGCGGATATTCCCGCGTTTCTACGAAGGGGATGTAGAGGTCAGTGATCCCACCTTGTTCGCGATCCCACCGGTTGTAACTGCTTTTTATGCCAATTTTCTCGAGGTTAGATTTTCACCCTTTGAGAACCTTGAAGTGATCGCAGAATACTGGATACCTGATTCTCAGAGTATCAGCGGACGTTTGACCCTCATCAATCGCACAACTTCTGAGCGTGAGATAGAAATGGAGCTAGCTGCCAATCTTTCTCCCCTCGATGGACAAAATTTCAAACCTCAACAGATCCAGGGTGTAAATGTACTGGTCGGCACAACGGGGGGATTGGCTCCCGTCTTTTTCTTAACCGGTGGCCCTAACTCAGGAGTGAGTCCTCAACCTTCCCTTAATCTGGGTGTTGATTTGGGACCCGGTGAGAAACGTCGCTTTAGTTGGGCGCAAGCTGCTTTGCCGGAAACAGAGGTTTCCTTTGATCTTGCTCGTCGTATTGTCGCCCGTCCCTTTGATGCGGAACGTGCTCGCATTGAGTTGACCAATGCCAGCCAGAGCGTTGAGATCGAAACAGGTGATCCTGCCTGGGATGCCGCCTTCGCTCTCAGCCAGCAGTCTGCTTTCCGATTACTTTTCAACGGTAACGACGAATTACCCGCGACAACATTTGTAAATTCCCGCCAGCCCGATCAAGGTAATTCGCTGGCTGGCGATGGCAGCGATCATCCTCCGAGCTGGAATGGGCAATCCCCACTCGAAAGTTATTATCTCTTCAGTCTCCTGCCGGGTGCGCCCGAGTTGGGCGAAGATTTTACAAGAAATTTCCTTGCCACACAAGCCGAAACGGGCGATATTGATCACAAGGTCGGTTTGGCTGGGCAGCGGAGCCGTTTATTGGCGGCACCCTTTTTGGCATCCCTGGCGTGGAAGCTCTACGAACACACGGATAACAAAGTTTTCCTGACAGAGATCTACCCTGCCTTACAGCAATTCTTCTGGTCGTGGTTTTCTCCTGAACATGATCGAAATCACGATACCTTGCCAGAATGGCAGCACCCTCTTCAGATCAGTTTTGAAGATCATCCCCTATTCAATAATTGGCATCGCTGGGCACGCGGTGTGGATATTTCCGCCGTGCACAGCCCCTCCCTTTTTGCCGCTCTTTATCATGAGGCTGAAGCCTTAGGAAAGATCAGTGGCTTGATCGGTAAAAATAACGATCAGCCCCTTCTCGCTGAACAGGCGCAAAAATTAAAAGAAGGCGCTGAAGCCTGCTGGGATGCACGCCGCGCGACATATCGCTATCTTGACCGCGACAGCAACCTGCCCTCGCGTGGGAAGATCCTGCATCGCCAAAGCGGTGGTGGCATGATCAAATTCAAGGAGAGCTTCCAGAAACCGATCCGTCTCCTGGTTGAGATCAAGACAAAGGACAAAACTACACGTCGTGCGGAAGTGGAGATCGGCGAGTTTGTGACCAAAACAGGCGATGATGATGAGACTCTCTCTCCGCTTGATTTCAAATCCACCGACGCTGGTTCAGCAGCAACCAGTCGCAAGGTCTACACCAAAGTTGGGAAGATCGTCGTCAGACATGTGGATGATGATGACAAGATCATAATCCGCTCTGTGAACCTAAGTGGGGATGATCAAACCCAACTCCTGCCGCTTTGGGCAGGGCTAATGGATGACGTGCAAGCGAAAGCGCTCGTGCACCAGACGATTGCCAACGCCCAAAAATTTAACCGTCCATTTGGCTTGCCAGCCTGCCCCGCCCCCCCGACAAAGGAATCTGAAGCCGTTTGCCTGAGCGTCCATCTTCCCTGGAATCAGCTCATTGCCGAGGGGTTGCATCGTCAAGGATATACGCAGGAAGCCGCCCGTCTTTTTGTGCGCCTGATGAACGGTATCCTGCAAAATTTACGTCAGAATAATGCTTTTTACCAGCACTATAATGCTGAAGTAGGCACTGGCATCGGTGCGCGCAATGCCCTCAGCGGACTTGCCCCCACAGGGCTTTTCCTTGAGCTTTTGGGCGTGCGGATCCACTCGGCGACGCGTGTGCATTTGACTGGTCAAAATCCCTTCCCGTGGACGGTAACCGTACGCTACCGGGAGCTGGAAATTAAACGGGAAACGTTGAAGACCACCGTCACCTTTGCGAATGGCGAGCAGGTTAAGGTCACGGACGAGGCGCCGTGTATCATCTCCTTGCCTGAATAAAAAATCCCCCTTTCCCCAACTTAGAGAATATATATGGAAGAAGAACTAGAACTTGGACAGAGAATATTAGAAGCTGAAGGCGCAATTTTGTTGCTGCTTATTGTTGCCTTATTGGTTGCTTGGGGAGCAAAACGTTTGCGCGTTCCTTATACGGTTGGTTTGGTTCTGGTTGGGCTGGTGATCACGCCCCTCTTTCATCTGGAACTTGAAGCCCCTCCCGAACTTATCCTTGGGTTATTGGTGCCGCCATTGCTTTTTGAAGCGGCATTCCATATCCGTATTGATGATCTGCGGCGCGACCTGTGGTTGATCCTTTTGCTGGCGATCCCCGGTGTGATCGTGACGACCTTTTTGGTCGGCGGGATCGTCAGTGTTGGTGCAAAGATCGCGATTGAGATCGCCCTGGTCTTTGGCGCGCTGATCGCCGCGACCGATCCTGTGGCTGTGGTGGCACTTTTCAAGCAATTGGGTGTGCCAAAGCGTTTGCAGGTTTTATTGGAAGGCGAAAGTCTTTTCAACGATGGCACCGCGATCGTGATGTTCGGCTTGATGCTGGATATCGCGACAACGGGTCATTACAATATTTGGACCAGTATTGGTGATTTTTTCCTTGTCGCTGGTGGTGGTGTGCTGGTTGGTTTTATCGCCGGATTCCTTGCTTCGCAAGTGATCGGGAGGATCGATGATGCGCTGGTGGAAACCACTATTACCACGACCTTGGCTTTTGGGGCTTACCTGCTTGCTGAATCAGTGCATGTCAGCGGCGTTTTGGCGGTGGTGGTTGCCGGGATCGTGAACGGGAACATCGGTCCGCGCGGAATGTCGCCGACAACGCGTATTGTGGTCAACAACTTTTGGGAATATATTGCCTTCTTGGCAAATTCTCTGATCTTCTTATTGATCGGTCTAACGATCAACTTCGATATTTTCATTGAAAATTGGCAGGCGATCCTGATTGCGATCTTTGCTGTGTTGCTTGCACGCGGAATTGGGATCTACGGTTTCTCCAGTTTTGCGAGGGATATCCCAAACAGGTGGAAACATATTCTCTATTGGGGCGGTTTGCGTGGCGCAATTGTTCTGGCACTGGCATTGACCATCCCCCAGGAAGGTTTTGCCGGGCGAGATACGATCCTGGCAATGTCCTTTGGAGTGGTGTTATTTACATTGCTTGGTCAGGGCTTCTCGATGGAGAAATTGGTCAACCGCTTGGAGCTGGTGCGACGTTCGAGTATTCAGGAGCGTTATGAGCGCCGCCACGCACGTTTTATTGCCAATCGTTCGGCAGCCGATCATCTGGAGAAGATGAGCCAACAAGGTTTGCTTTCCTCACATGTTTGGCAGCAAATGCAGCCGATCTTCCTGGAGCGTGAAGTTGTATATGTTAATGCTCTTAAGGAGATCATGGCAAAGAATCCCGCTGTTGAGATCGAGGAATTGGATGCAGCCCGTCGTGAAGCCTTGCGCGTGGAACGTGCATCGCTGGGCAGTCTTTTCCGTAATGGTGTTATCTCCGAAGAAATCTACAACGATCTCGTTGGCGAAGTGGACGAAGCTCTCACTGAGCAGCACGTCAACTGGTCGCAGCTTTTGCAATTGGGCGACGGAAAACGCCCCGAGATCACCAAGATGATGGCCGTCGTCATTCAAGAAGTGGACTTGGAGAGCGCCCTCAAGGGATTGGGCAAAGCGGGCTTCGGCGTAGATCAACTTCCCAGTTCGGGCGGCTTTCTCAGCCAACGCAACGTAACCCTGCTGATCGGCATCCCCGATGGGCGTGAACGCGATGTTGTCAATACCCTGGCGCGTTATTGTCATAAGCGTGTTGAACATGTTCGTACGCCGTTGGATGGTACCTTTCTTCCACTACAGCGTCCCACCGCAGTCGACGTAGGCGGTGCGACGATCTTTACCTTTGATGTTGAGGCATATCATGAGTTCTAAAACAATGAAAATGGTACTCGCCATTGTGCGAGATCTGGATGAAGATGAGATTTTACAGGCACTCTTACAGGAAGAATTTCGTGTAACACGCATCGCATCCACAGGCGGGTTTTTCCGGCGTGGCAACGCGACTTTTATGATCGGTGTGGAAGAAGAAAAAGTGGAGCAAGTCATCCAGATCATTCGTGATCGCTGTGCCCCCACGCTTGACCTGGCAGTAAAACACGCTACGGTCTTTGTACTGGATATTAATCACTTTGAGCAGGTCTAAAAAAGTCTACTTCTCCCCCCAATATGCATCTGGGGGAGAAGTTCCACAGGTCATAGGGGGTTCGAGATATAATATTTTCAATGTCTACCATTAGCCTTCCCCTCCCCGCCGAGCAAAATATCGGCAGAATGCGCCCACTTAACATCATGCGCGATCTTTCCAAGGTCGCCGATCTTGTTGAGTTATGCTTTCATAAAAATATGGATGGCGAAGGACGGCGTTATGTTCAGCAAATGCGGGATGCCAGCCACGATCGACATTATCTGAGCTGGATTTCCAGTTCCATGCCGGTGATGGGCTATGTCTGGGAAGATCAAAAAAAGATCGTTGGCAATATAAGTGTCATCCCTTTCCGCAAAGGGAATTTTCTGCTGGCAAACATTGCTGTTCATCCCGAGTATCGCCGTAAAGGGATCGCTCGTCACCTGACCGAGAGGGGGATGCAACATGTTCGCAAACGAGGTGCCTCTGCCATTTGGTTGCATGTAGAAAAAGGTAATCATGGGGCAATAAAACTTTATGAAACCCTCGGGTTCCAGATCAAAGCCCATCGCACCACGTGGAACGCACCCAAGCATAACCTCGAAGAGATGAGCAAGATCGGCCAGCCTGTTCTCTCACGTTCGTCACGCTTTTGGGAGCAGCAGATCAAGTGGCTGCTGCGTAGTTATCCACTGGATTTTTCCTGGTATCGGATGCCCGATTTCCAAATATTCTCTCCCGGCATTAAGCACTGGCTCTATCGCATTTTTGTAGAAAATGATATTCGCCAATGGGCGATCAAAAAGGATGGTCAACTTCAGGCGGCACTCAGCTGGATGCAAACACGCACGCGTCGCTCGCCCCTTTGGCTTGCTACCACCCCCCAGGCAGATACTGCATCTCTGGCTGATTTGTTGCTACACGCCCGTCTACATCTTGCCTCTCAACGAGTGAACTTGTACCTCGATTACCCCGCCGATGAGAATGTCGCCGCCTTTGAATTGGCGGGTTTCAGCGCCTACCGTACGCTGGTGTGGATGCGTGCAAACGGGCGCGAAGCTGCAACTTGATCCATCCCTTCGCGTATACTATAGAGCATAGAAAAGGAGTAAAAAATGCCTCGATTTATCGTTCGTTGGTTTATTAACGCTATTGCTATTGCGGTTGCGGTTTATGTTGTTCCCGGCATCAATCTTGGCGGGAGCCTTTCTTCTCTCGTCTGGCTTGCCCTGATCTTCGGGTTGATCAATGCGATCTTACGCCCGCTTCTAAAGCTTTTCACCTTGCCACTCATCGTACTCACACTGGGGTTTTTCTCCCTACTCATCAACACCTTCCTCTTCTGGCTGACAAGTGTTATCGGTCAGAGCTTTGGTGTTGGTTTACATATCGCCCCGCCTGTTTTTTGGAACGCGCTTTTAGGCGGTCTTGTTGTGAGTATTGTTAGTACGATCCTGGGCTTCTTCTCGAAGGAAGATCGCAAAAAACGCCGCTAATCATTTCAAATATAGATAAGCAAAAAGGGACTGCGCATGCGCAGTCCCTTTTTGCTATTACAGTAGATTGCTCTTTACTCTTCGCCGGCAATAAATGCCTCGGTCATCTCTTTACAGACACTGTCGCGGAATTGCTTTGGTGGGGTCTTGAAGAAATAGGATGAAGGAGCGATGATGGGACCTGCCAAGCCTCGGTCGAGGGCGATCTTCGCACAGCGGACGGCGTCGATCATCACACCGGCGGAGTTCGGGCTATCCCAAACTTCGAGTTTGGCTTCCACATTCAACGGTACTTCCCCGAAAGTAGTGCCTTCCATGCGAACATAGCACCATTTGCGGTCGCTCAACCACGGCACGTGGTCACTAGGTCCAACATGCGTATTTCCCTTACCAAGATCGTAAGGCAGCATAGAAGTGACTGCGCCGGTTTTGGAGATTTTCTTTGACTCTAGACGCTCACGTTCGAGCATGTTGAGAAAGTCAGTGTTGCCACCGAAATTGAGCTGGTAGGTGCGGTCAAGACGTACACCGCGGTCGACAAAGAGAGTGGTCAGGACGCGGTGCAAAATGGTTGCCCCTACTTGCGATTTGATGTCGTCGCCGAGGATCGGTAAACCTTTTTCACGGAAGCGATCTGCCCAATATTCCTGCGATGCAATGAAAACGGGAATGCCGTTCACAAAGGCACAACCTGCCTCGAGCGCCTGCTCTACGTACCACTTGGTTGCCATCTCGGAGCCAACGGGTAGGAAGTTGAGCAACACATCCGTTTTCGTTTCCTTGAGCAGTTTTGCGATATTTGCAGTGGCGCCTGGTGCCGGGGTAATGACTTCTTTGAGATATTTGCCCAAACCATCATGGGTCATGCCGCGTACAACGGGCACATCCATTTTGGGAACTCTGGCAAACTTATATGTATTATTGGGTTCAGTGAAAATGGCTTCTGAGAGATCTTTACCAACCTTGTTGATATCGATATCAATACCCATTGTGAATTCGACATCATTGATGTGATAACCAGCCAAGTTGACATTCATGATACCAGGGATTGTCTCATCATCGGTTGCTTCTTTATAGTAATGAACTCCCTGTACCAACGATGACGCACAATTACCAACACCGATAATTGCTACGCGTACTTTCTTCTTACCCATTCAGTTCTCCTTACTTGCTTTATTTGATATTTTTGTATGTAGGGTGCTTTTTTGCAGCCCCGGTCTCAATACTTTCTTTTTTGTTATGTAGGGGGTGATGACAAGAGAGTATAATCTACAAACTGGAAGCACCTAATGATGAACGAACGCCTAAAACGCCTTGAACGTTTGCTGGAACTGATCCATATGATCAGCGCCGATCTGGATTATTCAACGATCCTGCAATCGGCGATTTCGGTTGCCAGCGAATTGACGCATAGTGAAGTTGCTTCGATCCTTAGGTACGATGAAGCAGACGATCATCTTCATTTTGTCGCAGCACCCTGGTTCCATCGTGATGCGATCCGGGGGGTGCGTGTGCCTCTCGAAGAGAGCATCGCTGGTTGGGTTTATCGGCATGCCAAACCACTGGTCATTCAGGATGTGCGGGGCGATGAACGTTTTTACTCAGAAGTTGATAATGCCGCAGAATTCCAGACACACTCAATTTTGGCAGTTCCATTGCTTGTTAAGGGTCAGCCTATTGGCGTTTTCGAAGCGCTCAATAAGATAAACCGCGCCCATTATAACGGAGAAGATGTCACAATCCTAGAGACATTGGCATCTCTAATCGCGATGATCATCAGAAATCTCTCGCTGGAAGAAGAAATCGGAAAAACGCGTGTCGAAGCCGAAAAACTGGAACAGATGAAAAATGATTTCATCGCGATCTCATCACACGAGCTACGTACACCTTTGGGGTTGATCCTTGGCCACTCGACTTTTTTGCGCGAAGTGATCGATGATGAGCATCAGGAACAAATAGACACCATTATTAGTAGCGGGGCAAAATTAAAAGAGATCATCGAAGATATGGCAAATGTGGAGAACTTCCAAAGCGGCGCTGCTCGCTTGCGGATGCGGAAATTCTCACTGGCAAATCTTGTACTGGCTTCACTCAATACTTTTCAGGAAAGAGCGCGGGAAAAAAAGGTTACCCTGCATCCCGAGATTAAAGCGCCAGAACTGCTTTTAGAAGGAGATGCTGCCAAGATCGAGATCGCGATCAGCAACCTCTTGAAGAACGCGCTTACTTTCACACATGAAGGTGGACATGTTTTCATCACTACTGAGGAGATCCCCGGTTACGCCAAGGTCTCCGTTGTGGACGACGGTATCGGTATTCCTGAAAAAGATCTGCCACATATTTTCGAACGTTTCTATCAAGTCGAATCTCACCTTACCCGTCAACATGGGGGTATGGGCTTAGGGCTTTCTGTCGCAAAGGTGATGGTCGAGATGCATGGGGGTGAGATTTGGGCAGAAAGTGTGTTGGATAAAGGTAGCCGCTTCACATTTTTATTACCTCTTGATCCTGATCAAATAGATGCGGCACAAAGCGTTTTTCATACCAAAATATGATTCTCTCTTTGATATTCGCTGGTCGCCTTGATAGGGAATATATCTTGCCAGTGGAGGGGGCGCCGATCCTGGATCGTCCGGGCGGAAGTCCACTTTATGCTGCCGGAGCGGCAGCGGTTTGGCAAAAAGAGATCGGATTGGTCGCCCGCGTGGGGGAAGATTATCCTAATAAATGGCTGCGCCATTTTGCCGAACTCGGTATTGATTCCAGTGGTGTTCAGATCGTTCCCGGTTCGCTGGACCTGCGTTCCTTTCGTGCTTACAGCCCTTCACGGGAACTTGCACGTTCCAACCCTGTCGGACATTTTGCACGCCGTGAGTTGACCTTCCCAAAAACGCTGTTAGGGTATCGCCCTCCAGAAAGTAGGGAGAGTCTAAAAGAAGAGCGGCATCCTGCCACGCCTTTGGTAACAGAGATCCCTGCTGATTATTTGCAGGCAAAGGCCGCGCATATTTCTCCACTGGAATTCAAAAGTCAGGGACAAATGCTAACAGCTTTTCGTGCTGCCTCTATTGAGACACTCACCCTCGATCCATCTCCGCAATATATGCATCCACACCGTCGTCAGGATTTACGCCTCTTTCTGGATGGATTAACTGCATTCATGCCCTCTGAAGAGGAAATGCGTTCCCTCTTCTGGGGAGAAACGCACGACCTTTGGGCAATGGCTGAAGAATTGGCTAAATTTGGCTGTCGTGTGATCATCATCAAACGTGGCAATGAAGGACAATGCCTTTACGATGCTGAGACAAAAAAGCGTTGGGAATTGCCCGCCTACGCCTCCCGTGTGGCAGACCCCACTGGCGCAGGCGATGCCTTTTGCGGTGGTTTCCTGGCTGGTTACCATAAAACCGCAGACCCACTTCGGGCAGCAGCGTATGGCAATGTTTCCGCTTCGATAAGCATGGAAGGCAGCGGGCCTTTCTATCCACTCGATGTGTTGCCCGGTCTTGCTCAAGCCCGTTTAGATGCAATGATCGATATGATCCGGGAAGTATGATGAAGAAGCTGGTCAACGATATACTAGAGCTGGCGATCGATATCCAGCAGATCCCCGCACCAACTTTCAGCGAAAAAACGCGCGGCGAGTTTGTGCGCGAACATTTTATCGAAGAAGGTTTGCAGGATATTTCAATAGATGAAGCAGGAAATATATACGGACGGATACGCGGCGAGGGCGGCGGTGCACCGCTCGTGATTTGTGCCCATCTCGACACAGTTTTCCCCGCAGATACAAACCTGCGTCTCACGCGTGACCCGAAAGTGCTGACTGGCCCCGGAATCGGGGATAACGCCCTCGGCGTTGCCGGCATGATAGGTTTACTTTGGCTGTTACGTGCCGAAGGAATACATCTCGGTGGCGATATTTGGCTGGTTGCCACTGTCGGCGAGGAAGGGATAGGCGACTTACATGGGATGCGCGCCGTCGTGGATCGCTTTGGCGATATGCCTGTTGCCTACCTGGCACTCGAAGGCATGGCGTTGGGATATGCCTACTATCGTGCCTTGGGCGTGCGTCGCTATCGGGTATCTGCGAGAACCGATGGGGGGCACTCGTGGGGGAATTTTGGACGCCCCTCAGCTGTACATGAACTGGCAAAATTGATTAAAAAACTGGATGCGCTTGAATTGCCAGAAGACCCACGTACGACGTTGAATATTGGTACTTTTTCTGGCGGGATTTCGGTGAATACCATCGCGGCAGAAGCATCCTTTGAGCTGGACCTACGCTCTGAATCGCTTTCGGTGTTAGCGGAACTGGATGAAAAGGCGCAGATGTTGATCTCGTCAGCGAGCAAGCCGAGGGTGGAGATCGTCGCGAAAAAGATCGGGGATCGCCCGGCAGGTGAAATGCCCGTGTCTCATCCCCTGGTTAAATTGGCAGCAGATGCTTTAATCCAACAAGGGATTGAGCCCATGCTTACGATTGGTTCCACTGATGCGAATATTCCGCTTAGTCGCGGATATCCGACGATCTGCGTAGGCATTACAACAGGTGACGGCGCGCATACGATGAGAGAGTATATTGATGTTACCCCTGTTGAAAAAGGGATGCGGCAATTACTTTATCTCGTTGAAAATTTGTGGACTTAAATGCGAAGGTCACGCTCTTGGCGTGACCTTTTTTGTCGGGGGCTATCGTAAGCCGAGCACTTCGTAAACCTTGATCGGTTTACTTTTCCCTTTTACCTGAAGCGCATCAAGCTTGTCGACATAGATATGTTTTTTGACAAGCTTGTAGGCTTCTTCGCTGATCATGATCTGGTTTTTACTGGAATGCTCCTGAATACGCTTGGTGGTGTTGACGCTATCGCCGATGGCGGTATATTCGAGTTTTTTATCTGTACCGATCAAACCCAAAACCGCTTCACCATAGTGGATACCGACCCCGAAGGACAGATGCGCTTCAGCGGGGAGTTCGGCGTAGAGTTTTTCGATGGCGCCGCGAATTGCGAGTGCAGTACGTACAGCACGCAGGGTATGGTCAGCTTGCGGGACGGGGGCGTTATACCACGCCATAACAGCATCGCCAAGGAATTTATCGACTGTGCCTTCTTCAGCGAGCACGGCGTCGGCAGCAGCAGCGAGGTAACGGTTGAGCACCGAAACGAGTTTTTCAGGGCTTTGCTGTTCGCTGTAGCTGGTGAAGCCGCGAATATCTGCGAAGAGAATGGTGATGTCGGTGCGTTTGCCTTCCATTTTCAGGCTGTCGGGGTCAAGCTGTTGGATCACTGCCGGGGAAACCATCCGCTCGAAGAGACGGCGTTGCGCTTCCAGTTGTTTTCGCTCGGTCAGATCATCCAGGACAATAGCAACTCCCTGGGTATCTTCGTTCGCGTCCTTGAGAGGCGAGAGATTCAAACGCCAATCCACTGATCCGCGCTCGGGCAAAGTATGGCGGATCTCAAGATCAACGATCGGTTCGTCGGTTTCACGCATTGTGGCGAGATAAGGCAGAATATCCGCAGCCAGGGAGGGGATGATCATATCGAGTTGACGCCCAACAATTTCTGGGTTTTTCTGTCCAATGATCGCTTCGGCAGCCTTATTGCAGAGTGTGATCTGGTCCTGTACATCAGCGGTAATGACGCCGCTGGCGATGGATGCGAAAATATTATCCATCAGGTTCTTGAGTTCGGTCACTTCAGCGAGGGTGTGACGCAGGGAGGTAAATAAGCGCGCGTTCTCAATAGCGATAGCGACCTGGTTGGCAAAAGTAGCCAGTACGTTTCGCGATGCTTCGGTAAATATCCCTGAGCGAACGCGGTTATCAGCGTAGATCACGCCGATTAAGTCATTTTTAACCTTGAGCGGCACACATAAGATCGAGCGCATATTATGTGCAATAATGCTTTCTTGTGCGCCAAAACGCGGGTCTTCCTGTGCGTCTGTGGTCAGGATCGATTCCCCGCTCTCGATGACGCGGTTAATGATCGTCCGGCTGGTGGCAGATTCTTTTGAGTTGATGGATTCCTGTTCCCAGTTGCGTGCGGTGCGGATGATCATCTGGTTGTTGGCATCGCGTAGCATCAAAAAGCCGCGTTCCGCATTGATCATACGAACGACCGTATCCATTGCGATGCGCAAAACTTCATCCACTTCCAATGAAGAGTTGACCATCTGGCTGATATTTGCCAGCGCAACCATATTATCCAACTCATCTTGTGATGCGGCAGCTTTTCGGCTTAATTTATAAAGACGCCTTTCAACATAGGAAAGCTCGTCGATAAGCTCGCGGGATGTATCAGAAGTTGTTGTACGTAACGAAGCCCCGATACGCCCGACTTGTCTGCTTAAGCCAAGGATTTGATCTTTGATAACAAGGGTTGATGTTTTTTCGTCTGGCATTTTTCAGTCCCGTGGTTCTCTTTCATGCACTCGAATTTTATGCTTGAGCGTGTTCCAATAAATTGCAGAACTTGCACGCTGGGCGATTTCCAGATCCCCGCCATTTGGCGTGAATAAGCTTTCTTCATGTTCGTTCAGTAAGGTAGTGATCGTCTCTTCTTGCTCTGGTAATAATTCCTGTAAAGCAGACGCTCTCTCGCGTGGAGTCAAATGTGCGGGCGTATCCACTCCAAGCCAGCCCAAACTGCGATTGATACTGTGAAAAGCTCGCTCAATGGGGCTCGCTTCATGCCATGCCAGCCAACGGGTAAGCCATTTTGGAGCGGATGCGTCTCTGCGTTCATAAAAATGGACGGCGAGTCGTAAACCGCGCTTGAGAAGAAGTTGCTTCCGGTTAAGTTGCCAGATACCGAAGAGAATAGCTACCGATAATAGAATAATCATACCCCAAAAGGGCAAGAGTTGGCTGGTTTTCCTTGAAGTTTCCTCAAGATTTTCAGGTATAGGGGTTGGCTCCGGCACTTCTTCTGGCAGGGGCGGATCTACGATCTCTTCTTCGACCAAACCGCCAAAGAGGACACCATCTGGCTCTTCTTCGGTGACGATCTCCCCGATCGGGCGGATCAGGCGGGTCTGGTTCAGGGTGGGCTCAAATTCCACCCAGCCTATTTCAGGAAAGTAAACTTCGGGCCAGGCGTGAGCATCTTTTTGCAGCACGACAAAATCGTTGTTTTCATTTCGGGTTCCCTGTGCAAAGCCAACGACCATGCGTGCGGGGATGCCCACCGCACGGAGCATAACCACCTGAGCAGATGCTGAATAATTGCAGTAGCCTTCTTTCCAGGTGAAGAGGAACCATTCCAGCGGATCACGTCCGGCTGGTGGGGCGGGAATGGTTTCGCTATATTCGATCTCTGTGCGCAGGTAGGTAGTGATAACACGCGCCTTATCGTAGGGAGTGGCGCGTCCGCGGGTGAGTTCGCGCGCTAATTCGGGAATAGCGGGTGGCAGATCTTCAGGGAGTTGCAGATAGCGCTCGGTCACCCATTCAGGGTAATCTGTGCCAGCAGCACGGAGTTGGGATACGGTAGGTGCCAGAGGAGCGGCTCTGGTGGAATAACTTTCATCGTTCTTAACCGCTGGGGTGGCACGCAGCAAGTTCAGGTCAAGGGTGTCATCGGGCAGTTCTGTATAAACGGCTTCCGCATCTATATCCGTCCAATAGGTTTGATGTCCTGTGATCAGCAGAGGACGCGTTACGGATTTATTTGTGAAGGTGTATAGTGCCGTTTGGCTTTCTGGGTCTATCGGCAGGAGCAGGGGAGTCTGTGCTGGTAGCTCGGTTGTAAATGTGCCCTCCGCAGACGCCCAGCCGCCATTGAGATAAGTGTCATAGCTGCGAACACGCCAATAGTAGCGTGGCGGAGCGTACTCGATCTCTGGGATCTGCACGACGACGATCTCCTCTGTGCCCTGGTAGCTTCGCTCACCTAAGGTAAGGCTGCTGCCGTAGAAAACGCCTCCGCTCGCCGGGCGCGGGTTGTCGATGGATGAGAAAAGATTCTCGATATTCTCGCCTGCGGTTCTAAAGCGGTGTGCTGTTTTATCCCACCAGCGGCTGATTTCTCTCCATTCGGCGCTGGTGCTGGGAATATTCCACGCGACGAGCAATAGCATGGCTATGGAGATAATGGAGAGCAGGTTTATATCGAATTTTGCATCGGGGACAATAAAGACATTTTTCTCTTGCCAACGCGTGCGATTCTTCAAATAATCCAATCGTCCAAAGAGGATCAGTGCGAAGAAGAAATAGAAGCCGAGTATCCACAAAAGGGAATCGGAGTTGTGGTCATTATATTGAATGAAGAGGATTGCTGTTGCGCTCGGGATGATGGCTGCCAAACTGTTCTGAAAGCGGATGAGAGAGTAGCTTGAGTAGATAGCAACACTCCAGAAGATCAGCCCCAAAAGGATGAGCACCAAAAGATGATCTTCAACCGGTTCTTTGGCGATGAAAGTCGCCAGTCCCATGCTAACGCGTGCACTCATCTCGTAGATTCTTTCCTGCGTGGTCAGCACAGGCCCCAAAACCCGGACGATCTGCCAGGGGATGATGGTAATGCTATAACCGAGGGTCAGGATACCAATGCCCCACTTTTTAAAGCGGCTGTAACCCAGGGAAAATCCGAGCAAAAGTCCCATTGTGGTCAGGGTGCCAACCATCTGCAGATCGGGTGTCCACTCGGTTAGTGAGAGCCGTGTCGAGGTGATCAATACGGCGATCACGAGGAATGCTATGGCAGGAATGTCGAACCAGCGTTGAGATGACTTTTGCATGCAATGAGTGTACAATGAAAAGGTCTGTATCGTCAATTCTGGTAGCACAGGTCATAATCTTTAAGAGGAGAAAGATAATGGAAGAACTTCTGAATAGCGGTATTGAGTTTATTTTGGCATTTCAAAACCTGGGGGATTGGCTTCTGGCACCCATGAAATTCTTTAGCTTTTTGGGGACAGAAGATTTCTATCTCATCATCCTGCCGATCATCTACTGGGGGTTTGATTCCCGGTTGGGCTTACGGCTGGGCACGATGGTTGCGCTGACCAGCGGTATCAATACGATCTTCAAATTCGCTTTTCATTCCCCGCGCCCATATTGGGTGAATACAGAGGTGCAGGCGCTCTCCGCTGAAACATCTTTTGGCGTGCCTTCCGGTCATGCGCAGAATGCGCTTACAGTTTGGGGTGTTTTTGGCAGCTATGTCCGCAAAACCTGGGTGTGGATATTGGTGATCTTTGTGATCCTTGGCATCAGCCTTTCGCGCCTTTATTTGGCCGTACACTTTCCTTTTGATACCCTTGTTGGATGGATCATTGGGATAATCCTTTTGGTCAGCTTCAATCGCGCCTGGGAGCCGGTGGCAGCCTGGGCAAAAGAACTGGGGCTCGCCAAGCAGGTTTTGGCGGCATTCCTTGCCTCGCTGGTATTACTTTTTGCGGGTGTTGGCGTGGCAGCTATCTTCAAGGATTGGAGCATGCCCGCAGCGTGGTTGCAAAATGCTGCACGAGCGGGCGGCGAGGCACCGCATCCCTACTCGATCAGTGGATTGATCGTCTCATCCGCCACTATTTTTGGTCTTTTCAGCGGCGTGGCATGGATCGAAACAAAGGGCGGCTATCGCGTTGCTAAAGATATGAAAAAACGCGTTTTCCAATATTTGATCGGTCTGGTGGGGGTAGGGCTGCTCTATATTGGGCTTAAATTCGTCTTCCCGTCTGGCGATGATCTGATGGCTTATACCTTCCGTTATCTCCGCTATTCTCTGGTCAGTTTTTGGGTTTCTGGTGGTGCACCTTTCCTCTTTCTTAAGATGAAATTAACAGATTAGCGCATTGAAATGCAATGACACTCTGTTATAATGCGACAGCATTTATCATGAAACCACTTTTGGAGAATTCCTTTTCTTATGACGCTTGAACGCGGCGCACTCCTCCATAATCGTTATCGTATTGCAGAGATCCTGGGGCAAGGGGGGATGGGATCGGTCTACCGCGCAGTGGACGAGAACCTCGGTGTGGATGTTGCGGTTAAAGAGAACCTTTTTACCACAGACGAATACGCCCGCCAATTTCGGCTAGAAGCCGTTATTTTGGCAAATCTTCGCCATTCAAATTTGCCCCGTGTAACCGACCACTTCGTGATCGGCGACCAGGGCCAATACCTCGTTATGGACTATATCGAGGGCGAAGACCTTCGCCAGCGTATGGAGCGAACGAATTTCCTCCCCGATGATGAAGTGATCCTGATCGGCGCGGCGATGTGTAAAGCGCTCCATTATCTCCACACACGTAAGCCTTCTATTCTTCATCGCGACGTAAAACCAGGCAATGTAAAAGTAACGCCAGATGGCGAGGTCTTTCTCGTCGATTTTGGTTTGGCAAAAGTTATTCAAGGTAGTCAGGTCACCACCACCGGTGCCCGCGCCATGACCCCCGGTTACTCCCCACCTGAACAATATGGCACAGCCCGTACTGATCCGCGTACCGATATTTACTCGTTGGGCGCAACCCTTTACGCTGCGCTGACCGGCGTCATTCCCGAAGATGGTTTGGCACGCGCAATGGAAAATGCCGAGTTGACCCCCATCCGTAAACGTGCGCCAAAAGTCTCGCGTCGTTTGGCAGCCGCTATCGAAAAATCGATGGAAGTGGACGCAGATGACCGTTTTCAGACTGCGGAAGAATTCCGCAAGGCCTTGCTTGCCTCCAGTTCCAAAACACAGCGTCTTGTTGAAGATACCTTTACCGTTCCGCCTGCGCCCGAAGAAACACCTCCTTCTATTGAAAAAGTTGAGATAGTAGAAGAAGAGAAAACTCCTAAAGCTGATTCCGTTCCTGTAGGCGTTCCGCTTACTACGAATAATACTGCTCCTTTGCCTCCCGCAGAATCGCCACGTAAAAAGCGTCGTAAAGAACGCAGTAAATTTATCCGCTTCCTGCTGTATATGATCTTGATCTTTGGCAGCATTGGAGCGGCGGCGTATTATTATCCACGCCTTTCGAACCTTCTGCCAAGTCTTGGGATCACAGTCGTAACAGAAACCTCGATCCCGACTGCGCTGCCAACAGCTACCGAGACGGAATTTGTCCCTGTCGCGGAAGAAAGCCTGACCGTGACACCAACCTTTACAGCGACTATTCCCCCCACAGCGACCAATACGCTGGAGCCCACAGAAACACCGCGCCCGACCGATACCCCGACTCTTGTCCCCACCCCCGTTGGTGGTGGCGCAGGCGAAATTGCCTTTACGTCTGATCGCACTGGCATTCCGCAGATATATGTATCGAATTCTGATGGCAGCAATGTTCGTCCAATTACCAATTTGTCAGATGGTGCCTGCCAGCCGGATTGGTCGCCGGATGGAGAGCAGCTGGTCTTTGTTTCGCCCTGTGGCATAGATGCGGATATTCTCAAAGATTCCAATCTTTGGCTGGTCAATGCGGATGGGTCAGGGCTTGCTCAGCTGACCTCTGATGATCTTGGTGATTTTGAGCCTGCCTGGTCACCGAGCGGAAAAGAGATCGCGTTTACATCAAATCGCCCCGGTCATTTGCAGATATTTGTGGTCGATCTTGAGACGGCCGAGATCACCCGCCTGACAACGCATAATCAAGATGAGCCTGCCCGCCAGCCAGCCTGGTCGCCTTTTGGCAATCAGATCGCTTATGCTGTGCGTCGTTACGGTTCCTTCCAGATCTGGACGATGACCAATACAGGCCAATCACCAGAACGCGTTACAGTTAGCGGAAATATATATTGGGATCTGTATCCTGTTTGGACACCGAATGGAATATCCATCCTCTTTAGCCAGCGTGATGCAAATAATGGCGTCCGTTTCTGGCAGATGCAGATCGCATATGCAGATCGCGGTAACGAAGGCGAAGATGTGGAATTGGGCACCCTGCCCGTTTTGGATGTGGACTTCTCCAGCGATGGGCTTTGGCTGGCCTTTGAAGGCACTGACGCGGGCGACCGCGACATCTTCATTGCAATGGCGGACGGCGAATCACGCGCGCAGATCACCTCTGATCCCGCCGATGACTACGATCCCGTTTGGAGACCTGCTCCCTAACATCCCGTTATAGTGTTGAAATACCAAGCTCCGAGATGCTCAGTATCTTGGAGCTTTTTTTAATTCAGCAAAATTTGAGAAGAGATATGACCTTGGGTATAATCAATTACTGTCACAAATAAATGTCAGAAAAAGGAGTTTCCTGTGAGACATGAAAAAAGTATCGAATTACTAAATAAAGCCGTTGCCGATGAACTCTATGCTGTTCATCAATATATGTATTTCCATTTCCACTGCGAAGATCAGGGTTATGAGTTGCTTTCACAGCTTTTCTTCCGCACTGCGATCGAAGAGATGCAGCATATTGAGCACTGCGCCGAACGGATCATCTTCCTCGGTGGGGATGCGGAGATGGTTGCTTCTGAAGGCGTAAAGAAAATCCAGGATGTAAAAGAGATGCTTGTCCTTGCCGCGCAGATGGAAGAGGACAGTGCCCGTGATTACAATATTTGGGCGAACGAATGCTCCGCGAATGCCGACTCAGGCACGCGCAAGGTTTTTGAAGCGTTGGTTGATGATGAGGAGCGCCATTTCTCGCAATACGATACCGAGATGGCAAATCTCAAGAAATTCGGCGATGGTTACCTGGCATTGCAGTCCATCGAAGGTGCCAAGAATATGGGCGCTGGCGGAGCGCCTGCTGCGTAGAAGAATTGCAGGCATCAAAACGCCGAGACCATCATCTCGGCGTTTTTGTTTTTATCTTGGAATCGTTTGAAATGATTCTGCTACAATGAATATTATTCCATCGCATCAGGAGACATAAAATGACAAAGAATCTTGACCCCGCTCTGCTGGCACCGATAGAGAAAGTGGCTCGTTTCATCGAAACTGGAGACAAAGCCTTTCTTTCTGCCTTTGCGAAAGAGGATGTGGTGATTATTGAAAATTTCCCGCCACATCTTTTTCAGGGCGATGATGCCGTTGAACGCTGGTCGCAGAAAATCATCTCATGGCATAAGCCGCCCAGCGATCTGGTGCTCAAACACAGCTTTGGGACTGTACAGGATTTGCGCGTTGATGAAGATGAAGGGCTGGCTTTTCTTTCTGTTGCTACGCATTGGGTGATTGAAGAAGGGGATGACGGTTTTGAAGAGGATGGTGGCTGGGCTTTTGTGCTGGTCAAGGAAAACGATGCGTGGAAAGTGCGCTCCTATGGCTGGGCAGTGACGTTTATCAGCGAGTAAATGAAAATGCCGAGATGATGAGTCTCGGCATTTTTTGTGGGATTTGTGTGGGCGTATGAAAATCTTGAACAAGGACGTCTTCTTTTAGCTTTATAATTTATAGAGCTTTAGGGTAGAAATAAAGCACCGTATGTGTTCTTTATGATTTCAAAAGGAAGTTTTTTGTATGATTACTGATATTCCACTATCTTCAGACTTTCAAAATGCTGGAATGAACTTATTAAATTTAGCTTGGGATTCGACGGTATCTCTCCTGATGGATAGAATATTTGATGGTTATGAGATCAGGGCAAATTTGCAAGTTGATGATAGATATTGGCAATCTGCACAGCCTATTCTTGCTTCATCGTTGTCGTTAGTTCAACAAAGTATGGAGTTCTTTCTGAAGGGAAGAATCGCCAAGGTTAGTCCGTATCTTTTGATTTCAGGAAATCCATCTAACTACCCTAAAAATAGCCACAAGGTGGATACATCATTTTCAGACTTTCGCACAATTGATGCTCAAGATTTAATCAGAGTGCTCAATACAGTTAGCACAGATAGATTGTCGGATGAATTTGTTCAGTGGTTTGGTGAACTTCGCAAATTACGCAACAAACTTATGCACACAATCGATAAAACGGTTCTTATTACAGATAAAGATGTTCTAATCAAGATAATGGAAGCTTGCGAATATGTTTTTTCACATCTTTCTTGGATAACAATCAGAAATGAATATTTGACGAATTCCTCTAGTGGCTACTTATTCCAGGATGATTCTCTTGTCGAGATAGATAATGATGAAGTAATTGCTTTGCAGTTAGGGCATTTACAATCTGAAATTATGATGGTTATCGAATATTTAGAATCCCAATATAGCGAACGTTTCTTTGGTTTTCGTAAAAAACAGCATCGTTATATTTGCTTGAATTGTTTGTCCGTCAGGCAGCATGGATCTTTTTTTGAATACAAAGATATTGAAGAAGTTTGGAATAAAACAGCACAAATAGATAAATCAAACCCTAATGCTGTTCATTGCGTTATATGCAATGGAAATTATCTGATTAAAAGAAAGAAATGTCATAATTGTGGCAATAATGTTCTTGATGCTCAGAATAGTTTATGTTTGACCTGTGATGGATATATCCCTAAAGGCGTTACGCTTCAGTCTAATGCTATATAAAGATGTGTTTGATTATTAAAAAACTCCGAGACCTAAAATCTCGGGGTTTTACTTTTTGCGGGCAAGTCCGTGCCTCGCACCAGCTTCGATGAGACTCTGTCTGTCGATAGGCTTTTTGCTTGTCGAAGGGCAAAATGCTTGGGCGATGGTGCGATCTTGTGCCCTTTGGGTACGCACGCCTGTCCCTGCCCAAAACAAAAAAGTGCCTGTCACCTTCAAGATGACAGGCACTTCGCTTTAAGCTTTATAACCGAGTAATCTCAACCCATTCAACACTACCAACACTGTACTTCCCTCATGCCCGATCACGCCGAGCGGGAGGGCGAGGTTTGCGCCCAGTGCGCTCACCACGAGCAGGACGATGACGGCCAGCGAGAAGACCAGGTTTTGCCAGACGACTTTTCGCGCGCGGCGTGCCAGCCCGATGGCGAAGGGGATCTTTTCGAGATCATCGGACATGAGTACCACGTCGGCGGTTTCGATGGCCACGTCCGTGCCGGCGCCGCCCATCGCGATGCCGATGTCGGCGGTTGCCAGCGAGGGGGCGTCGTTGACGCCATCGCCGACCATTGCCACAGGACCATATTTTTGTTGGAGATTCTGGAGCACGGTCACTTTGTCTTGTGGGAGCAGATTGGCGTGAAATTCGTCCACGCCTGCCAATTCGGCGATCTTGGCGGCTACGCGCGGATTATCGCCCGTGAGCATAACGACGCGTTCGATGCCTGCGGTCTTGAGGGCAGAGATCATCTCGACGGCGTCTTCGCGCAGGGTATCGGCAACTGCCAGAAGTCCGAGAAATTCGGGTGCGCTGTAGGCAAACATGACCGTCTGCCCTTCGTCTTCAATGGCGCGGGCACGTTCGAGTACGCCTGCGGGGATGGGGATACTGCGTTCTTCAAAAAGCCTTTCGTTGCCGATCCAGAGCATTTCGCCCCTCACCACGCCCTCGACGCCCTGCCCCGGAACCGCCCGAAAGCTCGTAGACGGTGGCAGGCTCAGGTCACGTTCGTGGGCGGCACGCACAATAGAGCGGGCCAGTGGATGCTCGGAGCGGGCTTCCAAAGCAGCGGTCAGGCGCAGCAGTTCATCTTCATCCAGATCAGAAAGCGGAATAATTTCTGTCATTTCGGGCATCCCGTGTGTGAGCGTACCGGTCTTGTCGAAAGCCAGCACCTTGAGCGTGGCGGTCTTTTCGAGATGCACGCCGCCCTTGAAAAGGATGCCATTGCGCGCGCCATTGGCGATCCCCGAAAGGATGCTGGCGGGCGTGGAGATGACCAGCGCGCAGGGCGATGCCACCACCAACCAGGTCATGGCTCGGTAAAAGGTGGGCTGGAATTCGTGCCCGAGGAAGAAGTAGGGCACCACGACCAGCAGCGCTGCCGCGCCGAGGACGATCAGGGCGTAGATCTCTTCGAACTCATCCAGCATACGCTGGGTTTGCGCCTTTTCAGATTGGGCTTCCTCGACCATCTTGACGATCCGTGCCAACGTGGTGTCTTTGGCAAGGCGCGTCACTTTGATCTCAAGTGCGCCGGTGCCGTTAACCGTACCCGCGAAAACATTGTCGCTAACATCTTTGTGGACGGGAACGGATTCGCCGGTGATGGCGGCTTGGTCAACCTCCGATTGGCCGTGCGTTACCGAACCGTCGATGGGGAAACGCTCGCCGGGACGCACGATCACGGTATCTCCGAGCTTTAATTCGTCGATAGATACATCCACCCATGCCTCACCGCGTTTAACGCTGGCGGTAGCGGGGCGCAGATCGAGCAGTTTTTCGATGGCTTTGCGGCTGCGATCCATTGCATAGGATTGGAGGGTGTTGGAGAGCGAGAAAAGGAAGAGCAAAATTGCACCTTCTGCAGGCTGCCCTACAACAGCCGCCCCGATGGCGGCAAGGATCATCAGTAGATCAACATTGAGCGTGCGTTCGCGCAATGCGTCGATGCTTTCCTGTACGCCGTACCATCCGCCAGCAAGATATGCCACGCCGTAAAGCACGGAGATGAGCATCGGTTCCATTCCGATTTGGGAGCCAATAAAGGCAGCTAGGGCGGCGAGGGCGGTCAGGATGGTGAGGGCAACTTCTTTTTTCTCTTGCGTGAGTTCAAATCCGCTTTTTTCTTCTTTGGCAGCTTCATTCCCGTTAATGGATGAGCTGATGGTCATCTCTTCGCCAACGGTCAAATGTGGCTGGTTAAGTGATGCCTCGATAACACCGTTGTTAATATTTGCGACAGGTAAAGCGGCCGCTGTTTTGTACTGGGATTGGAGCAGATCGCCCATATCGCCTGCGCAACCGGCACAGGCAGCGTGTCCGTGCTGAGCCTTTGCCATGCACTGTCCAACGCGAGTGGCCGCGACCTCCCCGGCTTTATTGACCACTTGTAAAGCACTTTCGCTGCTGATAATACGCTGATCGAAGGTGGCTTTAAGTTGTCCGCTTTCAAGATCGAACTCTACGTTCTCGATGCCTGCATAGCCTTCGAGGGTGTCGGTCAAAACGTCGGTGCAGCGGGTGCCGATGGGTGGGGATGTGATCTGGTCGTTCTTCTCTGAAATTGTCATAATTACCTCGATTGGTTGTGCTCCCTGTTGGTTTGAGCCTATTCCTTTTTCTGACATTCAGGGCAAAGCCCGTAATAGAGTACGCGTGCGCCGAGCAGCTTATAGCCGCTCGCCTGGGTGATCTCATCATCAAGATGATGGACATGTTCGCTGGGGACATCGACAATGCGGTTGCAGGAGATGCACGCCAAATTTACGTGCGGCTCGGTATCTGCATCGTAGTGAACACTGCCGTCCCCGGCTTTCCCGAGCGTATTTACCACGCCTAATTTGACCAATGTATCCAGCGTGTTATAGACCGTTGCCAGACTGAGCGAATCGAACTGGGGACGCAGATGATCGTAGATCATGGCTGCGGTGGGGTGCTCGTCGCTTTCGGCGAGAGTCTTGCAGATCGCCGCGCGCTGCGGCGTCATCCGCATCCCGGATGTTTTTAGTGCTGTTGTGAGTAATTCTGTGCTTGGGTGCATCTTTTTAGAACCTTTCTAAATTTAGAATGATTATAAATAAAAATGTTTTTTTGTCAAGATTTATTTATTTTCCTGTTAACGAACTTCTTATTTGACGCTCATTTTTGCGCATGGTATCATCGTTTCCTAGTGAATTAGCACCCTTCCTTTAAGGGTGCTAAAAAGATGCCTGTAACCATGAGAGAACTGACCGAACGCCAAAAAACGATCCTGATGCTGGTCATCCGCGGATATATCGACAGCGGACAACCGGTGGGCTCAAAGTCGTTGGTCAAGGACTACAGGTTAGATATCAGCTCTGCGACGGTGCGCAATGAGATGCGTACTCTGACAGAGATGGGCTATCTGCGGACGACATCGGGACGCATCCCGACCGAGGCTGGCTACCGTTATTTTGTCCGGCAGGTGATGAAAGAAGCCAACCTGCCAAATGCGGTTCAGCGGACGATCTCGCATCAATTCACGCAAACCCACTCCACCACCGATGAGTGGATGACGCTCGCAGCTTCCGTGCTGGCGCATCAGACCAAAGCGGTCTCGCTGGTGACGGCACCGCGTAATGAACAAACGCTCTTTAAACATGTTGAGTTGATCTCCACGCAGGGACGTCAGGTCTTAATGGTTCTGGTCTTTATGGGCGGCGAAGTTTCTCAGCAAGTGCTCACGTTGGCAGAAGTTGTATCGCAGCCGCGCCTCAGCCAGGTCGCTGAAACGCTCAACCAGAGCCTGCGCAATCTCTCACTGGAAACGATCCTTGCCCTGCCCACACGCTCCGATCTTTTGGAGCAGGATATCTTGTTCATCATTCAGCAAGAGATGCAGCAACGCAGCGCAGGAACCTCGAACGAAATCTATATGGATGGCATGGCGAATGTCCTCGCGGAGCCATCCTTTGCTGAATCAGACGAAGGACGTCGTACGTTAAGATTTTTCGATGAGCGCTCTCGCTTGCAAGACCTTCTCTCCAGCACGGCAGTGGATTCCACTGTTGGAGGGGTGCAGGTTTTGATCGGCGGAGAAGAAAGCTGGGAAGAGTTGCGGCAATGCTCTGTCGTGCTCGCGAAGTACGGGATCCCCGGGCAAGCCACGGGCACGCTCGGCGTTCTGGGTCCCATGCGAATGCCTTATGCACGCACCATCCCCACAGTCCGCTATATGGCGGATCTGCTCAGCGGTCTGATGACAGAAAATCTTTCTGGAGAGTAAAAAAACAAGAGGTGCGATGCACACTCATTAAGCAATCTTTTTTGGAGAGTTATTAAGATGGTAAAAAGCAAGAAAAGCAAAAAAGAAACAAAACAGGAAGAGCCTCAGGTCGAAGAAAATACGCCTGAAGTCGAAGTTGTAGAAGAAGCCGCAATTATTTCCGCGGAAGACTACACTGCCCTGCAAACGAAGTTGGAAGCCGCTCAGGCTGAGATTTCTGCCAAGCAGGATGAATTATTGCGCTCAGTGGCAGAATTTTCGAACTACAAAAAACGTCTTGAACGTGACCAGGCTTTGCAGAAAGTGACGATGAAAGGCGATATCGTCAAGCGCTTCCTGCCTGCTATGGATGATATGCTGCGTGCCTTGCAGAATGCCCCTGATGATCCGTGGGTGGAAGGCATCCAGTTGATCTATCGCAAGATGGAAAGCGTTCTGGAAGCCGAAGGCATCACCCGCATTGAAGCGGAAGGTGTCGAATTTGACCCGAACTTCCACGAAGCGGTTTCGATGGCTCCCAGCGATGAGCATGAGAGTGGCTATATTATCGAAGTTTTGCAGCAGGGCTATCAGTATGGCGAACGTGTGATCCGCCCGGCGATGGTTCTGGTTGCTGAGTAAAGAATTGAGGGGTGTCATGTGGCTGTGGTCATGTGTCAGGTCTTTTGAAGAGAGCAAAATAGCACGTGATACGAACGTGACACAAAACAGGAGAATGTAATTATGGGCAAAATCATTGGTATTGATCTTGGTACCACAAATTCAGCCGCTGCTGTGATGTCTGGTGGTGAGCCGGTTGTTATTCCTTCATCTGAAGGCGAGCGCACTGTTCCTTCAGTGGTGGCAGTGAACAAAAATGGTGAACGTCTGGTGGGGCGTGTGGCTCGCAATCAGTCTATCGTCAACGCACAGAACACCATTTTCTCGATCAAACGCTTTATGGGCGGGAAGTTTGACGACGCGGAAGTACAGAATACACTGAAGCGTGTTCCCTACGATGTAAAAGCCGCGGCGAACGGGGACGTGCGCGTGATGCTTGACGAAAAAGAGTATTCCGCCCCCGAAATTTCTGCCATGATCCTTGCCAAGATCAAAGCGGATGCCGAAGCCTATCTCGGCGAGACCATCACGCAGGCTGTCATCACGGTTCCGGCTTATTTCAACGATGCCCAGCGTAACGCGACTAAAGATGCCGGCAAGATCGCTGGACTGGAAGTTTTACGCATCATCAATGAGCCGACCGCATCCTCCTTAGCCTATGGCTTGGATAAAAAAGAGAATGAAATTATTGTTGTTTATGATCTGGGCGGCGGCACCTTTGATGTCTCCGTTTTGGAAGTTGGCGATGGCGTCTTTCAGGTGCGTTCCACCAGCGGTGACACCTTCCTCGGTGGTGATGACTTCGATCAGCGCATTATGGATTTTCTGGCCGATGAATTCAAGAAAGATAATAGCGTAGACTTGAAACAGGATCGACAGGCATTGCAGCGCCTGAAAGAAGCCGCGGAAAAAGCCAAGATCGAACTTTCGACGATGATGCAAACCGAGATCAACCTGCCCTACATTACGGCAGATGCTTCCGGTCCCAAACATTTGGTATTGACGATGACCCGCGCCAAGCTTGAGCAGATCACGGCGGACCTGGTTGATCGCACGATGGCCCCTGTCAAGCAAGCGCTTTCGGATGCCGGTTTGAAAGCCAGCGAGATCAACGAGATCGTGCTTGTTGGCGGGATGACCCGTATGCCTGCTGTGCAGGATCGCGTCAAGGCTTTCTTTGGTAAAGAACCGCACAAAGGCGTGAATCCCGACGAGGTGGTTGCCATTGGCGCTGCTATTCAAGGCGGCGTTCTCGGTGGCGAAGTCAAAGACATCCTGTTGCTCGACGTGACCCCACTCTCACTCTCCATTGAGACCTTGGGTGGTGTGGCAACCCGTTTGATCGAACGCAACACCACCATCCCGACCCGCAAGAGCCAGGTCTTCTCCACTGCGAGCGACAATCAGCCGCAGGTCGAGATCCACGTCCTTCAGGGCGAGCGTCCGATGGCAAACGATAATAAAACGTTAGGTAATTTTATCCTTGACGGTATCCCGCCTGCCCCACGTGGCGTTCCGCAGGTCGAGGTCACATTTGATATCGACGCGAACGGTATCATCAAGGTCACCGCATCCGATAAGGCGACCGGTCGCAGTCAGGATATTACGATCACGGCGTCCTCCGGTCTTTCTGACGATGAAGTCGAAAAGATGCGCAAGGATGCGGAAGAGCACGCCGAGGAAGATGCCAAACGCAAGGATCTGATCGAAGCTCGCAACCAGGCGGATAACACCGCTTATGGTGCGGAGAAAGCGATCAAGGATTTGGGCGACAAACTTCCCGACGAAGTCAAAACCGAAGTGGAAGCCGCTGTGGCGGAAGTCCGCAAGGTGCTTGAGAGTGAAGATGTGGAAGAGATCAAGAAAGCGACCGACAACCTGAACGAAGTCGTCCAGAAGATCGGTGGCAGCGTCTATCAGGATGAACAACCCCCTGTTACCAATGGCACCGATGGCGCTCCTGACGATGCCTCTGATGAAGATGTGGTTGAAGGCGAAGTAACTGAGGAATAATAACTACGTCATTGCGAGGAAGGCAAAGCCTGACGACGTAATCTTTCATCCATAAGAAGAGATTGCTTCGGGATAACGCCCTCGCAATGACGATTGGATTTGTATGAGCAAACGCGATTATTACGAAATTCTCGGCGTACCCAAGGGTGCCTCTGCGGATGATATCAAATCTGCTTTCCGCAGGTTGGCGCGCCAATATCATCCTGATGTGAGTACAGAAGAAAACGCCGAAGAAAAATTCAAAGAGATCAACGAAGCCTATGGTGTCCTTTCGGATGACCAGAAGCGCGCCCAATACGACCGTTTTGGTCACGCCGGTGTCGGCGATATGGGCGGCATGAATTACGATTTCACGGGCGATTTTGCGGATCTCTTCGAGGGACTTTTCGGCAGCTTCGGTTTCGGCGGCATGGGTGGACGTCGTGCCCGCAACGCTCCCCGACGTGGACGTGATCTCCAGAAAGAAGTTAAGCTCGAATTTGACGAAGCCATCTTCGGCGTGGAGAAAGAGATCGAATTCTCGCGTGACGAAGTTTGCTCAACCTGTGATGGAAATGGCGCCGAACCCGGCTCGAATATCAATACCTGTAATACCTGTCAGGGACGCGGTGAAGTACGCCAAGTGCGCCAGACCATTTTAGGGCAGGTCGTCCAGACGACAACATGCCCGCATTGTAATGGGCGCGGACAGACCATCGAAACCCTCTGCCATACCTGCCGTGGGAATGGTCTCGAACGCAAAACGATCAAGAAGAAAGTCAAAATCCCCGCTGGTGTGGATAAGGGTCAACAGATCCGCTTGGGCGGTGAAGGTCAGCCCGGTGTCAATGGTGGTCCACGCGGTAATCTCTATTTAGTAATTAACGTTAAACCACATAAATTCTTCCAGCGCCGTGATGATGATATTCTCCTGAATCTCGACATCAACGTTGCGCAGGCTGTCCTCGGCGCGGATATCCAAGTCCCGACCGTAGATGGTAGCGAAGATTTGCGCATCCCGGCAGGCACGCAGCCCGGCAAGATCTTTACCCTCCGCGCGCGTGGTGTTCCACGTTTGCAACGTAGTGGACGAGGCGACCAGAAGATCATCATCAATGTCAATATCCCCAAGAAACTGGATAGCGAACAGCGCGATCTTTTTGAGAAACTGGCAGAAACTCTCGATACCGAGATCAAGCCACAGGAACGCGGCTTCGCCGATTGGTTGAATGATCTTTTTGGTGGCTAGTGCCAATTTTCAGTAAACAGTAAATAGTATTCAGTGACCTGATGGATTTTGCAATCTATCAGGTCTTTTGTTTGGTGTGAATAAAATTTGTTATACTTTCTGGGGAAAGAAGGCACTTGCAGTAAAATAATTGGTAGTGGTCAAGTAATAAGTGATAAGTTATATCGAACGATGAAAAGTCTTGT
>CAZASG010000040.1:0-33507 GCA_964487745.1 uncultured Anaerolineaceae bacterium | reverse complement strand
GGACATTGCATCATGAAATATTTATATCATGCCTAATCAATTAGGCACTTCTCGCTTTATACAAACAAATAAGCGCCGTGTAATACCAAAGCCATAGACCCACATGCGGCGTTTGCCGAAGCGGTAAAGGATTGCATTCATCCACATAGCGATCTTTTGCATGGGCATTCTCAGCCAGATCCGATTAAGTGTAGGAGGATGCCACTGTGAAAAGACCATCGCATCGAAGCCATTCTTGTTAAAGAGATCCAGCCATTCTTTTTTGGTGTATTCATGTTCACCAAAATCACGACGGGTGAAACTATCTCCCTCTGGAATACCATATTTCTTCTTCAGATTATCGTTCAACTCGACATCCAGTTTGGCTTCCAATTCTTCGCGCGTGTAATGATCATCCCAAGCTCGGTCTACAGCAATGATGACACCGCCTTTTTTCATGACACGGGCAGTTTCTTTTAGAGAGAAATCCAAATCTTCGGCGTGGTGATAGGAATCAATATCCAAAACAAGGGCTATGGATTCATCAGAAACCTGTAAGTTATTGAAGTCACCAACAACACGCTGGATTTTGGAGAGATCCGCCCCAATACTTCCCAGCACAACCGGCATGATCGAATGCACAAATTGCTCCGAAAATTCAACCGCATAAACCTTGCTAATAAAAGATTTCTCAGTCAGCATACCTGCACCAACACCAGTCCCCGAACCGATATCGATCGCTTCGCCTTCAACACGGTGACCAATTCTTCGCAGGAAATCAAATCCTGCCATGATAAAGGTGCGAAGCTGCTCAAAATCGCGGATGGCTTGTCCGTGGGTATCTTTGATGTCGATGCCTTGTTCTACGGCGCTGCTCTCCTGTTCGGCACGATGATCCATGCCGTCTTTTGCCTTTTCAAGGGCAAGATCGGTCATTTTCCAATAGAGTGGTTCTGATAATTTCGTCGTCATTAGCGTTCCTTCTATCTATGAATAATATAGATCAAAAATGTAATTATAGATTTTGAGTAAAACTTTTTTAACCAGAGAAATATCTCTAAGCCGTTTTGACTGTCTCTCTGTTCTTTCAGTTCTTGAGCGGTACTTATCTTTCAAGTACTGGGTAGTATTGCTCAGATTCATCACCAAAGGATCAGGCGTCATCAAACGTAAAAAACCAGCACCGTTCATGCGTTCATCCAACTGACGTACCTGTCCCATTGGGCGGGACATGTCAAAAGGCAGAAATTGCTGTAATCTTTCTTTATAGGCTGTAAATTGCCAATGCGATGCACCGACAAAAGCCTCGATTCCCTTATAAGAGATCTGCCAATAGTCGGTTTCATCATATCGCTCACGAATTTCTTCTTCAGGCTGTCCGAGGCTGAGATCAAAGTCCCTGTACACTTCCCAGGGGATATGTTTTCCCAGAGAAGCTTCTGCTCCTTCTGTTTCCTCAGCCCATTCCAAAGTGGATGTGTAGATAAAGGGCTTTGTATGGTAAGGTCGTGCCGTCACCATGCCCACATTCGGGAAGTTTTCGAGAATTTCAACCGAGCGGTAGAGCCACTTCGGGTAGTAGAGAATATCGCTGTCGGCGTAGGCGATGATCTCGCCCGGTGCCCCTGCCAGGATCATATTCCATGCCCCACCTTTGCCCACATTCTTCTCGGAAAGCAGCAAATACTGAATGCGCCCGGCTTCCTTCTCTGCAACGAGATAATCGCGTGCTTCGGCACAGGAGCCGTTGTCGAAGACCATCAAGTCGAAGGGCAGCCCCGCGTCTTTTCGCATAGATTCGAGGCTGGCTTTGAGCACATCCAACCCTTCTTCGTAGAATCCGCTCAGAAAGGGCAGATAGGTCAAGACGGCAACTGTGATCCGCTCAGGTTTGGCGACAGTTTTAACGGCTTTGGCAGGGTTTTGTCCTTTTCTCATTTCTTCACCACAAGCTTGTCTTCTTTTTCAAAAAGTTGAGGAGCATGTTCTTTCAAAATATTTTCTAACTCACCTTTCGGCCATCCTTCAAAACCTGAGATTGTAATTGTCTTCTTAGTACTTAGGCGAGAAAAATTATAAAAGGCAGTTAGGAATGAATTGCTAAATCGTTCAGCTTTCGTTAAATGTAACATGTCGTAAGAAGCAAAAAACATGGAGTATTTGCTTAGCTTTTCTAAATCACCCCACGAACATTTTATATGGTAACTGGGCCAATATCGATATTCAAGACCATACTTTGAAACTTCTAAATAATTAAACTTATATCGGCAAAATGGAGCGCAAGCAAGCAGCACAAGCATAAGAAAAAAAAGCACTCCAAAAGATCCGAAAACTATTGCTAAAGCCACACCCAGTAACTGATGGAGATCAAATGAAAGCTTAATAATCAATCCAAACATTCCAATAATTATTATCATCATTGGAATTATGAATAAATCAAGTAAAAGTTCTGGAATAATAGCCCGTTTCTTCCATCTAAATCTACTTGTTTTTTTAAGGGTAGATGTCATTATTATTTAATTGCCTTCTTCAACAATTTCGCCCAGCGCTTCGGCCTTACCACTCTCTCTACCTTATCTTCCGGTAAAAAGAAGAAGACCTTGCGCAAGAAAAGCTCCACGCCGCGCCAAAAGCGTCCGCTGGTGGGGCGTGGGCGGGTGATTTTACCATCCCGCAGCTGCTTCGTCGCATCCAGGATCGTGTAGCGCGTCTGCACCACGCCGCCCGCCATCTCGGTATTTTTCTTCGTCTCGGGCGCAGAGTAGTGGATCTGCCCGCCCGCCAGATGCCGATAATCGTGGTTCTGATGCACGATCATCACATCGGGCGTCGCGTCCACCACGTCCCATTTTTCGGCGCGCGCCTTGTAGATGAACCAATTATCCCAGCCCGCGCGCCCGATCGCAAAATCGGGGATGTCAGTATAACAATCACGGGGAAAGATGAAATAATCGCTCCCTGCTGGGCGATGGAGTTCGCCATCACGCAGCGCTTTTTCTCTTAAGTGGGATTCCCAGTCTCGGTCAAATACCATTGGTTGAGTAATGTCTAAATCCCAACGTTGCCCCAATAAAACAAATTTATCGAGACGCTCGTGGACCCGTCGGCTTGCTTCCGTTATATCATCCATTACCAGAATATCGGCATTGATGATCCCCAGCAGCGGACTGTCACCATGTTCGCGGGCAAGTGCTAGCATGGAGGAGATTAACGGCGTCCCCTTCTCGTTGACGTCCACATTTGGGAGGTGTAGCACGCCTAAATCACGGGCGGCTTCGGCTTCTCCTTCTTCGTCACCGAGCAGGATAACTTTGACATCATCCAGTTTTGTCCACGATTCGATCGCGTTCCGCTGGATGATGTTGATATGCGGATCGGTGAAGGGTTTGGGGGAGGCGAAAAGTGTTAGAAGTGTCATGTGTTTAGATGTCGGGTACGGGAATGCGTCGCACCAGGTTTAAGGGGATTGGTTTATCACCCGAAGATTTTCTGTTTAACGGTAGCCTGCTAAAAGGCTGGTGCGACGCATGTCTCGGTTTATTCCATCAAAGTTTTATGATGCACATCGGCGTTGATCTTGGCAAGCTCTGGCTCTTTCTCAAGCAAGGCCAAAATATCTTTCCAGCCGAAATCATCGTTATCAAAGCGGGCGAAGATTTCGCGAATAAATTCAAGATCTTTGGGTGTATCCACCGTCCAGCGCAGGGAGCCGTGGTCGGGATAGTGGTTGACGAGGGCGATCTTGAAGCCACGCGGGGAGATGCCTGTGTGCAGGTTTTGGTTTTCAGTATTCAGTGTCGTGTTCTCGTAGAGATAGGGCATGACGTGTTCGCGCTGGTGTTTCTCTTTAGCTTCCTGCCATGTTTTTTCAAGGGCTGCGAAGGTGCAAACTTCTGTGTCAAGGCCGATGGGGAAAGTACGTCCCATGGGTGGGGGCAGTCGGTTGGCGATGAAATCAAAATTCCCTTCGCGCTGGGCAAGAATGGTCTCATCGACTACATCCGGGTCAAGGACAGGGCAATCGGCCGTCAGGCGCACGACGACCTCGGCTTTGTATTCCTTCGCGGCCTGATAGTAGCGATCAAGAACATCGTTCAGGCTGCCGCGTGTGAAGTTGTAGCCGTGCTCGGCACAGAACTCGGCGACCGGATCATCGCTGGGATCGGTGGTGGTGGCGAGGACAACCTCGTTGACGAGTTTGGCGCGTTTGGCACGCTCGATGACATGAACAAGCATCGGCTCTCCGGCGATCTCGCGGAGCACCTTCCCCGGCAAGCGTGTGGAGGACATGCGGGCTTGTATAATGGCGATGGTACGAGGTTTCATAGAGTTATTTCACCACAAAGACACAAAGTTCACAGAGTTTTAGAAAATAGTTCCTGGCACAGCATTCATCATACTAAGCAAGAATGCTGGAAGGCAAAGAAAACCGATTGATGCAAAAAGCAATCCAAGAACGACTGTCACGATTGACTGCCAAAGTTTCAGTTTGGTCACTGCTTTTACAGCAACAATAGCCAAAACAAATATATATACTAAAACAATGTCAGCTAATATTAGACCAATATCTGGAATTAGTCCTACAAGAAGATTGATTACTACGAAGGGAACAAAAATCCCGACAAACAGATAAAGTAGTTCAGAATAACGATCTTTTTTGCGACGAAATAAGCGCTGATAAAACAGGTGAGTAAAAAAGACAAGTACTAAGAAAACAATAGGGAAAATCAAAATTGTGCCGATGATTGACGCAGGGGGAAAAAGATAATCGAACGTAAAATAGACATACGCACAGATAAAGATAATGCTAAGAACTAGCCAAACAATTGCCGTTGAAAGTTTGCCTTGAGCCTTTTTTGCTTCTTCTAAAAATGTTTCTGGTGTTGGCTTGATGATAATCTTCCAGAATGTGGTGAGCCAATCTTTTAAAATATCCATATTGTTTCCTCCTAATTAGGATGTATGCGCTTCCGACGGGATCGGCAATCTTTCCACAAATCCCTTCGCACGGAATTTTTCAACGTATTCGTAAGTCTCCCAATAATCAAGACCAGTTTGCTCGGCGATATCGAAGATGGAGTGTTGACCTTCGAAGCGCATCATGATCTTTTCGATGGCGCGGTTCAGGTTCCAGTTTTCGCGCCAATCCACCCACAGGCCGTGCCCGGAAAGAAAGACGGGGCCGCGGAAGGTCCGCTTGGGGATGTAGTTGCTGGCGAAGATGCGGATGATCTCTTCGGCGACGTCGGCGGCGCCTTGGAGCATGGCTTCGTCCATGATGTTCAGGTTATCTTCGGTGGTGTGGTATTCGTCGTAGGGGAAGCGGTTTAGCGAGATACAGGGCACATTCACGCCCGGGCCGTTGATGACGCGCTCGTCGTTGGCCGGGGCAGCGGCGAAATCCCGTTCTTCGTGATCGGTATTGCGCAGCACGTATTGGGTGATGCGGTCGAGCAGGTGCGTATGCTGGCGCGTGTGATGCCAGGCGATCTTATTCTTGTTGCCCGTCATTTCCATGAAAATGCCGCCCTGCAGGTTGGGGATCAGCTCTTCGTTGTGGGCAAGGTAGGCGATGGTGCCGATGGTTTCGGGTCCGAACCAGAAGCGGACGCTCATGGCGCCTGCGGGCAGCGGTTTTTCTGCCAGCCTGCGGGCGAGTTCGATGGTGCTGACCACGCCTGCCAGATCGTCGTTGGCTTGCATGGGGTGGCAGCTATGGGCTTGGACGATGATCTCGCCAGCGCCTGCCACGGCACCGCCTTCGGGATGCAGCACCCCGTGTCCAATTTTTAGACCCAGCTCAGGGTCACGGGCGAATTCGACGTCGATCACAGCATGGTAGCGGGCAGTCCGATCCAGCTTGTCGAACTGATTTTTCGGCAGACAGAATCCCCAATCCCGTTCGTAATATTTGAACTCCCAGGGGATGGCATCGGGGAATTTTTCGTTGTAGCGCAGATGGGGTTCGAGCTCGTCCCACGTTAGAATTTTGTCGATGGGCAGGGAGTAGGAGATGATATGGAGGGGATTGTCGGCGAAGTCGACCACCTTTTGGCCTGATTCCGTTTCGAGATAGGCGGCGTGGACGATGTAGCGCTCGGGGACGACCCAGGTCCAGATCGGGGTGCCCGGCGAGTAAGTTTGTAGCGCGTAGTTGGCTTGGTCGGGGAGATAGCTGCCGATGATCTCGAGGGTTTTGTCCATGTCGTCGGAGACGATGGTGCGATGCAGGGGCAGCAACTCGGCGATGATGTGTTTGAGGGAGGGGTAGGGTTTCATTTATTCAAAGCCCCTCGACTTCTAAATTCTATCTCCATAAGAATGCGTAAGATATTTGTGAGTGCCTTTAATGGGAAATATATTACAGCAACAAGAACACCTAATGGTAAGACCGTGATCAAAAATTGAATACCAAAATCAGTAAAATCTGAAAAAGAAGCGCCACCTCTTAGTATTGAAGATAACCACGGGATATTAAAAAGTCCGATAAGAACATAAACGCCTACAGCTATATTAGCCAGTTTATTTATGTTATCCCGCAAAATCAATACTTCGACTACATCGTAAAGCACAGGCTGATCTTCTGCATCGAGTAATTTTGATTCCCAATCTTCCAGTTCATCTTCGTGTAATTCTTCTTCAGTTTCCATAGGCTCAAAAACAGGTTCGTTTTGAGAAGGAAATTCAGCATTTCTTTCTTTTAAAAGTTTTTCAACAACTTCAAATGCAAGATCAGACCATTCAGTTCTGTCATTTGTTTGCCAAATATCAAGTAACTCGTCAGTATCTTTTGTGCTCAGATTTTTATATATTTGCTCTCGTAATTTAGAACTCATTCTTTCCTCCCTGATTTTCAATATCCACAGAATTAATATTGGTTTCAACGATCATATTCAATCCTAAAGAAATTCCCTTTAGAACAACATAGAAGATAGCACCACTTACTATTGGGGATACTACGCTGGAAACTATATCTACAAAATAATAAACAGGGGCAGACATGAACAAATCTTTAAAGCTGGCATTTACTGGATAACTACTGCTAATGGCCTGCCATCTTTGCGCTTCAATTGGATATTTGATTATCACGAAGATGGCAATAATGATATTGAAAGCCAATGCTATCCAAGCTAAATATTTAGTCCAGATTGCAATGTCCAACAAACTTTTCTGATCTGCTGTCAAGAAGCTTTCTTGCTCATTCATAAGCTTTTCTCCACCTTCGTTCTTTCTCTGTGCTCTCTGTGGTGAAACTATTTTTCAATGTAATATAACAAATGCGGATCGCGTTTCATTTCGCGGGCCGTGAATTCGTAGACTTCGTTGGCCTTCATTAGCCTGACGTCCGCTTCACCGATGGTGCGGGATTGGATGACGCCCGCTTCTTCCATCAATTTTCCCATTGGGTCAACCATCGTATGCACGCCTTTATCAATATCACGCACGAGCATTTGGTAGGTGTCTTCGGTTGTGTTGCCATCAGCATCGGTGATATTGCCAGTGAAGGATTTCAGATAGCGGTAGTCCACGCCTTCCATCTCTTCGATGTGGTGGAAGAAAGTCATCGAGTCGTTATATGAAAGCCCAACGACCATGATCTTGCCGTCCAGTTCGCGGAGTTTGCCGAAAGCAGAGTCTTTGGCGTAAGCGCTCTTGTAGCGCAGCGCGCCAAAATCTTCGGCATATTTGCCGATCACGGCGAAGGAATAGATGGGATGAAAAACGCGCTTCGCGCGCGGGTCGGTGCGCACCATATTCGTGATCGCACCCATGTGGGAGGGCGTCTCACGCACATCCCAAGGTTCGCCTTTGCAGAAGTCGAAATTGAAGGTCGGCATAACGAGCGTGCCGTCTGCGCCCAAGACTTCGAGCAAAGCATCTATCACGGTTTGCGGGCCACCGTCCACGCCGCCAAAGGATTTATAGGAGGAGTGGACAAGCAGTGTGTCACCAGCCTCCACGCCGAGGACGCGGAAGTTCTCTACGAGTTGGTCAAAAGTTAGCATAAACTATTTCAATGTCTCGTCCAGCCGTTTCTGCACATCAGCAACAGCTTGAGCTTTTTCGTCTTCGTCCTTCTTGACCTTATCTTCCAATTCAGTCATTTTTGTTTTGTGCTGATCCAGTTCTTTCTCCGTAGTTTTTAGTTTTTTCTTCTGTCCGGAAAGCGCAAGATTACGTTTAACAGCGCCAGGAGTCATCAGCAAAACGCCGATCAAGATCCCAACACCAATGGCGATCAATATGAACATCGCCAACGAACCTGCCATTTGCAAACCAAAGAAATTCACTGTCACAATTCCGGGGTTTGCCAAAGCAAAGATCACAGCAACAACAGCAAAAGCCAACGCTAAAATCAGGGTAAAAATCATCACAAACTCCTTTATTTCAACTGCGCTGTCCGCTCATAGGCATCCAGCAATTTTTTGAAATTCTTCGTCCAATCAGCGCGCGCTTCTGCCACGCGGCGTGAAGCGGAACCGATTTCGACCAGCGTATCACGCTTTTCTGCAACTCGCAAGATAACTTCCGTCAGGGCACTCGTATCACCATCCGGGAAGAGCCAGCCATTCTCATCATCGGTCACCCATTCCTTATTTGCAGGGATATCCGAGATCAGGCAGGGCAACCCACAGCCCATCGCCTCCATCAAAGAAACAGACGAACCATCCACATGCGAGGGGGAGATATAGATATCCACCATATTGTAATAACGTGGCAATTCTTTTTGAGAAATATAGCCGCCAAAGAGGACTTGGTCGATCACGCCGCCCGCGGTCAGGATGCGCCGCAGATCACGTCCCATCGAGCCACCGCCGAGCAGGATCAAACGTAATTCAGGCTTGCTCTTTGCAGCCCGAACAAATGCCCTGGCGAGAACATCTACGCCGTAACGCGGCTCCCAGGAACGGTTGCAAAAAAGGGTAAGAACATCTTCCTGTTTTTTCGCTGTTGGGTTGGGTTTGAAATGGCCAAGATCAACACCCCACGGAAAGACAATTGTCCGGTCAGGGTTCATGCCATACTCAACCGCTTTGTTTCGCGTAACTTGCGCATCACTGGTAAAAAATGTGGAGCGTTTCAACACGAAACCAGTCACCCACTCCCACCACCTGTTGCGATAAACGTCTTCCATCAAGTCGAAGCCCCACGACATCATCAACAACGGATGAAAGCCCGTCAACACCGCGATCAAACCCACCGTCTGGATCGGACCTGCGTGCAAAACGTCGGGCTGAATATCTTTGATGACCTTACGCAACGAGCGCACATATTTTGGCACCTCCCGCCAGCGAAAGGCGTTTTTACCTCCCGCCCAAATAACCTGCTCGATCTCGGTCGGCACAATGCGGTCTTCGCTCTCGCTCGTGGCAGGTTCCAAACGCACAAAATAGACCTTGTGCTCGGTCTTAGCCAACCCAGAAAGAAAACGGTGGTCATGAGGGGAGTAGGATGTCGAGAAATAAATTATCTTCATACAATATAAATTGAGCCAGAAAAATCCGGCAATATCCTTTGATTTCTTTTAGAAGAATGTGGGCGAAAAGTATAACTTAAGCGATGCCAAATCTTTGCGTTTTACCGATCTTCGTGATTATCTCTGGCTGATCTACAGAGCGAATCATCAAGATCTATATAACCATCTCCATCGTTATCAATGCCATCGCTACACTCCCATTGTGATGAGGGTGTGGGCGTCTTGGTCGGGGTATATGTGAAAGTGGGCGTATAGGTAAACGTTGCTGTTGGGGTATATGTGGGGGTATAGGTATAAGTTGATGTGGGTGTATATGTGGGGGTTCGTGTCAATGTGGATGTCAATGTTAGCGTTGGCGTCAAGGTTCGTGTTGGCGTAAGGGTAATGGTAGGGGTAAGTGTCTCAGTGGGCGTTAAGGTGATCGTCGGGGTCATACTGATTGTGGGTGTCAATGTAATCGTAGGTGTCAGAGTTTCTGTAGGAGTTAAAGTTATCGTATGCGTTAGAGAAGCTGTTTGGGTCATGGTACGAGAAGATTGGATGCCATCACAATACGGGTCACGCAGCGGAACAGAAATCGTACCGCTCCAATCCGGTTCTCTATTCCCGACTGACCGGATCGTAACAGAGACAGATTCGCCTCCATCCAGAATCAGGGAAATGGCTTTGTGCTCATCAACGAGCGTAAAGGGTCCTTCTATTTGCCCAAGCGCACTCTCAACCGTGTACTCGTAAGGGAAAGCGTCTCCTTTGGGGAATAATTCAATCACCACATAATCTACTTTGCCATCATCCAGACAATACATGCTCCGAACTTCACGCTCAACCTGGAGATTATTGATTTGCTCTACCACTTGCAACTCTGGGAGTTCAGAAGAAATGGTATTCAGGTTCAACATCAAACTTGAAACTCTGGAGCCTAAACTCAAAAGTAAGATCAGCATCAGAATAGCTAATCCTATAAGAAGTTGCTTACGTGGAATAATGGGTTTCTTTGGATGGGATGACATCGTTCCTCCCAATACTTTTCGCCCGTGGGCTAATATGTGACAAGAAAATGAAATACCTACGAAAAATATTATACAGAGATAAAGATGTCTTTACAAATGCAACCTAAACAACAAGAATAATTGACAGACAAGGGGGCAGAGCCAGATGGTCTCCTGCCCCTATAAAAAACTATTCACTCAAATTCGCCCAGCGCAATTCCTTCCCATAAGGCATATCCACCAGCGCCTTTTTGCCGATCACGGCATCCGTATCCCATGCCATCAAGGCACCGGGGACAGCAGGACGCAGCGGTTCGACCATATCGGCAGTGAAGGTTTCGCCTTTTTTGACATCACGAGCAACGCGCAAACAACGGCGTTGCAGCATGTAGGTCTCTTTTTCATTGGGGGTAACGAATTTATCGCTTGAGCCAAGCGCCCGCTCCAAAGTGCGGACTTGCTGCACCATCTGTGCCCAAGTCTCAGGATTCATCGCAAATTTATGGTCTGGACCCTCACGGTCGTTGCTATCGGTAAAATGACGTTCGATCACGCGCGCGCCCAAAGCAACCGCCCCTACTACGGGAGCAGGGCTATGCGTATGGTCAGACAAGCCCAAGACCATGCCTGGGAACATCGTTTTATAGGTTTGCAGAACGTTCAAATTCAGATGATCGTAATTCTCATCGCTGGCGGTGTAATTCGTATTACATTGGAAGAGAATAATTTGATCGTTCACTTCCTGCACGGCACGCACCGCACGAGTCACATCGCCAATGTCGGATGCGCCGGTGGCGATCAGGATCGGTTTGCCCTTTTTCGCCATATATACGAGCATCTCGGGCCAGGAGATCAAACCGGAGCCAGCTTTATAGGCAGGCATGAAGTCATTGAGCATGTCGGCGGCTTCAAAATCGTAAGGGGAAGAAAAATATTCAATCCCGACTTCGTTACATTCTTCGGCAAGTTCCGCTGTCCAATTCAGCGGCACTTCGGCAGCCTGATAAACATCAAAAACCGACTTCTTCCACGAAGCCTGATGCGAAACCTGCCCACCCATCGACTTGAAGCCGTAATCCGAGACGATCTTCTTCGCCTTAAAATTCTGGAACTTCGCCGCATCCGCCCCAGCTTCCTTCGCCAGGCGGATGAGTATCTTTGCCCGCTCGATGTCGCCATCGTGGTTCGCAGCGATGTCAGCAATGAAGTAAGTAGGGTGGTTTTCACCAATTAAACGATTTCCGATTTTGATGTCCATTTTTACTCCTTTTCGTATCCCTTACAAAGATACCTGTTGATAACTCCGCAGTTTCTGTGGATAACCCTGTTTATATTGTGTATAAAACTTCGCCAAACCAGTGGAAAAGTCGGGGATTTCTTGCTCTAAAGCAGTGGATAACCTGTGGATAGAGAGCCGCAAATTTGTGGATCGTTTTGCTGTCAGACCCGCATCAGATACGGAGATGGGATTGATCAGCCCCGCATCAAAGCCAAATTGATCGGCAATGGCTTGCCCGAATTCATACTTCGTGATCGCTCGTGACCCGACAACGTGGTACAGTCCCGAGAGGCTTTTTTCCAAGATCCCGATCAGGGTATCTGCCAGATCGCCAACGAACATCGGGCAGAAGTAAACATCGTCAAAGCCGTTGACCTTTTTGCCCGCCCCCAGGTTATTGACGAAGAATTCCGAGAGAGAGCGCGTTCCGCTCAACGACCAACCAAAGAAGTTGACACGAGCAATCGCCGCGCTGGGGTTAGCGTCGAGGACAGCGTATTCACCATCGAGTTTGGTTTGGGCGTAAACGCCGAGGGGATTGGGGGCATCGTCTTCGCTGTAGATGCCTTCTTTGGTGCCATCGAAAACGGCGTCGGTGGAGATATGCAGGAAACGGATATTTCTCTCGAAGCAGGCAGATGCCAATTGACCGGGCAGAACCGCGTTCAAGGTTGAAGCAGCGCTCGGGTCCAGCTCGCAAGCGTCCACATTGGCGTTCGCGGCGCAGTGGATGAGGGCGTCCGGTTTGGACTCATCGAGAAGTTTGGGGAGGTTATCAGAGTCCAATAAATCCAATTTAATGAGATCGAAGGGTGTATGCGCCAGCTTTGAGCGATCCACACCGATGATTTCATGCGTGCCATGCATTTGCAGGCTGAGATTGAGCCCGAGCAGACCGGATGCGCCGGTGACAAGAATTTTCACAGTTATCCTTCGAGCGTGCCGTTATTGAATGCTTCTTCGAAGGGCGCAATATATTCCTTGATGCCTTCGAGATCGAGCCATTCGGAGTTGTTGTCGCTGGTGTAGGAAAAGCCTTCGGGGAGGGTTTTGCCCTTATTTTTCCATGAGTAGCCAAACCAACTTGCTTCAACGGGCTGAACGACGAACATGGTGTCGAGTTCGACAGAATGGCGAGCTTCATCAACAGAGAGTAGATCTTCGTGGAGCTTTTCGCCCGGGCGGATGCCGATGATCTCGATCTCGGCGTCAGGGGCGATGGCTTTGGCAAGATCCACAACAGTGGTGGAGGGGATTTTCGGAACGAAGACTTCGCCGCCTTCCATCTGCTCGATGCAATTGATGACGAATTGGACGCCCTGTTCGAGCGAGAGCCAGAAGCGGGTCATGCGCTCGTCGGTTATGGTGATCTTGCCGCTGGCGCGCAGTTTTAGGAAGAGGGGGACGACCGAGCCACGCGAACCGACTACGTTCCCATAGCGGACACAGCTATAGCGAGTGGATGTACCCGCAGCATAGTTATTTGACTGCACAACGAGTTTCTCGGCGACGAGCTTTGTACCGCCATAAAGATTGGCGGGGCTGACGGCTTTGTCGGTGCTGAGGGCGAGCACTTTGCTCACGCCTGCATCAAGGGCGGCTTCAGCAACATTCGATGTGCCTTGAATATTGGTTTTGATGGCTTCCATCGGGTTGTACTCGCAGGCGGGCACCTGCTTCAGCGCCGCCGCATGGACAACAACGTCCACACCGTGCATGGCGCGCAGCAGGCGGTCGCGGTCGCGCACGTCGCCGATGAAATAGCGCAGACGCGGATCGTTGTAGCCAGCTACACGCATTTCGTGCTGTTTCAGTTCATCACGACTGAATATGATGATCTTTTGCGGGTTCTTCTCCGCCAGCAGCATTTTGGTGAATTTCTTACCGAATGAGCCTGTCCCGCCAGTGACGAGGACGGTTTTGTTTTTCCAATCCATGAGTACTCCTCTTATTTCACGGCCAAAAACAGGCCGGAGTCTTTTGTGATAAAAATTTTGCCCTTTTTTAAAAGTATATCTTCCAATTTCTCGCGTAGTTTGGCCAACGCAGGTTCCGATAATTCCTTTTCTCTAAAAGCAGAGTGAATGTAAGCCATCAGCGGTTCAATCTCGGTAATACGCAGATTGTCATCATAATGTTGAATCTCAACCTGCGAGAAGAAAGGTGTAATTTGCTCAACTCCATTATCGAGGGTAAATGGATTGGCAAGCTGCAATAAATCTGCATCTAAGCTGATTAGTTTACGCCAGTTTCTTATTTCAGCGAGATGTTCACTACCAACGGTTGTTGCAACTAGATACCCACCATTTTTTAGCACCCGACGAATTTCTGCTAAACCCTTAGGGCGATCAGGTAAATGGAAAAGCATATGATTGGCAATGACAATATCGAATGTCTCATGCGGGTAAGGGATGGACTGCGCGTCAATCTGCTGATATTTGAAGGCTTGGCCGATGGTAGCCGTGTTTCGTCTTGCCACGTCTACCATTCCTTCCGTCAGATCACTCAAAACAATATCCCAGCCCGCGGGCCTGCGATCAGCACACTCAACCCACATATCGGCTGGCCCACAGCCCAACTCAAGCACTTGCGCGGGGTTAGGGAGAGTTTCCAGGGTGTCAAATATCCAAGGGAACCAACCGTAAGAATTCGTGCTAAAACGACGATGAAGTTCCAGGCGCGCGTTCAGGTTAGTTTCATCGCGATATTGTTCATTTTTTAAATATTTCTGGTCAGTGAACTTGGACATTTTTATTGGCCTTTTTTGAAGACCACTATTGGATATTGACCGTGCTTTCCGAAGAAACGTGAAAATTTATCTTCCTTCCAAAAGATGATTTTCAGGAAAAATTCTCCGCCGAATTTGGGGCGTATGAACCAGCGTAAGAAGCGTGTGCTGAGACTGCGCCATGAATAAATTTCGATGGGAAAGAGCTCTTTTAGCTCTTTGGTCAGCCAGCGGGCATTCATTTTGCGGACGAAAGTACCCGAATCTTTTTCGCCGTCTGAGCCTTTTTTCTTCCCGTATTGGGAGGGGCGACCTGAGAGTACGCGACCCAATTGGATGAGAGGCTCAAATATTTGCATGAGGAAGGGATTGCTCCAGCCATTCACGATAACGGCTTTTCTGCCAGCGACCAAAACACGATAAAGGTCTTTGTAGGCGGCTTTATGTTCACCCATCGGGAGATGATGAATGGTGTGCATGGAGACGATGCCGTCAAAAGCCTCTTCTTTGAAGGGGAGATTCGCCACATCCGCTACGATGCAGAGACCGTGATCGCCGAGGCGTTTTTTCGCCTCCTGCAACGCGGTGATGGAGATGTCGGCACAGACACGATAATCGTAGCCTTCGGAGTAGGTCAGATATTCGGGGTATTGGACGGGTCCCGACCCAGCGTCCAGCAGGTATTTGCCCGAGGGAAGTAGATGCCTGTTGACACGTAGGCGGGTCTTGCTGATGTATTCCGCAGAAACGGGACGCAGGTCTTCATATCGAGCATTCTGATAATTGCCGTCTTCTTCCTGTGACCATCCGACCTGGTCGTAGAACTCACGGACTTGTTGTTTGGTGTTATTTGTCATTTTTTAATCCAAAGATATTTTTACGGGACTTAATTCTTCCGTAGTTTTTGTGACTTGCTGATGATGTATAAAAGAGATAATTGCATAGTAAAGGGGGTAAATCAACGAAAGCAGTGCCGTCTGCTTTGCCCAGGTTGCATCAGGGTAAAAGCAGAGAGCGATTACGACAGCGCCCCAGATAGAGGCCAGGATAAGGGTGCTGGTTTGGAGCCAACGAGTTTGGGATGGGTAGATATAGCGCACCGGGACAAAGACCATCACGGATAAAAAGATCAGGATGGCGACGACCCACGAGGCTGGGAATTTAAAAATGTAAAGGTAGAGAAAGACGATATTCCAATAGGATGGAAAGCCGACGAAAGAGGCATCCGCTTTGGCATGGGTTTGGCTAAAGCCATAGAGACTGGCACCAAGTGGGAAGAGGGCAACCCATGTCAGGTTTTGCGGCAAAATGCCGAAAACGACGAGGGCTACAGCGGGGAGAAATACGTAGGTAAGATAGTCTACGATATTGTCCATTGTTGCACCATCCACGCTGGGGACGACCTTCTTGACGTTAAAATAACGGGCGAGGGTCCCGTCGGTAGCGTCGATGAAGACAGCGAACCACAGGGGGATGAAAAATCCTTGCACATTTTTCTCGAAGAGCGCCAATGTCGCCCAAAAGGCGAGCAGGATGCCCGAGCCTGTGTAGATGTGGGTAAAGATGGCGCCGATTTTTTTATAATTCATGATTAGACCAAACCGCCAAGGCACAGAGAGCGCAAAGGCTTAATTATGGTCGCCAAGCTTTTTCTTCTTGGCGTCTTGGTGGCAAAAATCATTTCCAGTCCATTTTCTTTCCAGCCAGATAGCTGAAGGTTTTTTCAAATTTTGCCAAGCCTTCTTCACTTAAAGCTCGTTCCAAAGGCCATTTTTCTTCATTTTTCCAGAAGTGCTGAACGTGCCAGGGGTAGGGCTGCGGGTATTGGAAGAAGAAGCGGAAGGCATAAGTCCATGCCATTTCGACATCTTCGCGGCTGGGGGCGTGGGATTTTGGATCGGCGATGACTTTTTCGAGCAGGTTGAAATATTCATCCCACGAATTTGGCTCAAGGGTGAAGCCTTTGCCGCGATAATGCGTCTGCCCCGTAACGATGACGGGCAGGCCGATCATGGCCATTTCCATGCCGACTGTTGTTGTAAACACCAAACCGACATCGGCGGTGTTGACGAGGTCGTAAGTGTTGATCTTCGCATCCGCACGCAAGATGTGGATGTTTTCGGGCAGGTCGGGGAATTTCTCGGTCAGGATGTCGTAGACGGATAAGCCCCAGCCGATGCCTTCGCCGGGGTGGACGCGCAGAACAAACTGCACATCGTCACGTTTGGCGAAGAATTCGATTGTGCGGGACATCCATTCGGTCATACTCTTGCTGAAGGTGTGTCGTCCGAGGGTCAGACTGTCGCCGAGGACGTTGGCAGGGAGCAGGATGAGGGGGCGATCGTCGAGGCCGAGTTCTTCACGGACTTTTGAGCTGCCCTGTGCTTCGATATTCTGCCATGTGCGGGCGAAGTTCTCCCAGAGGCCGCCACCTTGGCGAGCGGAGAAGAAGTCTTTTACGCGATCCCATTGTGCTTCGGTGAGGGGTGTGTCTTTGTGAGTATTCCAGAGATCGGATGTGTCTTGGCGCATCACGTCGGCGTTTTGTGCCATCCAGATGCGTTCGCTTTGTTCGCCGTATTCGTAGGTGGTGACGGGGATGCCGAGATATTGGGCAACTTTGAAGGTCATCCCGAATTCGAGGATCGAGCCGTTTGGGAGGGCAATGGCATCAAAGTTGTTTTTCTGGAGAAAAGCCAAGATAACGGAAGCATGCCGAAGGTCACGTTCGTGCCGCATAGCGTAGAGGTCTGAATCCACGTCGATTTCTTCGTGGAGCAGGGAATATTGCGTATCCCGATATGCGGCCGCATCCAATTGAGAAGAAAGCTCCTCGGGGAGCGCATCCACTGCGGGAGCATCTAGCAGAGAGACGGTTTTCACGATCCCGTTGAGGGGCTTGAGAACGTCTTTTAGGTAAAGATCCTGTCGGCGCAGGTCAAATTTGCTGACAGGTTTCTTCCAATGAGCGTGCGGGAGGTAGGCGAGAGTGACATCGTGACCGAGCGCGGTGAGGGCGAGCGCCGTCATGGTGGAGTGCTCAACCCAGTAGCGCAGCATGGTGTAGATGAGAACGCGTTTGCCGGTTTTTTGGCGCTGATTGGCCTTCGCCTGCGTAACCCAGCCGGGCAGGGCTTCACGAAGTTTTTCAGCAGAGTAGCCGCCCACAGGAGGTTTGCTCGTCTGCTGGAGCAGCGAGTAAATTTCTGCGGTATAGGGCAGGTCGCCAAGGAGGTCTTTTAGTTTGGATCGGTTCATATTTTTCTAACACAAAGGGCACAAAGGTTCACAAAGAATTTTCTTTGAGATTCTTAGTGTCCTTCGTGTTTAATGTTTTTCAATCTTCCAGTCTAAGCGTGGGCGGATGGTGCCCTGACGGTTTTCATCCCAGTGCATACCGGGTGCGCCAGCGGGGTCAACATTGAACTCAAGCGCGCGCTCTTCACCGTAATAACTGCGGATGCGGAAGGCGCTCGCGTTCACGCCCAGCGTATAACGCCCGGCGTTAAGCATATCGGGCGGGATGACGCAGCGGCTAACGTAACGCCCCGCCGCGCGTTCGGTGTGCGTGTTGAACATACGCGCATCGTCGGTATCAAAGGATGTGAAAACCGGTTCGCCACGCGCCGTATAAAGGTAGATACCCACGCGCAAACCTGTGATCGGTGCATCGAGATCGTATTCAAATTCGAGCGTGAATTCTTCTGTGGATCGGATGGTCTCAACGACGTTGCCACGATTATCGACAATGCGGATCGCTCGTGGGTTGAACGGGGCTGCCGTTACAGGAATATCTGCCTGATCCCAAATTTTCTCTCCGGCCCGTGCGTGCCCAGCCGAAAGGTAGTAATCTACTGCTTCAGTGGAGGGCGCACGCATGATCATCTTGCCCTTCTCAAGCACGATCGATTCATCCGTCAGGCGCAAGATGGCCGACATATTGTGGCTCACAAAAAGGACTGTGCGCCCCGCATCAGCGACATCGTTCATCTTGCCGATACATTTGCGCTGGAACTCGGCATCGCCAACGGCGAGCACTTCATCCACAACCAAAATCTCAGGTTCAAGATGGGCAGCGACAGCAAATGCCAGCCGTAAATACATCCCCGACGAATAGCGTTTGACGGGCGTATCAATAAATTTCTCGACTTCCGAAAAAGCGACGATCTCGTCAAATTTGCGGTCGATCTCAGAGCGATGCATCCCGAGGATAGCACCGTTAAGATAGAGATTTTCACGTCCGGTCAGTTCGGGGTGGAAGCCGGTACCTACTTCGAGGAGCGAGCCGACTCGTCCACGCAACTGGATCACGCCTGTCGTTGGTTCGACTACGCGCGAGAGCAGTTTGAGCAGGGTGCTCTTCCCTGCGCCATTGTGTCCGATAATGCCGAGAACTTGTCCTTGTTCTACGTCAAAGTTGATATCTTTGACAGCCCAAATCTTGTTGTCAGGCTTTTTAGCTTCGAGACGCTTCTGGCGCGAAAATACCCCCGCGATCTGGTCTCGCAGGGTGTTATAGCCGCCGCGGTTTTGGGGCGCGGTGCCGATCTTGTATTGCTTACCGAGATTTTCTACGTGTACTGCAATTGTCATAAGATTAAATCATATCCGCAAAGGTACGTTCCATGCGGCGGAAGAAGTAGAGGCCGCTGACCAAGACGATCAACGAGATCCCTACCGATATAGCGATCTGCAAGCCCAACATCTCGGTCGCTTCGCCGAGCATCGCCCAGCGGAAGGCTTCGATCACACCCGTCATTGGATTGAGGGCGTAGAGCAGTTGCAAATTCTCAGGGATAGATGCGGAGGAATATCCAACAGGCGAGAGGAAGAGCCAAAGCTGAGTCATCACGGGGAGGATATAGCCGACATCGCGATAGAGGACGTTGAGGGCAGAAAGCCAAAGCCCAACACCGAGGGCGGCAATGAGCGTCATCACGATCAACACAGGGATGAGCAACATCGACCACGAAAGCGCGACATTGTAATAGATCATCATCCCGATCATAACGAGGAAGGAAATGCCAAAATCGACAACGCCGCCGAGCACCGATGAGAGCGGAATAACCAAGCGCGGGAAATAAATTTTCGTAATTAAGCCGCGATTTGTAAGCATCGAACGCCCCGAGGAAGAAAGCGCTTTCGAGAAAAGCATCCACGGGAGCAGCGCCGTATAGCGGAAGATCGGTCCCGGCACGCCGCCCGTGTCCATCTGGGCAAGGTTGCCGAAGATGAACTGGAGCACGAGCATGTTGACGACGGGATTAATGATCGCCCAACTCGCGCCGAGCAACGTCTGCTTATAGCGGACAAGGATATCGCGCCACGTCAGGAAGGTGATCAGCTCGCGGTAGAGCCAGAGATCGCGCAGGTTAAGCGAGATCCAGCCCTTCGGCGGGCGGATCGTGAGCATCTCTTTAGGAGGTGCGGGAAGTTTTACTTCGATTTCAGTCATAAATTCCGTATTGCGTGATGCATAAAACATGAAAGCACCGCTTTGGTTTCGATACGCCTGACGATAATGCCGTCAGGCTACTCAACCGCCGCTGGCCTATAAAAGAAACTAGCGGAGATTGAGTAAGGTGACAGCTTTATCGTCACCTGTATCGAAATCGTAGCGACATTTCTTATGCTTCATATTTTATATTTCACGCATCATTTCTCTATTAGCCAGCCTGACAAAGATCGTCTTTCGCAGGAACGTGTTCTCTATTCTCTTTGTACCACTCGATCGTGCGGCGTAGGCCTTCTTCAAAGCCGACTTTTGCTTCCCAGCCGAGTTTTTCTTTGGCACGGGTCACGTCGAGGCCGCGACGGGGTTGTCCGTTCGGTTTATCGGTATCCCAGACGAGTTTGCCTTCAAAGCCAGTCAGTTTTTGAATGAGTTCAGCAAGGTCTTTGATCGAGATCTCATAGCCGGAGCCAAGGTTGACAGGCACTGATTCGTTGTAATTCTCGGTCGCGGTGACGATGCCATCAGCAGCATCTTCGGCATACAAAAACTCACGGGTCGGGGAGCCATCGCCCCAGACGACCAGTTCCTTATCGCCGCGTTCCTGGGCTTCGAGCGCCTTGCGGATCAGAGCGGGGATAACATGGGATGTGTGCAAGTCGAAGTTGTCGCGTGGACCATAAAGATTCACAGGCAGCAGGTAAATGGAATTAAAACCATACTGCTGACGATAAGATTCCGACTGAACGAGCATCATCTTCTTGGCAAGCCCGTAGGGGGCGTTGGTTTCTTCAGGGTAGCCGATCCAGAGATCATCTTCCTTGAAGGGGACGGGGGTGAACTTCGGATATGCGCACACGGTGCCGATGGCGGTGAACTTACCCACGCCGCGCTGCCAAGCCTGGTGTATCAACTCGACGCCCATCATCAGGTTGTCGTAAAAGAATTCTGCGGGGTGCTCGCGGTTCGCACCGATTCCGCCGACATTGGCGGCAAGGTGGATGATGACCACGTTTGCAGGGTCAATGCCTTCGAGGGTTAAGTCAAAAAGACGTGCAATATCATCGTGGCTGGTCAGATCGTAGTCTTCGATTAACGGAATATAGATATCCGTTGCACCGCGTTCTTTCAGTTTGGCGATCACGAAGGAGCCAAGAAAACCGGCCCCGCCGGTTACGATCACTTTTTTGTTATTCCAAAATTCAGTCATTTTTTATCTCCGTTTTATTGGATAGGGGCGAGGTTACCCCGCCCTTATAATCCACAGATTTTTTTATTGAACAATAAACCGAGCATTTCGATAACGCCCGTCTTGCGGTTTTTTGATCAGCCCGCTCTTGATAGCATAGAGTACTTCGCGGACGCCATCATCGGGCGTCAGCGTAGCTTCAAAGCCGAGTTCACGCTGAACCTTCTCGAATGAGACGCTGATATCGCGCATGTCACCGCCAAAGGTCAAGTTTTTGTAGATTACGTTGGTTTCGGGCAGGCGTTTCATCACCAAGCTCACAATATCGTTTTTCGTCAAGTTTCCATCGGGCGTGCCGAGGTTATACACCTGCCCACGCACTTTTTCAACGGGGGCATCGAGGCCCAAAATAATCCCGCGCACCACATCGCGCACATGGATGAAAGAGCGCGAGTAGCCGCGCTGGTAAATGATCAGCTCACGTTTGGTGAAGGCTTCGAGCACGAATTGGTTCAAGATCAGGTCGAAGCGCGTGCGCGGCGAGATGCCGTAAAGTGTCGCAAAGCGGAAGATCAGCGGCGCCACATCCGTCTGCTTGAGCAGGTATTCCTCGGCAGCGATCTTCGTCTCGGCATAGAGCGATTGGGGATTGAGATGTGTACTCTCGTCGACGGGGGAGCCGTCTTCGGCCAAGCCGTAATTGCTATAGGTGGACGAATAGACGAATCGCTCGAGGCCCAACTCTGCTGCCTGCTCGTAGACCTGCTGCACAGCCTCGACATTGTACTGCCAAGCCGCGTCTCGACCGATGGCTTGGCAGGCCGGAAAGCCGACGATGGCAGCCAGATGCACAAGGGCATCGGCCTGCTCTTCGCCGCGCATCGCGTTCAGGATGGCGCGTGGCTGGGTCACATCGGCTTTGACGAAGCGAAAGTTGGGATGCGCCATACAGCCGACCAAGGATTCGCCGCCGAAGAGCAATAAGTCTATTACCGTGACTCTGTGTCCAAGCCGTAGCAACTCGGAGGTCAGGAGCGATCCGATATAGCCTGCGCCGCCGGTGATGATGACGTGGCTCATGCTTCTTCTCCGAGTTTGAGGGATATCTTCATCCCATCAATTTTGAGCAGCGGCGCAGAGGCGTCATCTACTATGTCGATGCCTGCTTCGAGACAGGTCAGTTTGCAGACTTCGGCAACTTCTCCATTGCCGCTGATGCGAACGCGGTCATAGCCTGCGTCCTGCAATTGTTGGATATTGCCTTGGGCGCGCTCGCGGACACGGCGGTAGAGGTTGAAAGATTGCTCGATATAGTCGACGGTGAGACGGGCGCGCAGGGCGATGCCTTCGGGGGTGATGATGTAGCGCAGCTTGCGGCGTTGGGCGCGCTCGACTTTGACCAGTCCTTTTTCGACAAAGCGTTTTAAATGCCAGTTGACCGTCCCAACAGCGACACCGAGTTGGGTCGCCAGGGAGGCTTGGGTGATATCCGGGTCTTGCTCGATCTGCTCGAGCAGGGTGAGTTCGCGTTGGTCTTCTGTTTGCATAATTTTATAATTCAATCGCTGAATTATAACTCTTTTGGGCATGAGGGCAAGGGAGGAATGGTAGAATGATTTATTCAGGAAAGGTTAGTTATGACCCCTTCGCTTCAGGAACATTGGAATCAAAAATATGTATCATCCCCCACCACAAGCTTGGGCTGGTACGAGGAGAACCCTGTACCATCGCTTCAGTTTATTGAAAAATGTGGTGTGCCGAAAGATTCTCTCATCATTGATGTTGGCTCAGGCACATCGACGCTGATCGCCAATCTGGTCGAACTGGGCTATCAAAACATCTTTGCAGCAGATATCAGCAGCGTTGCGCTGGAAAAAGCGAAGAGCCTGCTCAACAAAGAGCAACGCTCTCATACCCAGTGGATCGTAGATGATGTTGCCAATTCAATCGAAATACAGAAATTGGAAGATATCGCCCTGTGGCATGATCGCGCTGTTTTTCACTTCCTGACCGAGGCGGAAGACCAGAAAGCCTATCTATCGCTATTGAAAAAAGTCGTGATGCGCGGCGGCTACGTGATCATCGCCACCTTTGCCCTCGATGGCGCCAGCCATTGCAGTGGTTTGCCCGTACAAAGATACAGCGTGGACAGCCTGGCAAGCTTTTTAGGGGATGAGTTCAAGCTAATTGAAGGTATGAATTACACTTATCAAATGCCTTCAGGCGATACGCGGCCTTATATCTATACGCGTTTTCAAAAGGTTTAGAAAATTGCAATTATGCCCTAAACTATAATGTGATATATGCGATTAGAAAAATAGCTCTCAACTTGCTTCTTGTACAATTGAATTTCAGAGAGAGAAGAACCTACTTCTTTTCTCTTCACAAATATTTTCTAAAATACTTATACAAAATGTAACCAATGGATGCTGACACATTATCATTAATAATAAGAGAACTAATTCCTATATGTTGCTGTTCTTTTTCATTTGGTGGTCTACTAGCTCTAACTATATTTGTAAGTTTCTCTATAAAAAACAAAAATGCTTCTATAATTAGGGGAAACAGATACGATAATGGATGTTCGAGCTGTTTATTTTGGTTCATGCTTATATCTGCTTTGATTATCCCACCCGTTGGTATGTCCATTTGGGTTGTTTGGGTTATATTTGATATATTTTTCCCAAACATTCTCCCAGAATATCCATATACAAGCAGTGGTAGCGACGATGATGAAGACGAATGGAATTAGAGGTAAACATAAACCGATCATAATCGCATAATCTAATACGCAACTTCGCGTGAAGCCCTATTTTGTTTAGGCCCGCAATTTTCTCTGTGTAAGATCTAGGTAAAAAACATTTGTAGTAGCAATAGTTAGTCTAATTCCAAAGGAAGAGGTAATTCTTAGTGCAAAAAACAATATTAGTATCCGGTGCAGGAACAGGCATCGGTCAGGCAGCCGCAAAGGGCTTGGCAGAGAGAGGCTATGCTCTCGTTTTATTAGGCAGAAATCAAGAGAATCTTGAAAAAACACGCGCCATGCTCGCTGAGCCTGAAGCGCACGCGATCATTTCTGCGGACATCCGTAATGCGCAGGAAATTAAAAATGGTTTGGCGGAAATCAAGCCCGCATTGCATGGTGTCATCGCCAATGCAGGCTTGGGTGGCGAAAATCAGTACGGCGAAAATGACCGCTGGCAGGAGATCATCGAAACTAATCTGACGGGCACCTACCAACTCGTCGAGGAAACGCTGCCCTATTTCGCCCCCAAAGAAGATGGTTTTCGGCACGTCGTCATCATTTCCTCTATTTTGGCGCGACTAGGCGTTCCCGGCTACTCGGCATATTGTGCATCCAAAGCTGGCTTGCTGGGATTGATGCGTTCCTGGTCGGTCGAGTTGGCGGCGCAGAATATCCTCGTCAACGCCATTGCGCCAGGCTGGGTCAGCACCGATATGGCGACACAGGGCTTGGAGACCTTCGCCAAGAGCGCAGGCAAAAGCTACGAAGAAATTTACCAGGAGCAGATGTCACATGTCTTGCTCGGCAAAATGAGCGAGCCCGAAGAGATCGCGGAACTGATCGTCTATTTGGTCTCCCAAACGTCGATCACGGGGCAAACGCTCGATATCAACAACGGCGCGATCATGCCAGCCTAAGAGTCTTGGATGACAGTCACTTCTAAAATGACTGTCATCTCCGTTTTTCTGAAAGCTGCAAGCTTCGTCCTTTGTTACAACTTTTAAACATATTTTGGCAGGTATAGCGAATGGTAGAATCGCATTCTAATCATCTCCCAATTAAAAGGAGTTGCCCATGTCTCAAAGTAATGCCGCCCCTAAAAAGCTTTCCTTCCTCGATCGTTTCCTGACCCTATGGATCTTCCTTGCCATGGCAATTGGTGTCGGGACCGGTTTTCTCTTCCCCCAAGGTGTACAGAACTTCAATAGTGCCGTTTCAGTCGGCACGACCAATATCCCCATCGCGATCGGCTTGATCCTGATGATGTACCCACCCCTCGCCAAGGTCCGCTACGAGGAGCTGGGCGATGTCTTCCGCAACTGGAAAATTCTGGGCGCATCCCTCGTCCAGAATTGGGTCATCGGCCCTGTGTTGATGTTCGCACTGGCGATCATTTTTTTGCGTGGCTACCCCAACTACATGGTCGGCCTGATCCTGATCGGGCTGGCGCGCTGCATCGCCATGGTCATTGTCTGGAACGACCTTGCCAAGGGCGATACCGAATACGCCGCTGGTTTGGTGGCCTTCAACAGCATCTTTCAGGTTTTCTTTTACAGCTTTTATGCCTATGTTTTCATCACCATTCTGCCCACCTGGTTTGGGATGGAAGGCAGTCTGGTTGAGATCACCATCGGCGAGATCGCCAAGAGCGTTTTCATTTATCTGGGCATTCCATTCATCGCCGGTTTCCTGACGCGTTACATCCTCGTCCGCATCAAGGGGAAGGATTGGTATCACGATGAATTCGTCCCTAGGATCAGCCCCATCACGTTGATCGCCCTGCTCTTCACCATCATCGTCATGTTCAGCCTGAAAGGCGACCTGATCGTCACCATCCCCATGGACGTGGTACGCATTGCGATTCCGCTTATTATCTATTTCGTCCTGATGTTCATTATCAGCTTCTGGATGGGCTACAAACTCAACGCAGGTTACGAAAAATCGACCACGCTCTCCTTCACCGCTGCCAGCAATAACTTCGAGTTGGCAATCGCCGTGGCCATCGCTGTTTTCGGCATCAACTCCGGCGAAGCCTTCGCTGCGGTGATCGGGCCACTGATCGAAGTACCAGTCATGATCGCGCTGGTCAACGTCGCCTTTTGGGTGCAGAAAAAATACTTCTTCGCAGATGCAAAGAAAATCACCAAAGAATGCGCTTAGCAATGGATAAAAAAGCCCTCAACAAACAGCAAACCGCACTCCGTCATGTAATTGAAAACGGCGATCATGCGCAGGCTATCGAGCACTTCCTGCATCATCACGCCATGCTCCACTCCGCACGAATGTCGGATGCCGGGCTCTGGTCGTACGAAGATGAAATATTGGATGATATGGACAAAGCCTTAGTCCGCCGCATTCCACAGAATGAAGAACATTCCCTTTTGTGGTGTCTCTGGCATATCGCCCGCATCGAAGACGTGACAATGAGCCTGCTCGTTGCCAACACGAACGAAGTGCTCGAAGAAGGGCAATGGCTCACCAAACTGAACACCCCCTTCATCCACACCGCCAACGCGCTGGCTGAAGATGAAGTTGAAGCCCTCAGTCAACAAGTCGACATCGCCGCGCTGCGAGAATACCGCATCGCTGTTGGTCGCCGCACACGCGAGATCGTGAAAACGCTCGAGCCGGGCAGTCTGAAAAAGAAGGTCGAACAAGCCCAAATTGAGCGCGTTACGGCAAAGTCCGTCGTCCATCCCGACGCACAGGGCATCATCGACTATTGGAGTAAACGTACCATCGCCGGGCTGCTGCTCATGCCTGCCTCGCGACATATCCTTGTCCATCTCAATGAAGCTGCAGCACTGAAGAGAAAACGAGTCTAATGAGATTCAAGATCAATACATCTTTACTCAAGGAAGCCGAAAGCTTTTTCGCCAACCGGAAGAATATCTACTGGCTGCTGGGCGGCTCTGGAGCTGGCAAAAGCACTATCTGCCAGACACTTGCCAAGAAATTTAACCTGCCCCTCTACGACATGGACGCCCAGATCTACGGCACCTACCATGAGCGCTTTAGTGAGATGCGCCACCCGGTCAACACTGCCTGGAGCAATGCCGAAAACGGGATGGCCTGGCTGCTTGGTCTCGATTGGGAGGCTTTCAACAATTTTCATCAGGCAGGCCTGCCCGAATATCTCGACCTGCTCGTGGAAGACCTGAATACCACAAACCCGGATACCCCCATCATCATCGACGGCGGGGTATGGCACCCCGCCTTGCTTTCACAAGCGCTCCCTACTGAACAGATCGTTTGCCTTGCAACCGAGGAAAGCAGCCGCGATGTTTGGGAAGGCAACAAAGAGCGCCATGCGATGAAAGATATCTTTGCTTACTTCCCTGACCCTGGCGCAAGCTGGCAAAAATTCCTTGAGTTCGATGAACGTATCTCAACAACTGTAGAGAACGAAGCAAGGGAAAGGGCTGTCCCCTTACTTAAAAGAACGAAAAAGGAATCAGTGGAAAAACTGACTGCAAGGGTTATTCAAAAGCTTGGTTTGGAGTAGAGGTATGACAAAGAAAAAAAGCTGGGATGTTTTACATTCAGAAACAGGCCCAGACCTGCGCATTTTCAAGGTAAGAATAGATACGGTTGCAAATCCACGCAACGGAACAGAGCTCAAAGCCACCGTACTCGAAACACATGATTGGGTAAATATTATCGCAATCACACCTGAGGGGAAGTTGCTCGTCGTCAAACAGTTTCGCTTGGGCACACAAGAAATAACCACCGAAACCCCAGCCGGGGTGATGGAAGAGGGTGAAGACCCGCTAGATGCCGCCATCCGCGAGTTGGCGGAAGAGACCGGCTACACCACCGATGATTGGACTTATCTCGGTTGGGTAGAGCCAAACCCTGCCTTTCTGAATAATCGCTGTCATCAGTTTTTAGCCCGGAACATTGTCCAAACAAACGATATTGCTCAAGATGAAGGAGAAGATATTGAGTTCTGCGAGATGACCTTGGACGAGGTAAAAGAAGAGATCCGCGCAGGGCAAATGAGAAATTCACTCTCATTGCTGACCCTTACGCGTGTCTATAATATCTGGAGCTAACTCTACAATCTGATCTCAAAGCGTGTCCCTTGCCCCACTTCGCTTTCTACAGCGATCTCACCTCCGTGTGCGTTCACGATCGCTCGGGTGATCGCCAAACCCAAACCCGATTCTCCCGCATCCAGGTTGCGAGCTTGATCGACGCGATAAAAACGTTCAAAAATATGGCTCAGATCCTCTGCCGTGATCCCCACCCCCGTATCTCTGACCACGATCAATGCCCGTCCATTTTCTGCCGAAACATCCATCCGCACTTCGCCGCCTTCAGGCGTATAACGCAGCGCATTACTCACCAAATTCCCCAGAGCCTGCGCCATGCGTTCTTCATCAATATGGATAGACAGCGGCGCATCGTCCGCTTTTACACCTAAATTGATCCCATGCTGCTCTGCCTGCAACTGATAGGATGCCGCCACCCGCCGCAGGAGCGCACCCGCTTCAACCTGCTGCCGATTAAGCGACATCTGCCCGGCGTCAGCCAGCGAAAGCGTCCGCAGATCGTGGACAAGATGCTGCAAATGTGTCACTTCAGTGTGCATCACCTCGATCCGCTCAGGAGTGGATTCAAGCACCCCTTCTTTCATCGCCTCGAGATAGCCGCCCAAAACCGTCAATGGCGTGCCCAGATCGTGGGCTATATCCGCCGTCATCTGCTTACGGGACTGGGTCGCCCGTGCCAGATCAGCAGCCATTTGATTGAAGGATGTGGTCAGATCGCCCAGTTCATCCTGTGAACGGACGGGGACCTTTTGCTCAAGGTCGCCGCTGGCCATTGCTTGGGTGGCATCGGTCAGATCACGAATAGGGCGCGTCAATGAGCGTGCCAGAAGGCCGCCGAGGACCAGCGCGATCAGCATAGCCACAACACTTGCCCAGAGAAGCGCCTGGTTGGTACGGTCAAGATACCCTTGTTCGACTTCGCTCAACTCAGGGACCTTGCCTGTTTGCAGGGCATAGCCAACGGTCTCACCATCCACAATAATAGGCGTTCCCGCAGCGAGAACCTCTGTCGTTACGTTCGTTTTTGGACGATATTCGCCACCAGGGACTATGATCTGCCCGTCGATATTTGCCAGTGCAAAAACAACCGGTGATACGGGACGGTCTTGACGAAGCTGATTAGGCTGATTGGGGTTTTGCTGTCCTGGCTGCGGGGGCTGTTGTCCAGGCTGCCCTTCCTGCCCTGCAGGGAAGGGGAAAAGGCGCGGAATTATTCCCTGCCAGGAACCAGTATCTTCATAATAAACAGTTACCTGTGCTACAAAGTCAGCACGAATACGTTCAACAACGACTGTTTCAAATTCCTGCACGGTTGTGCGCCAAGTAAATAGTGCAGCCAAAGCGATCACGATAAGGCTGATGGCAAGAAAGGCGAGGGTAAGTTTTGCAGATATGGATTTCATATTTTTTGGTCATTGCGAGCGAACGAAGTGAGCGTGGCAATCTTCCAGATAGTTAAGAGAGACTGCCGCATCGGACTATACCCCTTCGGGGTACAAGCCGCCCTCCTCGAAGTGAGATATTACTGCTCTCTAAAACGATAGCCCACCCCAAAGACGGTTTCGATATAACGCGGGTTGGCGGGGTCAGGTTCTATCTTGGTGCGCAGGTTGCGGACGTGCACGTCGATGGTGCGCTCGACACCTTCGAAGGTGCTGCCCTGCAATTTGATGAGCAAGTCGGCACGCGAAAAAACTCTGCCAGGGGATTCCATCAAGGCGGCGAGCAGGTCAAATTCGGAGGGGGTCAGGTCAACGGATTTGCCGTCCACGCGCACGTTGCGGGTATCACGGTCGAGGCTGACATCGGCTACGTTAAGGGTGGCAGATTGAAGGGCGTCTGCTCCGACACGGCGCAGGACGGCGCGTATCCGCGCGAGGAGTTCACGCATCCCGAAAGGCTTGGTGACGTAATCGTCCGCGCCGAGTTCCAGTCCCAGCACTTTATCAGTCTCTTCGAGTTTGGCTGTAAGTAGGATAATGGGCGCATCGCTCTCTTTGCGGTAGGCGCTGATAAATTGATAGCCGTCCATTTCTGGCATCATGATATCGAGCAGGATCAGATCGGGCTTTTCCTGGCGGGCGGTGAAAAGGGCGTTTTGCCCGTTGTCGGCGGTGACCACGCGCAGCCCCTGCTCGCTGAGGTATTCGCGAACAAGGGTGCGGACACTGGCGTTATCGTCTACGACAAGAATGGTTTTGGTCATAGTCAAGTCACTTTCTTTGTGGAGGTGTAACGCCCTCACGATAAAAAATATTGGGCTGTGCTCCATATTCTGTTCGCCATATCTCTACGACTTGAGAATAGGTTAGATAACGAGCCTGGCCTGATTCTATCAGAGGCGCAAGCTGGTTCAATAATTCGAGCAATTTCTCATGCTGGTCGGCATGAAATATAATGCTCTGCGGAACAGCCAGAGTCACTGTATATATCTTGCTGCGATCAATTGTGCCATCCTGAAGCTGGTCAGCCAGTGTTTGCGCAAATTCCGGCGTGGACAAGTGTCCGCTTCCTCGCCCCCAGTCATCATGTTCGCCAGGTCCAACATAGACCATACGTCCATTTGGATCGTGTTTCCAGAAATTTTGGTTGGCTCCTTGCGGAATCCAGATACCACTGGCTATATCGTCTTTGCTGAAATCACCCTGATGATGGTCACGGCTTACTGCCAACGTTAATATTTCGGGGTGCCAGGTGTGGTCCGGATAGATCCATCCCTTTTCTCCCCGAGCAAGTTGCTTAAATTGCGCAGGGTCATTCCAGATAAGTCCGCCAACGTTCTCGCTCATATTGGATGTCAGTGTCCCTCCAAGAAAGCGAATATCTGCGTAGTTATCCTGGCCTTCTTCCAGACCGCCTTCTTGATGAGCATCGATTTCATAGCCATAGTGCGTTGCCAGATAGTCAATTACGTTGAGACCATCGGTGGAAGCACGCATTGCATCAGTTTCACATCGTGAAGCACCTACAAAAAACTCATATTCAATTTGCAGGTTGAAAGCCATGCCGGTTTGTGAAAAAGTTTCGGCAAAGAGTAGGAGTTTGTCGCGAAAATCCGGGTATGCATCACAATTTGCATAGACAGGCACATCTTCAATATGCCCGGCAATGGTTATATAGACAGGAGGAATAGCAACAGGTTGCGTGGGCTCGTCAGAAACAGGTTTTTCTTCTGTTTCTTGACCATTACCAGGCATTTGCGTAGGCAACGCATCAACTATGTCGTCATCTTTTGGTGAGCTGGTCACACCTGATATTGAACACGCCAATTGTGCGATCACCAATATCCCTAAGAGGACAGAAAATATGGCTATGTTTTTTTTCATAAGAGCCTCCTATGATCGACTGAAACCTACTTTTTTTGAGGCAGTATGCCCGCCAAAAAAGCACCGGCAAAAGGAAGGAGGAAAATCCAGACACGGATACCGGGAGCATTTTTTGTAATGATGCCGATCGTGGAAGGGAAAGACAAGCCAACACAGATCAGTGCAATAGCAGGAATGAGACGCCAGAGCTGGATATTTTTGGGCGCAGAGCGGATGCGCTCAAAACGTGCGACCAGCGGCACGATCAGGATGAGAATGACAGCGGCAGGCAGGAACCATAAGGGGCGTGCCAGCCACCATTCGGGAGAGCCGGGAAAATAATTCAGCCCGATCCCCCCGAAGAGAATTGCAACCCCAATAACGATGACCATAGCGGTCACATGCCACATCAGGAGGCTCATGATCGTCCCGTTGATGAGGATGACCGCTGCCCAAAAATTCGTCTTCTTGAGCCAGCGTTGCACAAGCGGCTCAAATAATAGCATCAGCCCGCCCTGAAAAAGAGCAAAGGCGAGCAGGAGCAAATTGGGCGGAAAAACATTACTGGCATCAATGCCCTGTACAGGAACCATCATAAGGGGATATGCACCCGAGCGCATCAGAAGGATAATGACGATACCGCCACCCAGCGCCCAGGGGATCGTCCTGCGCGCTCCACTCAACTTTCCGGCTTGCCACGCGAACCCGAATTGATGGATTGCCAGCCAGACGAAGAAGAAATTCATCCAGCCGAGGGTTTCCCAGCCCTTTACAAAAGCAAAATAATCAACAATAGCAGTTGACAAGATCAATGCCCAGAGGGACAGGAAGCCAAACTTTTTCCAGGCGCGGTGCGCCCACGGGACGAGGATGATCCCAAAAAGATAGATTATCAAAAACCAGGCAGGCAAGAGAGCAAAGCGAGAGACGATATTGACTGTATCGGCATAGGCGCCCGTTGCGTAGGCGATCAAGCCGATGATATTCCAAAGAACGATCACGGGTAGAACGGGCAGGATCAGGCGCTTTAGGCGTGCGGTCAGCCAGATGTTATAGCTTTCTCCACGCTCTTGAGCGGATCGCCACGAAACAGCATTGGCGTAGCCGCCGACGATGAAAAAAACCGGCATGACCTGGAAGACCCAACTGATCCAATATGCCCCCCGATCCTGGGAAAGCAGGTCTGTGGGCGTCAGCCAATCCCCGATATAGTAGGGGGCGGTCAAAATCCAGTGTCCGATGACGACGGCAAAAATGGAGGTTGCACGCAAAAAGTCGACATAACGATTGCGCGTGGGAGGTGTATTCTCCGCGATGGCTTTTGTGCGTACCCAGAGATCTTGTCGTGATCGGGAAGGCTTTGACATAAAAGGATTATACAGGACGAGTGAAACTTTTATCGTCGTGTGATCGGCTCTACCCGACTGGGGACGCTGCCGCTCACCACCCAGGCTTGCCCGGTCTCTTCGATGGTTGCCCAGCGAATAAATGGATACTGATCCATCTCCGCGACAAAGGCGGCGAGATCGTCATATCCGCTATCGGTGTTGGAGATGGTCAACGACGAGGGGGAATACATGAGCGTAAAACTGGTTACCGGGGCATCGATCTCGCCTGCTGCAAAGATCTCCGCCAATGCGCGAGCTTCATCGAGTTGATGGTTCCCGCCGCCGAGATGGATGAACGCCCCGTTCGGGTCGTGGGTATGGTAGTCTTCGCTGCTGGTCGGACGCCACAAGCCCATCTGGTCGTTGTCGCAGCCTGGTCCATGACCGGGGCAATTGACCGCGCCCCAGAGAATTTCGGGCTGCCAGGTATAGCCCTTATAAGTCACGGGCTGGGTGATGATATCGAATTGGTCGATCTTGAAACCCGAATAAACGGAGGTTGGCTCCACGCCCAGTTCGTGGAGGAGATAGGCTGTCTTCGCCGCATCTCTGGCACCATGCACGTGGATATCCCATTCCACGCCCATCGCATCAGTGCGCTGTACAACTTCCGCGGCGCGTGGCTCACCTTCGAACCAGCCGATGTCGGCGCTGATTGACCAACGAATACCCAGCGCCTGCGTCTGCTCAATGAATGCGATAAATTCATCCGGCTGGGGCCACGACCAATCTTTGGTCTCGATGTGAAAAGTAGCGGAGATGTAGAGTAGCGCTTCATCTGTTGAAGGCACAGAAGATTCATCCACAACGGCGGCAGGTTCGGTCACGTTCGTTCCGTCGCCGAGGTCTACGGGGAGGGTACAAGCTAAGGTGAAGATCAATATTCCGAGTAGGGTCAACATCTTTTTCATCATTCAAC
>CAZASG010000039.1:0-33705 GCA_964487745.1 uncultured Anaerolineaceae bacterium | reverse complement strand
CGTGAGTATACTCGGCTGAATTACTTTTGTCAATATATTAGATAAATATAATAAATATTGACTTTTTATCCTCTGCGTGCTATAATGCCGCTCGTTGAAAAACAGGAAAATAACCTTACTAAATATTGCCGCAAGGCGTTTTACAGGAGTAATGATGTCTGAGTTGATTATCAAAAATTTACATGTCAGCATTGAAGGAAAAGAGATCCTTAAGGGACTTGACCTTGAGATCAGAGGTGGGGAAACCCACGCGATCATGGGACCGAACGGCACCGGAAAGTCTACGTTGGCATATTCCTTGATGGGACACCCCGCTTACGAAGTTACAGGCGGCGAGGTGTTTTTTGATGGAGAAGATGTTTTGGAGATGGATCCCGATGAGCGCTCCAGGCTGGGACTCTTTCTGGCGTTCCAGTACCCTGTCTCCATCCCGGGTGTGACGGTGGCAAACTTCCTTCGAACGGCGCTGAATGCCCGTCGCCGCGCAGAAAATCCGGAAGACAAGGGCATCTCCATCCTTGAGTTCCGCAAGATGCTCAAAGAAAAAATGGATATGTTGAAAATGGATCATTCCTTTGCTGGGCGCTATCTGAACGATGGCTTTTCCGGCGGTGAAAAGAAGCGTGCCGAAATTTTACAAATGGCGACTTTGAAACCCAAAATCGCTGTTTTAGACGAAACTGACTCGGGTCTGGATATTGATGCCCTGCGCATTGTCTCCGAAGGCGTAAATGCCCTTTCGGATGGTGAATTGGGTGTTTTGGTCATTACGCATTATCAGCGTTTGCTTAACTATATTAAGCCGCAATTTGTTCATATTATGTTCGATGGTCGTATTGTTGAATCTGGTGGTCCTGAGTTGGCGTTGCGCCTTGAAGAGGACGGCTACGAATGGATCCGCGAAAAATATGAAGAGACTGTTGCCGCTTAGTTTATTGGTATAGGAGTTCTAATGTCTGACGCACAAGTACTGGAAAAACTGGGTGGGCAGGACAAGTACGATTTTAAAGATTCTGATGAGAATTATGTCTTCAAAGCTCAAAAGGGTTTGAGCGAAGAAGTTGTTCGCCAACTTTCCGCAATGAAAGAAGAGCCTGAGTGGATGCTTGATTTTCGCCTGAAGGCTTTAGCGCATTACGAAAAGCGTGCCATCCCCACTTGGGGACCTGATCTAATGAATCTCGATCTGGATGATATTTACTATTATGTCCGCCCGACTGAGGGACAGGAAAAAGATTGGGAAGATGTCCCCGATGATATTAAAAACACCTTCGATAAATTGGGCATCCCTGAAGCGGAGCAGAAGTTCCTCTCTGGCGTGGGTGCGCAATATGAATCGGAGATGGTTTACCATTCCATTCTGGAGCATCTCGAAGAACAAGGCGTGCTCTTCCTAAGTATTGAAGATGGTCTGAAAAAACACCCCGATATTTTCAAAGAATATTTCGGCACCGTTGTGCCGATCGAAGATAATAAATTTGCTGCGCTGAACGGCGCTGTTTGGTCGGGTGGTTCCTTTGTTTACGTCCCGAAAGGCGTCAAAGTGGACTTGCCTTTGCAGGCTTATTTCCGCCTGAACATCGCCAATATCGGTCAGTTCGAGCGCACGCTCATCATCGCCGAAGAAGATTCGCAGGTGCACTACGTCGAAGGCTGTACAGCCCCGACTTACACCGAGGATGCCCTTCACAGTGGCGTGATCGAGATCATCGTCAAGCGTGGCGCACGTGTTCGTTACTCGACCATCCAGAATTGGTCGACCAACGTTTATAATCTTGTTACCCAACGTGCCAAAGTTTATGGCAATGGCACAATGGAATGGGTCGATTCAAATCTTGGCTCCAAAGTCACCATGAAATACCCTTCTTGCTATTTGATGGAACCCGGTGCACATGGCGAAATTCTCTCCATGGCATTTGCTGCCGACGGTCAAATTCAGGATGCCGGTGGCAAGATGGTGCACTTCGCTGAAAACACCAGCTCGAAGATCACATCCAAGTCGATCAGTAAAGGTAGCGGACAGTCTTCCTACCGTGGCCTCGTCAAAATCCACGAAGGTGCCAGCAATGTCAAGAATAGCGTTGTCTGCGATGCTCTCCTGCTCAACGAAGATTCACGAACAGATACTTTCCCTTATATCGAGGTGGAAGAGGATGATGTTAGCATCGGTCATGAGGCATCGGTTTCGAAGGTTGGCGAAGAGCAACTTTTCTATCTCATGTCGCGCGGTCTTAGCGAAGAAGAAGCCACCACCATGGTCGTTTCTGGCTTCATCGAACCACTTGTTAAAGAGCTGCCGATGGAATACGCTGTCGAGATGAACCGTCTTATCCAGCTTCAAATGGAAGGATCGGTAGGGTAGAGTCATGGCAGAAAAAGCAAAAGTAGTCATCAAAACCAGACGCCGAGAAACTGCGTCCAAAGCATTCAGCTTCACCCGCGAAATGGTGGATGCTGCTAGTAGCGTGCTCGGATCATACCGTGACGAGGCTTGGTCGGCGTTTGAACAAACAGCTATGCCCTCTACACAGGATGAGGCATGGCGGCGTACCGATCTTCGCAAGATGCCCCTTGATCGTTTCCGTATCCCCGAAGAAGGTGCTTACAACGAACTTCCTGCGGTGCCCGATGAATTGCTTCAACCCTTAGTTGGCGACGCCCACGGCGGGCAGGTTACCCTGCTCCCTGGCGGTGCAGAAGTAACTCTCGCACCAGAACTCGTAGAAAAAGGTGTTGTTTTCACCGATTTCCACACTGCTGAAAAAGAATATCCCGAATTACTTGCGAAACTAATTGGCAATATTGTCCGCGCTGAAGACGGCAAATTCGCTGCCCTCGCAGCTGCCCTTTCTCAGAACGGTGTTTTACTCTACGTGCCGCGCAATGTTCAGGTCGAGGCTCCACTGCATAGTGTGCTCTGGGGTCCCGGTGCAGATCTAGCGCACTTCGCGCACATCATCGTTCACATTGAAGAAGGTGCTTCTGCGACCTATGTCCACGAAGCGGCTTCGCCCGATGAAGATGCACACACCCTGCATGCTGGTCTTGTTGAAATCAATGTTGCAGATGGCGCAAATCTGCGCTTTGTTGAACTTCAATCCTGGGGCAAACACGTCTGGAATTTCAGCCACGAACGCGCCAGCGTTGGACGTGATGCCAATCTTGATTGGATCTTCGGTGCTGTGGGCAGCCGTTTAACGAAAAACTTCTCGGATCTCGACCTTGTTGGGAAAGGATCATCAGGCAGAATGTCCGGGTTTTACTTCGCCGACGGAACCCAGCATCTCGATCACGATACCCAGCAGAATCACCTCGTCCCCAATACATCCAGTGATCTGCTCTTCAAAGGTGCACTAAAAGATAAAAGCCGTTCGGTTTGGCAGGGCATGATCCATGTTGCGCCCGGTGCTCAAAAAACCGATGGTTATCAGGCAAATCGAAATCTTGTCCTGAGTGAGGATGCTCGTGCTGACTCAATTCCGGGTCTTGAAATTTCTGCTGATGATGTGCGTTGTACACATGGGGCAACGATTGGTAAAATAGACCCAGAGCCGCTTTTCTACCTGCGCAGCCGTGGTATCCCACAGGAAGATGCCGAACGACTCGTTGTGGAGGGCTTCTTTGATCCCATCATGCAGCGTATTCCTTTCGAGGGTGTGCGTGAGCGTTTCCAGCAAGCGATCAAAGATAAATTAGACTAAAACAAAGTGTGGCGCGAACATTGCGCCACACAAATTCTATTTGCGGGAGGATTTTTCTATGGCTTTTATGCGAAGTCCGGAAAAAGTACATGAGTACAAGGTTGCAGATCGTGTTGAAGTATTCTGCGACCATGATGATAAAGATGATGAGCGCACACGGGGCTGGTTAAAGGGAGTGGTAGCGCAAGTCGACAATAAAATGGTTGCGGTTCAATTCCGTGTCAATGTCTATCTAACAGATGGTTGGATGGTCCCAGACCGGATTTTATGGTTCCCCTCCAATTCAAAGGATATCAGACCGCTCAAGCGCGGTTCCCGAAAGAAGGATTAATGGAGCGAAATACGCCCCTGGATGTCAACTTGCTACGTGCCGATTTCCCGATCCTTAACCGAGAAATTGGTTCCGGCAAAAAACTCGTCTACCTTGATTCTACTGCGACAGCCCAAAAACCGACTGCCGTCATCGACGCGATGGATGCGTTTTACCGTTTGAATAATGCAAATATTCATCGGGGCGTGCATACTCTCGCCGAGGAATCGACCGCTATGTATGAGAAAGGGCGTGAGCAGGTTGCAGCTCTCATCAGTGCTCCCTCGCCGCGTCAGGTGATCTTCACACGCAACACGACTGAATCAATTAATCTTGTTGCCTACTCGTGGGCGCGTACCAATTTAAAGAATGGTGATCTCATTATCCTGACAGAGATGGAACACCACTCGAACCTCGTCCCCTGGCAGATGCTCGAAGCCGAGCGCGGTGTACGCCTTGAGTTTGTCCCTGTCACGGGCGATTATCGTTTTGACATGGATGTTTATCATGAGTTACTCAAGCAAGAGCCCAAACTGGTCTCCTTTGCCCACATGTCGAACGTACTTGGGACGATCACACCTGCTAAAGAGATCATCCGTCTCGCTCACGATGTAGGCGCGCTCACCCTTGTAGATGCTGCGCAGTCTGTACCGCATTTGCCCGTTGATGTGCAGGATTTGGATGTCGATTTTATGGCATTTTCTGCCCACAAGATGATAGGTCCTTCGGGTATTGGCGCGCTCTATGGAAAAATGGAACTGCTGAATGCCATGCCACCTTTTATGGGCGGAGGCGACATGATCAAAACCGTCCATCTGCGCTCCTTTGCTACGAACGAGGTCCCATACAAATTTGAAGCCGGGACCCCCGCTATCGCGGAAGCTGTTGGTTTTGGAGCTGCTGCTGCCTATTTACAAGAGATTGGCATGGAGGCTATCGCTGCCCACGAACACGAGATGACTGAATATGTGCTTGAGCGCCTGGAAGAGATTCCCGGCATCACGATCTTTGGTCCTTCCGCCGAACATAAAGGAGCAGTCGCTTCTTTCGTGATGGATGGTGTTCATCCCCACGATGTAGCCCAGATTTTGGATGCAGACGGAATCGCCGTCCGCGCTGGGCATCATTGTGCACAGCCTTTGCATGAAAAATGCGGTATCCAATCTACAACGCGGGCGAGCTTCTACCTGTATAATACAAAAGAAGAAGTCGACGCGCTGGTTGAAGGCATCTATAAAGTTAAAAAGATTTTTAGTTAGTAAAGCAATTTAGATACCGAGCACTTCAAAATGCTCGGTATCTGCTTGGGTAAAATTATGGACGATCTTTATCGCGAAATCATTATCGAACGCTACAAAACCCCACATTATCGCGGGCATCTTGACCCGCATGATATTTTCTTCGAGGACGATAATCCCGTTTGTGGAGACCATATCGAAATAACGGTGCAGGTCGATGAAGTGGATGTCGTTAAAGCGGCAGCTTTCGACGGGCAGGGATGTTCCATCTCGCAAGCCTCAGCAGATTTGTTGGTCGAATCGATCCACGGGAAATCTCTCGATGAAGTCAAAGCCCTCACGAAAGACGACGTCGTAGAATTGCTGGGCATAGACCTAGGTCCTGTCCGATTGAAATGCGCCCTGCTCTCGTTGAAAGTCTTGAAAGCTGGGGCATACGGGCTTGGCAAAGAGGAAGTCAGTGACGATTTGGTTGAGTAAGATATGGCGGATTTGAAAGCGAAAGCTCATTGGCGAATTTTATTTGCCAGCCTCTTGATTGCAGGGGGGCTTGCGATCAAGGATATAGTTGATCTTGCGGCGAAAAAAGGTTTTTCCCTGGCACAGCCAAAATGGATTGCGCTTCTCGTTGGAGTAGGCGCAATTATGCTTTTTGTGAGCATCCTGCTGGCTATGACATGGACGGGGAAATTTGAAAAGATAAAGACATCTTATGATGCTTTTTTGACTCTTGGCAGAAAAGCCGCCATAGTTTTCTTTTTGCTTTTCGTTTTTAGCCTTTTTCTACTCCCTTTTATCGCTCTACACCCTTATCTTTCCTCATTGCTGGGAAAATATCTATGGGTGAAAATATTTGTTTTTTTAGTTAATGCTTTTCTGGGGGCTTCCTTTTTACGTGCAGGCACGGAGAAACTTACATGGGCTGAAAGCCTCGCGCTGGCTGCCCTCGCGCAGCTTCTCCTCTATCGTCTGATCATTGATCTGCTATATTTTTCCAATTATCCCTTCTCTCTGGGCTGGACGCGCGACAGCCGCTATTACGATGCTTCGCGTTTCTTCTCGGAACGCTTTTACGACCAAACCCTCGTGCGCCCGCTCATTAATCCCAGCCTGTATATGATCTTGAGCGTCCCCTTCTTTTTTGGGAAATTACCGATCTGGGTCCATCGAGGCTGGTCTTTGCTGCTCACTTTTGGGTTATCTTGGGCGGTGGCAGTAAAAGCAGTCCCACACTTGAAAGAAATGCTTCAGGAGAGAAAAATCAATATTCTCCTGCCGATCTGGATTTTTCTGTACCTGCTTACAGGGTCGGTCTATGCTCATTTGCTAATCCCAACTTTTATTATCTTTGCATTTGTAAAAATATCGGAACCGAAACGCTCATGGGTTGCCATTATCATCGCTTCGATCTGGGCAGGCATTAGCCGGATCAACTGGTTTCCGGTTCCGGCTCTCTTGGCGGCGTTGATCTACGTTCTCGAAGTCAAGCTTGAAAAAGATGAAAATATTTTTCGTTATTTCTCACTGCCTTTTGCATGGGGCGTTGTCGGGACGCTGACGGCATTTCTCTCGAAAGCAGTTTATGGGGAACTCTCCGGGAATGCCGAGTTGGGCAGCATATACCCCAGCCTGACCTCCTACCTGATTTGGGAGCGCCTCCTACCAAATGCCACTTATGCTCCAGGAATTCTTTTTGGCTCTCTTCTCCTGTCTGCTGCGCTCTTTGGTATGATCCTCGTGACTCGTCCGAAAGGATGGCATCCCTTGCGGGGATGGGCGATCTTCCTGGCAATTCTCGTGCTATTCGTAGGAGGTTCGGTCGTTAGTGTGAAGATCGGGGGCGGTGCGGAGCTTCATAATATGGATGCCTATCTCATCAGCCTACTGCTGGTGGGAATGACGCTCTTCGCGCGTGAAGTTTGGCTTGATCCCGTTAAACGAGATCAGTTTGCAGAGAAAATAATACCCGTTTTCGCTACCGGAATTTTTGTTCTCGCCTGGTTCATTTTACGAGGCACAGGGTCGTGGGGATATGATAAAAGCCGGGCAGAAATTACTCTAAATGAGCTGCAAGCCGAAAGTACGCGCGTCGCGTCGGAAGGTGAAGAGGTTCTTTTTGTCGCGCAGCGTCATTTGTTGGCAGTTGGGTTGATCGAAGATGTCCCGCTTGTCCCCGAGCATGAAAATAATTATCTAATGGAAATGGTCATGTCGCAAAACGCGGTCTATCTGGATGGCTTCCACGACGATCTGCGTCATCAGAAATATGGCTTGATCGTACTTAATCCGCAGTCAAATGTGTTTGTGAGCGATGACCGCTCTTTTGCGGCAGAAAATAATTTGTGGGTGCGCAAGGTGACACGCCCACTTTTATGTTATTACGAATTGTATGAAACCTACGATGTCGGCATTGAGCTATATACCCCGCTGACTGAAACATCCGCCTGTGATTAGAAAAAAATGAATTACTCTAAATACGACGAAAGCCAATGTGATTTTTACGAAATTATGCCTGCCAGTGATCTCCCGAGTGGGGAGCGTCTTTTTGTGGAGCTGGATGACATTCCGATCGTGATCTTCAATATTGCAGATGAATTTTATGCAATCAAAGACCAGTGTTCACATGAGGATCTGGAGATCGGTGATGGGAGTTTGGATGGCTACGATCTGACTTGCGAGCATCATGGCGCACATTTTGATGTGCGCACCGGCGAAGCGTTGACATTGCCTGCAGTAGATGGGATCCCTGCTTATCCTGTTCGTGTTCGAGATGGGAATTTGGAGATCGGCTTACCTCAGGGGAAATGAAAAGCGCCGGAGCGACGTTTAGAGGTAGCTAGTTTGTGCAATTGCTTTGTTGTGGTTGCCCGGGTGGGTCAAGGAGTGGGGCACTGAAGAGTAGTGGTTGGTTCACGCGAATATACGATAACTTCACTTTCTTCCAGTACGATGACAAGTAGCGCATCAAGATAGGGATAGCGGATTCCTGTTTTTCGAGGATGTTGGCAGCCAATGACAATAGCATCAGATGCATTTGGGAACTTGAAAGGGGGGGCTAGCATGGGGAGAATCACGCCTGTCTGCCCGAAGGGACCGATTAATGTGAAAGCGATGCGTGGATATTCCTTGATCTCATACGCATCAAAGATCATTGGTTCACCTTTTCCTTTTTTATAGAAACGGGGGTATAGGATTCTTCCCAAAAAGGCTCTAGAATCAGACTGTTGCATGAATGTAGTTAATTCTTCTGCAGAAATATCTGTGGTTTCCAGCCACCCGCTATCAATAACTTGTGTGATTACCTCTTGTTTATTCAAAGTAGGATAGCGAATTGGAACAACTTGCTCTAGAACAGTGATTGATCCAACAAAAAGAAAAAAGGGAAGGATATAGAATGTTTTCCGATAAAAAGAAGGTGCTCGCGTGAGCTTATTAAGCCTTTTTTTGCCGCTAAGGACTGGTTCAAACCCAAGGGTAGTTGCGAGAAAGATGATGATTTCTATTATCCCCATCGCATAGTAGAGAAGGATTACCCAATCGACAGGGACAAGATAACGCCCTCCAGATGTGCGTGCAAATGCATTCGATAAATGGTAGATTAGGAAAACGAGTAGAGGGATTATTCCGGCAAAGCGCCATTTTTTCCATGCAGCACTAAGCCCTAAGGCAAGAAGAAATAAATTCCAGAAAAGGAGAGTTTTTGCCCCCCAGTTTAGTTGTCCATCCCAGTGTGCTAGATCGGTTTTATTCCAATAGGGGAAAATATCCTTAATGGTATGCTGGAGATCATGAAATTGAAGTGATGTGGGGAGGATTAGTGTACTTGTGACAATGTTGTGAAAGAAATGATTCGGGATGAATTCCAGCATGTTGGCTTGAGAGTGTTCAGTGAGCTTCTTTTGTAGAAGATGTTTTTTTACAGGAGTAGCGTAGGGTGCTTTCTTTTGCAAAACAGGCTCGATTGCAGACAATGAGTTAGAGTTTATGCGTATTTCAGGTGCAGGCTGAATATCTGTGCCGAATTCAGCTGGCTCAGCAAGATAACGCGTCCTGATTACCTCGGTCAGGATATCTAAAAAGAAGAAGGGCTTATTTGCCACTGCTTGGTTACGCCACATCCATGGGGAGATGGTAAAGAAAAAAGCGAAAAAGAAAACGAGGCTAGCTTGAAATATCTTCTTCCAGTTTAGCTTGAGTTTTAGTAGCAAGAGAATGGGGACGATTATAAGAATAAATAAGATATTTGTGCGCAGCATGATGCCTAACCCAAGAGCTCCGCCAGCAAGAATAAGAAATGTGCCGTTTTCTTTCTTTTGCCACTGGATCATCCACAAGGTGAAAAGGCCAAGCATGATAGCTGTGGGGAGTTCTGTGAGCATATATTTGGGATGGCTGGACAAAATTAGCGTGCTAGATGCAATGGCATTAATTCCCTTAACGATAATTAAAGCCGCGGCAAAAACACCTGTTACGCGACCGTGCAATTTTTTTCCGATAAGATAAATAACGGGAGCCACAGACGAGAAAATGGCTGTTTGTAATGTGACCACAGTTAAATAATTTTGTCCGCCAAGAATGTGAAGAAATGCTAAAAATCCTGAAAGAAGCCCACGGGCATAAAACTGTGAGTTGAAAAAACCTTGTCCAATTAAAGCAAATTGTCCCCCAATATCGAATGCAGATGTATCAGCATAGGGGAATAGTTGCTCGCTCGGCGGGTAGGGCCCCGGCGCGAAGAAATTGCCCGGCAGAGGCTCGCTAACCCAAAGAAAGGCTGTTACTGCCCACAGAAGAACAAAGAGCAACGAATCTTGTTTTTTGTGAATAAACGCTAGCAAAGAAGTACTGCGCGTTGTTGTGATGGCTGCGAACAGCGTGAGACTCAACAGAAGCGCTATAAGGATCTGCTCATTGAGTAAAGGTACTCCAGCTTCATTCCAATGGCGGTCGTCAGGTGTAATTCCGAGCCCTGAAGAAGAGATAAAAAACCAAATCAACAAGAATGAAGCTAAAAATGCTAAGGGGAGATGCAGGCTTTTAGAACTTGATACTTTTAATTTGTTGGTTAATAGAAAGAAAATTGCTGCTTGAATGAAGATGAGCACGAACCAGACCATTACAGGGCGAAGGCGTTCAATATAGCCTGTAATCGATTCAAACCGATATTCAGGAACCAGAAAGGCCAAGCTGATAAAAAAGTATCCTGCCAATGTTGACAAAATAAGCAAGCGGCGTTTCTTTAGAAAGGGTTTTATTTTTTGAACAAAATAAGGCTTTTGCCAAAGATAGATGGCAATGATAAGAAAAAATAGGGCAAGGGTGACATTTCCGATTAATAGAATAACTCGCTGTGTAGAAAACCCCAAAATAAGATTTTGCCCTGTTTCAGAAGGTTCTTGTATTATGAAAAAAGCGGCAATGACTCCTTCTAAGGCGCAAATAGAAAAAAAAATACTTAAGGCACCTTTATTTATGGCGAGCCTAAATGGTTTTATCATTTCGTCAGTGCTCTATAGTTAAAAAAAGCAAGGGTGAATCAAGAAGAAAAAAAAGATCACCAATATATTCTGTAAGAATAATATTGGTGACGCTGATCAAATAAATAGCAAGAAGATATGCTGGCTTATTTTGCAATTGAAAAAGAGATTCCCAAAGGATGCTGCTTGCAAAAAGAATGATTGTGGCAAAAATAATCATTAGGATTTGGAGTAACTCTCATTCGGAATGTTTTGTTATTACCTTATTCACATTTCTTGAATTCACCTACGATCCTAAGTATATCAAAGCCTTCAGCGAAGGGTTTTTCTGCCAATGCGCCGTGACGAACCATTGTGGCACGCAGAAGCTCTGACTCGAAGTAATATTTATCCTGATAGGTTTTGTATTGCATTAAGGCTTCGAGTTTTTTGTTGACGTCTTCTTCTGTGACTTCGACGAAGAAACTGGGGAAGAAGCCGTGACTGGAGCGTACAACGTCGAAGCCGAGTACTGTAATGCCGCGATAGGCACGTAGCGCTTCACGAGTCATGGCGTTATGGTCTTGATGAATATCTTTTTCGGTATGCGTGAAAATAATATCGGGCTGGATTTCTTTGCGTAGTTTGAGAAAATACTCGAGAATTTCCTGGCGGTGCTCGGGCATCAGGCGGGTTTCAAACTCTTTGACGATGACGTTCTCGCGGGGAACACCCAAAACTTCCATGCTTTTATAGTGCTCAGAGAGCACGTTCTTTAAAAGGGGATTTTTTTGATTATCTGAGAGGGTCACACAGGTCACATCGCAGATCGGCAGGATGTGATGGATGAGCGCTCCCGCACCCAGTTCAATATCGTCGGGATGGGCACCGATGAAAAGGACTTTTTTTCCGTAAAAATTCATGGGATTTTCAAAAGTAGGGGCGGGATTACTCCGCCCCTACGAGTAAAGGGAACTATTTGGTGCCGATGAAGCCACCCACTACTTTGGTCATGACCAAGTTTCCGTCTTTGTCGAGACGTTTTTGGGCAGCAGCAGTGATCTTTTCCATAACAACTTCGAATTCATCAGCGCCTTTGAAGAGATCGCCCCAGAGCTTGCGGTCTTCTGCAAGGGAGGCGCGAGTATAGGCAATGAAGGGATCAACGGAGGGGAAGGTGAGCGGGTTTTCGAAGATATGCACATCCACTTTTGCGAAGATGTTTTTCATCGCATCGAGGATTTCGCTGCCATAGCGAGAGCTGCCGGGCATCGGAGGAATGACCATGCCGGTTGCTTCGGTGATGATCTCGTAGAAGAGCTGTTTGTTCTCGGGCATGGGGCCGGAGGTGAACAAGCGTCCACCAGGTTTTAAGACGCGGTGCATCTCGCGGATCGTAGCAGGGATGTCGCTCGCGTAGTAGATCGCGAAGCAGCAGGACTGCATGTCGAACTGGTCGTCTTCAAAGGGGAAGCGTTTATCAAAATCCAATGGCATCAACTTGATGGGATTGCCAAGCTTGGCATTTTCAGAGCGGGCTTTTTCGAGCAATTCTTCGTTCACATCGCCACCGGTGATCTGAGCTTTGCCTTCGGTGTATTCGTGATAAAGAATGCATTGTTTGCCGGCACCGCAAGCGACATCCAGAATACGGTCGTTGCCAGTTGGTTTGAGCAAATCGAGCATCCATTGGTCAATATCTCTTCCACCAAATTGTTTGTGGATGTCAATGCGTTTGAGCAGGTCGTTTGTTGTTTCGCGATAATCGATTTTCATTTTTTCCTCTTCAGTTCTTGGTTTAACGGCTCGAATATACCACAATTTGTGCTAAAATGCTGTGATAATTATGTGTTTTATGGAGTGAATTTTATGGCAAAGAATATCGTCCCCTCGGTTAAGGGGACGCGCGAATTTTACCCCGAAGAAATGGCGCTACGCAACTACCTTTACGAGAAAATGCGTACGGCTTCAGAATCCTTCGGCTATCAGGAATGGGATGCCCCTTTCCTTGAAACTCTCGAGCTTTATGCTGCAAAATCGGGCGAGGAGTTGGTCAAAGAACAAGCTTTCACCTTTGAAGATCGCGGTGGCTCGCAGGTTACCCTGCGCCCTGAGTTGACGCCGAGTTTGGCGCGTATGATTGCAAAAAAACAGCGCCAATTAACCTATCCCTTGCGCTGGTGGTCTTTTGGTCCTTTCTGGCGTTATGAACGCCCACAAAAGGGACGCTCGCGTGAATTCTTCCAATGGAATATCGACCTGCTGGGACCTGATTCCCCTGAAGCGGATGCGGAACTGATTGCGGTTGCTGTTAAATTTATGCGCTCGGTCGGACTCAGCCCGGAACAGGCTCGCGTTTATGTGAACAACCGCCAGTTAATGGACTCTGAGTTCGATAAATTGGAAATCCCGACAGAATCCCGTTTAAATGTTTCCAATCTTGTTGACCGCCGTTCCAAGATGAAAGATGAAGCCTGGCAAAAATACGCTCTCGAAAGCGGGCTCTCACAAGAGCAGCTCGATGGTTTGATTGCCTTGCTGGGAAATAAAGAGCTCTGGAAAGAATGGGAAGACCTGCGCCGCCTCTTTGCCGCGCTGGATGCTCTCGGCGTGAGTGAATATGTTGAGTTTGATCCCAATATCGTACGCGGTCTACTCTATTACACAGGCACTGTCTTTGAAGCCTTCGATCTGAGCGGCGGTGTACGCCGTGCCATTTTGGGCGGCGGACGCTACGACAATCTTCTCGAAGATGTGGGTGGTGACCCGCTTTCGGCAGTTGGCTTTGCGATGGGCGATGTCGTGATCGGTATCGTTTTGGAAGAAAGCAGACTCTTGCCAGAGTTCAGCTCATCACCTGCCCCCGTGCTGGTGACGATCTTCAGCGAAGATTTGCAAATGGAATCTTTGGCACTCTCGACTGAGATGCGCGCAGCAGGTTTGGCCGTGACCAACTATCCCGAGCCAGCCAAGATCGGGAAACAGTTCAAGTTCGCCAACAAGATGGGGATGAAAGTCGCTCTGGTTTTGGGCGCCGATGAAGTGGTATCCGGCCAAGTGGCGGTCAAAGATTTGGTTAGCGGCGAGCAAGTGAAAATTGCGCGTGCCGACGTTCCCGAAAAAGTCCGTCAAATCCTTGCAGGCAATTAATCACAGTGATATAATCTGCGGGCTGTAAAAACATGGTGGCTGTAGCTCAATGGCAGAGCACCTGTCTGTGGAACAGGATGTTGCGGGTTCGACTCCCGTCAGCCACCCAAGACCGTCGATGGTAGTTGGCGGTCTTTTCTATTAGTTATCTACTAGAATTGCGCCTGCGTCATTGGGGTCAAAACCTTCTGGCCAAACAGTATGCTCATTGTATACTGCGCCCTCTAGTTCAGCATCTACAAGAATAGCCCCCGTGAGAGTAGCCCCGCTAAGATTAGCCTGGCAAAAAATAGCTCCTTGCAGATTGCTTGCCACGAAGCTTGTTTTTTGCAGATTTGTCGTTCTAAAGTTGGCTTGAGTGAGCGTAGCTGAAATGAGGTTAGCGCCTGAGAGATTTGCATTAACGAGTTGTGCCTTATGGAGATTGGCTCCTATGAAGTTGACTTTTTGAAGATTAGCTCCAGGAAGAATAGCTTGTTGGAGATTGGCTCCTGTAAGTGTAGAGTTATTAAGATTGACCCCCCAGAGCTCCGCGTTCTTCAGATTAGCACGAACCAGATTTATCTTAGATACACCTTTTCTGTTTAATCTTTTGATGTTGCCAATTATTCTATATTTTGCTTCGTCAGATTCCCAGCCAAGATAGTCATCAATCTCCTCTTGATATCTTTGTTTTTTTCGCTGTATTTCTCCTAAGCTGTTCAGCCAAAAAACGAACACACCCAGAATACCAAGATCGAATAACATGCCGTGTGCTTCTACGCGAACGTTTTGCCAGTAGTCTGGTGTACGGTAGTCGCCAGCGAGAAACGACCATGTAATTACAATCCCAAACGCAAGGGTAAAAACCAAGATTGAGAGCCTGAGGGGGCTTTCAGTCGATGTGATGATTGTCCACTTTTGAAATCTTTTTAACATTGAATTCCTCCTGTGAGAGACGAGTTTCTGCTTGAATTATAGAGTATTTTTCTCGACAATGAAAAATCCACCTGCTACTGTAACAGGTGGATTTTGAAAACTCGTTTGTAGTGAGTTATCTATCGTTTCAACGCCCCCCAGCCAGCGTAGGCTGCGCTGTCACCGAGTTCGGCTTCGATGCGCAGGAGCTGGTTATATTTCGCCACACGGTCAGAGCGGGCGGGAGCGCCGGTTTTGATCTGTCCGGTGTTCAGGGCGACGGCCAGATCGGCGATGGTGGCATCTTCAGTTTCTCCGGATCGGTGGGAGGCAACAGCTGTCCAGCCAGCGCGTTGGCACATTTCCACAGCCTGGATGGTCTCGGTCAGCGAGCCGATCTGGTTGACCTTGACGAGGAGAGAGTTTGCTGCTTTTTCGTCAATGCCACGCTGAACACGAGTGGGATTGGTGACGAGCAGGTCGTCGCCGACGATCTGGAGCTTGTCGCCTAATTCGGCAACCATCATTTTCCAGCCATCCCAATCATCTTCAGCGAGACCGTCTTCGATGGAAACGATGGGGTATTGCTCTACCCAATTCTTCCAGAATTCGACCATCTCTTCGCTGGTCAATTTTTTGCCTTCAGTGCGCAAATTGTATTTGCCATCTTCGTAGAATTCAGATGCTGCCGGGTCGAGAGCGATGCTGATCTCTTCGCCGGGTTTGTAGCCAGCCTTTTCAATGGCTTCGAGGATGACTTCCACGGCTTCGGCGTTGGCTTTTAGCGCAGGTGCATAGCCGCCTTCGTCGCCGACGAGCGTGGCGTAGCCTTTGGCTTTGAGAACGGATTTCAGGGCATGGTAGATCTCGGTTCCCCAGCGCAGACCTTCAGAGAAGGAGGGGGCACCCAGGGGCATGACCATGAATTCCTGTGCGTCGGTGGACTGCCAGCCGGTATGCGCGCCACCGTTGAGGATATTCATCATCGGAGTGGGCAGCACATGGGCATGTACCCCGCCCAGGTAGCGGTAGAGGGGCAGACCAAGCGAATTGGCAGATGCTTTTGCAATGGCAAGGCTCACGCCCAATATCGCGTTCGCGCCGAGACGGGATTTATTTTCAGTGCCGTCCATTTCGAGCATGGCAGCGTCAATTTCGCGCTGTTCAGTCGCGTCCCATCCAAAGAAGGCGTCGGCGATCTCTTCGTTCACGTTCGCCACAGCGTTGGCAACACCCTTGCCGAGATAGCGGTCTTTATCGCCATCGCGCATTTCGAGGGCTTCGTGCACACCGGTCGATGCACCTGAGGGCACAGCCGCGCGTCCCCAGGCGCCATCGGCGAGAACGACTTCTACTTCAACGGTGGGGTTGCCGCGAGAATCGAGAATTTCTAAAGCATTAATATCAACAATTGTAGTATCCATTTCTTTCTCCGTGCGTTAATATGATTGAGTTTATTGTAAAATATGACCCGCTTAGTATACACCTTTATAGGTGATTTTTTGAACAAATAGGTAGGATATTGTCAGGAGTTCGTCTTGTCTTCTTTAAGAAATATGGCCGCTGATCCGCGCGAAAAGCAAAATTACGCGCTTGAAACTACGCCATTCCGCATTGGTTTGGTCGCTACGCTCACATGGGGGTTCAAGCTTTTTATGGATTTGAAGGTCGAGGGTTTGGAAAATCTACCCGAAGAGGGTGCAGTGATCGTTGCAGCGAACCATGTGACCAATTTCGATGTTTTCCCAATGCAGATCTCGCTGCCGCGCCCGATCTTTTACATGGCGAAGGATTCGCTTTTCAAGAATCCCATTGTGGCTTGGGGATTGCGGAATGTTGGTGCTTTTCCTGTAGATAGAAAACTGGGCGGGAAAGACGACTGGGCGCTGAACCACGCCCGTAAAGTGCTCGACAACGGACTCACTTTGGGCATGTTTCCGGAGGGGACGCGTTCGCGCGGCAAAGGGCTTGGTCTCGCCAAAACCGGAACGGCACGTTTTTCCATCGAGAAGCAAGTTCCCGTTGTCCCGATGGCGATCATCGGGAGCGATAAATTTTTCCGTGAGTTTCCCAGGCGAAACCCCGTCACGGTGAAATTATGCCCGCCTTTAGCACCTGAAAAAGGCGAAGATGCCCTCGCTTTCACAGATCGGATCATGTTTTGTCTGGCGAAAAACCTGCCCGAAGAAATGCGCGGTGTTTATGCGGAGATTCCGAAGGGGTTTGGATAAAAAGCAGAGGCGGGTCTAAAACCCGCCCCCGCGAAATTACTTGCTCAAAAACTCGATCAAATAAACTAATCCGGTTATGATGCCGATGCACAATACACAGACTATTGCGAGTTTGCCGATATTGTTGTTTTCATCCATCTTGGTTTGTCTTTCTTTCCTTGGCGGCTTTCAAAAAGCCCACGAATAAAGGATGCGGGCGCATCGGACGCGAGAGAAATTCAGGGTGGAATTGGCTGGCGACCATGAAGGGGTGGTCTTTGAGCTCTGATATCTCTACTAGCATATTATCGGGGGAAACACCGGAGAAGATCATGCCGTTCTCTTTAAATTCTTCACGATATTTATTGTTGAACTCAAAGCGATGGCGATGTCGCTCGTTTACTTCTGCTTTTCCATAAGCTTTGGCGGCTACAGAACCTTTTTGCAATTTGCAGGGGTAAAGCCCCAGACGCATGGTGCCGCCCATATCGGTGATGCCGCGCTGCTCAAGCATTAAGTCAATAACCGGATGCGGGGTATTGCGATTGAATTCTGATGAGTTGGCTTCTTCATAGCCAAGCACATTGCGCGCAAACTCGATGCACATCAACTGCATCCCCAAACATAAACCAAGATAGGGGACTTTATTTTCGCGCGCGTATTGTGCGGCGAGAATTTTTCCTTCGGTGCCGCGTTCGCCAAATCCACCGGGAATGAGGATCGCATCAGCATTTTCGACTTTGTTCCACTTTTTCCCTTTTTCCAGATCACTGGAATGAATCCATTTCACCTTGACATCCACATCAAGCGCCAGTGCTGCGTGGCGCAGAGCCTCACGCACGGACATATAAGCATCCTGTAATTCGACATATTTCCCGACCAGGGCTACCTTGAGCACGTTTTTTTCGCTTTTTTCTTTGGCGACCAATTTTTCCCAGGCGTTGAGCTGCGGCGTTTGGCTGGATTTCAATCCTATTTTTTCTATAATGTAATCCGCTACACCAAGTTCTTCCAACAAGAGTGGAATCTCATATAAGGTTTCGGCTGTTTTCATGGGGACAACGGCGCGTTTCTCCACATCGCAGAAGAGGGCGATCTTGTCTACAAGCTCTTGTTCCACTTCGTAATCTGAGCGGGCGATGATCATATTTGGAGAGATGCCAATTCCACGCAATTCAGCGACGGAGTGTTGTGTGGGCTTGGTTTTCAATTCCCCGGTTGCACCGATATGTGGCAGCCAGGTTACGTGGACAAAGAAACTGTTTTCGTTGCCCAATTCACTTCTCATTTGGCGCAGTGATTCCATAAAGGGTTGTGATTCGATATCGCCAACAGTGCCGCCGATCTCGATCAACATGATCTCGGCTTCGGTCGTTTTGGCACCCAACCGAATACGACGTTTGATCTCGTTCGTGATATGCGGGATGATCTGAATGGTGCCGCCGAGATAGTCGCCGCGCCGCTCTTTGGAGATCACTTCATCGTAAACCTGCCCGGATGTGAAATTACTGACCTGTGTGAGGGGGTTGTCAATAAAACGTTCGTAGTGCCCCAGATCAAGATCGGTTTCAGCACCATCATCGAGGACAAAGACCTCGCCGTGCTGATATGGAGACATGGTGCCTGGATCCACGTTGATATAGGGGTCGAGCTTTTGCACCGAGACGCTGAATCCGCGCTCTTTCAGAAGCAAGCCCAGGGCCGCGGCTGTCACGCCTTTCCCAACTGAACTGACGACTCCGCCGGTAAAAAAGATATATTTTGTTTTCATATAACACCTCGTAAAAATTTCAAAAAAAAGATGCGGGGAGGGCGCCGTTTTGGCATCCTCCCCGCATGGGGTTTCTTTAGGAGTGAATAAGAGTAGGGTCTTTCATCCTACGAGTTTGATGAGCTCTTCGGCTGCGCGTCGCATCTCGAGGAAGATCAGCCCGAGTTTGGCTTTTTGTCGGGCAAGGGCTGTTAGTACAGCTTCTTCACCGACCGCTGTCAGGACGATAAAACCATCATCGCCTTTGATATAGACTTGGTCCAGGTCGCCGCGACCGAGCTCGCCAGCGATCCGTTCGCCCAGACTGAGCATGGCCGCCGACATGGCTGAAACGCGATCTTCCTCGACTTCGACAGGGAGGGCTGAAGCCATGATCAGACCGTCTACAGAAACGACCGCCGAGGCTTCGATATCGGGGGCGGCAGTCTGCATAGCGCGTAGACTTTCTACCATTTTTTCGCTTCGCGATTTACTCATTCGAGGGGACCTCCGTCGGGATTTTTGTTTAGTTTAGTGCGCTTTGAGTTTACCATAAAAATAAAAAAAAACGCTTGTGCGAGAGTTTTCTTTTGAGAGACAAGGCGGTTTTTTTATCGGTTTCACCAAAATCTTGACCAGCTTTGTGTTAAACTTAGAAGTTGCAAAAAATCATCGGAATTTGAGTTATGACAGAAACCTATCTCATCGTCGGCTTGGGAAACCCCGGGCGTGAATATCGCGAAAACCGCCACAATATCGGCTTCATGTTGATCGACCGTCTTTCGGTGCGTCTGGGCGCGCGCATGACGCGTATGCAGTCCAAGGCCCTGCTGGGGTCGGTCAATCACGAGGGGATAAAGATCATCCTTGCCAAGCCACAGACTTTTATGAATCTCTCCGGACAGGCTGTACAAAGCCTGGTGCGTTTTTATAAGTTGCCGCTCGAAAACATCATACTTGTCCATGACGATCTGGATATCCCCTTTGGCACATTGCGCCTCCGCCCCGGTGGAGGGCCCGGTGGGCAGAAAGGGATCAAGTCCACGATTCAACATCTTGGAACGCAAGATTTCCCTCGTCTGCGTCTGGGCATTGGTCGCCCGCCAGGACGGATGGATCCGGCTGCTTATGTGTTGCAAGATTTTCGTAAGGGTGATGAACAAATTCTCTCCGAGACCCTCGACCGTGCCGCCGATGCCGCGCTGATTTTCATCTCTGAAGGGTTGGATAAAGCCATGAACCAGTTCAATGGGATTGCCTGATCTTCGATGAAAAAACTCCTCGACTCAATTCGTGCACTGCCGCTCTATACTGATGTGCTGGATGCAGCCCAATCCGGTGAACGCTATCCGGGATTGGGACTGCCACGCGCCACACGTCTCCCGATGCTTGCTTCCCTTAGTGAAGATCTGGGCATCCCCATCCTCTTATTGACAGACCGCGCCGACCGGGCATTGGAATTTGCCGACGAGCTTTCTTTCTGGCTGCCGAAATCGCCTCGTTACCTCTTCCCTGAGCCGAATCCGCTTTTCTACGAAGAGGCCGCCTGGGGTGCCACCAGCCGCCGCGAGCGGATGCAGACCCTCACCGCACTTTCCGCCTATCATCTGCCATTTTCGCAAAAGCCTGAGCGTGCACCCGTGATTGTCAGTTCCGCGCGGGCACTGATGACGCGCAGCCTGCCCCGCCGGGAATTTTTGAAAGCCGCCAAACGCCACAAAGTCGGCGACCAGTTGCTTATCACGAACCTGCTCGAAACCTGGGTACGGATCGGCTATGAGCCAGTCAACACCGTGCTCGAAGTCGGGCAATTCTCCCATCGCGGTGGTTTGCTGGATATCTGGGTGGCTTCAGAATCCCATCCTGTGCGGCTGGATTTCTTTGGCGATGAACTGGATACCATCAAAAGCTTTGATCCAGCCTCCCAGCGCACGCTCAAGGAACTGAGTGAAATTCTTGTAACACCGGCACGCGAGTTTATTCTCCCCGGTGTCGACTATCAACTTCCAGATGCCGAAGCGCAAGCTTCAGAATTTCACATCCCATTGATTCACGAATTCCCTGCCAGCCTGCTTGATTATTTGCCATCACGCGCACTGGTCTTGGTCGATGATTTAGGGATCACAGAATCGACAGTCCACGAAGTGGATGAGCAGGCTGTAGCGCTGCGTCGAGAAAGTATCGCTGAAGAAACCCTTTCCGAAGATTTCCCCGTTCCCTATCTGACGTGGTCGGAATTGGAAGACAGCCTGCATGGGCGCGCGATGCTCGAACTTGGCTATTCAACTGCCCTGCCCGAAACTCCCGCTGACTTTGGCGTGCTGCCACGCTTCAGCGGACGCTTGAAACACTTTATGGATTTTGTCGCCGAGCGCATAGCGAGTGATGATGATGTGATCATTGCATCCCGTCAGAGTGATCGCCTGGCTGAACTTTGGCATGAACGCCATGCCTACGAAGACGCGGAATATGCTTCTCCTGAGTTTGTCAGCGAATCGCTTTCGGGTGGGTGGTCTTTGGGGAAAACCTGGCTTATCTCTGATGCCGAGATATTTGGCTGGGAGCGCCCACGTCCGCGACGACGACAGCGTAAGGCTGCCGATGCTCCCGAAGCCGCCTACGCGGACTTAAGTCCCGGTGATTGGGTGGTGCATATCGATCACGGGATCGGAAAATATACAGGGTTAGTACAGCGCACTCTCGACGGATACGACCGTGAATTTTTACGCATCGAATACAAAGATGCTGACCGACTCTTTGTCCCCGTCCACCAGGCGGATCGGCTGACACGTTATATCGGCCCAGATGGCAGCGTACCCGGTATTAGCCGCCTCGGCGGTGAAGGGTGGAAACAAGCCAAAGGCCGCGTGCGTAAGGCGGTCGAAGAAGTCGCCGAAGATCTCCTTGATCTTTATGCGCGTCGCAAGGTGGCGATAGGTTATGCCTTTAATCCCGACACACCCTGGCAGCGCGACCTTGAAGCCAGCTTCCCCTACGTCGAGACCGATGACCAAGTCCGCGTCATTGAGGAAGTCAAACACGATATGGAAGCCACGCGCCCGATGGACAGATTGCTCTGTGGCGACGTGGGATATGGCAAAACGGAGATCGCACTGCGAGCAGCGTTCAAGGCTGTGATGGAGGGGCGACAGGTGGCGATCCTTGTGCCGACCACGGTTTTGGCGCAGCAGCATTTTGAGACTTTTCAGCAGCGTTTGGCAGCCTTCCCGGTGAAGGTGGAGATGCTTTCGCGTTTTCGGAAGGCACGCCAGCAGGCGCAGATCTTGTTTGAGTTATCAAAGGGCGGTGTGGACATCATCATCGGCACGCATCGTCTGATCTCCGGAGATGTGTTTTTTAAGGATTTGGGTTTGGTCATCATTGATGAAGAGCAGCGTTTTGGTGTGGCGCATAAGGAACATCTGAAAAAGATGCGCACCGAAGTGGATGTGCTGACGATGACTGCTACGCCCATCCCGCGTACGCTCTATATGGCGCTGACCGGGGTGCGCGACATCTCGAATTTGAATACCCCGCCTGAAGAACGTTTACCAGTCGTGACGCATGTGGGACCTTATTCGCAAAAAATGGTGCGGCAGGCGATCTTGCGCGAGATGGATCGTGGTGGGCAGGTCTTCTTTGTGCATAATCGAGTCCAGACCATCGACGCGATGCGGGCGCATGTGCAGAAGCTCGTCCCCGAAGCACGGATCGCAGTTGGGCACGGGCAAATGGCGGAAGGTGAACTTTCGAAGGTGATGTCGTCTTTTGTGGCAGGCAAAGTAGATGTGCTGCTGGCAACGACGATCATCGAATCTGGGTTGGATATTCCCAATGCGAATACGCTCATTGTGGATCGTGGCGATACCTTTGGCCTGGCACAACTCTACCAGTTGCGCGGGCGTGTTGGGCGTGGTGCGGTGCGCGCCTATGCCTACTTTTTCCGGCACAGGAAAAAGCTCCCGACGCAGGAAGGGCAGGCGCGCCTGGAAGTGATCGCAGAGAACACCCAGCTTGGGGCAGGCTATTCGATTGCCATGCGCGATCTTGAAATCCGCGGCGCGGGTGATCTGCTGGGGATGCGCCAGCACGGGCATATGGCATCGGTCGGGTTTCATCTCTATACGCGGATGCTCTCTGAAGCTGTTGCCCACTCACGATTTAAAGTTGAAGGGGAATTCGACAAAGTGCAGGCGGAGAATTTCAGGCCTGTTAACAGGCAGCCTGTCAATGCAGAATTGCCACTTGCGATTGGCATCCCTGCCACTTATATCCCCGATAACGACCTGCGCCTGCGCCTGTATCGTCGCCTGGCGAATATTGCCACTGAAGATGAGTTGGATGCCCTGCGCATCGAGTTCGCTGATCGCTTTGGTGATCCCCCTGACATGGTGGAAAATCTCTTCTACCAGATCGCGGTTAAAATGAGGGCAGAGCGTGCCGATCTTGCATCGGTGGTCATGAATGGGAAACAGATCGTGTTGCGTTATGCTGGCCAACATCGCCGGAGCTTGCTCGACCTGGGGCCTGGCTCCCGTAAAGGGAAAAACGCCTACTGGTTGAACTTCGGGGATGCGCCAAACTGGCAGGAACGATTGTTGAGTGTTCTGGGAAAAATAAGCGGGTAATTTATCCTTGTCATCTGAGTGAAAGTAAATTGTAAAGAAACTGCAATGGGGGCATTCTTGTTTACGTGCTAAAAATAACTTGTCATAGAATATGATGCCTTATATTTTTTCATGATGTGGTAATTTTGAGCTAATTGAAATTCAGTCATCGCTAAGGTACAATATTTTATGGCACCTTGCAAAATTGTAAGGTGGGGTAAGGTTTAGCTTTTCACATTGCAGCAAACAATACTTCAGCTAAAGAAAAGCGGTATTTTGTAGTGGAGAGGGATGCCTTGGATAATGGGACAGAGTTCAAGAATCAGGGAAATAAAGATAAGGGATTGAAGATTCTTGTCGTAGATGATGATGAGTTAAGTCAGCACTTGCTCAAACTTGCACTTGCGCGTAACGGTAATATTCTGATGTGTTCCTATGATGGATACGACGCGATCAAGGTTCTTGAGAAAGAGCGGTTTGATTTAATCTTTTTAGATATTCAAATCCCGCGCATTAATGGGTTTGAAGTTTCGGAATATGTTAGAGCAAGGGGGACTCTTAATGCGCAGACGCCAATTATTGCGTTGACGGCTATGTCATCACGTGACAAAAAAGTGCAAAACTTTCTCGATAACAAATTGTTTAGCGAGTGTATTCAGAAGCCCTTTGATACAAAGCAAATAGCAGAAATGCTAAATGTAGTCGCACAGAAAAAAGAGATTGGTTTAGATACTCTGAAGGCTGATGTTACGCCATCTTCTAATGGAAAACTTGTCTTGAATATCGAAAAGGTATTGCCGGTCTTTAATAACGACATGGATGCTTACATAGCACTTTTTGACGCCTTCTTTGCGACATTGCCTGAGCGGATAAAGAAGCTGCAACAAAGCGAAAATGCCGGAGACTGGAAAAAACTTTCCATACTTGCACATAATTTAACAGGCGTTACCCGAAATTTTGGCGCGGAAAAACTTTCTTCCTTGGCTGAAGAACTTGATGAGAGAGCTACTCAAGAGAACGCGCATCTTGCTCATCATTTGATCGACAAAATAGAAGAATGTGTCCTTGAGCTCAAGGAAATTTATTCAACACTAATAAAAAGAGAAATGCAGCAATCCATTAGGGAGTAAGCTTTATGCGTATTTTGCTTATTGAAGATGAACTTTTTTATTACAAGTTGATCGCACCTGAATTAAAAAAAGCTGGCTATGAATTGAAATATGTCCGCACTGGCAAAAAGGGTTTAGATACGATCCCTTCATATGAACCGGATATGCTTATTGTTGATCTGCGCTTACCGGATATTGATGGCTTTGAGATCGTTCAGCGTTTGCGCAATGACCCTGAATACAACCATATCCCGGTAATCTTCATTACCACGCAAAATAGCCTTGAGAATAAACTTAAAGCCTTTGACCTTGGGGCAGATGACTATCTGGTGAAACCGTTCCAGCCCGAAGAATTGGTAGCGCGTTTGGGGATTTTGGCGCGGCGTGGGAAGATCATGCGCTTCGTTCAAGAGCTGGATGAGGAAGCTTCTGTCGAAGCAACTTCCTTGGCTGTACATAGTTTGCGAGGCGGGGTAGGTTTGTCCAGCCTGGCATTGAACCTGTCCCTTTCCTTCCAGGAGATCTGGGTCAAGCGAACGCTCCTGGTGGATGCGGTCCTTGCTGCCGGACAAGTCGCAGTCATGTTGAATGCAGCGCCGCGCACAACATGGGAAAGTATGATCGACATCCCAGAAGATGAAATCGACGATGAGTTAATTAATGAGTTGGTCTGCCAAAAATCGGATCGAATTTCTTATGTTGCTGCACCTCGTAATCCGCTTGCAGGCGATTCTTTTACGCCAGATTTTTGGCGCGTGGTTTTGGCGAAGATCAAAACACATAGTAGATTCCTTGTTTTTGATACGGCGCATGACTTTTCTGATACCACGATCTCAGTTCTTACAAATGTGCAGAATGTTTTGTTGGTTGTTACTCCTGATATGGCATCTCTGCGAGCGGCTGTGAGTGCACTGGAAGTTTACGACAAGATAGGGGTCCGTTCGAATCAGGTTAAATTGGTACTGAATCATACAACCAATATTACGGGTATAAAAACTTCGCAGCTTGAAAAAGTCTTTGGGCGTGAAATTGACTATGTGCTCCCTTATGAGCCTCGTGAAGTTTTTCGGGCGATCAACTTTGGTGAGCCTTTTATTCTTTCGCGTCCAGATCTGCCTATTTCGAAAGCGATTGAAGATATGGCTTTCGAATTGAGTGATGAGGCCTATAAAAATATTCCACCTGCCTCCCCCTCTGCTGCCTGGAAACGAGTGAATGCGCGTCTAGAAAAATGAACAAAGTGAAAAAAAAGCATTGGATATTTAGGTCTTTTTTCTTACTTCCTATCGTGTTTGTTTTTTTTCTACCCAGCACAAGATTGTTTGCGGCTGGGGATGGGTCCGCTTTGCCTCTTGAGAGTGCCCCGACACCGACGTCCACTCCAGAACCCTTGTTGCTCACTAGGGATGAAAGCTCTGTCTTGGAAATTTTCATCCAAGCCCCCCCGGGAATTGTTGCTAAACCCTACGTCATTTTGAATGCGATAGAGTTAGGTTCGGATTCTGAATGGATCACAGTCAAGGGTTCTTTTAGCGATCAGAAGTTCACTTGCGAAAGCGTCCCTTGTATGGTTCCGTTCCCACAAAGCAATAATATCAGGTTTTATGGGTACTCAGATTCTGGCGGGGGGAGCGAGGAAGTTTTAGCTGTTGTTGCTGTAGAAGAAGTTGAAAGTGGTTATGTTGTTCAGATCGTCTCGGTAAGCAAATATACAAGTTTTGCAGATTCTTGCCGTGCGACTTGGGGATTCCAAAATGAAGCAACTCCACCTGCCTGGGCAGAATTTCCGCAGTTCTACTTTGAGCTAAATACTCAGCGTACATTGCATTACCTGGCTGCAAAATTGATCGTTAGTGGGATCGTAGATGTCAGTGGTTGCTCTAATGGAGGTATCAGTGCTGATCTGACATGGCCTACGGGGTGTGGTTTGGTACAAGCTAAAGACGAAGTGATTGAATGGCAAAATCAGTTCGATCCTTATATCTGGACAGCAAGCAAAGATGTTGGAATTCCCGCTAAAATTTTAAAAATATTAATTCAAACAGAATCTCAGTTTTGGCCAGCAAATCAACGTTTCTACCTGGATGAGTATGGGCTTGGGCAGGTAACACAATTAGGGCTTGATGTATTGCTGCGCGATGATCATCTTCTCTTTCAGTCTTTCTGCCCAAAGGTGCTGGAACATTGCGGCACTTTTTACACGAACTTGACGCCAGAAAATCAGGCGCTCGTTCGCGGGGCATTGTTGAGTTCTTTGGATGCGAGCTGTCCAGACTGTGATAATGGCTTTGACATTACCCGCGCGGGGAAAAGCGTTTTTTATGTTGCACGCTTGCTGGAAGCTGATTGTAAAGAAGTTGATTCGATTTTGTACGAATTCGGTACTTTTGAAGAAGCAGAATATGAAGATTACTGGAAATTTACTCTATTTACTTATCACAGCGGGATCGTTTGTTTTCATAGCGCAGTTGATGCTACGCTAAAGGCAGACCAGGAAATGACTTGGGAAAACTTGTCTGAAAACACGAATTGTGTTGATGGCAAACGCTATGTCGACGGGGTTTGGGGGGAGCTAGTTTCTTTTGATCTATATCGTTACCAAGCTGACGAGATTACCACGGATTTTACTCAGCCGTTTTTTGATGCTCCTCCAACACCTACGCCTGAACCGACACAAGTGCCCTCTTCCACAGAGATTCAGGTGCAGGTATTGCTTGAGTATCTAGACGGGACTACTGTGCCCTTAAATGATATCGCAGTGTCCGTTTTATTGGATGATGGCACCAAGCTTATGAAAAATACCTTTGATGGACTGGCAACCTTTGACATGCAAGGGTATCCAGCGCAGTTAGATACATTTGTGAGCTTGCCGGGCCTTTATCGTGCCGAAAGATTTATGCTTCCACTGCGTGGCGTAAAAGAGATCGTTTTTGTCTTTGCCGCACCCAGTTTGCCTCCCTCGCTTCCGTAAGAAAACTAAAGGATAAATCATGACAGATAAGCCAGAAAAATTCGAAGCATCAGATGAGAAAAAGGATGATCTCTATGATGTTTTTGATGATCTTCGCGAGTCTTTGGCTGTTGATGAAGAGAAAGAAGAGCAGATTTCTCTTCGCAGGAAAAAGAGCATCTTTAAATCCCTAAAAAGCCTTCGCTTTCCTAAACTCTTCAAAAAAAAGGAGGTCGAGCTTTCTCAAGCATCAGAGAAGGGCGATGAGATCGCTGATGCCTCCACTGAAGAAGATCTCTTTGAAATGGAAAAACGACTTGCGACCGAGTATCCTGATGAGACAGAAACTGCGATAGAAGAAGAGCTTCCCGACGATGCCGAAGAGTTTGTTGAAGTTTTGGACGAATCCGAAGAAGCAGAAGATGCAATAGATGAAGAAGAAAAAGTGTCGCGACTAAGTGAGACTCTGGAAACGGATGCCGATCATATTCGCGATATTGCCCTTGAAGACTACACTGAAGAAGAGTTGGAAGAAGTTGATGAGCGTAAAATTGCCTGGCTGGATTTTATTCAGACACCCAGTAGTCAAATGCGCCGGGTCGAATGGGCAGTGATCCTGTTTGTAGGGATACTCGCAGGCGGCATCTTCATCTGGCTTGGTATCCGGTCTAGTGGTGGCTTGCGCCTCTCGGATGCGCGCCCCACTCCCACACCCGATCCGAACGTTCCTGTTCCTGCTTCCGTGCAATTGCCTGGAGGATGGACCTTCCGCTTGGGGAAAGGTAGTTTGAACGCTGATAATTTATGGGAACCCTATGGCGCTGAGTGGTTGCAGGGCACTGAGATATGCAAGTGGATCGCCCTCCCGTGGAGCACTCAACTCGAAGCGGTGATACGCACTTTGGAAGCTGGTGACCCGATCGAGATCACAATGAGTAATTATGATATTCTCACCTATCACGTCCACTCTCGCCAGAAAGTAGATGGTACGCATGCCGAGGCGTTGAATTTAGATATTCCTTCGGTTTTGATCATTTTATCGAGTGAAGATTCAGATCAAAAGTGGGCTCTTACAGCGGTATTAGACTATGAAGACGATTAATAAAAGAAAACTTGGGAAATATCAATGGTTTGTTAGGGAAGACCCAAAACGTGGACAAGGGATGGTGGAATTTGCGCTTATCCTGCCGATTTTAGTAGTGCTTATTTTAGGGACAATTGAAGCTGCTCGTTTGATATTTATTTACGGTTCTGTGATCACAGCCAGTCGTGAGGCGGCGCGTTATGGCTCTGCTGCGGGGTTGATCGCCAGCGATTCAGAATATTTCCGTTATCAGGATTGTGCAGGCATTAGGGCGAAAGCAGAGAATGTCACCTTTCTAACAGACGATTCTGATCTAACAGTAGAGATTGAATACGACTCTGGTCCTGGGACGAGCGTTTATGATACTTGCGTTGATGTTGACGGGGATGGTGTTGATGCTGGGATCGATGTGCTGCCTGCCAGCGACGGCACCCCAAAGCGGATTGTGGTTACCGCTTCCATACTTTATGAACCACTTGTGCCCATTTTGCCACAGTTCACAACATTCACAATGGAGACAACCAGTGCCAGAACGTTTTTGGGTGTGATCGAATATTGGCCTTAGAAAAGGAGATGTGAAATGAAATTCTCACGTCCATCGGAGCGCGGTCAGGCAATTGTACTAATTGCTTTTGCGATCGTGGGTTTGGTAGCAATTACAGGTCTTGCCATTGATGGCGGCTTTGCTTTTTCAGATCGGCGTCATGCACAGAACGCAGCTGACGCATCCTCCCTGGCAGGTGCTCTGGCCAAGATTAATGCAGTTGAAGACCCTGATGAAACAGAAGACCCGGATATCTTGGCAACTTTGGCGGCTTTGAATATCGCCTTGACGCATGGCTTCGACAATGACATCACCACGAACACTGTTACTGTCAATATCCCTCCTGTTGACGGCCCCTATGCCGGTGATGGTGCCTTTGTGCAAGTGATTATCCAAACGAGCCGTGATACCTTCTTTGCGAAAGTTGTTGGCGTTGATCAAACACATAACCGCGTTGAGGCCGTGGCAAGAGCAAAAGAATCTATTAACGAGGCTCTCTATGGAGGTAACTCTATTGTTTCTTTGAAACCCACCAGTACGAATTGCTCCGGTGATTTCATCTTTGGCGGTAGCGCCGATTTTATCATTGATGGTGGAGGTATCTTTGTGAATTCAGATAATCCAAGCTGTGCCTTTGTGCAGGCAGGTGGCTGTTTGAGTTCACTGACGACTACCTCGGGAGACCCTCTACCTATTTCCATTGTGGGAGGCTATGATGAAGACGATAATTGCAGCGATGCGATCAATGGAGATTTCACAACAGGTGTAGACCAGCTTCCTTGGCCCGACAGCATCTATATTCTTGATGAACCCAGCGAATGTGGAGTTGCTGCTGCGGAACCTGAATACGATTCATCTACGGATACGACAACATTTTCCCCTGGATATTACAGCGGGAAATTCGCCCCTAATAATGCAAAAGGTGATTATTTCCTTGAGCCAGGAATTTATTGTGTTGATGAAATAAAATTCACATCAGACGTTATGACAGGTAACAATATCTTTTTCTACATTCCCGAGGGCGGCAGTTTTGATATACAAGGAGACATCCTGAATTTAACGGCAAGAACAATTACGGATACTACCGATCCAGATTTCCAATATTCTGGCTACCTCATCTACGTTGCTCCTGATCTGGATTCGTCACCAGAAAATTGCGTACTTAACGGGAATCAAGAAAGTAATTTTGTGGGCACAATTTACGCTCCTTATTGCAATATCACAATCAATGGGTCAACGGGGACAGTTGATGGGTTTCACTCGCAAGTGATTGGATACGAAGTCAAATTGAATGGTGATGGAACCTTATGGTTTATCTACGAAGATGATGAGAACGGTGGGCGCATTGAGCCAGCTGAACTGGATCTGACTCAATAGCAGCTTGCTTCCGTTACCCGCGCAGAAGATTTGAGGAGAAAAGAATGGCAGAAAAAAAAGCCACCACTGAAGAGCTTGAAACGATAAAAGAAAAAGTGCTGCGGGCTCTTCTGGCACTCGCAGACGAGACCCCACCTCTTGGAGAGCATTATGAAAAGCTTCTTCGCGACCTGATCGCTCAAGCTTATAAAAATACTGGCGGGCGTTTGGCTGCGGGTACAAAAAAGAAACTCCTCGCAGAGGTTTTTGAATATGCTACCAATTACGGCCCCATCGAGCCCTTCTTCGGCGATCCTGAAGTTAACGAGATCATGGTTAATGGGCCCGATCAAGTTTTCCTCGAAAAGAGCGGCACGCTTCACATGCTCGACGATATTTTTTATGATGACGAGATGCAAGTCCGCTTTGCGATCAATCACATTATCAATCCATTGGGACGTTTTGTTAACGCGAAACATCCGATGGTGGATGCTCACTTGCCGGACGGCTCACGTGTTCACGTCATTATCCCGCCCGTTGCACAGGAAGGTTCCTGCATTACCATTCGCCGTTTCCTCAAAGACAAACTCTCCACAGATGATTTGATTGCCTTGGATTCAATGACTGAATCAATGGCAGATTTTTTGGATGTGTGCGTAGCAGCGCGCTTGAATATCGTTGTTGCTGGAAACACAAGTTCTGGTAAAACAACCCTGCTCAATATCCTTGCTGGTGCAATCCCTAACGATGAGCGTATTATCACCATCGAAGATTCTGTTGAGTTACAACTTAATCAGACCCATAAGATTTCTTTGGAAGCAAGACCTCCTGATTATAAAGGTGAAGGCGAGGTCATTATCCGCGATTTGGTACGCAACTCATTGCGTATGCGCCCAGATCGGATCATTGTTGGCGAAGTGCGCGGTGGCGAGACCCTGGATATGCTCCAGGCGATGAATACGGGTCACGACGGCTCAATGACCACGATCCATGCGAACTCTCCGCGTGATACCCTCGCCCGTCTCGAAACCACCTCCATGATGGGAGATTTGGATCTGCCGATCAACGCTATTCGAAAGCAAATGGCATCAGCTATCAATTTGATCGTTTATCTAACGCGTTTCCCTGGCGGGGCTCGTAAGATCACACAGGTTACTGAAGTAGTTGGTATGGAAGGGGATATTATCACCATGTCGGATATTTTTCTTTTCAATCAAACCGGTGTAGATGAAGATGGCCAACCCGTTGGCGAGATTCGCCCGACAGGGTTGCGTCCGATGTTTGCTTCAAAATTGGAGGCGCGCGGATATAAATTAGGCGCTCTATTTATATAGGCAATTATAGGAAACGTTGTTTTTGCTCTTCGCTGGGAAGCATACAGGCCTCTCTTTTCCCGAACCAGCGATAGCGATTGCGCGCGATCCAGTCGTAGACAAAGTCCCGAATAGGGCGAGGGACAAAACGCAATATAGCCAAATATTTCCATGTGCCATCCAGCACAGCCGCGATCTCCAACGCGGCTGTGCTTTTTTCGAGCAGTTTACCGTCTTTTAGCAGGGTCACGCTCTCGAGCGTGGTGAAATTGTCGTTGTATTCACTCAACAGCCTTTGGCCAACTTCAGATTGGGCGGCTACGAATTTGAAGATACCCTGCGAATCCCGCGGGATGATAAAGCGCACCGACCAATTGCAGAGATTGCAAACCCCATCAAAGATGATGATATTGTTATCAGACATCCAGCAACTTTTTGAGCACAGCATTCAATTCAGGCGTCTTTTCTGTGTCTTTGAACTCCGCCATTTGTCTGTACACATCTCCTGCTGCCTCATGAAAGCCGCTGGGCAGTCCAGCCTCTACGAAGGTAGCTGAGATCTCGTTCATTTCACCGGCAAAGCGCCAGGCTTTGGCCGTCACGCGGCAGGTACGGTTGTGGGCTTGCTCGACGAATTCGGGGTCATATTTTGCCCATTGTTCTTCGAGATCGGCACGAACGCCGAAGTTTTCAGCTGTGGCTAAAATCGCCGCGAGCAGGGCAGTGATGCCTTTCGAGTAGGCGGCGTAAGCCATCTTGAGCGCAGAGGCTTTACCTATTTCGCCTGAGAGCACGTTTGTTTCAAGGGGACCTCCATTGAAAAACTCCGCAATATCTTGCGCGTAGTCACCAGAGAGTTGTAACCAGGTATTATTGGGTTGCCAGGCTGGGCCGCCAATGACGCTGCCATCCACAAAGCGGGCCCCCGCGTTTTCGACGATCTCCTGAATACGCAGGGCACGTTGGGGCGAGATGGCGTTCGCGTCCACGTAAAGCCCGCTGAAGGATTCTGCCGCGACGCTCCTTGCCATATCCTCAGCGGCGTGGGGCGGGCAGATGCTGACGATCACCGAGCAAGTTTGGGTCATGTGCGCCAGCGTCCGCAGGTCGGTCAGGTGATATTCTTCGGCGCGAGCACGCGTCTCCGGGCTACGTCCATCTGATATCCAGCAAGCTTCATTTCCGCTATTTTGCGCGGAAGCGGCGAGCGAGATTCCCATCGCGCCTGGGTGTAGAAATCCGATCTTTGGCATATTTTCTCCAGGGTTATAATTTTGCTCACATAGGAGGCTTTATGCATTATACAATCGACGAAAGGTATTTGACACAGGTGACGCAGGAGTTGGTGCGGATCAATTCGACTAATCCGCTGCTTTCACCGGATGGCGCGGGTGAAGTAGAGATTGCGGATTATGTAACGGAACGTCTGAATGAGCTGGGGCTGGATGTGAAACTCAGCGAAGTCGCGCCCGGACGAATGAACGTGGTCGGCACCTTGAAGGGGAGCGGCGGTGGACGCTCGCTTCTGCTGAATGCGCACATGGACACGGTCGGGGTCGAGGGGATGACGATCGATCCCTTTGGCGGGGAATTGCGCGACGGACGCATTTACGGGCGTGGCTCTCAGGATATGAAAGCCAGCCTGGCGGCGATGCTGGCGGCTGCCAAAGCATTGGTGGATGCGAATGTTCCACTCAAAGGCGATCTGCTCATCACTGGCGTGGCGGACGAGGAACATAGCAGCCTCGGCACCGAGGGCTTGGTGAAGGAATTTGGCGCGGATGCCGCCATTGTGACCGAACCGACAGATATGCATATTTGTCGAGCGCATCGCGGTTTTATCTGGTTCGAAGTGGAGGTTTTTGGGCGTGCTGCTCATGGCAGTCGCTATGCTGAAGGCATCGACGCCAATATGCGCATGGGACGTTTTCTGGCAGAGCTGGACAAGCTGGAACAGGAAATGTTGAAGCGTGAGCCGCATCCGCTGGCGGGACCGCCCTCGCTGCACGCGTCACTCTTAGAAGGCGGAA
>CAZASG010000038.1:0-33714 GCA_964487745.1 uncultured Anaerolineaceae bacterium | reverse complement strand
TGCGGACATTGCATCATGAAATATTTATATCATGCCTAATCAATTAGGCACTTCTGCCTAAAAAAACAAATATAACTATATGGTATAAACAATATAGCTATGATAGATAAAACATTTTGGGATAAACTAATTGACAGTACGCCACTTGCACTAGTTGTTTTAGGCATTCTGACAATAATTGTTGCAGCAGCGGGAGGGTTACCATTAGGGAATCCTCCTTTGCAAATTTCAGATCCAATTTGGCGTGCTAGCCTAGCAGCACTTGGAGGAATTCTGCTAATAGTTGGGGTGATTTTTCTCATTATTGAATATCGCAATGGAGCAAGAAAACTCTCAACCGATACTACACAAAACGAAAATTTCTTTATCAAAACATATCCGCGAAGCCAACATCCATCTTTTTTTGAAGAAGTGGAGAAGCTCGTTCCAAAGGCATCAGAAATTGTTCTGATTGCGACTGGGCTAAATCTAATTTGGGAGAAAAGAATAGTTGATATTTTATTGGAGCGTGCAAAAACAGGAAAGGCGAACATTACAATTTGCATGGGAAATCCCTATGATCCTCATGTTCTTGATCGTCTAATTGAAGAAGAAACTACAGGTGAAAGAGCTCCGGTTGGAAGATACGGGATTGAAAGAAATGTTAAAGCGTTATTACAACGGCTGGAGATGGAAGGTAACCCTCAGAATTTTCAATTGTGTTTATTCGAACACTACCCAACTTTTGCAACTTTAAAGTTTGACAACCAGCTATTTGTATATCCTTACGCGTATCAATTACTTGGAAACGAAAGCCCCATCCTTCATTTATGTGATGACGGAAGTGAAGAAGCACGTTTTTTTGTGTCAAATGTAAAAAGAATAATTAGAAATGCAACCCCTGCTAGAGATGTTATCTATTCTCATACAAGTAAAAAATATTTCTCTGACGAATGGATTGCAGCAGCCGTTTACATTATTCCTGAATCAGATGAACCGCTCTATAAATTTGGTTCATCGGTATTAGGCTTTGACATTTGGAAACATTTACCAATTGATACCGATGATGATTATCATAAGAAAATAAAACAATATGTTGGCGATGCATCAAAATTCGGTTTCCATGCTACTTTAGCTGATGCGCTATTTTTCGTCACTGAAGCAGAGATAAATAGGATCAAGGCAGAATTACGAGTTCTTTCTGAAGAATTTAGACCGTTTAGAATTAAGGATTTCAAGGTCGTTGATAGGTACGAAAATGTAGGAGATATTGTTATCCTTTGCGATGAAGAAAATGGTGTCACTGAAGCATTACATCACGAACTAGTATCTCGGATTTATCCACTAGCAGTTTCTTCAAACTATTTATTGGATAAGACACGAAAAAAATACCCTGAACCATCCCGGCGTTCAAACCTAATGACGCGCAGGTATGGCTCTCCATATATTTTAAAATTATTTAATCTTCATTTCACTCTATTTTCTGACCCTCCTGAGGATAAAGATGATAGAGAAAAATTAGTTCGAAATATCCAATCTACGTTTAATAAGAAAGTAAAATCAAAATATGTAGAGATTGACGAAATATGTTTGTTGATAAAAAGAAAGAATGACAAAAACTGGAGAATAGCTGAAAAATTCTCGTTGAGTGGGCGATAAGATAATTGCCTTTGCACCTGTTATGCTTTGTGGAGACATATTCCATTGTAGATGCTGCTCCACTTCTAGCAATTGTCTAAAAAGTTAGCCCCAAGTCGAAAACATAGTGCAAAAACGTATGTCAGTTGGAACGCCCCCTTAAACCGCTAGGTTCTTGGTTCGAGTCCAAGATGAGGAGTGACTAAGCGAAATCCCCTGCAAACACAGGGGATTTTGTGTTTCAAGGAATTAACTCAACTCCACATCATGTGGATGCGACTCTCTTAACCCAACAGGCGTCATGCGGGTAAAGATGGCTTTTTCGTGCAAATCCTCGAGCGTGTGAGCGGCTGAGTAGCTCATCCCGGATTGCAAGCCCCCCACAAGCTGATTGAGTACTTCGCGCACCGAGCCGCGATAGGGGACGGAGGCATCCACACCTTCGGAAACGTATTCCTCCACATCTTCCTGACTAAGATCGCCCTCCCCTTCACGGACTTTGCGGGCTACGTTCGCCTGTAACGACGCCATGCCACGCGAGACTTTGTAGCGATGTCCCTTGCGGGTAATGAGGAAACCGGGGCTTTCATCCGTGCCAGCTAAAAGGCTGCCGAGCATGACCGTCGACGCACCTGCGGCGATGGCTTTGGCCACATCACCGGATGTGCGGATGCCACCATCTGCGATCACGGGGATGCCCTGCTTGCGGGCCACTTCCGCCGATTGCATGACAGCCGTCAACTGCGGGACGCCCGATCCCGCCACTAGACGCGTGATACAGATCGAGCCGGGGCCAACTCCCACCTTGACCGCATCCGCACCCGCGTCGATCAGGCGCTGCGTGCCATCGGCTGTGGCCACGTTCCCGCCAATGATCTGCGCTGCGGGGAATTCCTTGCGGATGGCTTGAATGATCTCCACTTCTTGGGTCGAGTCGCCGTGGGCAATATCCACAACGATGGCGTCAGTACCTGCTTCGAGCAATTTTTCGACGCGTTTCAACTCGCTCGATTTAACGCCAATGGCTGCGCCTACGGCGAGGCGCCCACGCGAATCTTTAGTGGCATTTGGATATTCTTTAAGTTTCAAAATATCTTTAACGGTGATCAAGCCTGTCAGGAGTCCGTTCTCGTCGACGAGCGGGAGTTTTTCGATCCGGTTCTTGTGCAGGATCTCCTCGGCTTCAATCAGGTTCGTATCCGTTGGTGCGGTAACGACATTTTTTGTCATCACTTCACTCAAAAGCAGATCGTTATTTTTCTCAAAAAGCAGATCGCGGGTTGTCACGATCCCCACCACGCGCTCATTCTCGTCTACAATAACGATGCCGCCCGTGTAGGTTTCCTCCACGACAATGCGTACGTCCCGCACGCGGTCGCTGACTTTCAATGTGAGCGGATTTTCGACCACGTAGGTCTCGGTCTTTTTTACGCGCATCACCTGCCGCACCTGCTCCTCGATGGACATGAAGCGGTGGATAATGCCGATCCCGCCCGCGCGCGCCATCGCAATGGCCATATCGCTTTCAGTAACAGTATCCATATTCGCTGAAACGATGGGAATTTGCAGATCGATCTTGGGGGTTAGTTTTGTGCGGGTAGAGAGCAGCCTGCGCGAGATCACATCTGAGTGCTGCGGTACCAGCAAAACATCGTCATAGGTCAGGGCAACTTCAGGCAAAATTTTCATGGCATCCTCCAATAATTGAATTTCTCCTCCTACCCATTTGGGAGAAACTCCTTCATTTCGATTATAGAGCCAGCACACGCATCATGCAACCAGACTTCCAAAGTTTTAGAAACTTCGGAAGTCTCTACACCGCAAAGCAGTATAATGAAGATAATGAGCAACGAACTCCACTCCCTTAACCCATTAGACGGCCGTTACGCTACGGTTGCAGCGCCACTTCGTGAACATTTCTCTGAATTCGCTTATATTCGCGGGCGCGCCCGTGTTGAAATTGCCTATCTTATTGCCCTTTCAGATGAAAGAATCGTTCGTCCACTCACGGCGGATGAGCTGGACTTTCTGAACGATCTATCTGCAAATTTCTCTTTGGAAGATGCGGATGAAGTGAAAGCGCTCGAAAAAGTAACTCGCCACGATGTAAAAGCCATCGAGAACTTTTTGCGTGCCCGCCTCGAACGTACATCACTGAGTGATACCGTTTCCTGGCTCCACTTCGGCCTGACCAGTGAAGACGCCAACCTGACCGCCCAGGCTGTCTCGCTGACCGAGTCACGGGATACCGTACTCCTGCCCGCCCTCGACAAGATCATCGCTGCCATCGTGGATGTGGTGCGTGAACATGCCGCCACACCAATGCTCGCCCGCACGCATGGACAGGCTGCCGTCCCGACAACTTTTGGCAAAGAGATGGCTGTTTTCTTAGCACGGCTAAAAGCGCAAAGAGAGATTATCGCAAGCCACGTCTTTGAAGCGAAATTTTCAGGTGCGATTGGGAATTACAATGCCATGCTCTCCGCCTTCCCTGATGTGGATTGGCGTGCCTTTGAAGAGAAATTTCTGGCGAGCTTGGGCGTAAAAGCCAATCCCGTTGTGACCCAACTCATCCCTTACGATAATTGGCTGCGCTACTTTCAAACCGTTTCGCTGGTGAACAGCATCCTGCTCGATTTTGCGCAGGATATGTGGCGCTACATCAGCGACGATGTGCTGAAATTGAAAGTTGTTAAAGACGAAGTTGGCTCATCAACAATGCCCCAAAAAGTGAATCCGATCGACTTTGAGAACGCCGAAGGGAATTTAGGCCTAGCCAACGCGCTCTTTGAGCAGTATCTGCGCAAGTTGCCCGTCTCGCGTTTGCAACGTGATCTCTCTGATTCGACTGTTCGTCGCAGTTTCGGGACGGCCTTTGGGCATACGCTGGTGGCCTATCGCAGTATCACGCGTGGGATGGGCAGATGTCAGGTCAACGAGAGCAAGCTCAAATCCACGCTCGACGCGTACTGGGAAGTGGTCGCTGAAGGGGCGCAGACCATCCTGCGGGCGGCGCAAGTCGCATCTGCCTATGATGATCTCAAATCCCTGACACGCGGCAAGAAGTTGGATTCTGAAAGTTATGGGGATTGGGTTGAAAATCTAGACGTTGATGAATCCGTAAAAACGAAATTACGCACTCTTTCGCCACGATCCTATATTGGCTTGGCGAAGGAGATCGCTGAGGAAACTTTAAAATAATGTCACTGCGAGGAGCACTGAGCTTGTCGAAGTGCGACGCGGCAGTCTCCCAGCAAGCTGGAGATTGCTTCGGTCGCTACGCTCCCTCGCAATGACAAAAGAGAGGAAATTATGACCGTTCGTGTTGTTTTGGGAACGCAATGGGGGGACGAGGGAAAAGGCAAGGCGATTGACGTTTTTGCCAAAGATTACGATTACGTGGCACGCTATAACGGCGGCAATAACGCGGGGCACACCATCGTGAATGACTATGGCACCTTCAAAATCCATCTGGTGCCCTCGGGGATTTTCAATCCCAAGATCACGGCCATGATCGGCGGCGGCGTGGTGATGGACCCAAGCGTGCTCGTCAAAGAGATCGAAAGCCTCGAAAAAGCGGGGGTCAAGCTCAAGGGGCGTTTCTTCATTTCGCCACGCTCGCATTTGATCATGCCCTATCACCGCGTGCTGGATGGCCTCTACGAAGCGGCCAAAGGTAAAGGCGCGACCGGCACGACCAAACGTGGCATCGGCCCGACCTTTGCCGATAAAGTTAGCTATAACGGCATCCGCTGGAGCGATTTCGCCAACAACCGCATCCTTGAAGAACGCCTGACCGTGCAGGTTGCGATGAAGAATAAGATCATCACTGCTCTCGGCGGCGAAGCCCTGAATTTCGCCCAGATCCGCGATATTTACCTCGGCTACTACGAGAAAATCAAACCATTTATCAAGGAAGTATTTCCGCTCGTGCGAGATGGGCTGGATACGGGCAAGAACTTCCTGCTCGAACAAGCAAACGGCTCCCTGCTGGATACGGATTGGGGCACCTATCCCTTTGTGACCGCTTCAACGACGCTCGCATCTGCCGCGACCGCTGGCTTGGGTGTGCCGCCCCGAGAAATTGATTCGGTGATCGGCATCGCCAAAGCCTACACCACTCGCGTGGGCGGTGGCCCGCTCCCGACCGAGATCTTCGACGACGAGTATGCTATCAGCGTCCTGAGCGAAGTCGCCGCCACGACGGGACGCACACGCCGTGCAGGCTGGTTCGACAGCGAAGTGACTCGTTTTGCCGCCCAAGTGAACGGCGTGACGCAGATCTTCCTGACCAAGCTCGACATCTTGAGCGCCTTCGACGAGATCAAGATCTGCACCGGCTATGAGCTGCACGGTAAAACCGTTCACTACTACGATATCGACGCCTACGATCTGGGGCGCGTGAAACCCGTCTTCAAAACCGTGCCCGGTTGGAAGAGCGACATCACCGGCGTGCGCGATTACGCCGACCTGCCACAAGCCGCCAAAGACTATGTCGACGTGGTCGAAGAATTGCTCGGCGTTCCCGTTGGTTGGGTCTCGCTGGGGCCTGAGCGTGAGGCTTTGGTTGAGAGAAAGTAGTTGATAAGCAACGGGTGATAAGTAACGAGCCTTCTAAATTTCAGAAGGCTCTTTCTTGGTTAGGCTGAGATAACCATCATTTTATTATATAATTTGAGCATCTTTTTTCTAACGGAGGGACAGTATGTCAGTAGATGATACTTTTTACACGAAGAACCATAAAAGACTTGATTGGATTGCACTTTTTGCCAAGATTCTATCTTGGATTGCACTATTTGTCGCTATCATAGCGCCTTTAGCACATTTCTTTCAAACCAAGATATCTTTAGAATTTCAAATGCAGATGAACATGTTTGGCAACCAAACTGCAAGAAACTTCGGAGAACTTTTAGTAGAAGAAACTCTTTTCTCTCTTAGCATGTTCTTTGAGATGTTTAATTTTTTCTTTAAAGGGCTAGTCTATGTAGTAGTTTTAAAAGCAATTTCTCTAGCCCTATACATGATTATTGAGATTGACCTGAATTATTCGTTATTCACGGAAGGGGAGTAGGCTATGGTAGAAAAATTACGTGCGCAAATCTATCAGAATTTCAATGATGAAAGCACTGAAAAACTTGTTGACATATGGGTGAAAAATGATCGAGTCGAATGGTCAGATCTAGCATTTGAAGTGCTCGAAGAAGTTTTGCAAGGACGCATTCATGAGTTGCCTGCTCAAGAGGAAGCTGTTCTTGAAAAAGATGATGAAGAGCAGGAAAGCTTCTTCGATAAAATACAAAATCAGTTTTTAACAGATAAAGGAATGGATGACTATCTTGATGGTGGAACTGGCGAAGAACCTGCATTTTATGATCCTGCAGAAGTTTTTAAAGTCTATCATTTGCTAAACATACTTGCTAAAGCAGCAATACCAGTCACCATTGTCATTAGCATTTTTCTAGTATTTGGAACTACTAAGGGGATTGTTCAATCTTATTTTATAAACTCGTCTCAAAATATGGATTTTGTTGTGTGGAGTATTACTCTCGTTATTTTTATCCTATCAACGGCACTGTCAGTAGCGATGTATTATTATCCATTAAAGGCGCTGGCCTATATCTTGAAGATTTTGATGGAGTTTGAGCGTAATAGCAGCAGGACCTCTTCTCGCGAAGAAGCGTAGCACCTACCAACTTGACCCCCGTCAACGCTCATGATACACTCGCTTCGCTAATCAAATTCTGAAAGGAGATGCAAATTATGGCACAACTCAAAGTCCTTGTCCTTCGCTCTATCTGCGTGCCTTGTGCCTGCATCTCGAAGTAACGCTGGTAATTCTTCGATCATACGGCCACGGGCATTGCCCGTGGCCTTTTCTTTTTAATACTCAACGGTCATGGGCTGGATCCATGAACCGTTTTTTGTTTAGCTAAAGAAAAGAAAATGACAACTTACGAAGAACAAATGAAAAAAGCCGCCCGAAAAAAACAACTTCGGGAAGCCCGTCGAAAATCCGGTGATCAAAAAGGAAAGAAAAAGCCACGCAAAAAAGACTGGGGCTCAACTAATTGGGATGAAGACGATTACCAGACCAAAGAGCGGATCCTCCCGCGTGGGGAAAATGAACGCCGTAAAGAACGCGAAAACATCGCCCTTGGCGCGGAACGCTCACCCATTGAATCTGATTCCGCTATAGAGAGATCTGCCACCAGTACAGGATTGGTCGTTGAAGTCAGTAGCGGCCTTTGTCGCGTCGAGATCGACGATGTAACCTTGCTCTGCACCGTACGCGGCAATCTGAAAGAGCACGATACGGGCTACTCGAACGTAGTCGCTGTTGGCGATAACGTCGAAATCAGTCGTGATGGCGATGAGCGCGGTGTGGTCGAAAGCATTCATCCGCGCCGTAGTGTACTTGCCCGCGCGCATGGGACCGTGCTCAGCTTACAGCAGATCGTCGTCGCGAATGTCGATCAGGTGCTCATCGTCGCATCCTGGCGTGAGCCGCATATCTGGTTCAAATTGATTGACCGCTATCTCATCGCCGCCCAGCGCAACGATCTCAAGGCGATCATCTGCGTCAACAAGACCGACCTGATCGAAGACCAAAAGACTTTTCATGAAGAAATTCAACCGTATAAAGCCTTGGGCTATGAGTTGATACTCGCCAGCGCCCATAGCGGAGATGGTATCGAAGAGCTGGGAAGCTTGCTCAAGGGACGTACGACTGTTCTTGCAGGGCTTTCCGGCGTTGGGAAATCTTCCCTGCTCAGTGCTGTTGAGCCGGATCTTAACTTGCGTACTGGCAGTGTCGCTGAAACCGGTCTCTTCCGCGGGCAGGGACGGCATACTACCACCCAGTCATCGTTGTGGAAACTGGCGGATGGTGGCATCGTCATTGATACGCCCGGCATTCGTGATTTTGGGCTGGCAGGCATCAAACAAGCAGAATTGTCAAACTGGTATCCTGAAATGAAATCGCGGGCAGGTAACTGCCGCTATGCAAATTGCTCACATATCAATGAAGCAGAGTGCGCTATCAAAGCGGCTGTTGAAAGCGGTGATATTGCCCCAGTCCGCTATAAGAATTTTATGGCGATCAGAGAAACTTTGCCTGCATAAGAAAAAAGCCTTCCAGAATTGGAAGGCTTTTTTTTGCAGTATCTTTTTGGTACCAGGCACCTCGTCGACAAAGGGTGGCATACTCAGATCATGTATGAATCAAAAAGCGCCCTGCGGGGCGCTTTCCATAATCTTGTTACTCTTTTGATTTTTTGCTTTCTTTTTTCGCAGGTTCGCTGCTTTTCTTTTCGTCCGATTTCTTTTCTGTTTTTTCGGTTTTGGGCTTATCGGCCTCGTCTTTTTTCTTGCGATCCTTTTGCCCCGAGGGGGAGCGGTTATCGGTGGCGTAAAAGCCGGAACCTTTAAATACGATACCCACTGGGCGGTAAACCCGATGCAGGCTTTTATCATCACATTCGGGGCATACGCTCAGATTCGCATCATTGAAGCTTTGTTGATAATCAAATTCGATGCCGCAATTCTCACAGCGGTAGGTATAGACAGGCATAACATAATCCTTACTTGGTTTCAATTGCGGCGTGATTATAGTCGGCTTATATAGAGGTGACAAGAGTAGGGAAAGCGATGTTATAATTTTCTAATATTTTGAATATCACGGTTTTTCGCGATATCAAGAGCGTTTGGAGAGAGAAAAATGCCCAAGATCAGCATTATTTATTGCGCAGTTTGACACTATACGGATCGAGCCGTCAGTCTGATGGCTGAACTTTTACGTGAATTTGAATACCAGATCGAATCAATCGAGTTGATCCCCTCGGATGGGGGCAAATTCGAAGTCACCGTAGGTGATAAATTAGTTTACTCAAAACTGAAAAATAATCGCCACGCCGAACCCGGGGAAGTTCTGGGCTTGGTACGCAAGGCGATCTAAGAAGGAAGAAGAGAAATGTTTGCAGATAAAACCGTTCTAACAGGTGTAAAGCCTACCGGAACGCCGCACCTGGGCAACCTGGTGGGGGCGATTAAACCGGTCATCGAAATGGGCAATCAAGCCGATAAAGCTTTTATTTTTATCGCTGATCTACACGCGCTGAATGCCGTGCGGGATAGCAACCTGGTAGAGACCTGGACGAATGAAGTTGCCGCGACGTACATGGCCCTCGGCCTGGATCTGGAAAAAGCAGTTTTATTTCGTCAATCAGATGTGCCCGAGATCTATAAACTGACCGTTTTCCTGATGAACGTGACCTCGAAAGGTTTAATGAACCGTTCACATGCCTACAAAGCTGTGATCGCAGAAAACGAAGCGAACGGCAAGGACACGGATTTTGGCGTCAATATGGGGTTGTTTACCTACCCCGTCTTGATGGCTGCCGATATCCTGCTCTATAACACGGACCTGGTTCCGGTTGGGCAGGATCAAAAGCAGCACGTGGAAATGGCACGCGATATCGCCGGAAGTTTGAACAATATCTATGGCGATGAGATTTTGGTGGTCCCCAAGCCTGTGATCCAGAAAGTCGCTGCGGCGATCCCCGGTCTGGATGGCCGCAAGATGAGCAAGAGTTATGAAAATTACATCCCGATCTTTGCGCAGCCCAACAAACTCAAAAAGTCGGTCATGCGCATCGTGACCGATTCGAAACGTCCTGAAGATCCGAAGGACCCGGATGAATCGACCGTCTACCAGCTCTATCAACATTTCGCGACCGATGAACAGGCTGCCGAGATGCGCAAGAAGTTCACCGATGGCGGTCTTGGTTATGGTGATGCGAAGAAGATGCTGCTCGAAGTGATCGACACATCGCTGGCAGAGCCGCGCGAAAAATATTATGAACTTCTCGCCAACCCCAAAAAGATCGAAGATGTCTTGATGGCTGGCGCAGAAAAAGCCCGCGTGGTCGCTAAGGAGACGGTCGAACGCGTCTCGAAGGCCATGCTTGGACGCAGCGTTTAAATTCCCAAATCTATCGTAGGGGCGGGGTAACCCCGCCCCTACCGCATTTAATTATGAGAGCATTAATTCAACGTGTATCACACGGAAAGGTCTCCGTCGCGGACGAGACCATCGCCGAGATCGGCAAAGGGATTGTCGTTCTGCTGGGCGTCGGGAACGATGACGGAGAAGAGCAAGCTCAATATCTGGCAAAGAAGATCGCCGAGATGCGCATCTTTGAAGATGAGCAGGGCAAGACCAATCTCTCGCTGCTAGATGTAGGCGGAGAAGCCATCGTCGCTTCGCAGTTCACGCTCTATGCCGATACACGTAAGGGACGGCGTCCCTCCTTTATCAACGCCGCGCACCCGGAGTTGGCAGAGCCGCTCGTTGAGCGTTTTGTGGAATTAATGAAAGGGCACGGCATCCCCACGCAGACAGGGAAATTCGGCGCACACATGCTCGTGGAAATTGGCAATGATGGTCCGGTGACGATCTGGATTGAGAGAGAATAACTTTCTGAATCAAAAAATCCCCTGCGAACGCAGGGGATTTTGCTTTGGCTCCTTATCCGGACTGCAACCAAGAACCTAGCGGTTTAAGGTTCAGTTCCTACTGACATACGTTTTTGATACTCACTATTGACCAAGAAAGCAATAATCTACAAAACATTGTGGAGTGGAGCCATAAGTAAAGATATGGATTTCATCATCACTGTCAAAATGCTCTAAAAACAAGCTGATTTCATTTTTTTCATCATCAACCCTAAGACTAAGAAGAAATGATGTGTCGTCAGTTGAAAATGATATTGGTAAAGGAGTACAGTTTGTGTAATCTAAATCACATTGGAATAATGTGTGAACAAATTGATCACAATCCCAAGAATATTCACCAATGCAAGTCTCAAGAATGTGTTGATCTTGAGACATGAAATATCGATTGCTTCCTAATTGTGCGCCTGTATATATATAGAATCTTGTTGGATTTTTTCCGTCAATGAAGATCAACGTGGGAGGGTCGAAGATTGTTCGGAGAAAAATTGTTTCCTTATTTTCTTCATCACAAATTATTTTACCGACTGATGTTGAATGGGAATAACCCCAAAAATGTGATTCATAAGATAAACCCTTCCATTTTGATACTTGGGTATATGTCCATTGCCAATCACCTAAGGGTGCGCCATAAGTAATCTGATATTTAATTCCATTGCACTTTTCATTGATAGAGAGATGCGGAAAGTATATAAGGATGTACAAAATGTTTATTAGGTGAACCTAGCAAATTAAGGTTCAGCTTCAATTCCCAAATCGGTTTGTCTTTCCACATCTTCACTTTCTGAATCATCGAGTTCATATGTTGCGAGGATAAGTTCTGAGTAATTACTCTTAGCTGGTTGTAAGGATTTTACAATGCTTGAAATGTATAAATACCAACCACCATAATAAATTGCCAACCAAGTTACAAATATCCAAAATTTATTTATAAAAGGCACTCCAAGTATCCATAAGCTAAGAGAAATGAAGAAAGTATTTTGGTAATGTTTTTTCGTTTTAGCTACAAGATTGTCATTCTCAATAAGGTAGCCTTGCTTATTAGAACCCCAAGGGAAAAATACTGTTCTTGCATCCTTGTCGGTCACAAACAAACGATCTGATACTTCGGAAAAAAATGAAGATAAAGGTTTTCTCATCATAAATTGATTTTAGTAATTGTTATAGATAATGATTAGTTATCAACTAGCTTGTGCTAATAATTTTTTTCCCAACCTTCCCCATCATAATAACGGGTGCCACGATGGCCTTTTTGGGGATATGGTTCTTCAAGCCTTTCCCCAGGAGTATTTACAAATATCAGACTGCGGGGTCTCCCCGACTTGGGATTGACAGCGCCAAACTCAATGCGGGAGATTTGGCAGCGCCCTACTAACATATCTTGCCAAATGGTGTAGACATAATCACCGACATTTAGGCGTGAAGGTTTACCTGCCATGTGAAATTCATATTCCCCTACGCGCCCGTCATATAAGGCATCAACTGCTTCAACTCCGTCTTTTTGGGGAATGGTTTTTGTTATGCCGCTCATTTTTCCTGCCTTTTCAAAGATATATGATTATTATAAAAAATTAGCCTAAATATTTTTTGGCCCTTATTTATATAATCGAGTTTGCTTGATAATTATACAATAGCCAAAAACAAAAAAAGTCCCCGTCAATGACGGGGACTTGGTCTATAAGAATACGACAATTATTTACGCCAGCGGACGATATTCTCTTCGTCACTCTCTTCACGGCGCAGCGCAGGGAGAAGGCTGATCGCCATGAAGGGGCTTACTAAAATGACTACGGCTATTGCAAAGACGGACATATCAACCTCCTTTTAGGTTATATATCCATTAAACACGATATTTCGGAGGAAGTTCCTTGCAATTGGCTTACAGCTACTTTTCATGTGTCATTGCGAGTGGCTGAACGAAGTTCAGCTTAGCGAAGCAATCTCCTCTTACCAAGAGATTGCCGCGCCACTGTAAGCGGCGCGCACGCGTGCCCCGTAGGGGTAATGACAAGCTATTTGACCACTCCCAGCCCGATCGCATCCAGCATCGCTTCGTTATTATTGAATTTGAATTCGTCGAGACCACGTCTTTCGGCTTCTTCGACCTCTACATTATAGAGACGGAGGGCCGCTTCGCCCGTGACGATAGGTTTGTTGAGGCTCATTAATTTCGCATCCAGCGCATCCTGAACGGATTCGCCTTCCGGCAGCCCGGCGAGATAAGCCGAAACAGCCTTCGCACCGTTGATGCCGTCCTTACGAGCATAGCCCACCAAACCATCGGAGGCTTTACGCGACCAACCCGCCACGAAGATATTTTCCGCGTCGGCGACTTCGTAACTCTTCTCGTCCTGCGGGAAGCGGGGCGACTCACTCTTGATGAACTCGCTCCACTCGGTCGGCAGACCAAAATTCTCGTCCACTTTATCGCCAATGGCGAAGATGATCGTATCCGCTTCGAGGGGGCGCATCTCGCCTGTCCCGCGCGGCTTGGTCAGATCCCCTTTCAGGATGAGTTTATTATCTTCCACGTCCACATGTGTGAGCTGACCGTTGTCCCCGCGCATGCCTTGGGGCGATGCCAGGAATTGGAAGCTGAACTTTGTCTCGGAGACTTTCGGCGCGGCCTTGGACAGCGCGGAGAGCAGGAAATCTTTCGCGGCGGCGGGGTCCTGGTTAACGGAACGCATATTCTCAGCACAGCGTTCTATCTCGGCATCGAGCAAGCCCAGGTCCATGTTCGCTGCGACATATTCCAATTCTTTTTTAGTGAATTTCACTTCAGCAGGTCCGCGCCGCACGAGGGCGGTCACTTCATCCACTTTGGCTTCACGGATCAGGTAACGTGCAATATCGATCATCACATTGCCCGCACCAACCACCAAACAACGCGATCCAAAATGGAAATCCTGTTGGCTGAAGGGCGGCAGATGATTGTAGAAATAAACCACATCTTTTGCGTGGTAAACGCCGCGCAGGTCTTCACCGGGCAAGCCCAGCCATTTGGTGCCTTGCGCGCCGGTGGTAACAAAGATGGCCTGATAGCCCATCTCGCGCAGGTCATCCAGGCTCAGATCGGCATCTTCGCCAATGCTGAGATTGCCGAAATAATTCAGATTGGGGGTTGAAAGAATTTGACGGAATTGCTTTCGCAATCCCTTTTTCATGGTGATCTTATCGGGGTAGATGCCATATTCGGCAAGACCGCCGGGTTTGATATCTCGATTGAAAAGTGTAACGTTGACTCCGGCTTGGGCAAGTTCACGTGCGCCGTATAATCCGGCTGGTCCTGCGCCGATGACGGCGACTTGGTGTGCTTTTTCCATTTTTTAGCTCTTTCCCTTAATTCGGACAGTTTTTATCTTAATACATTATAACGAGCTCGGGGAGGAATATCAAGCACATTTGTGAAATTTAACACTTTTCTAATAATCGAGTAAAATTCACTCCATGCACTGGGAAAAGACGAAAGATAAAACCACCTACTACATCCGCATCGATCATTTTCAGGTCATCGTTGGCAAGCATCAGGGCAGCGGGCATACGGACAATGCCGGAGTATGCAGCTATGCCGATTTTCTGGCTGGGCGTTTTCATGCAGAGATAACATCAGCTTTTGATGCGGATATCTTGGATGAAGTGATCGCGGCGGTCAAGAGCGCAGATAGTGACCCGATATTCTCAAAGAAACGCCGCGCGGAACGCACTCTGCTGGATGCATTAAACGCCATTCCACTGGATGCGACCTTGGCAGGCTTGCTTCAGCGCCCACCCACCGAAAGGGGTGCGCCGAACTACGGCAATGGCGGTGGATACAAAACGATTCTCAAATCCGACACGCTGACGTTGACCTTCGAACGCGACAAAGGCGTTCTCGTTCCCCATGCTGGCGGCGACCCCATCAATATGATTTTGCCCGGTCACGGCTCCGACGTAGTTGCCCTGAACGATCATTTCTACATCATCATCAGCGACGATCTGGTGGTCGTCAAACCGAACGGGGATATCATCAAAGAGCGAGGCTCCATCTTCGGCGAGACCCTGCGCATTAGCACCGTTAACCGCCACGAGGATGTGGTCTACATCGCCTATCGCTGGTTCCAGAACCAGCATCCGCGAGGTTGGTTGCGCTATGAAATTGGGGAGGGCTTTACGGGCAGATGGGTAGAAGTAAAGGAATAAAAAGAAATTCTCTCCCCCAAAAGTAATCAAATGAGATTGCCCTGATATAATCCGGTCGCTTAATCAACTTATTATTTTTTGGAGAAATAAAATGAATTTTTGGATCGCACTACTCCTCGGTATCCTCATTGGCTGGCTGATCGAATGGGTCATCGACTGGCTCTACTGGCGAAAAAAATACGCCGGTCAAGATCAGGGCGAAGAACTCAAGGCCGCCCACGAAAAGATCGCCGCTCTCGAAGCCGAGCTCGAAAATTGTGGCGAAATCCGCATCGACCCACTCGAAAAGATCAAGGGCATTGGGCCTGTCATCAAAAAGAAATTGAACGAAGGCGGTGTCTACTCCTTCAAACAGCTTGGCAAACTCACCCCTGCCGACCTCGAAGCCATCGTCGGCGAAGAGATCAAACGTCTGGCAGATGAGGAAGTCATCATCCAGCAAGCCAAAGAACTCGCCGAAAAAGAGTAGGAGCCTACCATGCAAAAGAAAAAAGGCTTCATCGCTTACGATTGGTTCAAACTGATCGTCGCCATTTTGCTCATCCTGGCGATCTTCTTTCTCTGGCAATCCTGGACTTGTTGTGCAAAACCGCCGATTCCCGAAAAACCCGCCCAGGAAGAAGTTCACGAAACCGAAGAGATGGCAGAAGAGAGTCACGAAGATGACACAGATACTGGTGCCAATTCACACGCGGAAATAGACTTACCTCCTTTCCCCGAGCCGAGTGCCGCTCTCGAATATGATGCCGCCAAAGGCGGTCTCGTCAACGGGGATGGCGAACTCATCTACACCCTCAACGAAGATGGTAGCGGCTGGACGCCTGCTATCCCTGACGATCTAAAAACCCTGATCCTCGAAGGCGAATGGTCTCTCCTCGATGCAGATGGCAACCCTACCTACACTTGGAATGCAGAAACTCAAAGCTGGGTGGCTGTTCCACAACAGGAAGAGACCGATGCAGAAGTTCCTGCCGCTGTTGCAGAATGCACTACGGCAGCCCCCTCCCGTTTGGTTGTCGGTGAAAAAGCTGAAGTGCTCCGTAATGTCAACTTCCGCGCCTGGCCCGGTATCAGCAATAATTGGATGAAAACCTTCCAGATCGGAACCCAGCTCAAGGTCACGGGCGAAGCGGTTTGTGTCCCGCATGGGGATGGCGCTTATCTTTGGTGGCAACTCGAACGTGAAGATGGCACCCTCGGCTGGTCCGCAGAAGCAACCAACTCCGGAAACAATTATTTCTTGGGTCCCGTCGAATAAACCTATCTTTCTTGCTGAATCAAAAAAAGGCTGTGAAATTAATTTCACAGCCTTTTTTGATTACCTCTTTGTAGTAAGGACTTTTTAGTCCTTGCTCACATCCGGTACGCCCATGATGTTATAGCCCGAATCGACGTAGAAAACTTCACCCGTTGTCCGCGCGGACATATCCGATGCAAGGAAAACGGCTGCGTTACCGACATCTTCGATGCCCACGTTCTCGTGCAGTGGGGCCATTTCCATGAAAGATTTATACATCGACTTGAAGCCGCTCACGCCCGCCGATGCCAGCGTGCGGATCGGTCCTGCCGAGATGGCATTCACACGCACACCTTGCGGACCAAAGTCATTGGCAAGATAGCGGGTCGAGGCCTCGAGGGCGGCTTTGGCAACACCCATTACATTGTAATTCGGCGCAACCTTGACCGAGCCATAATAAGTCATCGCCAGCATCGCGCCGCCGGGGTTCATCAGCGGTTGAAAGGCGCGTGCCAAACCGATAAAGGAATAGACGCTGATATCCATTGCCAGGTGGAAACCCTCACGGCTGGTATTGTAAAAAGGACCCTGCAATTCGTTGCGATCTGCAAAACCGATCGAGTGGACGAGAATATCGATCTTCCCAAAACGCTCAGCGGCTTTGGCCGTGACCGCGGCAATATCTTCATCGCTGCTGACATCGCATTCTTCGACGAAATCACAGCCAACGGATTCAGCCAGCGGGTCCACACGTCGCTTTAACGCTTCGCCTGCATAGCTGACGCCGAGCGTCGCGCCTTCACGCGCAAATGCTTCGGTAATGCCCCAGGCGATCGAACGTTTATTAGCAAGCCCAAAAACAAGGGCGGTTTTTCCTTCCAGTAAACCCATAGTTTCTCCTTCTATCGTCATTGCGAGGCACTTTGCTGCCGAAGTAATCTCTCTGCTAAAGAGGAGATCGCGTCGTCAAGCTGGGTTTCTGATACGCTGCTAACGCAGCGACTCAACCGCCAGCCTTCCTCGCGATGACATAATCTATTTCACTAAAAATCGCCAGGGCTTTGACTTCCACGGCTCTGGCACACTAGTTAAACCCACCCGCGCGCCAATCGTCACGTTTTCATCTGAAATACTTTCCCCCGATTCGATCCATAAACCATTTTCTTGATTACAAAGATCAGCTCCATTGAAAGATTTATCGATCCCCAAGGCCTGCGCCAGTTTACCGGGACCATCCGTCCATTTGGCACGGGGCTGCTTTCTCCGTCGGGATGCAATGATCTCAACCCCTTCAAGGGGCTGGATAGCACGGATCAAGACCGCAGCGGGGAAACCCTCCTGTTCCGTAACAGCGTTCAACATCCAATGGATGCCATAATTAAGATAGATATATGCTCTGCCCGGCTCTCCGTACATGATCTTTGTTCTGGGCGTCACCCCCGCTTTGGCATGACAGGCGAGGTCACTCTCCCCAATGTATGCTTCCGTTTCCGTAATTCTGCCCGCAATCCGAACATCGTTCTCCACCCGCACAAGCACCGCACCAAGTAATTCGCGCGCGACAGTCAACGTCGGGCGATCATAAAATGAACGAGGGAGAAGTTTAACCACAGAGTTCACAGAGAGCACGGAGAGAAAAAAGGTGAGTGCTTAGTTGGCGATACGTTTGATACCATGTTTGAGCAGTTTAACGTTGAAGTTAATTAAAAGTCCAACTTTATATCCAGAGAGTTTGAGATATGAAAGGACTTGCGCTGTATGAACTGGCGAGAATTGGTCAATAGTTTTGAGTTCAACAACCACTTGTCCGTTCACTAAAAGATCAAGACGATAACCAACATCCAAACGAACGGACTTATATACAACAGGCAGTTCTTTTTGGTGTTCAACCCGAAAGCCGCGCTCGATTAACTCAAAAGCCAGAGCAGCTTCGTATGCCGATTCGAGAAGACCGGGCCCCAAAGCCCGATGCACTTCAATTGCCGCACCAATAATTGCTTCTGTGATCTTATTCAGTTCTTTTTCACTCATTTTTCCCTTCCTTATAAGTTCACTACAAAATATACGGAGACTACAAAGCCTTTCTCTCTTTTTCTCAAAAACTCTGTGAACTCCGTGTTCTCTGTGGTTACCCTTTAAATCTCGTATCCCTCTCCAACGTCAATCTCAACCCCTCTTCCAACGAGACCGAAGGCGTATAACTCAGTTTCTCTTTCGCCAGGGTCAGGTCGGCGCACATACGCGAGACCCCGCCCGAAACACGCGGATTATAGATCACCTCCGCTTTGCCGGGCACTACGTCCGTGACGGTGTTGACCAGATCACGTACGCTCGTCTCTGTTCCGGAGCCGATGTTGATGACCAAACCATCCAGATTGGGGGCAGTGGTAGCAGCGACCAATGCAGAAACCACATCATCCACGTAGACATAATCGCGAGTTTGCATCCCGTCGCTGTGGACAACAAGCGTCCCGTTGCTGAGGGTCTGTTTGATGAAATGCGGCACAACAGGCGGATGCGAGACCGGCATCCGCTGCCCGGGACCGTAGGCGTTGAAGATGCGCAAACTGACCGTTTCCATTCCCCACAATGCGCCGATGGTGCGGATATAATGCTCCGCCGCCAACTTCGAGACCGCGTAGGGAGAACGTGGGTTTGGCGGAGAATCTTCTCGAATGGGCTGCTCGCCCAAGTCACCGTAGACCGCACCGGATGATGCCATCACCACCCGCCGCACGCCGACATCGCGCATGGCCTCCATCAGACTGACGGTTCCGCCGACGTTGGCGGCGTTGTATTCACGTGGGTAAAGCACTGATTCAGGCACAGAGACCCGCGCCGCGAGATGATAGACCACGTCCACATCCTGGAGCAAGGTCCAGAGTTTGGGGCGGTCGTTCACATCTCCGCGCGTGAAGTGGACGTCGGGAGAAAGCGAATCTTTATCGCCCGTGGAAAGGTCGTCAAGCCCACGAACTTGGTGTCCCTGTCGGGAAAGGTGATTGGCTAGGGCTGCGCCGAGAAATCCGGCTGCGCCGGTAATGAGAAAATTCATAATGAGCTCAAAGGTTGAAGGTTACTGGTATCAAGTTGAAGGCGGGGTTATAACGGAAACAGGTCAACTGGCAAACGGATGAACTGCAAATGGCATCAAGCCAAAAATCACGTACGAAGCGGCTTTTCATCCAAGGCGAATTATACCCCGCAGTGGTAGAATCCCACTCACTGAATACTGATTACAGAAAACTGATAACTGGAGACTCCCATGCCTGAAGCAGTCATTATTGATGCCGTTCGTACCCCCATTGGCAATTTCCGCGGCTCGCTCGCCAGCATCCGCGCCGATGATCTTGCCGCCGTTGCGCTGAAAGCCATCGTTGAGCGCACGGGGATTGATCCCGCTCTCGTCGAGGAAGTTTATCTCGGCTGTGCAAATCAGGCGGGCGAAGATAACCGCAACGTGGCGCGGATGGCGACCCTGCTCGCCGATTTTCCCGTCGAAGTTGCAGCGATGACCATCAACCGTCTCTGTGCTTCGGGGCTGAACGCCGTCAACCAAGCGGCGCGTGCCATCAAGGTCGGTGAAGGCGATATTTTCATCGCTGGCGGCGTCGAAAATATGACGCGCGGCCCCTTCGTGGTCGGCAAACCCGAAATGGGCTATCCCTATGGCAGCAAAACCATGTGGGATACGGCTTTTGGATGGCGTTTTCCGCACCCGAAGATGGAAGAAATTTACGGGACGGAAGTGATGGGTGTGACCGCCGAGAATCTACAGGAATTTGGCTTTATCTCGCGCGAAGAACAGGATGCCTTCTCGCTGCGCTCTCACAAGCAGGCTGTTTCCGCTATGGATGATGGAAGATTCGCTGAGGAGATTTGTCCCGTTTCCATCCCCCAACGAAAAGCGGATCCCGTTATTTTTGACACCGACGAACGCCCGCGGCGTGATACCAGCATGGAGAAACTCGCCAAACTGCGCGCCGCCTTCAAAAAGGAGGGTGGTACTGTCACAGCAGGGAATGCATCCGGCCTGAACGATGGCTCTGCGGCTGTTTTGATAATGAGCGATGAAAAAGCAAAAGAATTGGGCTTAAAACCGATGGCACGCGTGGTCACATCGGCTGTGGCGGGCGTGCCCCCGCGCACAATGGGGATGGGTCCCGTCCCCGCGACACGAAAAGCGCTCGAGCGCGCCGGTTTGAGTTTAGATGATATTGGCTTGATTGAGCTGAATGAAGCCTTTGCCGTGCAATCGCTCGCCGTGATGCGCGAACTCAGCATGAACCCCGACATAGTCAACGTCAACGGCGGCGCGATCGCGCTGGGGCATCCGCTGGGGTGTTCGGGCACGCGCATCCTGACAACGCTGTTGCACGAGATGAAACGGCGTGCTCCGCAAGAGAAAAAACCCTACTATGGCTTGGCGACGCTCTGTGTGGGCGTCGGGCAAGGCGAAGCGACAATTGTGGAGTGGGTTGGGTAAGTTGCAGATTTTAGCCCCCTCTGTCCTACGGACATCTCCCCCAAATTCTAAAAACACGGAATTTAGGGGAGAAAATATACTTAGAAAGTAGGGGCGGATGGTTGTCCGCCCCTTTTGCTTGATTCTCACGACGGCGCTCTGCGTCGTCGCAGAGTATAATTTGGGGAAATGAGCACGAATTTCCCCTCTCCGCAATATTCTACAGAAACTTCTGCGCGTTTCTCCTGCAAATTGGAATCAACGCGGGTTGATGCAGGGGAGGAGATTCGCGTTCAAGTAAAAAACACCGGGCGGAGGAGTGAGTCCTTCACGGCAAAAATCCGCTCGCGCGGCATCAAATTCTCTCCCCGCTCAAGCCAAGCTATCGAGTTGCGTCCGGGACAAAGTGAGACGGTGATCTTTTCTCTCCGGGCATCCGGCTCATCTTTTATCGGTAGCAAGGCTGATCGTCCCTTTCGCGTTCTGGTGCAATCCTCCAAAGGAGAAACGCAGATCCTAAAAGGGAAGATCCGCAGCCAGACGATCCTTTCTCCCATCCAGGCGTTGATCTCTTTTTTGCTCTTATTCTTTGTTTTTTTCATATCCAGAAAAGCACAAAGCGCGGAGGGATTTAGTCTCTTTCCCACAGATACCCCCACACCGACCATAACGCCTCTGCCTACTTTCACGCCAACCCCGGCACCCCACGCCGGAGAAGTTTTGTATCTGACCTTCGATGACGGCCCCTCCCTACAGTGGACGGGGCAGATCCTTGGCATTTTGTCGAAATATGATGCCAGGGCTACATTCTTCATCATTGGGGAAAAAGCAAAGGAGCATCCTGAACTCATTCTCGCCGCAGAAAAAGCTGGGCATAGCATTGCCCATCATGGCTGGTCGCATACATCCTTGAACGGGATCGGTTTCGACGCCTTTGCGAACGAGATCTACCTTACGAACACGACCCTGCCCAATGGGGCTCTTCCGTGCATTCGCCTGCCTTATGCGGATGAGGGTTATTTCTCCGAAGATCATGCCGAAGCCTTGGGATTGGAGATCATCTGGTGGGATGTTGACCCGCTCGACTGGAGCAACCCCGGGCAAGACTATATCGAAGAGACCGTTCTCTCCGCAGCATCGGATGGTTCGATCATCCTGCTCCACGATGGGGGCGGACATCGCGCTCAAACGGTCGCCGCGCTCGAACGGATTTTGGCAGAGCTCTCGGCGCAGGGCTATCGCTTTGAAACATTATGCAGATAATTTACAATTATCAGAAAACAACTAAAAATCCTTTGGCCCATAATTATGAATGGTAAGGGGTTATGAAAACAAAAAATATCACTTCACTTCTTCTCGTACTAAGCATCATTGTAGGATGCAACCAAACTCAGCAAGAGATTCCTATTGAAATTACGGTTCCATCTCTTCAGCAGAACTATAAAATTCTGTTAGATGAAGCAAAAAGATGGGAGCGAGATGCCTATTTATCCGAAGTTGATATTAATCTTTTCCCAGAAACAAAAGTTTATGCAATCTATGCTGAGTTTTATTCACCATCTCAGGAGAACGAGAGTTTCGGTGTATACCTTACTCACGACGGAAAACTAGGTACGGATACTTTTTTTTATGAACATGGCGTTTATCATCATGAGCCAATTTCATTAGATGATTGGACTTTAGATAGTCAAGATATTCTGGATTTTATTACTGAAGCAGATATGCGTCGTACTCTGGTAAGTGGTAACGCAACATGTAGTAGAGCAAGATTATGGCGCATTTTAGCCTTAGAAAATCAACCGCTAGCATGGATAATAAGTGTCTCAAACTGTAAAAATTATAAAGAAGTAATCTTCTTAGATCCCAATACAGGGGCAATGTTAGAAGATTATCGAGAAATCAAACCAACACGCATACCGACCCAATCACCATAAGGGATTAGCATAGTCTGTTTCAGACAACTAATCATTATCAGAACAATCTAAAAAAAAAGAACTTTATTTTGGGGACAAAGAACATCGATCTGAAAGGAATTGAAAGATGAATCTCAAATCAACTCTTATTGCGTGTGCGGTAGTTGTTTTCGTGTTTGCATCAGGATACATTTTTTTACCAGCTCAAACACTTTCGTTTTTAGGTTACTCAACCGATGTAACTGGTTTGTTGGCGATACAGTTTGTAGGCGTTTTAAGCATGGGGTATGTTGCAAGCATTTGGGTTATTCGAGACGCTAGTAAGGAAGTCCAAAGACCAACCATTTTGAGCGCCTTCGTCACAGTGGGATTTGCATTTATTGTTTCACTGATCAATCAAATTGCAGGAACATTTGGCGCATTAGGTTGGATAGGCGTAGGGATGTATGCTCTGACATTCTTGGTGTTTGGTTATTTTTGGTTTTTCAAGATGCAAGTATGATTTGAATGGTAAGCAAAAAACTACCTAAATATACTGAAGCCCGTTCACTAGATTGAGACAGTATCATTAACTAAAGGTAAAGAAGTAACGCTGCAAAACCTGAAAAGGATAAATCGTATGAAAAGAAATTTCAGCAAATTAATCATTCTGCTCACCGCGCTGCTCCTGATCCTGGCGTGCTCCATCTCGCCAACCGACACAAAAGAAAAAGCCTACGATACTGCTTCCGAAGCTATGGAAGCAGAGACAGCCCCCGAAGCGCTGCCCACACCCGCGTTTGAAATCATCTCCGCGCCTGTGCTGACGCAGATCGAGATGCTCGATGCCCAAAATGGCTGGGCGCACGCCGATGAGATGATCCTGCGCACGGAAAACGGTGGCGAAAGCTGGCTCAACGTCACCCCGCCCGATATTCTGCAAAACCCTGCTTATTCAAAATCCTATTTTCTCGATACGCAAACGGGCTGGCTCCTGCTCGAAGATATCGACAAACCCAACGCCGGGATGATCTTCCGCACCACCGATGGCGGCGGCGTCTGGAACTGGCGCAACGTCCCCTTTGGGCGCGCGGAATTCGGTTTTTCCGATCTCGACAACGGTTACGCCCTCTTCAACATGGGTGCAGGCGCAGGCTCGATGGGCGTCTCTGTTTGGATGACAAGCAACGGCGGCGGTGATTTCGCACGCGTTTTCTTCCATGAGCCCGGCTTTGAATACACCATGCCCTTCAGCGGCATCAAAAACGGGATCACCTTCCGCGATGCGCTCAATGGCTGGGTGACCGGCTCCGTGCCAATGGATGGCGTGATCTGGTTCTACCGCACACGGGATGGTGGCCTCAGCTGGGAAGAAGAGCCCATGCAACTACCCGCCGGATATGAGAACGCCCAAACATCCACCTTTGCGCCCCGCTTTTTTGACCTGAACGTGGCACTGCTCCCCGTACGTCTCTTCAGTGAAGAAAGCGCGATGGTCTTCTATCGCACCAGCGACGGCGGCGAGACCTGGACCCCAACCCTGCCCGTCCCCATGAGCGGTAAATACGCCATCGCTTCACCAGATGAACTCATCGTCTGGGATGGGGGCACAACCCTCTACGCCAGTCAGGATGGCGGCGAATCGTGGACCTTCCACGCGACCAACTGGCAACCCTACGACCTATTGCGCACAATTGATTTTGTCTCAGCGACAGAAGGTTGGGCATTAAGCGAAGATGGCGTTTATCGTACAAGTGATGGGGGCAAGACGTGGGAGAAACCAGGGCAATAAAACAGCGGGGGCGGACAGCCGTCCGCCCCTACAAAATTTCAATCAAACTTCCCCGCAAATTCATTCATCAATTCATCCAGCGCAGCTTCGTTCGGCTCGGCCTGCAGCTCGATGGGATTATCGGTCTTGCCGATCATTTCAGGTTCGAAGCCATTGTCGATCTGGGTCAGAATGAATTTCCCTTTGCAGGCACGGCAGAAGACCACCTCCCCGGTTCGGGCAGTGCGTGGAACGGAGATAACCGGCCCACAAGTGGGGCAGGTAATGAGCGGGATGCCAGATGCGCTATGACCAATGATATGGGAAAGATCTCCATCACGTGCCAATTCATCAAGATGTTCGATCAAGTTCGGGTCAAAGTGCGTTCCGCTTTCTTCTTCTAAAATTTGGCAAGCTCGCTCGAGGGACATCTCACGACGATAGGGACGAGCGCTCGTGAGCGCATCCAAAACATCCACAGTACCTATGATCTTGGATGCCATTGAAATTTCGTCATCCTTTAAGCCGTGTGGATAACCCTTCCCGTCGATCCGTTCATGATGTTCCACGATCGGGCGGCAAACCATCTCGGAAAGGGGATGGGCATTGATCAGCCTTTTGCCAATAAGCGGATGGGTTTTGATGATGTCGTATTCTTGATCCGTTAGCCTGCCCTTTTTGCCAAGAATATGATCGGGAATACCGATCTTTCCGAGATCGTGCAAATAGCCGCCCAAACTAATTTGGATGGCTTCTTTTTCAGACAATCCGATTTTGATCGCAAGCAATTTGGAGAACTGGGAAACGCGCCAAATATGCCCGCCCGTGTATGGATCGCGTGCTTCAACAACGTCTGCCAATACCAGCAGCGACTTGATCAGTTCGTCTTTCAATTTTTTCTCCCTATTGCATTCATATGTGCGTCGCACCAGGTTCGACAAGCAGATCCTTATCGTTTTGGTGCGACGCACATATCTCGTTGAACTCCTAAAAAAAACTCCCTCTCAACAAGGAGGGATAAATATTTACAAGCTTGCTTCTGCTTCCAAAGCAGCCGCCAGGGCTTCATATTCTTCAAAACAGCCACGGCACATATCCAGATGTTTTTTGACCAGAGGCATGGCGTGCTCAACATCCTGACCACGTGCCTGAAGCTCTACGTATTGGTCAACCAATTCATAGACTTCTTCACAGGTGAGTTCCTGCTCTTCTGTCATTTCCAACATCTTTAAAAATTTAACGGTCATGGCGGCATCTTCTTCCATTTTTTTCTTTCCAGGCATCAACCAACGAATAATTTTCTTGATCATTTCATCTACTCACTGAATACGGCTAAAAGGTCGGCGGGGGAAAGTCCCTCACGCTCAAGGCGACGTTTCAAACGCAAACGGGCATCATGGATCAGCTTGTACAGGGCGTTGCGATTGCTGCCAATTTTTTCAGCAACAACGTTCAAAGGCACTCCCTGTACAGCGACCGCCATCATTACCTTATGCTGGTGAGGCGTCAGCTCTTCCTGCATGACCTGCTGCACCATCTCGATCACGTTTTTTCGTTCCAGCATACCTTCCGGGCTGGGCTTGTCAGAAGCAAAGCGTTCGGATGGCATTTCATCGGGCTGGTCACCTTCTTCCAGACCATCGAGCGAAACTTCCTTCCATTTTTTCAAGCGCAACTGCCCTAAACCGATATTCACACCTATTTTGTAAACCCAGGTCGTGAATTTGCTGCGCCCCTGAAAAGTATCCAAACGGTCGATCACGCGCAAGACCGTTTCCTGGGCAACATCTTCTACGAAGGTATCAAAGTGACTGGATGTGGCCGGAAGCCAGCGAGATAAAGCTGATGGTAAAACCCGCAAAAGGATCTTGTGCAAATCATCCAATGCGGCGTCTTTTTGGGCGCCTTCCGCGCGCAGATCAGCTAGCCAAGTGTCATTATCGCGGTTTATTTGCATGGCACTAATTATAGCGCATTCATTAGAAGATTAAAACTTTCTAATTCTTACCAAAGTAAGAGGGGCAATTTGAGAAACATCCTTTGGGCACCCCCACCCAGCCTCCCCCAAATCCTATTTGAAGGATTTAGGGGAGGAGAAAGACGAAAGGAATGTTTATGATTTCAATAAGATGGACGATTTTTCTACTCACCCTAAGCATGATCCTTGCCGCCTGTACACCTGCGGCATCCCCGGCAGAATCCACTGCGGAGCCAAACGTGCCCGAACCTGCTCCCGTTGAAAATTCACCAGCCGAGCCCGAAGCGGAAGTGGAGCTCCTCCCCGCAGGCGAACGTCCACCCGCTGGGGCAGAATCTCAATTTGCCACAGATTTTTCCAAACACAGCGTCCCCTATGACGACATTCTCTCCGGCGGACCGCCAAAAGACGGCATCCCCGCTATTGACGATCCACGTTATGCCTCCATCGCCGAAGCGAATGAATGGATCAACGACATCGAGCCCGTTATCTTCGTCGAAGTGGATGGCGTCGCCCGCGCCTACCCACTCCAGATCCTAACCTGGCACGAGATCGTCAACGACGTACTCAATGAGAAACCTTTATCCGTATCCTTCTGTCCGCTCTGTAATACTGCCATCGCTTTTGAGCGCGAATTCGACGGGCAAATTCTCGATTTTGGCACCACCGGGCGTTTACGCTATTCCAATCTCATCATGTATGACCGCCAGACCGAGACCTGGTGGCAGCAAGCCACAGGCGATGGGATCGCGGGTGAATATACCGGCCAACAACTTACCTTTTATCCCGCTGCGATCATCTCCTGGGAGGATTTCAAAACCCGCTACCCGGACGGGGATGTGCTTTCCAGAGATACGGGCTACAACCGCAGCTATGGACGCAATCCCTACGCGGGCTACGATGACATCAACCAAACACCCTTCCTCTTTGATGGAGTCTACGTGGACAAGCTCCCGCCTATGGCGCGTGTCCTGACCGTTGAACTTAACGGCGAAACCGTCGCCTATCCCTATGATGTGCTCGAAGAAATGAGCGTGATCCAGGATACCGTCGGCGGGGAGGAGATCGTCGTCTTCTGGGCGGAAGGTACCGCCTCCGCACTGGACGAAGCCCTGATCGAGTTGGGGAGAGATGTCGGCGCCGCGGTCGCTTATGCCCGCGCAGGACATACCTTTTTCGCCAAAGATGGCTTTATCTTTGATGAGGCCACAGGTAGTTCGTGGAATATTTTCGGTGAAGCGATAGAGGGTGATCTGGAAGGCGAAACCTTATCCCCCGTTGTTTCGGTCAATCATTTCTGGTTCTCGTGGGCAGCTTTCAAGCCCGAAACAAGAGTTTATCAGCCTTAAAACTTATCACGAATTGTGCGAATAAAGCGAATTACGCAAATGTTTTTTATATAAAAGTAGGGGCGGATCTTAGATCCGCCCCTACTTTTAATTCTTCATTCGTGACATTCGCCAAATTCATATTATTCGTCATTACTCTCGTTTTAACGTCCTGTATTTGACACTCTTCGGCACATCGACGGATTTACCGTAGCGCTTATGATAGTCCTCTTCGTAATCAGACCAGTTGCCGAGGAAGAGACGTGCTTGCGAATCCCCTTCAAACGCCAGAATATGCGTACAAAGCCGATCGAGGAACCAACGATCATGGCTAACGATGACGGCACAGCCCGCGAAATTATCAATCGCCTCTTCGAGCGAGCGCAGGGTGTTTACATCGAGATCGTTGGTCGGCTCATCCAGCAGGATGACGTTCGCGCCTTCGGTCAGCATCTTGGCGGTGTGGACGCGGTTACGTTCCCCACCCGAAAGCACGCCCACCTTTTTTTGCTGGTCGGTCCCAGAGAAGTTGAAAGATGAGACATAAGCGCGTGAGTTTATCTTGCGATCGCCAAGCGTGAGCGTATCTGCGCCGCCGGAGATTTCTTCCCAAACGGTTTTGTCGGGGTTGAGGGAGCGGGCTTGGTCTACATAAGCCATTTTGACGGTCTCACCGATCTTAATTGAGCCGCCGTCCATTTTTTCTTCGCCCGTGATCATTCTCAGCAGCGTGGTTTTACCTGCGCCGTTCGGTCCCACGATCCCGACGATAGAGCCGGGCGGAATTTGCGCACTGAAATCTTCGAGCAGCAATTTCTCGCCATAGGCTTTCGTGATATTGTCGAGATTGAAAACAATATCGCCCAAACGCGGTCCGGGTGGGATGTAAATCTCAAGGTCGCGGCGGCGTTCTTCGGTCTCCTGCGAGAGCAGTTTTTCGTAGGCATTCACACGCGCCTGCCCCTTGCTCTGCTTCGCCTTCTGCGACATATTGATCCACTCCAGCTCGCGCTTCAGCGTCTGCTGGCGTTTGCTCTCGGCTTTATCTTCCTGACGCAGGCGCTCTTCTTTTTGCGCCAACCAAGATGAATAATTTCCCTTCCACGGGATGCCGTAGCCGCGGTCGAGTTCCAAAATCCAGCCTGCGACGTTGTCGAGGAAGTAGCGGTCGTGCGTCACGGCAATGACCGTCCCCTTGTATTGCTGAAGATGATGTTCGAGCCAGGCAATCGATTCGGCGTCGAGGTGATTGGTAGGTTCGTCCAGGAGTAGGATATCGGGCTCCGTGAGCAAGAGTCGGGTGAGCGCGACGCGGCGACGTTCACCACCGGATAATGTTTGGATGGATGTATCCCCTGGTGGGCAGCGCAAAGCGCCCATCGCCAATTCCAGCCGTGAACCCAGATTCCAGGCATCGACGTGATCGAGCCGATCCTGTAATTTGGCTTGCTCGGCGATCAACGCATCGAAATCGGCATCGGGATTGGCGAATTCTTCGTTGAGTTCGTCAAATCGCTTGAGATCGTCAACGATGGGCTGCACGGCCTCCCGCACGATTTCGATGACAGTTTTGGATTCGTCGAGTTGCGGCTCCTGCTCGAGGTAGCCGACGGTGTAGCCCTTCGACATAGCGATCTCGCCGATATAGTCCTTATCGACGCCTGCCATGATGCGCAAGAGGGTCGATTTACCCGATCCGTTCAGGCCGAGCACGCCGATCTTGGCGCCGTAGTAAAAGCCGAGCGAAATATCGCGCAGCACTTGTTTGTTGTTCGGGGGATGGACGCGCCCGACGCGCGTCATCGAGTAGATGACTTTTTGGGTATCTGTGGTTGACATAGTTGGTTTCCAGTATTCAGTATTTAGTTTTCAGTGGCCAGTTGCGTGGTGATTTTATCAGGGTTTGGGAGAGCGTGGAAACAGAAAGAAGAAAGAGTTTCAATTGAGCGTTTTTAATCATCTTTTGAGATGAACGCGACCACTTCTCCCCACCATTGAAGCTCTGCTCCTACCGGCACTTCGTTATGCCTTGCGTTTTCAAAGACCCAAAGTTTTTTCTCTGTGGGGATTGAATCATAGAGTTTCATCCCATGCTGAATTGGGATCACTTCATCATCTCCAGCGAGTAAAACAGCTATTTTCCCATCATAACCCTGCAGGTTTTCAATATTATTGAATTTATCGAGCATCAGCCAGTGTGCTGGCAGGTATGGGTAGTGAGTTTGGGCCAGGTTGGGGAGCGTATCCCAGGGGAGGAAGAGCACGACACTCTGAATGGGGATATTCGTTTTTTGAAGGGTGCTGGAGACGACGCCGCATCCCAGTGACTCGCCCCAAAGATAGAGCGGCTCACCATATTCTTCATAAGCCAGCCTGATCGTTTCAAGTGCATCTTTCACTAAAGCATCTTCGCTCGGCTGACCTTCACGTCCACCATAGCCGGGATACTCCGCCAGAATAACGCGCATATTTTGCTTGGAGAGTGCATTGACGTAGAAAGAGCGGTGATAAGCTACCCCCGCATTGCCATGAAATACGATGACCGTCCCTTTTACATCTGTCGGCTCTGCGAGCGCGATAAATCCACGATAATTTTCGAAATCAGGCCAATGCTCTAAACCTTCGTAGACCGCGCGCTCTTTTGAAAGCTGGAGCTGGGATGGCAAATAAAGTATTTTCCGTTGTGAGACAAAAACAAGGGCACAGAAGACTAAATATCCCACCAGGACGAAGAGCAGTATTTTCCAGATCATGCGCATATTTTCTCAATGATACAAGCGAAGTCATTTTTTGCTTGAGACAATTACTCTTCCGCCTCTGTGCCTGGTACATCCGTAAACCAATCTAAAAAACGATCACTGATAATACCTACTGTGTACTTACGCTGACCATTGGTGAGGCTGGGCAGGTGCTGTTCCTGTGGCAGGGCTGCTTGCTTTTCCGGCTTTTCAGAACGAGAGAGCAAATTCTCAATATGCGCCTGAAGTTCTTTTGGGTGCGTGGGTTTGGTTAGATAGCCATCTGCACCTGATTCAAAACCGGCTTCCTTATCACTTAGTTGAGATTGTGCCGTGAACATGAGAATGGGGATATCTGCCATGGATGGGTCCTGGCGCAGACGGCGAGCGACTTCGTGTCCGTCCATCTCTGGCATCATGACATCCAGCAGGATCAGGTCAGGGGATTCCCTGCTCAATTCGAGCAAGCCTTGTTCTCCATTATTTGCTGTAACGATTTGGTATCCCTGCTTTTGGAGTACGAGACTAACCAGCCTGAGCGTATCAATATCATCATCAATGATCAAGATTTTTTCAGCCATAGACTTTTCCTTACTACTGTTAAAATATCATGGGTGCCTAAACACAGTCTAGCATAGAGATACCTCTCCAGCAAGAATAGGAAATGCTCCCTCTTGAACCTTATTTATGATTTCACTATATTCTAAATAGATATACCCTCATAATGAATAAAGCATAAGGCGTGCAATGAATATTTCCCCTAAATTTCAGCCAGCCTACCTTGCTCTGCTTGAAAGCGGAGCGCTTGAAAAGCGTGTTGCGGTGGCCTATAAGCATCTGGAAGATTGCGATCTCTGCGCGCGGACTTGCCACGTCAACCGCCGGGAGAGCATAAAGGGTGCAGCCTGCCGAACAGGGAAGCGAGCACTTGTGCATAGCTTCGGTCCGCATCACGGGGAGGAAGATCCACTACGAGGCTCTCGAGGCTCCGGAACGATCTTCTTCAGCTGGTGCAACCTGAACTGCAGCTACTGCCAGAACTGGGAGATCAGCCATGAGGGCATCGGCCGGGAAGTGGAACCGGAAGAACTCGCCGAAATGATGCTCAATTTGCAAAAACGCGGCTGTCACAATATCAACTTTGTTTCCCCTAGTCATGTCGTTGCTCAGATCCTTGCCGCGCTGATGATCGCAGCGCAGAAGGGGTTGCGTTTGCCGCTTGTCTACAATACGGGGGGCTATGACAGCATGGAGGCATTAGCACTGCTGGATGGCGTCGTTGATATCTATATGCCAGATATGAAATACGGGGATTCAGAAATTACCAGAAAGTATTCACGCGTCCAGAATTATTGGAAAGTCAATCAGGTGGCCATCCGCGAAATGCACCGCCAAGTTGGGGATCTGGTTGTCGATGAGCAGGGTGTAGCAACACGCGGACTTTTGGTGCGGCATCTGATTTTGCCGAATAATCTCGCGAACTCGGAAAAGGTGATCGAGTTTTTAGCCGAAGATATCTCAAAAGATACGTACCTGAATCTGATGGCGCAATACCACCCAGCCTACAAGTCGCACAGATCCCCACTCCTAGATCGACGCATCACAGAAAAAGAGTATCAAAAAGCTATTAGGCTCGCAAAGCAGCACGGTTTGCGGCGTTATGTTCATCGGCGTTACATCTAATGGCTATGAAAAATCTCCTCCTAGTTCTCACCCATCAGGAGAAAATACTGCTCATGGTGGCGGGAGGTAAAAAGAACACGAGCCGGCCGAAATTTCACAGGTTTTCAAAAGCGTGTCGTTTTGCCAAACCTCGAATTGCATGCTACCAGGTGTTTTGCGCCAAAAATGAAGATTGGTTTTAGCGGTTGTAAAAAATCCCTGATTGCTGGTGCAACTTGATGGTCGCGGAGATGTTTCAATATTAATAATCAAGCAATTATTGGAGTGAACAGGACTATATCTGTCATAATAGAATCCCCACGTCTTAGCTTGATAGCTGGCAGTTGTATTTCCATCGCTATCGATTCGTCTGAATTCCAATTCTTTCACAGAAAGGGAACTCTGGGAGATATTGATCAAATTCGCAGAGATAGGATCATAGATAAGCAAAACGTTATCATCTCCACTAATGGCTGGAGGCTGTGTTTCTGCATCATCATCTTCCTCTGATGGCGGAGCCTCGCTATCATCATCTTCTGCGGGGGGAGAAGTCGTTGTGGTCGCCTCATCTTCGGGTGGACTCTCTTCCTCTGGGGGCGGTTCCGTTTCAACCGGATCAGCAGCAGCAACCGCATCGTTCTCCTTGCCAGCATCGTCAATAATTTCCTTGTAAAAAGTAAACTCCATCGGGTCTGGTTCAGCGATGACAAATCCAAACAATTCGATCTTAACGCCAATTATGCCAATAAGACCTACTTCCAAAGTCCACCATGGATCCCAATCCGTCGAGGCTTCCCATTGGAAGTATCCTTCTACTTGAGCATAAGGACCTGCTACACCATAGAGCAAAAGATCCAGACGAGGACGGGCATAAATTTTTGCGTCCGCTGTTATTTTAGAAACCGGGGGCGTAAATGTCGCAGTGGGGGATGAGTCCTTTGAATAAACCCATTGGTTTTCCTTGTCCCAGCTCACAGAAGCGGTGATAGTATTTTGATACAGGGTTCCTACCGAAATTCCGGTGGAGATTTTCCCATCAAGCCCAATTGACACACTGAGCTTTGGCGTTATAACAACCATCATTCCCCCTACCGGAAATTCCCATGTAGGTAGATATTTGCTATATATTTCTTTTTTTTCACTGACCCGATACTCAACGTGAGATTCGATCGTAACATCAGCTGTGATCGTTGTTCTGTTCTCGAAATTAAATTTTTGCATTTTAGCGCCAAAGATTTTCATGTGGAGATCAAAGTCAGGGGATACGAGGATCGTCCCATTGGCGATTACCCGCCCACCTTGCTGATCATCATATAGAACAACGCTCTCCAATG
>CAZASG010000037.1:0-33934 GCA_964487745.1 uncultured Anaerolineaceae bacterium | reverse complement strand
CCGCAAATTCGATGCTTTGCCCACGCCGCGACGAGCGTCGGTCGCCTTTGATGGCGCCACGCTTGATCTGCTGCGCCACCAATTGCAGGCGCTTGAGACGGTTGAGGGTCAGGGAGTCGAATTTCATTTTATTTATTGATTACTTGTGCATACAGTAATTGTCCCTTGTATGTATGCCTTTGCGCCAATTGCAAAAAACAGGCTAATACAGACTATCCCAATAATCAATCGTGTGTAAGATTCTATTTCAACGGGAATTGGTAAATCCATTGCTTGCATTGCTGTGAAAGCATCGTAAATTGCAAATGTTTTTAAAACTCTGTTAGGTAACATAACGATCATATAAATCGTTTTAGCTAACTCAAACCCCATTGTTAAAACCACAATAGTAAACATTAATAAAGTAATTCTTAGTGTTTTTGTTTTGATTTGAGTTTTGGCTAGGGCTGTGACTATAGAAGCACAAGTAGCTAGTGACAATATCCAGGTTGATGTTTGATATGGTGAGCCAATACCATAATAACGAGAGATATCGAGTGCGGATTTGGAGATAAAAAAGCTGTCGAAAATTAATACAAAGGTGAATAGAAGGGGTATATACCTTAAATTGTTTTTCTCTTGGGAAACTATTGAAATTGAAAGAATTAGACTAATAGAAAGAAAGGAAATAAATTGAAAGAATCTTAGATATTGATACAGTGGTCGCAGAATATCAGGAGTTCCTAACCCGTATGGTGCTCTCCAAAGCCCATCAAGTATGAATGTTATGGTCAGACTCATTGCAAGATAAGCCCATAAGATTGTTCGATTTGATTTACTTAGTTGTTCCATTTGTATAACATCCATACACCAATGAAAAATTCATTTCAAACTACGAAAGAGGAAAGCTGCCTTTCTTCTTTCCTCGAAACCTACTCCAACTTCGTCTGTTCCAACAACTCCGCAATGATCGTGTCGGGATTGACTTCCTCCGCCAAGCCCTCGAAGTTCAGTAAGATACGGTGTCGCAGGGCGGCGGGGGCGACCGCTTTGACGTCCTCGACGGCGACGTTGAAACGTCCTTCGAGCAGGGCGCGCACCTTTGCGCCGAGAATGATCGCCTGTCCGCCACGCGGGGATGCGCCGTACTGAACATATTTCTGCACCAAGGGCGGGACATCTTCTCGGTCGGGATGTGTGCGCATGACCAGCCGTGCCACATATTCGTAAATATGCGATGCCAACGCGACCTGCCGCGTGATGCGACTCATCTCGATCACCTCAGCCGCGGTCGCGACGGGGTTCACTTTGGGCGTTGCACCACCCGTGGTCAGCTTCAGGATATCGGCAAGCGCGTCTTCTTTGGGAAAATCGACCATGACCTTGAAGAAGAAACGATCAAGCTGTGCTTCGGGCAGGGGATAGGTGCCATCCATTTCGAGCGGATTTTGAGTCGCCATGACGAAGAAAGGCTCATCGAGCTGATAGGTCTTCTTCGCGACTGTGACTGAATGTTCCTGCATCGCTTCGAGCAGCGCCGACTGGGTTTTGGGCGGAGCACGGTTGATCTCATCTGCCAAAACGAGATTGGCAAAGATCGGCCCGGGTTGGAACTCGAAAGAGCGTTTCCCGTCGTTATCGGCCAGAATATCTGTCCCGACGATGTCGGCGGGCATCAGGTCGGGCGTGAACTGGATGCGCGAGAAGTTCAAGTCGAGCGCCTGTCCCAGCGTGCGGATCAGCATCGTCTTGCCCAAGCCGGGCACGCCCTCCAAAAGAACATGCCCGCCTGCAAAGAGAGCGATCAGCACGTGCCGAATCACATCTTCTTGCCCGACGATCACTTTTTGGATCTCGGCCTCGGTTGCTTGGGCTTTTGCTAGATAATTGTTGATGATTTCTTTGTCTGTCATGATTTTCTCCTGCATATTCCATGTAGCAGAAACGGATGATTTGATTCAACCGCTCAGCCCCCCTGCCCCTTGCTTCGCTCGGGGCGTCCCCCCATTTTGCAAGCAAAATAGGGGGACAAAACTTATCGTCAGGTCTCCCCTAAATTCCATGCGCTTGGAATTTGGGGGAGATGTCCGAAGGACAGAGGGGGCAAAAATCACGGATTCAACGAACTAAAATAATCCCTCACCACCGAACGCAGTGCCAGCGGAACCGCATCATTTTGCAGCGACTCCCAGGCACTATTTTCATATTCGGTGTAAAAGGCTTCATACGATTCAATACTCTCGCCGCTCTGCTCGAACTGGCTGGCGATCTCGCCGAGCGCGGCACCGCTTTCACCACTGGGGTCTAACCCTGCGACATCTCCTTCGGTCTCGATCCGCTCAACGGGGGCGGAACTAGGCGCTCCTTCGCCGTTTTCACTAAAGCCACTGCCGGGCTGCTCACCTTCCTGCTCGCCCGCCATTTCCTGCCCCTCGCCTTGCTCACCTTCACTGCCCGACTGCATCAACGACTCACGGCTGCTCTCCAGCGCCTCGCCCGATTGCTCTGCTGCCTGCGACATTTCCATCTGCTCGTTGGCGTTTTCCATCGCATCGGCGATTTCTTCGAGCGCCTGCTGGAGTTGTTCCGCATCCATGCCCTCTTGCATCGCATCCGCCGCTTGCTGCATTTGCTCCGCCATTTCGGGGTTAGCCTCTTGCATCGCGGCTGCGGCTTGTGACAACTCCTCCGAAAGCGCCGCTTGTGTTTGGGCGTCCATATTGCCGCTCATCTCATTCAGTGCCTCAGCAGCCTCCTGAAAACTGGCATTGCTCAGCGCTTCGCCAAAGGGCGTCGCTTCTTGTATCTCAGCCAGTTTTTCGGCAGCTTCCTGAAGACCCTCAGATGCCGCCGCGCCAGCCTGACTTAGTTCATCCAGCGATTGTTGTGCTTCAGCGAGGATCGAGACCGCTTCTTCCATGCTTTCGGCTTGGTTCAGATCTTCGACAGCTTCCTGAAGAGGGGCAGTGATCTGCTCCCGCTCTGCCTCGGAGAGGGTTTCTTTTTTCTCTATCTCGGTGATAAGTTCTTCGATCTCGTTAACCTGCGCCTCGATGAGCGCCTGTTGCTGTGCCTGAATAAAAGCCTGCTCAAAAGCCCCTTGCCCGTAGAACCACGTTCCGATAGCCAACGCAGCGACGATGACCAATGCTCCCGAATCCCGACGCGAGATGCGCCAATTGAATCCGCTGCGAGGATCAATCTTGGCGGTGGAGGCAAAAGCATCGTTGATCTGCATTGCTTTCCATTCGGGCGAGATCTTTTCGTCGTCGTGGAGTTCGATGGCGGTGCTGATCCGTTCTTTCAGGTTGTGGTGCTGCTCGTAGTGTCGAGCAGATTGAATGAGCGTAGGTCGTTTGAGCCAAAGGATGAACAGGGAAATGACGAAGCCACCGATCCCGCCAAGAGCGAGCAGACGTAGATAGGATGCAGCTTGCAGAGATTCTGTTGTGATGGCGAAAAATGAAAAGATAAGGGAGGCAAGCATCCCCACGAGTGTGCCGCGCAGTCCCCAAAATGTCCCCCGATGGAAGGTGTCCCAGCGTCGCCATGCTTTCAGGCGGGCAAGCAGACCTTTATATCTGCTCATTCTTTATCTCGTTGGGCAACACGTCGAATAGCTCCGCGGTAAAAGAGCCAGGCAAGAAAGAGATTTAGCAGGGTGAAGGTGATCCACGGTGAAGGCAGATGAGCAGTGAAGTTTTTGGTGATATCTGTGGTGTAGAAGAAGACCACATTTTCATCCAGGAGGAAAACTTCGCTGATGATGCCTGCAAAAATAGGATTGGATGAAATCAATAGCCAGAGCAGGCTGAGCCTGACAATGATAAGGAAGGGGCTATCGTCTGATGAAAAGTCAATGATGTCGATGAAAGAAGGGAAAAAAACGCTGATGATCCAGACCAGCAGTGGAATCAGGATCAGGCTGCTATTGGCGATGACGTAAGCGAGGATGGTAGCGGGAATGGAGCGTTTCATCCAACTGGACGTGTAGATGCCGATCGCGCTGAAGAGGATAGCAGTGACCAGGAGCATCAGGTTACTGACGAGCAGTTCGGGCAGCTCGACACCACCGAAGAGAAATGCCATTCCCTGTAGAGGGATACTTGCGATGAGTAGTAGCAGGGTGAAAAGCAGCCCGGAGAGCAATTTACCACGCACAATATCCCGTGCAGAAACAGGCGTTGTGCGGAGCAGTGCGTAGGTCTGGTTTTCGCGCTCGCCGGAGATAGCGCCGGATGTGAATGCGGGGCTGACGAAGTTGACGGCTGCCAACTGGATCAAGATCGCTGTGAGGAAGATGGCTTGGCCAATAGTGCGACGCACATCGGGATCAGGGTAGAACTCATTGGATGAAGCGATAGCGAAATAGACTACTGAGGTGATCCCTGCTGCGAGAACGAGGTAAATGGAAAGAATGACATAGGAACGGCGGCGTCGCATGCGGCTGCGCAGCTCCTTGATGATGATCGGGTTCTGCCAGAGGACGTTAAAGGCGCGTTTGAAAATATTTTCTTTAGTAGCCATCAGCTAACAATCCCTTTCGTGGCTCGCATGAAGACACTTTCCATATTTTGCTGATCTTCCGTGAAGCGGATGACGGGAATTTGCTCCGAGACCAGTTCCGCCAGCAGAGCGCTTTTTTCTTCTTCTGTGCCGCTGAAATCAAGATGAATCTCATGTTGGTCTTCTTTTAATTCTTGGAGAAGAATATTGTTGACCTGTGAATGCTTCTTCAGCAGTGTGTGTGCGGCATTTGCTTCCCCGAGCAGGGTGATCTGAATTCGCCGGGTTGGGATGAGTTGCTTTTGCAGATCGTCGATGGCACCATAGGCGACCAGTTTGCCCTCTTCGAGGATGGCGACGCGGGTACATATCTCAGTCACATCAGCGAGGATGTGGGTGGAGAAGAAGATGGTCTTGCCCATCTTTGCCAATTCACGGAGCAGTTCACGTATCTCGACTCGGGCGCGGGGATCAAGGCCGGAAGCAGGCTCATCAAGCAGCAATACATTCGGGTCGTGTAGCAGCGTCCGCGCGAGGCTGAGACGTTGTTTCATCCCCTGTGAAAGACGCTGAATGTCGTCATTGCGTCGTTCTGATAAGTCTACCAATTCCAGCAGGTCGTTGATGAGAGTTTGGCGCGAATCTTCGGGGATTTGGTAGCAGGCGCCGAAAAAGTCGAGATATTCCCAGACGAGCATATCGTTATAGACACCGAAAATATCTGGCATATAACCGATCTGCTTTTGGACTTCGGTGGGCGCATTTTTTACACTGTGCCCACCAACGAGTATATCGCCCTGGCGAGGTTCAAGCAGGGTCGCCATGACACGGATGGTGCTGGTCTTGCCTGCACCATTGGGGCCGACGAAGCCGAAAATATCCCCTTTTTCGACGCTAAGCGAGAGATCGTCCACCGCGCGACGACCGCCATATGTGATGGTCAGGTTTTTTATTTCGATGATCTCAGACATTATGGCTCCACCACGAGGCTAAAATCAGCGCTGGTGACGTCAAAAGTCCCACCGCCGTTGCCATTTTCGTTTAACATGATGCGAATTTCAGATGCGGTTTCGCTGACATAGAAGCTGGCATTCGTAATTAGAGAGTTGCCCCAATTGGTTACTTCTTGTTTTTCCCACTCTTCTGTTTCAAAGTTCCACAGGAATATCTCCAGAGGGAAATCATTGCGCTGACTACTGTCCCCGTCCAGATGAAGGATGAGCTCATTTACATTGGAATAGGTAATTGGTGTGCTAAGTTGATAATGAATTTCAGCACTGTCCTGATAGGCAAAACGCAAATCGTCAGGACGGTTATAGTTGAACTTATTATCTTCAGGTATTGACCAATTGAAAAAGACTGGCGGAATGGTGAAGCGCTCTTCTTCTGTGGTGATTTCCACATCGAAGGATATCAGGTATGCAGCCAGGGCTTCGCTATCCACTTCGTGATCGACAAGAGTGAGCGCATAAGGAACCTGCTTCTCATCCCAGCCGAGTAACATAAATCCTACCGGAGGCATTTGGTGTTCTTCAAATACCGCTCGAAGCAAATGGTATTCTTTATAACCTTGGTGGTCGGAGTAGATCGACGTAGCAATAAGGTCGTCTAAATAGATCGCTGCGTTGTTGGTACTGGAATTGGTCAAAATATTTGCAGGAATCTGAATTTCAACTTCTTCTCCAGCGTTAATTCTTCCCAGATTTCTATATCCCCAAGGATAGATTAGCACAGAATCATCCAGGTTGAATTTGCCATGATTGATGATCGTACCTGCCAGAAATGTGTTCCTTTGATTGAGATTGAGCTTTAAGTCTATTTCGATCTCAGGGGAGGGTAAGCTGCCGCGTAGTGCAAGGGGCATGATCTCTGCGTTATCGACATTTGTCTCAGCAAGAAAAGAGTCGTTATGCAGGGTAAAAGTCCATTCATTATTGGGGGTGTTGTAATAGTGATGGGGTGCAAAAGGTTGGGGAGTGAAGTCACCATCAACAGCGATCTGATAGATATCTCGCTTAGGTGCGAAGATGCTGGCATATCCACCAAGGGAAGCTTCTTTTTCTCCTGCCCAATGGTGAACGACTGCCAATTGATTGATGCGCGGCTTGGAACCACGCAGGTCCCAGCCGAGCAGGATCAATCCGATAGTGAAGACCAGGGTAATTGCGGGAATCGTTACCCAGGATAGTTCAAGTCTTTTCAGGCGTTTTAGAATGAGATATTGAGCAGGCCCTACACTAATTACATATATGAAGAGTAGCCCAAATACCAACCAGGTTGATGGAAGTTTTAGCCCCGTAAAGCGAGATGTGGCGTCGATCAGGGCATTCCAGTTTCTGACGCCGGCGAAATCTTCTTTTTCTGGGGAACTGATCAGAATATGGTCGTAGAAATTGAGCAGATCATCCCATGCTCGTAGCAAGGTGATATTCGGGTCAAAGGTCATTAAGGTACTTGTCCCTGCCCCTATCCCTTGTTGGACAACCAACGGTGTGTTGCCATCCTGAACCAGTACTTTGGCATCGTCGTTTAGCGTACCTGTCAGCAGGATGGTCTTTTCGAGCAAAAATATTTCAGAAGTTGAATTGATTTTCAAGGATATATCAGCGGTGCGTGCTCCTGAAAGTTCCATGGGGAGGAGATCATCAAAGCCTGCCAGGGTATGCTGCCATTCTGCTCCACCGCCGAAAATGATCTGTCCGCCTTGTTGTACCCAAGTGTTGATCGCACTCCGTTGTTCGTCTCTCAGTTGGGTGGCGTTTGTATTGGCAAGAATGAGAATGTCGATAGCCTGGAGCCCCAACCAGTGCTCCGGAATCGTATGCGCGGAAAGAAATGCAATATCTGTGGTGCTGGCTGGTTGCAGGGCGTTCAGGATGGTAAATGCCGCTGGGGTGTCGGTCAGTACGCCGACAAGGCGAGTCGCGGAGCAATTAAGGGGGATGCGCTGCAGGATGACCTCGTCAGCTTTCGGGTCAGCAGGATACAGACTGAAAACGATCTCCTGGCTAACATTCCTGATATCAAGGTAGAGTTCTGTGGAAAAAGCTTTTTGCCCGTTCGTCGCCAACTCGACCGGAAATTTGTGAACAGCTTGAGAATAGGAAATGCCAAGCTGCCCAGAGAAATCATCTCCCGGGTTATCTAATTCGATGTAGATGGGCAGCCAATTCCCGTATTTGCATTGATCGTCGAAACCAAGACTGATCTCCGCCCTGATGGGTTGCTCAGCTTGAGCCTGTGCGGTAATTGCAAATGCCAGGATGACCAGGAAGATACTCAGTTTAAAAAGAAGATGCTTTTTCATGCGCGGCGCTTTCTGTCAGGTAAGAAAGTACTAAATTATTATATCCCACCCTGAAATTCGATCTTTCTGCTTGCATCTCTCCCTTAGATTTTATATACTAATACCGATACTCATTATCTTGATTTTTTCTAGAGGAGAATATTTATGGATAAGAAAACCGTAGGTCTTATTGCAACCATAGGGACAACACTCGTCTGTGCTTGCCCGAGCCTATTTCTTTGCGTTTGGGGTGTAATTGGTATTACGGGGACACCGATCGATACCACCGTTGGTGGTCAAACTACCTCCGAGCCGATGAGCATGGGCTTGGCGTTGGCTTTGCTCTGCCTTTCGCTGATCGGGATCCTCGTCCCTGTCGCCGTTGGCTTCTTCACGCTGCGCAATAAATCTGAAGATGTGGCGATTGATGCTGAAGATGTGACGCCTGTTTCAGACGAACCGATCCCGCCTGCTTCCTAGCTAACTTTTTCTTTTACGATATAAGCCCCAAGGGTCTTGTCAAAAAGACCTTTGGGGCTTATCTTTATGCACCATCCCTTTTCATTAACTCTGGATTATGCAAAAGCTTACTCATCCCTTTACGACAAAACCTCACCGCACGCTGCTTGCCCTGTCTTTTCCGGTGCTTCTCTCAATGACAGCAGAGCCGCTGACAGCATTGATCGACACTGCCTTCGTTGCCTCGCTTGGTTCAGTCGCGTTGGCGGCGCTGGGCGTTGGTACCACAGCCCTTTCCAGCCTCTTCTGGATATTCAACTTCCTCAGCATTGGCGCACAAACCGAAGTTGCTCAGGCAGATGGCAAGGGCGAAGCTGAAGAGGCTGGCGGTATCGCCAGCCTGGCGCTTTCGATGGCGGTCGGCTTTGGTTTGCTCATCATTCTCCTTGTTCTGCCCAGTGCCGATTGGGTTGCCTCCCTGATGGGGGCAGCAGGCGATGTTCAGGCAGAAGCCGTCAGCTATATGCAGATCCGTACCTATGGCGCGCCTGCCGTTTTGCTTATGGCGGTCTCCTTCGGCGTTTTGCGTGGGCTTCAAGATATGCGCACTCCACTCTGGATCGCCCTCGGCATGAACGTCCTTAATATTCTGCTTGATTGGCTGCTGATCTTTGGCTATGGTCCCGTCCCGGCGATGGGGGTGGCGGGGTCCGCTTTGGCAAGCACCATCAGTCAATGGTTAGGAGCAATTATCGGGCTCGCGATCGTCGCGCAGAAATTGGGGCTTCCTATTGATTTTTCTTTCGGCGATGTGAAACGTCTGCTCACAGTGGGGGGCGATCTTTTCATCCGCACCGGCTTGCTGACCTTTTTCCTCGCCTTCACTACGCGGGCTGCCACCCAAATTGGCGCAGACGCAGGCGCGGCACATCAGGCTATCCGCCAAGTCTTTATTTTTACCGCCTTGGCACTGGATGCCTTTGCAACCACGGTGCAATCCTTAGTAGGCTATTTTATTGGACAGGATGCATTGAATTGGGCGAAAAAAGTCGTCCTTGTGGGAGCAAAGTGGGCTTTGGGTACAGGCGCATTGCTCGGGATCCTGATGTGGTTTGGGCGTGGTCTCGTTATTGAAATGCTTGTCCCGGCAACAGCAATTTCCGTTTTCCTCCCTGCTTGGGCAATGTCTGCCCTCAGCCTGCCGATCAACGCCATCGCGTTTTTGACGGATGGCGCGCATTGGGGCACGGGCGATTACCGTTTCCTGCGCAACGCTATGATCCTCGCGACGCTCGTCGGTGTGGGCGCAGTCGAATTGATCAACACATCCCCATCCCATACCCTGACCTGGATCTGGGTCGCGATGATAGCTTGGGCAGCCACGCGTGCCTTCTTTGGCTGGCTGCGCGTCAGCCCGGGGATCGGGAATAGCCCTTTTCGTGAATTAGATCGGAGCATAGATGCTTCTTAAACCCATCCGTTGGAAGACCTTCCTACTCGATTTTCTTCGCATTCAGATCGGCTTTGCCCTCTACGGGATTTCGATTGCGTTGATGATCAAATCGAATCTTGGGACAGGTGCCTGGGCAGTTCTTGACGTAGCGCTCTCAGATATCTTCGATCTCTCTGTTGGTACGATGACGATGATCACAGGCTTTGTGGTCTTGACTGCATCCTTGATAATGCGCGAACAGATCGGCTGGGGCACGCTGGGAAATATTCTTAGTATTGGTCCCTGGCTGGATTTTTTCAATCCGTATATCCCCAATATTGATGCGAATCTCCTTGCCCAGTCAGCGATGCTGCTGGGTGCAGTGCTGCTGATGGGACAAGCCAGCGCTATCTACATCGGCGTGGATGCGGGTGCTGGCCCACGCGACAGCTTGATGCTTGCCATCAATCGCGTTTTCGAAGTCAGTGTGCGTGTTGCGCGCACATCCATCGAATTAACCGTTATCCTCGTCGGCTGGCTCTTGGGCGGCCCAGCAGGTATTGGGACAGCGGTCTTTGCGCTGCTAATCGGCCCCGCCGTGCAGTGGGGGTTTAAAGTTTGGAAGGTCGAGCCGCACAAAAAGGAGGAACGATCCGTCTAGGCATATCCGAGCTTTGCTATCATGGTCTCCAGATAACGGGATTTAAATTGCTCACTTGCCATCCCGCGTTTGATCGGAGGAAGGTGCAGTATCACGCCGAGTACAGCGGCAAGGGCACGATGATTCCATAGCACACGGTTGTCGAAGACGAGATTCTGTAGGTCGCCGCGTTCGATGGCCATCATAATTACTCGGTGAATAGAATTCAGGGGGGTGATAACACGTTCGGGGCGCGAGTGAAGCGTTAATCCATCATGGACACAAGTACGTAAACAGACGCCGCATCCAAGACAGATATCTTCATCCACTTTGGCTTTTTTCATCTTCGGCTTGTGTGGGTCGTTGGTAGAGACGAGGGTCATGGCTTCGATGGGGCAGGCAGTCACGCATTTCCCGCAGCCGTTGCAGGCGCTTTCATCCACTTCGGGGAGGAAATTGGTGGTGTGGACGGGGTTAAGCATGCCGAATTTGCGGGCGGCGATCATGGCTTCGCAACAGCATCCACAGCAATTGCAGATGAAGTTAACACGTTTGCGGACATTTTCGCCGAATTGCACCAGATCTCTTTCGTAAGCCTCCTGGAGCAGATCCATGCCTTCGCTGACATCCACAAGGCGGGCGTAGCCATGACGGGTGAGTGCTGCAGCAGAATTATTAAAGGTCATGCAGATATTCATGGGGGCATCGCAGTTGCGACCTACGTGCTCCATTTTATGCCGACAATAGCAAACCCCGATGCCGCGATGTGTGGCGCTTTGGATGACTTCGCTGGCACGCTCATAGTCGAGGACATGCAGGGCATTTTCGGATGAGAGAACGGGCTCGTTGACGAAGACGCGCCCCAGTTGGGTTTCGCCGCGTACGAAAAGTTCACGAATAAAATCTTCTTCTACGTTGAGATATTGATAGAAGAGCTCACCGAGGACCTTCTGATCGACATCGCCGCGCAGACGCATCATCGAAAACTCGAAGAAGCCAGCCATCGGCGGGGGGAGAACATAAGTGGTTTCCCCATTTGCTTCAATATCTACGAGGATAGCGCGGCTGGCAAGCTCATCCAATACTTTTTGGGCTTTGAGAATGTCCATTTTCCAGACGCGGCTGGCTTTTTTAGCCTTGAAGGGTTTGATCGGCAGCATAGCAACCAGCGCTGCCTCGCGTTCGCTAAAGAGTATCTTCAGGATTTTATTCAGAGTTTCAGAGGGCGGCGCCCCTTGGGGAAAATAATTCAGACGATCGACCAATTCGGTGTAGCCGGATTTTAAGCTGTTGTGTGCCATAAGAACCTGCCCTTCTTTTTGTGGATGCTATATCTCCACTATAAAGAAAATAAGAGCGGGAGGCAATAACTTTTTATCCCCCTTCAGAAGGTGATTTTTCTCCTGCTTTGAAAAAGAAGATAAAATATCCTCATGCGTTATCACGGAATGGTCATCCGCCCGCCCAGCGAGGCAAGAAGCTATATTTTGCAGATCACGTACGGCTGTTCGCATAATCGTTGCACCTTTTGTGGCACCTACCTCGACAAGCCTTTTCGCCCCCGTGACGTGGATGAAGTTTTGGAAGATATCGCTCTTGCGGGGCAAATGCGACCAGATACGCGCCGCGTCTTCCTCGCCGATGGTGATGCCCTCGTCCTGAAAACGGATCGCCTCCTGCGTATTCTTGATACCGTGCAAAAGACATTTCCTCAACTCGAACGAGTGGGAATCTATGCCAATTGCCGCGATATTCTGCGAAAAACACCCGAAGAACTGAAAACCATCCGTGAGCGGGGATTGGGTATTGTCTATGTCGGTTTGGAAAGCGGGGATGATGAAATCCTGACGGATATCGAAAAAGGTGCTACAGCGGAAGAGATGATCGAAGCTGGGCAAAAAACCAAAGACGCGGGGATGCTACTCTCCGTCATCGCTATTTTGGGGATAGGTGGTCCCGAGGGCTCTGAACGCCATGCTACTGCGACAGGGCGTGTGGTCGGCGCGATGCAGCCCGACTATTTCTCGATGCTGACCCTGATGCTTGTGCCTGGCACCAAACTCCATGCCCAATGGGAAGCGGACGAGTTTGAATTGCTCAATCCCGAAGCGATGCTGGCGGAATTACGCCAGGTGATCGAGAGGATCGACGTGGCTGATAATTGCGTTTTCCGCACAAACCACGCATCGAACTATCTGCCTCTAAAAGGAACGTTGCCCAAAGACAAAGAACGTTTGCTCACCATGCTTGATGCCGCCCTCGCCCGCGGACGTGATGCGCTCAGACCTGAAGACTGGCGGGCGTTGTAGGACCTGGGGTGCATGAGACAAACATGTTTTAGCATCCTGACAGATTTGAAACCTGTGAGTTGGATAACAGGCGCGAGTTATGTACAATGAGAACATGGTTGTAAGTATGTAACTGAGAAAGGTGTATTTATGGCAAGACGACTGAGAGATTGGTTGAAGAGATATTTCTTTCCTGTTTTAATCGTTTTGTTTCTCTTGCTCAACTTCGTGTTGAGTTTTTGGATTCATTTACACTCTCAAGCTGTTCCTTCCAGGGAAAATGAAGTTCCAGCGACTTCGTCTAAGGAAGGGATGACGCAAAGTGAATTAGAGGCTGAGAAGCTGCGTCAGGAAATCAGACAATTAGAGATCGAAAATCAGCGTTTGGATAGCCCTTGGGAAACTCTTTCTTCTTATGCGACTTTATTGACAGCCATCGTCGCGGTTGCGGGTGTTTTTGTCACCATTTGGAAGCAATTTCTAGAAAGGCAACGGGATCGTGAACAACGCGAAGCGGAAAGTCGTCGGCGGGTTGATGAGAAATTTTCCTCCATTATTGCTGATATCAGCTCTGACAATACTTCCCTACAAGTCAGTGCGACCATCTCCTTGATGACTTTTTTAAGAGAGGAATATGCAGATTTTCACGAACAGGTTTATCTGATCTTGTTGGCGAATCTAAAAGTGAAACATAAATTACAGGTCAACAGGTTGCTGATCCAAGCTTTTGCGAAGGCGATTCGTTTGAGAATTACCTCTTCCGAAAATGAAGACCATTTAGACGAATGCGATCTCACGAACACCAATTTGTATCGTATTGATTTATCAGATATGGATTTGAAGAATGTTGATGTTGCCTTCGCGGAGATGGAACTCGCGAATTTAGAACGTACAAATTTGTTTCGGATAAAGGGGTACAAAACAAATTTTAAGAAAGCGCAATTTACCGACGCTAATCTAATGGAAGCTCGTTTGGTTAAAGCGATTTTGGAAGAAGCCCATTTTCATCGGACAAATTTAATTTCTGCCACGCTTAAAGAGACCAATTTGCAAGGCGCACAATTCTTCCAGGCTAAATTACAATCTGCCCATTTGGAAAACGCTGATCTCCGTGGGGCGAGATTTGAAGAAGCCGACTTGAATGACACTTATTTTTATGGAGCGAATTTCAATGCGCCTGCATTACAAAGCATCTGTCGAGCCTATCATTGGGAAGATGCGCATTTTGACGATGATGTGCTCGAGCAGTTGCGTGCTATGCGTTAACTGCATCGTAAATAGTGCTCGCAGCAAACGGACACATTGCACCGGTCACCCGACACAATGACACTGCCGCTCACTGCGAGCATTTTCATCATACAGAAAACATCGACTTGAGTCAATTATTAAAAAAGGTGCCCGCAGCAAACGGTTACATACTTGCGCACACTGCCGTTCACTGCAGGCATTCTAAGCATATTCATTTGGGGGGTGAAAGTCAAGTTTTGGTTAGGAAGTAGCTCAAGAAAATTTATACTAGCACAAAAAGCAAATGCAATATCTACTTCCCTGCAATCACTTCCCCCTGCTTCTCCACATATGCCAAGCTCTGATGCCTGAAATAGGTATTGTACAACTCTGCATAGTGGCCGTTCTGTGAGAGCAAGGCATCATGATTCCCTTCCTCGATGATGCCGCTATCTTCAATCACCAAGATTCGGTCAGCGGATTTCACCGTTGATAAACGGTGGGCGATCAGGATGCTGGTCGTATTTTCGAGAATCAAATTCAACGCTTGCTGGATTTGCCACTCAGTGAAAGGATCAATGCTGGCGGTCGCCTCGTCGAGAATGAAGATGGCGGGGTTTTGCACGAGCACGCGCATCAACGCTACTAACTGACGCTGTCCCATCGAGAGCCGTCCGCCGCGCTCACCGACTTGACTTTCTAAACCGTTGGGCAGCGTTTCCAGCCACTCGCCATCGCCGATCCGACGTGCCATCGCTAAAATTTCGGCTTCGCTTGTCTCCGGTCGCGCATAGCGGATATTCTCCGCCACCGTTCCCGAAAAAAGAAATGGCACTTGCGAAACGATCCCCAGTTGTTGGCGATAGGAGGTCAGGTCAAAGGAGCGGATATCGTGGCCGTCGATGAGCAGCTTGCCAGATTGGAACTCGTAAAAGCGCGCGATCAGCTTCGCGATGGAAGACTTCCCGGCACCGGTATGTCCGACCAAGGCGAGATTCTGCCCGGGTGGAATGAACAAGTCGAATTGAGTCAGGATCGGCTCCGAGGGGATGTAGTGAAAATCCACTTTCTCGAAACGGACATGACCCGCAAGTTGCCCAGCCTCCCGGTCATCTTCCTGTATGACATTGGGGTCGGCATCTATGAGCGCGTAAACCCGTTCAGCTGCCGATAACCCCTGCTGGATCTGCGCCCAAAATGCGGAGAGATTCATAACAGGGAAGAGGAAGTAGCTCAGGCTGAGAACGAAGAGATACCAGGCTTCGGGTGATGCTTCGCCACTTGCTGCGATCCATCCGCCGACATAGACGAGGATAGCTGTGGCAATGCCGCCCAGCGCATTCAGAATGGGGAAGACCAAAGATAGAACAAAACCGCGCCGTACATTGACGCGATAAGAGTCTTGATTAGCAGTATCGAAAGTCTCGAAGATACTTTCTTCCTGACGAAAATTTTTCGCGACGGAAATACCACTGACCGTTTCTTTAATGGTCGAATTTACCTCAGCCATGGCGCGCATGCCGTTGCGGGTCACTTTGCGAGCCAGCTTGCGGAAACTGGCTGTGAACCAATAGATGATCGGCAGAAAAGCAAGTGTGAGCAGCGTAAGTCGCCATTCTGTGCGAAAAAGAATGACCATCAGGATGCTGGCTTGGATGATTTGCGCGCTGATATCGGTGACGATGGTAACAAGCTGTCCGAAATCTTTTGTGTCGGAGGTAATTCGCGAGACAATGCGCCCGGATGAGAACTTATCATAAAAGGATAGATCGTGCTCGGCAGCGGCGCGGAAGGCGTTGGTTTGCATATCCATTACCACATCGCCGATGGCGCGTGCAGTGACCGAGCGGCGCGCCCAGTTGATGCCCCAGCGCAAAATGCCGATGGCGATGATACTGCCCCCAAGGATGAGAACGAATTCCATCGTGGGAGTTACATCCAGATTTTCGATGCTGCGGCTGATGATGAAAGGGGCAGCGGCGGTGAAGATAGCCAGCAAGGTCACCAATGCAGAGATGGTGATGATGCGCTGGCGTTGCGCTTTGAAATTATCTGCGATGCGGGTGAGCAGTTCGCGGTCTGTATATTGGCGGTCGTATTTTTCGGCGCCTAAGCCGGAGAAGAAACCCATAGTTTTTCCTCGTAGGGGCACGATATATCGTGCCCCTACTGAAATTTATTCCGAAAAAATCCTGCGATAGGCTTCGCTGCTTTTCATCAGCTCATTGTGTGAGCCGATGGCGGCGATCTTGCCTTGTTTGAGCACCACGATCAAATCTGCCCAGCGGATCTGGGAGAGACGATGCGTGATAAGGAATGTCGTTCGACCTTTTGCAGCAGCGGCGATGGCACGCTGGATATAATCTTCTGTGGCGCTGTCGATGGCGGATGTTGAATCGTCGAGGACGAGAATGCGTGGATTAGTCAGGAAAGCGCGTGCGAGTGCAAGGCGCTGGCGCTGGCCTCCGGAGAGAGTCACGCCGCGCTCACCGAGTACGCTTTCGTAGCCATCTTCAAAGCTGGTGATAAATTCATCTGCCTGGGCCGCTTCGGCCGCGGCGATGATCTCTTCGCGTGTGGCGTCTTGTTTGCCGAAGGCGATATTTTCAGCGATGGTATTTGAGAAGAGAAAAATATCCTGCTCGATGATCGAGATCTGCTCACGCAGAGCTGCCATATTCCAGTCGTGGACGTTGATGCCGTCAACAAGCACTTCCCCCGCCGTTGCTTCGTAGGTGCGATTAATCAGCTTGACGAGGGATGTCTTTCCCGCGCCAGTTTGTCCGACGATGGCAACGGTTTGTCCGGGCGAGACGGTGAAATCGATATCGTTTAGCACGTCATCGCCGGGATTGTAGGCAAATGCCGCTGAACGGAAGCAAACTTCCCCACGCATAATTTCGGCGTAGCCATCTGCATTTTGGTCGAGTAGGGTTTCGCTATTAAGCAATTCCAGAATGCGGCGTGCGCTTGACATCCCTAAAGAAACTTGCGTATAGGCAAAAGTGGATGCGAAGGTGGGGAATTGAAGCATCTCCAATAGTCCGACGTAGGCGATCACGGCGCCAATGCTGATCTCACCTTGTCTGAATAGGATCAGGGCGTGTAGCAATCCGCCGCCGAGAGCCAGCCCATAGAGCAACATGGGGACGAAGCGAGCTTCAAGATCACCTTGCCGAACGAAGGCATCGCGCACGCGCAGCGCCATTTTGTTGAAGAGACTGACCTCAGCTTCTTCCTGCGCCGCGCCTTTGACAGTTTCGATGCCATCGAGGGCTTCGGCGAGACGTGTATTAAGCTTGCCAAAAGTGCTGCGGACTGCATCTGTAACGGGGGAGAGGCTGCCCAGATATTCCCAGAGGGCGATAAAGTAGGTAAGTGCGAAGAGGCTGGGAACGAGCAGCAGAGATGGATGATAGCGCGGCGCGAAGTAGAAGGGCATGACCATGAAGAGGAATGAGCCAACCACGAGGTTGACGCCCGGGCTGTACATGAAGTTGATCTCGCGGACATCGTTGGTGGCGCGCGCCATTGTGTCGCCAACAGGCTGGATATTGTGAAAGGTCATGCTCTTCCCAAGCAAGGAGATGTACAACTCATCGCGGATGTTGCGCTCAAGTTTTTGAGCAACCAGGTCTGCGCCGAAGTTGCGTCCCAATTGGAGAATTGCCCGCAAAACCTGCGAACCGATGATAAGCAGGGTGAGGGGGAGGAGACGTTCGGTTTGGGGAACAGCAGCGGTGATCGCATCGAAGGCTTCGCCAACGTAAACGGGCATTACGGCGGCGAGACCTGCGTTTCCTGTTGCGCCGATGACAATGATGATGAGTATCCACCAATATGGATAGGTATGCGACCAGATCCAACGCGCAGCGCTGCTGCGGTTATATTTTCGAGAGCGGGTAATTGTGAATTCAGAGGCCAGGGGAGAAGGTGTCATAGTGTTTTTCTATTGAGTAAGGGACTGGATTCTACCACGCACGGGTGTAACTTTCTTTCGGGAAAAGGGTTATTATGACTAGTTGGTAGCGTTACCAACACAACCAAAAGGAGATTACTAAATGAATATGCCCAAAGCTCTTTCAACCTGGTTTATGGTTCTTTTCTTTCTGTTCGCTGGTTTAGCAGCCTTTGGTTTATTCGCTGCCCCTGGTTGGTTAGATGGCATTTTTGCCCTCGGCGCAGCCGTTACACTTTTTATCGGCAAGTAATTTATTCTCTCCCTAGAAAAGAGCCTCCATGCGGAGGCTCTTTTCTTATGAAGATACCCCGTCGGAAGCGACGGGGTATCTTCATTGACGCACTATTTCTTCTGTTGTAAACTTTTTCCATTCATTCAACCTACCTTTTATGATCGAGGTCCCCATAATGACAAAATCGAATCCCCGTCGCTGGCGTGTTGTTGCGATCTTCTTCGCTTTTATGTTGCTGCATCAAACCGATAAACTGCTGATCGGTCCGCTGAAGGGGCCCATCAGTGAAGAGTTTGGTATTACCAACACACAATTTGGTCTTATTATTTCTGCTGCGTTGATCGTTAGCACGGTGCTCTATCCGATCTGGGGTTATCTCTACGACCGCTATGCCCGCTCGAAACTGCTCGCGCTGGCATCCTTTATTTGGGGCTCGACGACCTGGTTGAGTGCTATTGTTCGCTCTTATATTCCTTTTGTTATCACGCGCGCTTCCACTGGTGTGGATGATTCATCTTATCCCGGTCTTTATAGCTTGATCGCCGATTATTTTGAGCCTGACAAGCGTAGTAAGGTCTATGGCGTTTTGCAACTCAGTCAACCAATCGGCTATCTGGTTGGCATGGTGATGGCGCTGATGCTTGCCCCGATCATCGGTTGGCGCACGGTTTTCTACATCACGGGCGCTTTGGGTATCGTTCTCGCAATTACCATTTACTTCGGTGTTAAGGAGATGCCGCGCGGTAAATCGGAGCCCGAATTTGCAGGCATGGATGAGATCGGTCAATTCCATTTTTCATGGGATGCTGCGAAAGATGTTTTCAAAAAGAAGACCATGTGGTTTGTGCTTTTGCAAGGGTTTGCGGGGGTCTTTCCCTGGAATGTCATTACCTATTTCTTCTTTGATTATCTCGCTAAAGAGCGCGGATATGATGAAAATAGTGTCCTCTTCACGATGGCGCCGATCATTCTTATTCTTGCCGGTGGTTATTTTGTCGGTGGGGCGTTGGGCGATTGGCTCTTCAAACGTACGCTCAAAGGACGTGTTATCGTTTCCAGCCTGGGTGTTATCATGGGCGCGATTTTCCTTTCACTTGCGCTAAACTCTCCCATCGAAGCACGTACCGCTTTCTTTATCTTTATGGCGGTCGCAGCTCTTTTCATGCCTTTCTCGTCGCCGAACGTTGTTTCCACGGTTTATGATGTGACCATGCCCGAAGTGCGTAGTACCGCGCAATCTGTGGAATATTTCATCGAGAACGCAGGCGCAGCCTCTGCGCCTTTATTGGCCGGTATCATCGCAGATGCGAGTTCTATGCATAACGCGATTCTGTCCATCTCGTTGATCGCTTGGGGATTGAGTTTTCTCTTCTACATGGGGACAATGTTCTTCATCGACGGAGATATCACCTCCCTGCGCAATCAAATGGCAAAACGTGCCGAAGATGAAAAGGCACGCCAGGCAGCGTAATTTATGCAGATAACACAACTCGATCACAACAACAAAAGGGACGTGCGGGATTTTCTCGCCGTTCCTTTTATTGTTTATCAGGATATGCCGCAGTGGGTGCCGCCTTTGGCCGGGGACGCACGCCTCGTCCTTGACCGGAACAGGTTTCCCTTTTATCGGCATTCGGATGCGGTATTTTTCATCGCCCGCCAAAAAGGGAGGCCCGTTGGGCGCATCTGCGTGATGGACAACCGCCGTTTCAACAATTTTCGTGGCGAAAACACCGCCTTTTTCTATCTCTTTGAAACGATAGATGACGAAAAGGTGGCAGATGCCCTTTTTGCGGAAGCAAACCAATGGGCACGTTCGCGCGGACTGGATTCCATTCTAGGCCCACATGGCTTTACCCCGATGGACGGGAATGGTCTCCTCGCCAAGGGCTTCCAGCATCGTCCCGCTTTTGGACAGCCTTATAATCCCGAATATTATGTCGGGCATGTTGAGCGTCAGGGTTTCAGGGTGAACCGCGAAACCCTTTCGGGATATTTGAGCGCCGATACAATTTTCGATGAACGCATTCATGAACTCGCCCGTCGTGTTCAAAAACGACGAGGATTGCATGTGGTGCGCTACCGCACGCGCAAGGATTTGCGGGCCTTATTACCGCATCTCAAGGAGTTGTATAACGGCTCGCTCGGTTCTGAAGGCACGAATGTGCCGTTGACGGATGATGAGGTCAATTCACTGGGAGAACAATTGCTCTGGATCGCTGACCCGCGTTTGGTCAAGGTCGTGATGAAGGGCGATGAGCCGGTCGGCTTTGTTTTGGCGTACCCGGATATTTCGGCGGCTATCCAGAAAGTGCGTGGGAAACTATTGCCTTTTGGCGTGATCCCCGCTTTGATCGAAAAGAAACGCACCGATTGGATGAATTTCAACGGCGCGGGCTTGCTCGAGAAATATCGCGGCTTGGGCGGTACGGCGATCTTATTTAGCGAGATGTATAAATCCGCTACAGAGAGCGGGCAATTCAAACACGCCGAAGTGGTACAGATCCGTACGGAGAACGAGAATATGCTGCGTGAGATGAACAACTTCGGCTTGGATTTTTACAAGACCCATCGCGTTTATGAGATGAGTTTATAAAAAACCTCCCCCATTTTCTAGAAAATGGGGGAGGTGTCCTGAGCGTAGCGAAGGAGGGAGGGGGCTATTCCGCTAGTATCGTCAAAATCTCAAGTGCATGACGAGCGAAGAGCTGTTCAGTGCTCTCCCCACTGTTCTCGGCATACATGGTGGGTTGATTATTGATATCGTAACTTTGATTTGGGGGATAATCATTCAAACGTACCCAGGGAATATTGCCTGCTACCGCGGCATTTATGATTTCAATTGCATGGTCATTCGTCGGCTGGACATGGTCTTTTTCCGATTGCAAACGTTGGTAGGGAATTCGCAGATCGCCGATGAAGTTCAGCGCTTCACGTTCTGACCACCATTCATCGTCATCGCAGGGTGGCCAATTAATACGTGGGTTATCTGGTGAACAATCTGTAGTCGTATATGCACGGCTGACAGGCCCCTCCCAATCCATATGAAAGCGGATGGGCAGGTCGGGGTAGCGGGCAAGCGTTCCAGTCGCCATCGTCACGCCATAGGAGAAGGATGCCACGCCGAAACGGCTATCGTCTACCTGGGGCAGGGTAGCCACCTCCCGAATGACGGCAGCCAGCCCATCTTGATGGATCGTCCCGCCGTAGTCTTCCTCGCCTTCGCTTTGGCCGCGCCCATCCGGATCGAAGAAGATGACCGTGAAGCCCTCATCTGCGATGCGTTGGGCTTTGTTGGCGTCAATGGTACCCGTTCCTCCGGGGATCAAGACCAAGGCGGGGAGAAGGCTGCCATCATGATTCGCCGGTTGCAGAATGCGGGTATAGAGTGCCGCTCCGCTGTTGGGATTGATTATCCAGAGTGTATCTTCTCCGGCATCGACAGGTTGGGGGGTGTCGCCCGTTTCGCAATCTTCGGGGCAGTTGGCGGCATTTTCTGGCCCATCGCAAATATCGTCACCGCACTTCTTTTGTGTTGTAAGGTTTTCCGCGTTAGGTGGGGATGAAGGCTTCTTAGTAGACGGGATAGTGCATGCTGTTAGCAAAATAGCAAATAAAAGAATCAACGCAAACTTTTTCATGTTAGACCCCTTCTTTATAGATTATGGTTCTGTTTCTCCCAAGTTTTTTTGCTTCATAAAGTGCCTTGTCTGCCATGTTCAACAATCCCTCAACAGCAGTAGCTCTTGTCTGCGGGAAGGATGAAACTCCTATGCTGAGCGTAAATCCAACAGGAGCGCCTTCATATTTAATCCCGTTATTCTTGATAAGGTAATGGATTCGTGCGGCAAAATCCTGTGCTTGATCAATATTTGTTTTCGGGAGAAATAGTGCGAATTCTTCCCCGCCATAGCGGCAGGCAAGATCGCTTTTGCGTAGTGTAGATCGGAGTATTTTTCCAAAAGAAGCAAGTGCCTCGTCGCCGGCAGCATGTCCGAGTGAATCGTTGATCAACTTGAAGTGATCTATATCAATAATGATGATGGAGAATTCTTCTTCCTCACGAACAGCAATATTAAATAAGTAATTAGTCCTCTCCATAAAAACACGTCTGTTCAAGAGCCCTGTAAGCATATCGTACGTGGCGAATTGTCTCATTTCCTCTCGAAGTTTATGAGTCTTTATAAGCAAATTAACGATAATCCAACTTGGAATCGGGGCAACAAGGATCGACGCAATAGCTGCTGCTGATAGTGCTATTTTCATTGATGCATATCCCCCATGTTGATTGACGATTTTGATAAAGACAAAGGTAACCCCTGCTGACAGCACTAAAGACATAAGCGTAATAAGTAATACAGTTCTTGCACGTCCTAGTTTGAGAAAAACCTTCAGCATTGTTTTTCCTCACAATATCATTTTTTTCGTTTCATTCTACATGATAAAATCCTCTTATGTACGTTATTCTAACCCACGAACAAGCGGATTTTGATGCCCTTGCATCTTTGTTAGGGGCACACTTGCTAAATGAGCAAGCTGTGCCTGTTTTGCCACGCAGGCTCAATCGCAATTTGCGTGCATTTCTTACCATTTACGGGCGCGAATTCCCCTTTCATGATCCGCGTGATCTCTCTGGGGAAAAGATCGAATCAGCCATGCTCGTGGATACGCAGTCTCTTGTCACACTTAAAGGGATGGGGAAGAAGACGCGCATACGCGTGGTGGACCATCATCCCCTGCGAGAGAATCTGCCCGCTGATTGGGATGTGAGCATTGCCTCGGTCGGCGCGACCGCGACGCTCTTGACCGAGAGCTTGCGAGATGCCAACAAACATCTTTCTGCCCTCCATGCGACTTTGCTCCTACTCGGTATTTACGAAGATACCGGTTCCCTGACCTACGCGAGCACCACGCCTCGTGATGCTCGCGCAGCCGCCTGGCTGCTGGAGCAGGGTGCCAGTTTGAAGATCGCTACAGATTATCTAAATGCTCCCTTATCACCCAATCAGCGTGTTGTTTATGACGCCCTTTGCGAAGCAGCAGAAACTCGAGAGATCAACGGTCATCAGATCGTGACCGCCTGCGCAGACGCGGGCGATTTGGAGGAGGAAATTTCTTCGCTGGCACATAAACTCCGTGATCTGCTTGAACCAGATGCGCTCTTCATTTTTGTAAAAACCGGCGAAGGGATGCGCCTTGTTGCGCGCTCCACCACCGATCATGTGGATGTGGGCAAGATCGCTGCTGAGTTTGGCGGAGGAGGGCATCCTCGCGCGGCTGCGGCGCTGATCCGTGACGAGGTAGATGTATTGGATAAAGATAGCAAGCTTGAGGTCACGTGCGCTCCGCTCCTTCGGTTATTGGAATTGCTTCCAAAACATATCCTTCCGCCGATCACCGTTACTGAGATCATGTCACGCGGGCCTCAAGTTCTCAAGCCAGATACGTCCGTTCAAAAAGCAGCTGAGTTAATGCAGCGTTTTGGTTATGAAGGTTATCCTGTTGTTGAAGATGGAAAAGTAATTGGATTGCTCACACGTCGCGCAGTAGATCGGGCCATATCTCACCATCTCAATCTGAAGGCAGGCAGCCTGATGAAAGCGGGAGAGGTGACAGTGGCACCTGACGATTCATTGGATACCTTGCAAGCCCGTATGACCGATAGCGATTGGGGACAGATCCCTGTTGTGGAAGATGGGAAGGTAGTTGGGATCGTCACACGCACTGATCTATTGAAAACACTTGCGCCCTCCTCACCGCACGCTGCCGAGAGTAATTTCTCGGCGCGTCTGGAACGAGCCTTGCCCAAAGCGCGGCTGGACTTGATCCGCAAGATCGCGGAGAAGGCTGCCGAGGAGAGGGTTGCGCTCTATGTCGTAGGCGGTTTCGTCCGAGACTTGTTGCTCGAACGTCCCAGTCTTGATTTTGATATCGTCGTTGAAGGGGATGCCATTGCCTTGGCAAATGCGCTTCAGGGTGCATATGGCGGGCGTGTGACCACGCATTCCCGTTTTGGGACGGCAAAGTGGTTCCTTGAAGGTTCTGTGTTGAGGGCTGACAATTTACCGGAGTTTCTCGATTTTATTTCTGCCCGCACGGAGTTCTATACCAGCCCGACGGCGCTGCCGACGGTTTCGCGTGGCAGTATCAAGCTTGATCTGCATCGCCGCGACTTTACGATCAATACGCTCGCGTTGCGCTTGGATGGCGTCCATTATGGCGAGTTGCACGATCACTGGGGCGGTCTTGCTGATCTTGAACGTGGCATCGTGCGTGTTTTGCACTCACTCTCCTTCGTGGATGATCCCACGCGAATGCTGCGCGGAGTTCGTTTTGAACAGCGTTTTGCTTTCGATTTCAGTGAGCGCACCCGGCAGTTGATGGGCGAAGCCCGTCCGCTTTTAGAGAAACTAAGCGGCGATCGCATCCGCCATGAATTGGACTTGATCCTGGACGAGGAGCGCGCTGTGGCGATGTTCTCCCGTTTAATGGACTTGGGATTGCTTGATGCGATTTCCCCATCTCTGGAGCGGGATGATGGGCTTGTACGCCGTTTGAATAACGCCCTCAACACACCGATCCCGCGTGATTTTGGCGAATTACCTGATATTGCGCATCTGTCGAAACGCCGCGCACTGGGATATTTGGTTTGGTTGCTGCCCCTACCGCTGAAAAACCTGCGTGCTATCAGCAAAAAGCTGCGTTTCCCGGCGGGGCTGAAAAGCGCTCTGCTTATTACGCGTGAACTCTGTGATGAATTGCCAGATTTGAAAGATGCCAAGAACAGTGCCTGGGTTGAGCGTTTGGATGGCATCCCGTCCTTGGCGCTTTATGCGGCATCCCTCTGCCCAATTGATGAAGACCTGCGTTTTGCGCTGATGCAGTATCTTGCCAAATGGCGTTTTGTGGAACCCAAAATAGCGGGCAAAGATCTACAGGAACGCGGCTTGCAGCCTGGCCCGCGTTATAAGGAGATCCTTATGAAGTTGCGCGCTGCCTGGCTGGATGGGGAGGTGAAGAATGCAGAAGATGAAGCTGAATTGTTGGAGAGGTTGTTGAAATAGCAGAAATCCGAAGTTTTCAAAACTTCGGATTTCTTTTTTGTGCTAATAATGTTTCTTCAACTCCGACGCATACCGCATCCCAACAACGTCTCGATTTGCGCGTAACCAATCTTGTAGATGCGTTTTCCCGCGTGGCGGATCTTCTGAGATCAATAAACCTGCCATTAGCCCGTCCACTTCATCTTGCGTGAGTACCACATCCCCGACGAAGGCGCCGATGATCTGCGATGTCCACAACGCCAATTTGGGTGGCATCGTCATTAGGCGGGCGGGGCGCTCGATCTCCACCGCGATCAGGCGTACCATCTCCTCGAAGGTGAAGATGTCCGGTCCCACCGCGTCGGCGACGATATTCTCTTCGCGCAGTGCCATCTCCACGGCGATGTCTGCATAGTCCTCGACAAAGATCGGTTGCAGACCATAGCTCCCATTGCCGGGCAAGCCAAAAAGGGGGAAGTTCCGCAGCAACCAGGCGATATTATTCACCAGAATATCTTCCTTCCCAAAGAGCACGGTGGGGCGCAGGATGGCGTATCCTAACGACGAAGCCTGGATGGTCTCCTCTAAATCCGCTTTCCCGCTGAAATAGGACAGGTGCGAATCTGCACTGGGATTGCTGATGCTGGTGTGCACGATACGCTTCACACCAGCCTGCTCGGCAGCGCGGATCAATGTTTTTGTGTTTTCCACGGCGCCTTCGTGGGTGTTTTCTCCATGCGAAAAACGTACCCAATAAGTATTGAAAAGAATCTCCACGCCCTCCAGCGTTTCTACCAGCTTTTCAGGTTGCTCGAAATTGAAGGGATAGGCTTTCACGCGCCCATCAAATGGATTGGGGCGATCAGGATGCCCAGTAAGGGTGATGACTTCGTGTCCCTGTGCCAATAAACGTTTTGTAATATATTTTCCGGTATAGCTGAAAGCACCGGTTACTGCGATTTTCATAATAGCTCCTTTGCGAAACCCCCGCTCTCTCTGAGACGGGGGCTTGATATTTATGCTGCTGCCAGCGAAGTGCCAACGGGGCGGTTGCCGAGCTTCCAGTGGGGGATGAAAAGCCCCACATCGATCAAGAGAATGATGAGTGCCTGGATCAAACTCCTTATCGCGTTCATTTTTTCAAGCTCTATGGCTTGTTCTGATACTTCGCCGATCTGGACGGGAATATAGGTAAATTGGGGTGCGGCAATCTGCACCACATCATAAAGCGCGATGCCGAGTGTGATGACCATGCAAAGCAGCGTCAGAAAAGAGATCATCAGGGCATATTTCTGAATAAGCGGATGGATCGTTTTCTCAGACATTTTGTCTCCTTACTTCTTCAAAATACCAACAATTTTCTGGACGGTATTTTGATTCATATTTTCCAATGTGGTAACAACGCGGACGAGATTGTCCAGCCCGTCGAAGAAGGATTTCATCTCAGCCACGCGTGCGCGGGTGAAATCCCATTCCTCTAACCGCCGTTCCTCTGCGGCACGCTCTTGGCCTGGGCTTGCTTCCAATATATTGAGTGTTTCCTCCACCGAGGCGAGGGCACGGCTAAACTCGCTATTTTCACGTTCTTTCAAAATGGCGCGTACGGCTTTGTAAAAGTCACTTTCAGCGACGTAGTAATCTTTCCTGTCGCCGAGCTTCGACCGACGATGGACGAGCCCCATCCGTGCCAACGTCCGCACGCTGGTGCTGACAGCCCCTTTTGTGAAGGCTGTCCTTTCGACAAGCTCATCGAGGGATAAAGCTACAGGGGAGAGATACAGAACCCCGAAAATCGATCCCATACTTTTTGAGAAACCCCAAAAGTGACTGATCTGACTCAATCCTTGAACAAAATCGGCCTGAACTTCTTCGAGAGTGGGTGGGTTTGTCATAGCATACCTTTGATTGTATATTTTGTTTAGTTATAACTAAACAAAATATACAATATGTCTGTGATCTTGTCAAGTAACCAGATTAAAGAATAAAAATTCATGCCTTCTCTGTGCTATACTCTACAAAACTAAGGAGATTACGAGGTAAAAAATATGTCTATTGTTGCCTGTAAAATTACAGAAAATGAGTATGAGATCGCGGCTGATTCGATCTCTGTGCGCGGATATACCCAGACGAAAAATAATACATCTCGTTCAAAACTTTTTGAAGTGAATAATATGGTCTTCGGCTGTGTCGGTTATGCCGAAGAGAGCAGTCTTTTGCATATTTTTGCAAAAACCCATCAACCCTCTGCCGCTACTGAAGAGGGGATTTTGGAATTCTGGGGTGAATTTGCCGAATGGAAAAAGAAGCGCATCGACCGTGGCAATATCGATAACTCTTATTTCATTGGTATCGACGGGAAAGTCTTTGCCATCCATGAGTGGTTGATCGAGAATATCGTTTCCTACGAAGCCATTGGCGCAGGCATGGATTTTGCGCTTGCAGCCCTTCATCTTGGCCACAGCGCAGAGGCAGCTGTTGAGACTGCCATTGAGCTTTCTGTATTTTGTGAAGCGCCTATTCAGGTGATCAAGAAAAGCAAGAAATAAGCAGAATTTTTGAAGAGTTGGTTGACAAAATACTCGTTTCAGATACAATACTCTTCGCCAGCCGGAGTGGCGGAACTGGCAGACGCGCTACGTTCAGGGCGTAGTGAGCTTATGCTCATGTGGGTTCGACTCCCACCTTCGGCACCAACAAAAAAGCCGCTGAAAAGCGGCTTTTTGATTCTATTTACTTCAAATTTTCATTTAGCAGTCAAGGCAAAAGGGATGTATAAAAAACGGTTTTTTTATGGTTGAACAACTGCGGGCGCTGAGAATTCGGATGTATGCCCATAAGGGTTTATGATATCCAGAGTAGTTGCGGTAACTAATGAATAGGGGACACCACTTACAGCTATGCTCCAATTGCCATAAGTATCCGCAAAAGTAGAGACCATATAAAGTTCACCTTCATCATCGTAGCCTGTAAATACCTCAATTTCACAAAACGCACAGGTAGTACCGCCAATAACACTTTGTGTTGCGGTGGTAATCATCGGAGATGGCGTGTTTGGAGGAGGAGTTCCAAATCCAACTCCAGTAGTTACAAATTCAATACCCTTACCTCCATTCAGGGTGATCGAATTTTGGCTCATACGATTTGTCTGAGTATCTATTTCAACACCAGCACCTGCATTAGCATGGATGGTATTTTCAAGAATAAGCGAGTACATAGATGAGGCACATGCAATACCTGGGCTACCAGCTAGGCTGCCATTCTCTGCTATGTGATTTGCTTGAATGATCATGCCGTGGCTATGGTAATACAATATTCCACTATCAAAATTGTTGGCAATAAAATTTCCGGCAACAGTTGAATTGCTCGTATCTACACCAATCTGAACAGAATCGGTATTCATACTGAATATCCCATATTCGCCGTTTCCAGCCGATGCAGATTGCGTCGTAATACCGATAGAATTGCCCAAAATTACTGTTTCATGAGCTCCGCCCATAAATATCCCGCTTTTTCCATTGCCGGAAATAAAATTACCTTGACCTGCAGCAGGCCCACCAATAACATTCTTGGTTGAATAATAGTTAATATAGATGCCGTGTTTAGAGTTTGGCTCCAAGGTTGTGCCGTTAGGGGCTAAACCAATATAATTACCTTCTACACGGTTTCCTTTCGCCTTAGTTTCCATGATATGCAGACCATTTAAATTCCCCGAAAGTACATTGCGCTGTCCCTGGATCGGTCCACCAATAATATTTTCACTATCCATAATGCGAACACCATCTCCTGTCACCCAACCGGTAATATATAAACCGTAATACTGACCATGGTCACTGTCAATACACAAACCGCATGAGTCGTTAGGCGTGATGCCCAAAGGGCTAATTTTGATGCCAGGTGTATCATTGCTCGTATTCCATACACTTGATGCATCAATGAAAGTTGTTTCAGTGATTATGGGGAGTTCTCCTTCATTCACCACGTCTACCAGAATATTCATTGAACTAGAAAAATGGATAGTATCGTGCCCTGCATGGGCATTTGCTTCTTCGAGAGCAGTGCGCAAGGTGCATCTGCCGGATTCTGTATTATCCTTACAAACACCGTCGCCTGGATTCCTGTCGTGAGCCTGGGCATCATCTGCAGCACTATTCACTGTTAGTGTAACACCGGGCGCAGCCTGTGCAAGTGTTGTGCCCAACAGAAGCAGGATCATCACCAAGGAAAGCTGTACAGTCACTTGGATTAAACGTTTGTTCTTTTCCATTTTTTTATCTCCTTTGTTTGTTTGAATTTCCCACATCATATAAAAGAAACGTCAGGAAAACGTCAGGAATATCTAAAAACTGTGGCAAAGATAACGTTTCTGGGCTCCATCACATTTGGAGCCCAGAAACGAAAGGCGCTTACCCAGGCCCATTAGCTACGACACTTACCTAGGGGTCTATGATTATCGCGCAAGACGGATCAGAAGGGTTTGCGTCACAAGGGTCTATTATGGTCACTGCGCAAGATGGATCAGCAGGATTCGCTACGCAAGGGTCTATGGTCACCGTGCAAGATGGGTCAGATGGGTTCGCGACACAAGGGTCTATGTTCAAGCAAGAGGGATTAGTGGGGTTCTCTTCACAATTTGGCACGGTCATACATGACGGGAGTGTAGGGTTTATGAGACAGGGGTCTGTAGTCGGTGCGCAAGATGGATCAGAAGGGTTTTTGGCGCAGAAGTCGCTAGCTCCATTAGCACCGCTTCCACTATTATTGTTGCCAGGCGCCACAGATGCACTTGAGGTGTCTGCACTCCCTTCAGAACCAGCCACATCACCATTAGCATTTTCAAGACAAGGGAGCAGAGCTAATTGCGCCCACCCGCTTTGGCTGGGATAATACTGTTTGTTACCAGCTTGATCGGTTGCAATAACACGGTATTCAAAGACACCTTTTTCTGTACCAAACATTTCCATGGCCACTACGTGATTGAGTTCGCTATTTTGTACTGAGAGTGCATATTCTCCACTACCAATGGAGGCTAAAGAATAGCGAAAATCAGAACTGAGACGGAAGCCATCTTCGCTTGAAAAACGGAACAGGACTTCTGCAGACAATATGGTGCCTTCTGTATCTGTGACTTGCCCCCTCCAAACCATCGGAGCAGGTGTGCAAGTACCAAGATTATAGAAAGCAATGAACGGGAGTTCAGTCATCACTACTTGGGGAGGGGTGGTATCTGCAGCAGGAATAGGCTCAACAGTAGGCTCTGAAGGTATGGGCACCGGGGTTGTTGTTTGACTACAGGCGGCCAGTAAAATACCAAGGAACAAAACTATACTAAGGGGGAATAAGCGATTAAATTTCATTTTCTATCTCCTTTGTTCGTTTGATTTTCCACCATCTTATAAAACAAACGTCAGGAAAACGTCAGGTGTTTAACACCTAGACTGGGCTACAACAAGTTACTTGCGATACGAATCACATCCTCTCTGCAATTAGATTTTGCTGACTGAATCCACTCAGAAAATTCTTTTGCCGGAATTTTCCCTTCCAATGATTTTAAGAGTTCATCTGCTTGTTTTAATATCTCTGCATTCAACTCGGGAATATATCGAACGATAGTTACAAGTTTTACTGCCTCTGAGAAATCAGCTCTTTCTCTTGCGAGTCGCCCGTACTCTAGGATGGCAAAGTGGATGTAATAAGGGTATTCGATCTCTACACCTAAGCTTAGTGCTCTTTTATAACATTTTTCAGCCAGATCCAATTCACCCATATTAATATATAGTTCTCCCAGATTTAGATTTGCAAAACAAATTCCCCATTTAAGATCTATTGCTTCATAAATTGTGAGACCTTCTTGATAATACTCCAGTATTTCAGCAGGCTCTTTTAGTTTTGAATGGAATACGCCAAGTCCGATAATCGCTTGTGCGATAATCGCCTGATCGCCAATATCACGAGCAATTAAAAGTTTTTGGGTATACCATTTAATCGCTTCTTCAAAATCCCCTTTTCGATATGCAACAACGCCAAGGTTTCCAAGTGCAATCGATTCAACGCTTCGGCTACCAATTTTTATTGTGATTTCGAGTGTTTCTTTAAAAATATCCTGGGCATCATCTAACTCACCCCGATTTAATTTCATCAACCCATAATTATTTAGAACCTTACACAGATCATAATGATCGCCCAACTTTCGATTTGCTTCAATTGATGCTAAAAAAGCTTCTTCTTCCTTTTGTTTTTCTCCCCAATCCTGATAAATTAATCCAAGATTGTTATTTGCCCTTCCAAGAATGAAATTGTTTTCAATTTGCTTGCCAATTTTTGTTGACGCAAGGAGGTTGGCTTCCCCCTCCTTTAACTCACCCATTAAAGAATTCACAGATCCCAAAAGACACAACCCGATTCCCTCTAATGCAATATCATCCAGTTCACGGGAAATTTTGACACTTTCAATAAGTACTTCTTTCGATAGCGCGTACTGAAAGGTGCGATATAATGCAACTCCTTTACCGTGCAGCAATGAAGCCAAAACGCGTAAAGAAGTGTCGTCAGTATAAGATTCATAAAGATCACTGGCCTGTGAAAACACATCCAGGGCTTCAGCGTGCCAATCTCTCAAGGAATAAAGTATTAACAAACCAAATGCCGATGCTTCAATCAATGGAAGTATTTGGTTCTCTATCCCCCATTTCCAGGCTGCTCGAATATTATCGATTACAAAAGGGATCTCGCGTCTGGGGGAATCATTTTCCTGGACAAATGCAGTTTCATTCGTTGCTAAATATTCCAGATAATACTCGGCATGAGAGTTGCAATATCTTTGAAAAAAAGCAGGATCTATTGTTGTTTTTTCAAATGCAAACTGGCGAATCAACTCGTGCAAGCGATAATAATCTTGATCATTTTCTTTTAATTCCTGTACAAGAGATTTGTCCACTAAATAGTGAATCGAAGCAGCATCCCCACAAATACTCTGTACTGCTTCAGAAGTGAACGCGCCTCGGAATATAGCCAGCTTTTGTAAGAGCAGTTGTTCAAGACTATCGAGTAAGTGCCAAGAGTGCTCAAAAACTGCCCGAGTGCTCTTGTGGCGAGGGTTTGCATCCCTCAGATCAGACTGCAAAACATCAAGGCTATTGATTAGCTCGGCCACAATTTTTTCTGGAGGCACATTATGAATCCACGCTGCTGCCAATTCAATCCCTAATGGCAGCCCCTCCACAAGCTTACAGATCTTCTGAACATCAGCATGCATCTCATCGCTCAATATAAAGTTTGCAGATGTACGCTTGGCTGAAGTCTCAAATAACTTTACCGCAGGGCTATCGTGCGCTGAAAACGAGAGACCTTGAATTTCAAGTACATTCTCCCAACGTAGGCGTAGGCGCTCACGGGAAGTAGTCAAAATACTTAGTTCTGGTGCAGCTTCCAATATCTCGGATAAAACACCCGCTGCTTCGATTAAATGCTCAAAGTTATCCAAGATCAAAAGTATTTCTTTATCCCGAAAAAAATTTTTTATTTGCTCTTTGATAGATGCATTACCGGAAAGAGGTATTCTCGCTGCATCAGCAATCCGAGGTAAGAGTAGTGTTGCATCATCCAAGTCAGCTAAGGGAACAAAGATAATTCCATGAAGATACGCCTGTAAACGCTGATGTGCAAGTTGAATAGCCAGACGGGTTTTGCCAACTCCGCCCGGACCAAGCAACGTAAGCAAGCGGTTTGCAGGGTCTGCTAATAGTGCTTGGATTTGAGCGAGTTCTTCTATTCGACCAACGATCTGATTGGGTTGTGGCGGAAGATTGTGGCGTGGGGCAGCTGTCTTGATGCGTTGATAAAGCTCAGTTGTTTCCGTTGATGGCTCGAGACCCAACTCGCGCTTCAATACTCCCTTACAGATATCATATTGTTGAACTGCTGCACTGCGTCGTCCGGTATGTGATAAGCCAATAATAACCTTTCGATGAGCAGCTTCGCTCCAAGGCTCAAGCGCAAGATGTTTGCGGGCATAAACCAGCATTTCGTCATATTCCCCACGACGCTGATGAACATGTGCTAGTTCCAATGTTGCGTTCACCATCTGCTGGTGCAGATACTCTCGCTTGAGGGAGGCCCATTCATCAAAGGGTTCATTGTCATCAAGATAAAATCCGGAAAGGAAATCTCCGCGATATAGATCAATAAATTCTTTTGGAGAAGTGATTGGGGATGCTGTAAAAGCTTCATCGCTAAGGAGAGAAACCTTATCTTGCAACTTTTTTACATCTGCTGAATATTCAGCAGTCGGATTTAATTGAATGGTTGCACGAGAGATATTCAAATAGGGGACTGTATTCTCATTATCATTTAAACATTTTTTGAGATTGGTAAGTGCTTGACGCAAATTTTTCAAAGCCTTGGCTTCGGGGACATCCGGCCAAAGCAAGCCTGCAATGGTGGTGCGAGGCTGAGGGCGTTGACACTCTACAGCGAGGTAAGCGAAGAGCGCTCGAACTTTATTCGATTCAAATCCGGCAATCGGTTTTCCAGCTAGTGTTGCGTGAAAGGGGCCGAGCAAGAATATTTCCAGCATCTTAAGATTATAAAGCAACTTTTTTGGGAAGTGCCTAAATTAGTAGATACAAAAAAACATACATCATTGCGAGGAGTGAAGTGACGAAGCAATCTTCCCTTTTTATGAAATTGTCGTGCCGCCCAGGGTGGTCACAATGATAAGTTTATCCTCGAGTTTAAGCGCTCTATTTTTTTAGAGAGTGCCTAAACCTGCACATATAAAAAGTCAATTAGGTTGAAAGAATATTTAGGGAACCTTCTTTTCATGAGCTGCCTCCGGTTGTAGCAATAGACGAATAAGCGAATGTTTTTCTTGAGAGCTTGCATC
>CAZASG010000036.1:0-38208 GCA_964487745.1 uncultured Anaerolineaceae bacterium | reverse complement strand
TCCGCATGGCGGAGTTGAAGACCGTCATCACACAATTGAGAACACAATTAAAAAATGCCGGGATCACACCAGAGGCGCACGATCCCTTATTGGGACCGGATAAAGAGTGGTAAAAAAAGGAGCGACGGAATTACCCGTCGCTCCTTTTTATCAAATAGATCCGTCTAGTTATTATTGGTGCGTCCGCCGCCACCTTGACCGTGCCCACCTTGTCCATGACCGCCCCCGCCACCACGGGCATTAGATGCGCTCATAATTCTGTCGTAAAGCTCTTGCGAAAGGTATTGCGGCACATAGGCCTCGCCTGTCTGTGCTTCCCACTGAGAAACGAAGGCGCGCAGATGATTTTCTGAGCCAGCCAAAAGATTCTCATAAACGAACTCCAGATTGGCTTCCTCTGTTCCTTCAATATATTCGATCAGGTCGAGAATATCGATTTCTTCGACAGCAGCGCCGACGGTCAATGCATCCGCGAGGGAAGCGCTGCCGGTCTCCACTAATTGATCGTAGAGAGCTTGCAGGTCGGCGTTGACGAAGACGCCAATACTATCATCCACAACGGGATCAGCCAGATCGTACATCTCAAGCAAGGCTTTGACAGCGTCCGTATGGGTCTGCTCGCTGGAGGCGATATTCGTGAAAGGTTGCAGTCCCCACAGATCGTAGAGAGTCAGGTAGACATCACGAGCGAGCTTCTCTTCCTCGCGCATGAAGGCCAAGCCATCGGCTTCTGATGGGCTGATCTCGCCAATTGCAAAAGCGGGAACTTGTCCACCACCTTCACCGTGTCCGCCGCCCTGATGTTGACCAGTACCATCACATGCTTCATTGCCTGCACCAAGGCCATTTCCGGCGGTCACGGCAGCACTATCTTCTACACTAACAGGAGCTTCTATATCACTTTCCAAGACAGAAGCTACCGGTGTCAGGGGTTGACAAGCGCCTAAAAAAACACTGCCAATGACGAGTAAACTGATTGCTAAAAGGTATTTCCTATTCATTATTCTTTCTCCTGAAATTGAGTCTTTAGATTGTTGACCATCAGTTTAAAGGGGCGTTTTAAAGAGGGTGTATTTAAATTGTAAAGAATTCTTAAAGGTCTTTATTGCCCCAGCTCGATCAATACCACCTCTGGCGGGGATAGGAAGCGGGCTCTCGGAAAATTCAATCCCTCCATCCCGATACCGCGACTGACATAAAGCGTGGTCGCTGCGCGTGAATATCTGCCCATCTCGAACTCTTTCCCGTAAACCGAGGACGTGATGATCGCCCCGTAAAAAGGCAGACGAATTTGCCCTCCGTGCGTATGACCGGCGAGATAAAGATCGACACCGGACGCAGTGGCACTTTCCATCACATCAGGAGAATGATAGAGCAAAAGGGTGTAATCTTCTTCTGTCAGCGTACCCATTAGGTTGCCAACAACTTCGCGGTCATAAGCCAGATCATGACTCATGCTGACCCCGAGAATATATAAGTCGTGATTGGGCAGAGAAATGGTTGCGATCTCATTATCGAGAAGCTGAATATCCAGATCGGTAAAGACAGCCTCCATGGCTTCAGGGATATCTACAGGCGGCGAGCCTGAGATCGCGTAGACGCCGTAAGGAGCAGAGAACTGCGATAAGACCTCGCGTGTATCGGCATGGGTTTTGGGATCAGAGCGATAGTCGATATTCACATAATCGCCGGTCAGGACGATGATGTCGGGTGCAAGGGCATTAACTTCGGCGAGCACGGCTTCCTCGCGACGTGTGATACGTTCCACATGCAGGTCGGAAAGCTGGACAATACGCAGGGGACGCCCGTCGATGAATTGGGGAGCAGTTTCTCGCAGAACGGTCGTTCCCAGGTTGAAAGGTTCGATATAGAGCGCGTAGCTCTCTCCCAGCAAAATGCTGATCTGCAGGATAACGCTCACAAACGAGAGCAGCTTTTTCACACGAGCGTTTCTGCGCGTTAAAAGAAGTAAGGCCAAGGTGAGCACAAGGAGCGCTATCCGCACGAGGTGAATGAGAAAGCGCGGCAGTTCAACTTCCCCGTAGGATAGCCCGAATTTAGGCAGGGCGGCCAATAGCGCCCAATCGATGAGGGCACAGATCAGCGTGGCTAATGTGATCCGCGTCCAATAAGGGCGAAGGGCGGATGGCGTTTTTATGCCAATAAATGCAAGGGTTCCGATAAGGAGGAGCGGGGCAAGCATAAAGAAAAAGGGCGGCTCGAAAGCCGCCCGTGATGTTTATTTTTGACGCCGCAGGAAGAATTTGGTGATCTCTTCCGAAATTGCGGGGAGCAGTGCCAGCCCGATCACCACGCTCCATTCTGTGCCAGTCAGGAAGTGCGTGTTGAAGATCGGCTGTAGGAAGGGGATGTTGACCACGAGAATGATCAGGATCATCGAGAAGGCAACGGCATATTGCATATATTTATTCGAGAAGATCCCGATCTTCCATAACGAGGCTTTTTCCGAACGGACGGTGTAGGCACGGAAGAGTTCGGACATGGAAATCGTGACGAAAGCCATTGTCTCGGCGGTCTGAACATTGACGCCACGCCAGTCGTATTGAAGTAGGTAAAGAATGGGATTCATACCTGTCGGGACGAAGGCACCATCTTCGAGGTGCCAGAGCAACCCAAGCATAAAGGCGGTCAGGACGCCGATGGTGAGAGCCAAGGTTTGCACGATGATACCGATGCGCATGGGTCCATGAATGATCGGTTCGTCTTTGGGACGCGGCTTGTGCTCCATAATGTCGGGGTCGCCTTTTTCCATCGCGAGGGCGAGGGCAGGTGCGCCGTCGGTAACGAGGTTGAGCCAGAGCAATTGTATGGCGGTTAGTGGTGCGGGCAACCCAGCCAGCGTGGTGAGGAAGATGATCATGATCTCGGATGCGTTTGTCGAGAGCAAGAAGAAGACGAATTTACGGATATTGCCGTAAATAATACGTCCCTGTTCCACCGCGTGGACGATGCTGGAATAATTGTCGTTGGTCAGCACCATGTCGGCGGTTTCTTTTGCCACGTCGGTGCCGGTGATGCCCATCGCTACGCCGATATCAGAACGTTTGATGGCGGGTGCGTCATTGACGCCGTCGCCTGTCATGGCGACTACTTCACCGTTGGCTTGCAGGGCATCCACGATGCGCATCTTGTGCTCGGGGGAGACACGGGCGAAGACGCTGACGTTTTTGATATCTTCGCGCAGGGCTGAATCAGATATACGATTCAATTCTGATCCGGTGATGACACGTTTATCCGATTTTTCGACCAATCCAATGCTTTCGGCGATAGCGCGTGCAGTTTGGGCATAATCACCAGTGATCATCAGGGTGCGGATACCCGCTTTTTTAGCGGTTTCCAGCGATCCACTAACTTCCACGCGTGGCGGGTCGATCATGCCGATCAGACCGACGAAGGTCAGGTCTTTTTCCAATTCTTCGGGCGTGATCTCTTCGGGCAGCTCTTTGACAACTTTATAAGCCACTCCGATCACGCGCAGGGCTTGCTGCGCCATTTTGTCGTTCGCGTCCAAAATGCGCTGGTGGATGGAGGCATCTAACGGAGTTTCCCTATCGTTATATTCCTGATAATTCTGGCATAACTCAAGCACAACATCTGGGGCGCCTTTGACGGCGACAACATACCAGTCTTTATGTTGGTCATCGTCCTTGAAAGGGGAGAAGTCTTCTGTGTGCGGATCATCAACGCGATGAATGGTGGTCATGCGTTTGCGGACAGAGTCGAAGGGGATTTCCTGGATACGCGGATAATCGCTGCTCAATTCCTGATAATCCTCATCGGCTTTTGCAGCAGCGACGATGATCGACCCCTCGGTGGGATCACCGATCATCTTGTAGCCAGTTTCTTCATTGGTTTCAAGGAGCGCGTCGTTATTGAGTGCGCCTACCCACAAAGCGGTTAGTGCAGCGGGATAATCATGAATATTTATCGTTTCTTCGCCAATTTGGAATTCGCCTTCGGGCGTGTAACCGGTACCTGTGACGAAAACATCCTTGGTGTGGATCGATATCTGTGTCACGGTCATTTCGTTCTGTGTCAGGGTACCGGTTTTATCGGAACATATTGTGGTTGCGGAACCAAGCGTCTCAACCGATGACAATTTCCGGATGAGGGCGTGTCGGCGCACCATTTCGCGCATCCCCAAAGCAAGGGAGATGGTCACGACGGCGGGCAAGCCCTCCGGCACAGCGGCGATCGCCAGTGAAATAGCGATGATAAAGGCATCGGTGATCTCTTTGCCGAATTCGCTGAAGTAGTCTAGCGGGGCGCTGAAGAGCATCCCGAAATCGGTATAGTTGACCATCGCCACGATAAAGACGATGGCGACAAGGATCAGAGAGAGAATGCTGAGGGTTTTTCCGAGTTCGTCGAGGCGTCTTTGGAGGGGGGTTTCCTCGGTCTCGACGGTTTGGAGCATGGTGGCGATCAGGCCTAGCTGGGTTTTCATCCCGGTACCAACCACCACGCCTTTCCCGCGCCCATAGCTGATGAGCGTGCCCATGAAAGCGGAGTTCTTCCGATCTCCCAACTCTGCGTCTGCATCGACAAGAGTATCGCTAACCTTTTGCACAGGGACGGATTCGCCTGTGAGGGCTGCCTCCTCGACTTTTAGATTCATTGCCTCAATCAGGCGTACATCCGCGGGGACGTAGTTGCCCGCTTCGAGATAGACGATGTCGCCGGGCACGATCTCATGGGATGGGATGGAAACGCGCCGTCCATCACGCAGGACGTGCGCTTCGGGGGCAGACATTTTCTTAAGAGAAGCAAGGGCTTCTTCGGCTTTACCCTCCTGTACAAGTCCTAATATGGCGTTGAGCACCACGATCATCAGGATCGCGCCTGCTTCAACGAATTCAGCCACTTCGCCTGTGTGGGTGTATTCCTGCCACCCGATCAAGCCGGAAATCACTGCTGCGACGAGCAGCAGTATCACGACGAAGTTGTTCAACTGTGCCCAGAGCTTGGACCAGAATCCGGGGCGGGCTGCTTCGGTCAGTTGGTTGGGCCCGTATTGGGCGAGTCGTCTGGCAGATTCGTCTGAAGTCAGCCCGTTCTCTTCGACCTTCAGATCACGGAGAACGGTTTCAGTCGGCAGGGCGTGCCAGGGTTCATATTCTTTTTCGGGGGATTTAGTGGGAGTAGTTTCTTCACTCATTTGCATTACCTTTCTTTTTCAGTTGTTGGGCGTGTCGCAGGGATAAAAAAAGACCAACACGCATTACGTGTTGGTCTTGCCTGCGCTTGAAAAAGCGTTGAAATGCCGAGAGTGGGGTGATAATACTACCCGGGGCGATAAAACCCTTACCTCTGTGTTGACGACAATTCAATCCTGTGGGAGTCAGGAGGCTACTCCCCAACGCCTCAGAGTGTACATGTTTCGTCTACGGGTGTCAAGCGATGAATTGCCTACAGTTTTGTTTGCTTCTGCACCAAAGAAAAGCGAACTTCAGGAAAAGAAGCTTTCATATATTCCAGCAATGCATAGATCAATAAAGCGATCCCGCCAAGTTCAAGTAATTCTTCAATGGTCGTGATGGCATGAAAAGTGAAGTTACGAGTGTCGTTGTAATTCGCAAAACGCCCCCCGACCACTTCAAAGCCGACCGCACCGCCAAAGAAGATGATCGCAGCTGATAAAAAGAGCAGCTTGTATTTCTTCTCAAGATGCAGGAAGAAGACCAGATAAAGCAACCCGAAAATCGCCAGAAAAGCGATCCCGGCGATGACCCACTTGAAGGCAAATAGCCCGTTAAAATCAGGCAACTCCTTCAAGAGTTTGGACAAGGTCTCATGCATGGCGGTAAATTCATCGACCGAGAAAAGCAACAGTAAAAAAGCCAGCCCCTTCCAGTGGCGACGGAATTTATCATCTTGTAGTCTCTTCCATTTCGCGATGATAAAGAGCAAGAGCGATGCCAACAAAAGTTGTAAAGTGGCAAAATAAGTGGGAATATTCATCTCTGTATTCATCACGAATTGATTGATATAGAGATCCACAATGAATTCATGGAAGTTGCTATAAATGGAATAGCGTTCGGGGAAGAAGCGCAAGTAGAGTGCGTAGAGATTCAACAACGCTAGAATAAAAGCCGTTGCTAGTAGAATTTTCAGAACTCTTTTGGGATTAATTATTTGCGTGGGAAGTTTTTCCATAGCCTTATTATAAATCCTTGCGAAGATTTGTGCCTCCGCAAGGATTTGATGATTTTCGTATCGCGCTTAATTCAACTTGCTACCGCTTATAGAGAATAGCTACACATCCTCGGGCGTGATGCGCGTCCCCGCGGGGACATTGGTATTCTTCGGAATGATGACGATCCCATCCCGAACAGTATACATTTCATCATCTCGATCGGTGCCGCGCGGGAAGGGCTTGATGACCGCGCCCTCGCCGAGACTGACATTCTTGTCGAGAATGGCACCTTCTACATAGCAATTCTTACCCACCCCGACGGGGATTTCACGAGCTATCTTGGTGACATCCGAGTCCGCGCCCATGAGGATACTATCCTTGATCTGTGCCCCGGCGCGGATGCGGCTGCGCAGACCGATCACCGAGTGGGTGATATCTGCCTTGCGGATGCGGCATCCATCCGCGAGCAGAACCTGCTTCAAGTGGCTGTCTTCCACGGTCGAGCCGGGCAGGTAGCGGGCGTGGGTGTAGATGGGACTTTTCTTGCTATAAAAATTAAAGGGGGCATCTGTCAGGGTCAGTTCGAGATTGGTATCATAAAAAGCGCGAATCGTTCCGATATCGCGCCAATAGCCGTCGAAGCCGAAGCCGAATACCCCATGCGATTTGATAGCATGCGGGATCACATCTCCGCCGAAATCATCGTAGTCCGGGTAGCTTGTTAGCAGGTCGATCAAGACCTGGGTCTTGAATAGGTAGATTCCCATCGAGCCGAGGAAAGGGCGCTCCTCGTCATCGTGGCTGACAAATTTCTTCTGAACTTCGGGGTCTTTGGGCTTCTCTACAAAATTGGAGATGCGCCCGTCTTTCTCGCGTTTGAGCAGGCCAAAACGGTGGGCGTCTCCCTTGAAGATGGGTTGAACAGCAACCGTCACATCGGCATCGTTCTCAAAGTGGAATTCCGCCATGTTGCCATAGTCCATCCTGTAGAGATGGTCGCCAGCGAGAATGAGCACATGTTCCGCGCCCGTCACCTGGATCTCGCCCAACTGCTTGCGAACGGCGTCAGCTGTGCCCTGATACCAGTCGGCGCTTTCGGGGGTTTGCTCGGCTGCCAATATCTGCACCCAGCCGGTATGAAAGGTATCGAAATTATAGGTGCGTGTGATATGGCGGTGGAGCGAAACAGAGTTGAATTGAGTTAGAACGGCAACACGATATATGCCGGAGTTGATGCAATTGCTGAGTGTGGTATCGATCAGGCGATATTTTCCAGCAATGGGCACAGCGGGTTTTGCGCGAAGTTTGGTCAGTGGGTATAAGCGAGTTCCCTGCCCCCCACCCATGATGACGGCGAGAATATCATTCTTTTCCGCGGGCATAAATTCTCCTTGCGTAGATGTAGGCAACCAATATAAACATCATATCATATTGGTGCCTTTTCTATGTTTACACGAGGTTAAAAGAGGAAGAATGACTATAAAAAAAACAGCCCTTCTCACTAGAGAAGGGCATGCTATAATGCGCTGTGCCGAAGGTGGGAATCGAACCCACACTCCCAAGGGAACACGAGTTTGAGTCGTGCGCGTCTGCCAGTTCCGCCACTTCGGCAATAGCGAAGTGAAGTATACACAGACCATGCAGACTGGTCAAGGATAAATAGATAAAATTAGTGCAACGCCAGATTCGCGTTGCACTTCTTATGCAAAGAGAGAAAAATGAAACTAGGTATTATTGGCCTTCCTCAAACAGGTAAGACCACCCTTTTCAATGCCCTCACAGGCAAAGATGCTCCCACCACTGCCAGCGCAGGGCGCTTCGAGGTGCATACCGCCGTCGTCGATGTGCCCGATCCGCGTGTGGATGTGCTCTCCAAAATGTACAACCCCAAAAAGACGGCCTATGCCAAAGTGACCTATGCCGATATCGCCGGTCTTGAAGGCAGCGGGCAGGGGAATATCTCTGGACAATTGCTGAATCAGATCGCGCAGATGGATGGGCTGATCCATGTGGTACGCTGCTTTGAAGACGGGAACGTGGCGCACGCCTCCGGGAGCGTGAATCCGTCTAGAGACATCGATTCGATGAATAGCGAGCTTCTGCTAAACGACCTCATTGCAGTGGAGCGCCAACTCGAAAAGCTCGGCGAAGAAAAAAAGCGCGGCGGCACCGACAAAGTCGTCAACGCCCGCAAGATCGCCCTCTTCGAGCGTCTGCTTGAAACCCTGTCCGAAGACAAACCCCTCCGCGAGTTGGAATTCAGCGATCTCGAAAAGCTCGATCTCTCGGGTTTCGGGTTACTGACCAGAAAACCAATGCTGGTACTCCTGAATCTCGGCGAGGGGCAAGCCGAACCGACGCTTGAAACGGAACTTGATTTCCCCCTTGTCTCATTGATGGGTAAACTCGAAATGGAGATATCCCAACTCCCTGAAGAGGATGCCGAGATGTTCATGGCGGAATACGATATTACCGAACCCGGCCTGAATAAAATGATCCGTCTTTCCTATGACCTGCTCTCGCTGCAATCTTTCTTCACTGTTGGCGAGGACGAAGTGCGCGCCTGGACAGTAAAACGCGGTGCCAATGCACAGGAAGCGGCGGGTACGATCCACTCCGATCTGGAGAAAGGATTTATCCGCGCGGAGGTGGTCACTTACGATGACCTGACGGAACTCGGCGGGATGAGCGAAGCCCGCAATAAAGGCAAGCTCCGGCTCGAAGGGAAGCAATATCTCGTTCAGGACGGAGAGATCGTCCATATTCGTTTCAATATCTAAAACGCTATCAGCCCTCAAGGAAATTCCTTGGGGGCTGATGTACAATATAGGGTGTGAGAAGAAAGAAATAAGTGACGCTGATATGACAGATTGCTTTTTGAAAGGAGAGTTCAATGTCCCCCGTCGCAAAATCTCGTAACAGGATCGTCTTGCTTTTGGTCGCCATGCTTTTTGTCTTGGCGTGTTCTCTAGGCGGGACGACGAGTCAACAACCGGCCTTTGATGCAACCAAAGCCGCATTGGAGTTGGAAGCCACCGCCATGGTTTTGCAACTGACCCAATCGGCGATAAATAATCAACCGGCCCAGGTTGCGCCTACTGTTGCACCACCTCCAACCGCTGAAGCAGTGCCTCCGACGGCGGAGCCAGTGAGTACAATGCCTGATTTCGACACATGGATGAAATCTGCCAGTATCCTGGTTTTTGAAGATATTGCTGCGGACTTCAACGTATATCGTTACGTGCCGATCGCCTTGTCGGGCATGGGCTTGAATTATGTTGATGAAGCAGATTACCTGGGACGTTTCAAAAATCAATTGCTTTCGAATGGACCCGGCGGACAAGGCTGGGATCTGATCATTGCTGCAAAGGAGATTCGCAGCGATTTGCAGGGCGAATTCTATGTTTATTTGAACGATGCTCTCGGAAATGGCAGCTCTGTGATCCTCGAAGAATGGGATATGGATCGGCTTGGTAATGGAAAACTTAGCCTTCTCACCGGGCGCTGTGGTGTCGACTTTGATCGGAACTGGCAAGATACAAATATTAACGATACAGTGATCTATGCCCTTAATGGCGATCACCGCGCCCATCATGAGCCAAACGAAGGACTTTCAATGAGCAAAGTCACTGGCTATTGGTTGGGCTTTGATCTTGGTGACCGCATGCGCTTAGCACCTGGTAGCACGGCTACGCCGCTTTGGGGTAAATACGGTACGTCAACCAGCACTGATATTCTTGCAGTTTCCTGTGTGGATGATCGTTTCATTATTCAAACCTATGCAACACATAGCTATGCCCAAGATCGGGTCGTGGCTGTCTGGCAAAATTATATTTACAGTACTCTGCGTGCGCGGTATGATTATCTGGCTGCGCAACAATAAGTTAGCTTAACAATCCAATCAGAAGCGCCTGACAGATTGAACGATCTGTCAGGTTTTCGTTATACAGCATTTTTACAGGAGTAGAATAAATGACTTTCATCCAAAAAGCATGGAGCCTTGAAGACCTTTTCCCCGGTTTTGAAAGCCCCGAACTTGAAGCAACCTATAAAGAACTCGATGAGCAAGTGACAGCCTTCGAAGCCCTACGCCCCAATCTGAAAGCCGATATGGACGTGGAAGACTTCATGGAAATGCTCGAAGCCTCCGAGAAGAGTACTCGCCTCGCACATCGCCTTTATGCTTTCGCAGGGTTGGCTTTCTCCGCTGACACACAAGATCAGGCGGCCCAATCTGCACAGGCGCGCATTGAGCAGTTCTACGCCGATATCCAGAACCGCACCCTCTTCTTCAGCTTGTGGTGGAAAGACCTTGACAATACCACCGCCCAACGCTTCATGGATGTCGCCGGTGATTACCGCTACTATCTTGAAGAGATTCGCAACTTTAAACCCCACACCCTCAGTGAAGCTGAAGAGAAGATCATCAATATCAAGAATGTCACTGGCAACAGCTCTCTGATTACGTTATATAGCGCGATCACCAATCGCTATGTCTTCAAGCTCGAGGTGGATGGTGAAACTAAGGAACTCACACGCGGTGAGCTGATGTCCTATGTTCGTGGAGCAGATGCCGATCTTCGTGCTGCTGCTTATCAGGAGCTTTATCGGGTCTATGCTGAAGATGGGCCGATCCTCGGGCAGATGTATCAAACCCGGGTCCGCGATTGGCGCAACGAGAACGTCAACCTGCGCAATTTTGCCAAACCTATTTCGGCGCGCAATCTTGGCAACGACATCCCCGATGAAGCCGTCGACACCCTCCTGAACGTTTGCGAGAAAAATTCGGATGTCTTCCAGCGCTACTTCAAATTGAAAGCCAAACACCTCGGTGTGGATAAGTTGCGCCGCTATGATGTCTATGCGCCGGTCGTTCAGTCGGATAAGAAATACGACTTCGGAGATGCTGCCGACATGGTGCTGGAATCGTTCGAGACATTCTCACCCGAACTTGCTACCCTTGCCCAACGCGTCTTCGACGATGATCATCTCGATGGTGAAGTCCGCAAAGGAAAACGGGGAGGTGCCTTTTGTTGGTCGGTGACCCCGGATATGTCCCCCTACGTCTTGCTCAACTATCAGGGTCGCGCTGATGATGTCGCAACAATGGCACACGAGTTGGGTCATGCTATCCACGCTATGCTTGCCTCGCACCACAACATTTTTACCTATCACTCATCCTTGCCACTCGCGGAGACAGCCTCCACTTTTGGGGAGATGATGCTCGTCGATCAACTGCTCGAGAACGAGACCGATGAATCCGTGCGCCGTGATCTGCTCTTCCGCCAAGTAGATGACTCTTATGCCACCATCATGCGTCAGGCCTACTTTGCCCTCTTCGAACGCAAAGCCCACGAGATGATTAAAGCGAACGCTTCTGTCGATGAGTTGGCAGAAGCCTATCTCGAAAATCTTGCCACCCAATTCGGTGATTCACTGGATGTTAGCGATGAATTCAAATGGGAATGGGTCTCGATCCCACATATTTATCACACCCCCTTCTATGTATACGCTTATGCTTTTGGGCAATTACTTGTGCTCTCGCTCTACAAACAATTCAAAGCCGAAGGCGAAGCCTTCAAACCGCGCTACCTGAAACTGCTTGCGGCAGGTGGCTCGGAAGCCCCCGAAAAGATCCTGACCGAAGCCGGTATCAACATCCGCAGCGCAGATTTCTGGCAAGGCGGTTTCGATGTGATCAAGGAATTGGTCGAGCAATTAGAAGCACTGCCGATTGCCTAAAAGGTAAATAAACAATAACGTAAAGCTGCCCTATTTTACAATAGGGCAGCTTTTGTACTAACTCTTAGTTGGGTAAAGCCAGACTCTTATTTCATATCTGCGACCCAATAATGCTGACAATCTTCACAGGTAGCGTGAGTTTTAAATGTTGGGGCGATGATATATTTTCCTATAGGACGGAGTGTCAATCCTAACCAAATGTATGAAGCTCCAAGCCAAATACCAAACACCAAGAGAATAAGAGCGATAGTCTCATTCATATCATCAGTTTGCCCGGAAATGGCAAAAAGATAATAAATTCCCACGATGACAAGCATTCCAAAGACGACATCAAAAATTCTCTCTGTTTTGCCGATTTGGGGCTTTAGAAAGGCACTGATGTTTTCCCCACCACAAGCTGGGCACTCTTTTGGTGTTTTTTCAGTGGGGATGTAAAAGCCAGTTGGCTTTGTTGTCTTTTCCTGCGTTTCTGACGGGGCTTCTTCTGGAGTAGTACCAAAAATTAGCTGCCCACACTTCAAGCAGTTTGTCTCGCTATACCCAGTCCAAATCCCTTTGTAGCCTAATTCTTTTTTATGTGCCCAAAGACAATATCTGGTCTGGCAATTCTTACACTCTAAGCTTCCATCACCTTCAGGAACATCCTTGCCACAAATGAAACATGCGGTGATTACTTTTTCTTCTGCCATTATTCTCTCCAAATCCTTCCGCTTCAAGAATTCCAAATAGGTTGAGCATCTTAAGTATATAATAAATGACAAAAAAAACAATTTAAACAAATATAAGGTATAGTTTTTGGTTCCAAGGCAACATCCGCAGTGCTGTTTCCTGCCAACAGGCTTTGTAGCCTTACCTAAGATTTAGGGAGAGATGCATCTTTGGCCTCCAGTGGCAGAATCAGTAAACCAAACACACCCTGCCGCTTCACAAGGGCCTTGAGATGCATATTGGCTGGGGTTCGTACACTTAGATTTATCTGGTGGATCGGGGCAATCGCCTACTTGCATCACGGTGTCGTGACAGCTTTCAATCTCGGAAAAGACCACTTCAAATATGCACTTCATTTCGTTCATCATAATATCGGGCCAACTGGATTTTGCTCCGATCGGGCAGGTGGGATATGAAGAAGGAGGCACCCCTTCCAATTCTGGGTTCGTCTCCGTAAATTTGGCTACACAGCACCGTTTGGTGTCATCATATGCATACCCCTGAGGGCAATCCTGACTCGATGGCACGATTTTGACGCAAATATCCTCCTTGCCATCATAGACATATCCGGTTGGGCATATTTCCCATTGTGCGATCTCTTCTGCGGTGGGCTGTTTACCCGGATATTCACACTCAGGAGGGTCAAGAAAATTCAGAATATACCCGGGCGCACAGTCATACGCCAAGGTGAAGTTTTCTGGGTCAGGGGTGCAAGTTGTGCACCAGTGAATAGTTACATGTGCATTATCTGGCCCAAGACAGGCAAAGGGATCTCCCTCCACGCAGATAACGCCCTCATCGGAACTCCAGGATTTGATTGTGGCACTGTATATTGGTTGAAGGTTCAGCCCCCCTTGTTGGGTTTGTTGATAGGCACAATACAACGTGTCTTCAAAGCCTGCTCCCCAATCTATGCATTCTCCTTCCCCAAATTCAGGATCAGGGGGAGTTTCGCCGGGTGGAGGGCCTTCTTGCCAGGGAAGCGGGTCACCAGGTACAAAAGCTGCCTGAATACAATAGGGTGCGAAAGCTTCCAGGTCCGTGACTACACAGCGGAATCCGAGATCTGGGCGATATTGTTCGGGATTTAGATAAGCGCGTTGGGCTGAAGCCAATTCGTCGATATTACTCTTGAAGCTACTCCCGCGGATGGCACGCTCGGAACCGCTCTCTGGCCCAGGCGGGTTTGCATCTGGAGCATTAGCTGCATAATCGGCTTGATACCAATCCTTCGTCCACTCGAAAGTGTTACCTGCCATATCATAGGCTCCGTAGAAACTGATCCCATCAGGAAATTCAAAGACCTTGGTTGTGCTTCCATATCCGCAATCGCCAAAGTTGAGCCATTTACAGGTCGCTTCGTTCTCGCCCCAAGGATAAGTGTTACTATCGGGGCCGCGAGCGGCCTTTTCCCATTGCGCTTCAGTTGGCAGGCTGGCATTCATCCATTCGCAGTAGGTCTGCGCCTGCTCCCAGGTTGTGCCGACGACGGGATGGTCCTTGATCTCAGGGTCAGCAATATCAGGATAAGGTGGCTTGCTGGTCAGCGGCAAACAGGTCCCTGTTTGTACACATTGGTAATATTGCCCGTTGGTCACCTTGAATGTGTAGATCCAATAATCATCGAGATAGACATTATGCTCGGGGTTGTCTTCGTAGTCGCTGTTGCCCAGATTAACTTCGCCTTCGGGAATGAAAATCAGAAAACCTTTATCAAACCACTCCATTTTGCTGCCAACATCGAGCAGATCGTCAAGATTGATTTCTTCAATATTAGCTGGAGCATCGCTAGCAGTGCTTTCGGCTATTGGTTTTGTAATTTCATCCTGTAAAGGGGTCTCTTCCAATACCTGCGGACTGCAGCCAAAGAGAACGATTAGAATCGCAAAAGAAAGATAGAATAGGTGGACACTGTTTTTCTTCATCGAGCTTCCCTCCCAAACAGACTAGCTGAACAAAAAAAACATCCGTTCTCATGTTTCCATCCCTGAAAAATATTGTGAAAATAAAAATGCCCTATTTCATTATAAGCATTCCAGCCTCCTTTTCAATAAATACTCAAGGTGCGTATTTGTTCATTAGGCAATAAAATAGGTCTTATATAAGGAGATTTCTTATGAAGTTGTCGAAAACGCTAAAAATTTCTGTCTTTATTGCCACTAGTGTGGATGGGTTCATTGCCCGCCCCGATGGAGATGTCGCTTGGTTGCACGAGATCGATCCGCTCGAAGATGGGGATGATGCCGGTTATGGGGAGATTTTCAACGCAGTCGATGCCTTGGTGATGGGGCGTGGCTCATTTGAAAAGGTATTGGAGTTTGATCCCTGGCCCTATGGTGAGAAACCGGTCATCGTCTTGAGCAAAAGTTTAACGGAAGCCCCATCTCATCTGGCAGATGTTGTGAGCATCGACCCAGCCTCCCCACGTGCGTTCGTCGAGAAAATTCTTGAGCGAGGCTATGAGCATATTTATCTCGATGGCGGCAAGGTTATCCAATCCTTTTTACGTGAAGGTTTGGTGGATGAGATGACCATCACGACCATTCCCGTTTTGATCGGTGAGGGCATCCCCTTATTTGGTTCGCTTGAAAAAGATGTTAAACTTAAACTGCTTCGCTCGCGCTCATGGTCGAATGGGATGGTTCAATCCACCTATCAAGTAGTGAAATAAAAAAAGCTCATCACATGATGAGCTTTTTTAGCTGTTATGGTTGTGTTATCTCAAAATAATCGAACATTCCGACAACGTCGTTCGCTGCGTTGACGTTGCTTACGCCAATGCCTACTTTGTTGAATTCAAAGTAGTTCCCAAAGCGTCCCAGGCGCTCCCATTGACCTTCCTCGAAAGCATAATATCCGCTGATCATATCGTTGCTGCTTTCCAAGCGTAAATACACATCCTCAGCATCGGTCGCTTTTTGATAGCCTCCCCAGGCGCTATCGATCTTGTATTCCATGTAAATCCCGTTGCCTTTGGTTAGTTCGCAAATATCACAGTAGCCACGATTGATAGCGATATAGTTTTCGGGGTCTTCGTAAATATAGATCGTGGCTTGATGGAAGTTTTCAAAGGGCTTTGCTTTCAAATGGGCTGTGATGACAAAATCTCCTTGAGGAAGTTGATACCACAACAGATTGTTTTGCCATTCATCTCCAAGCAGGGATTGAGTTTCTCCGATGATCTCCAGCCAGCCATCGCTGGTGATCGTCCACTTGGCGGGATTCTCATTTTCCCATTCCCATCCAGGCTGAATGCCGTCGGTGAAGTCATCTCGAAAAAATTGCCCTTCCGGTGTTGCGATGGGGACGGGGACTGGTTCTTCTGCAGGTTCGGCTTCTTCAGGCTGCACTGCGGCTGGATTTGCTGGTTCTGGTTCAGTGACTTCTGCCGGAGGTTCTGCGGCGCCAGGGGCAGGGGTATTACAAGCCGTAAGCGTAAACACGATCACTATTAGTAGCGTGATCCCGTTGGTGAGTTTTCTGTTCACAATTTGTCCTCCTTTTGCTGAAAGATGTTCTTCATATTCATTATAGATAGGAAAAATTTATATTCAATAGATAGCCAGCGATTCAAAGATCTCATAACTTCACAGAAAATAGCCCATCATGCGATGGGCTATTTGATACACCTCTAACCTTGGGCTGGATATTATTTTAGATTTTCAGGATTTGTGCCACCACCCCAAAGACGAGGCTGAGCTCAAGCCCGATGAGCATCATACTCAGACGTTTCGCATGACCGCGTGGTTTGACTTGCCCGGCCTTATCCGCTGCGTGGAGCATGGGGTTCATTCTCCAGAAGTAGGATGCGGTTGTCAGGATGAGGGCAATGGTTGCGAGAAGAAGCGTTTGTTCCGGCGCTGTAAAGATCAATACTAACAATAAGCCGATCACGATCATTTTTACCCCAGCCAACCAATTGACCAAATAACGTAACAGGGCATGCACCTCAGGATCAGCTTTCGATTTTTCCCAGCCACTGAAAATACATGCCCCGTTAAATTTACAGTTGTCTTGCAGGAAGTACAACTCCAGCATATTCAGGATTTCAACAAGAACGAATACGAGCAGGACGATTTGAATGGTCTTCATAGCCTTTTTGTAGAGTAGATGAATTGACGTCACTTACTTTACGAAAAAGGAGAAGAAAAGTTACACGCTTGTCCCAGATTTGCTACTTCCCGTCTACGTGATGCCCTATCCCAGCTCTAGGGGGCCACCCTTCCCGTCATCGTCGAACCATTTGATCTCGATCTCGAGGCTGTGCTGAATGCCCTTGGTCTTTTTATCTTCATCCTCTACCTGGATTTCCAGGATCAGATTGTGGGGGATGTTCAGTGTGATCGCTTCCTGTCCCTGGCGCAGGATGACTTCACCCTTTTCGATCTTGCCTGCGATCTGACGTAAAAACTCCGCGACTTCAGCGCTGGTCTTGCGTTCTTCGCTTTTGAATAATCTAACTTCCTTTCCCATTTCTTGCTCCTTTCTTTGGGTTATCCAACTTCTTCCATCAAGGTACAAACCTCCAAGGGGATGCCTTTCTGTTTGTCGGCGACCAGGGTGATGGATTCCTGGTCACATTTGTCGATACAGACTCCACAACCCATGCAGTTCTCGTAAACCACGTTCATCGTGAAATCTTCGACCTCCAGCGCACCGAATTGGCAGTAGTCTACGCAGGCTTCACAGGCGATACACTCATCTTCGTCGATCTGGGCGACGTAACCGGACGAGGCCAACATCGGATTGCCGGAATTGTAGGAGTTGATCGCGCCACAACAGCATTCGCAGCAGTTGCAGATGGCATAGAAACGCTCGAGCATCGCATCCTTGAAAAATGCGTGATGCACGTGTCCGCGCTCATCTTCGGCTTTGAGAATTTCTACCGCCTCGTCCTGGGTGATATCACGCGTGCGGTTGGGATGATGGTCACGGACAAAGCTGGCAAAGGGTTCACCGATAATGAGACAGACGTCGATGGGCAGGCAAGGATTTTCTTTCACGCTACGGCAGGGACAGTCGATGGCAACGATGTGTTCGGGGTTTTTCAGTACTATGGAACGGGCACGTTTGTAGGGGATGACCTGCTCGAGGTCGGGGATGTTGATCTCTTCGTTGATCTGTACCAGTTCTTTGGCGGTATTTAACGGAATGGCTTTGCCATGATAGGTTTCAGCCATCCCTTTGGTCTCGGTAGCAGGTTTTTCTTTGAGGGCGATTCCGAGTTTCTTTTTCCATGCCATATATTTCTTGGCGATGGGATGATCCCCTTTGCCTATCCCGATGTAAAGGTAAGTCCAGCGTCCGTAGATGTAGCCGTGCAGGAAATCGCGAAAACTGTAGTTTGGGGTTTTGCGAGCTTCCTTGATGAATTCTTGTGTGGACGATTTGATAAAGGGGATTTTCATGGCAGGCTCCTCATTATTCTTTGGTATTTCTATTTTACAAAAACCTCACTGGAATAAAAGAGAGCTTTCTCTACGATATGTGGATTTTTATCCTTGATAAAAGCGCTCATCCACGGATGAGCGCTTTGCGTACTAATGCGGAAGTTGAGCCGCTTACCCCAAGGCGAAGCTGAGGCATGGTGGAATTGGGGGTGGGCGATGTTTCGCCAGCAATTTCATCACGGCATTGACATGATGGAAACCTGCTGCACGCCGGTCGCCGGGTCGGGTGCGATAACAATCTGAACAGTCCCGGATGGACAGCCGTCAAACATGATCATCACGCCCTGCGCGTTCCCCAGTTCATCCCCCGCCGAACAACCCAAGACAGCCATCTCTGTTTGATAGAATGCTGTGAGTTCTTCCTGGGTGAGATTCGTGTTGAAAATGACCATGCCAGCCATATCGGAGAGGATGGACGCGTCACCGGGAAGTGGGTAGTCAGCTTCGGTGGTGCCCGAGAGCATGTCTGTGCATCCCTCCGGCGGGACGATCTCCCCAATCGGCTGGTTGAAATCATAGTAATTCAACTCATAGATTTCATCCCCTACAATGGTGGAGCCGCCGCTCAGAAATTCGTTGGTGCCAACTGAAACGAAGCGCATCCGCACCACATAGAAACCGTCTTTGGCGATGTAGATGCGTCCTTCTTTGAGTTCGTTTATTTCGGTGGTCGCGGCGCCCTCCATATTATCCATCGTGATCTCGTAGACGTAGACATCCACACCGTTGACGTTTTCATCGGGTTGGACTCGGTAGGCCTCCCCGGTCAGGTCGCCGCCTGTGTCTAGAAAGGTGTCGAAGGGATTATCCATCGTATCGGTAGCGCCGCTCATGCAGCCCATGCCGGGTGCGAACATGTATGTTGTGCCGCCAATATAAGTGGCAACGAAGGATTGATTCCCATCCAGCGTTGCGCTCCCTTCCATTTGGAAGACCAGGTTCGATGCATTGGCATCTACATCGGTCTCACCATCGACGTAGGCAGCTCCGTTGACTGCCGAGCCATCGACAGCGCTGAAGGTATATTCCAGACTGGTCCGATAGGTTTGAACGTTGGATGGTTGATTGTATAAATTCGGATCGTCCAGGTTGATGGATGCAGGCCCATCTCCTGAAGGTGGGGGGGGCTGAGTAGGCGGGGTGCCATCCTGTGTTTGGGCCAATGCTTGTGCTGTTTCTGCGACAATGGTGGAAATGTCGAGCGGTGCCGGTGTAGCGGGGTTGCTGCCAGGAAGCCCACAGGCCAGAGTGATAAAGCCTACTATCAAAATAAAGATCAACGATTGTTTGTTTTTCTTGTTCATATTTCACTCCTTTTGATTTTGGTGACTTCTGGACGCCCAACGGCTTGCGTTAGCCGCAAGTGGGTGGGACGAGACAAAGCTGATTTGACGGAAATTGTTTGAGTACAGAATCAACTCCTTTTGGCTGTGCGAATCCCACTTGTCGGCTGCACGCTTTGTTGGGCTTCCTTAAAAGGCTCTTGTATTTCCAAAGTTATTGCAAATATGGAAAAATGTACTCCCATTGTGTCAGGTGGTTTGACCACTGAATTATGAACAATAATTATTTTTTCAAGAGAGTTGTTTCTCATGCACTCAAAAACAGGCACTTTCAAACAATCAATGATCGCATTTCTACCCTGCTTATTATTTCCCTTCCAATATAGACTGGTCTCAGAACTTGATAGTTCTCGTACCCAATCGCCTTGGTTGCCAATACTCCATTCTCTGATGTTATAACCTAATTTTAAATCAGTCGTAATAGGAGGAGCATCTTTGAATACGAGAATTATTTCTCCAATCTTATCGGACGCATAGATTATCTTGCTGTTTCCCGAATTTATTAGAAAATTAGCAGAAACAATATTGCTTATCGGTTTTTCGATTCGAAGTTCAATCTCCTTGCCACCATCGGCTCTTGGCAAATAAGAACTAATATGCGCATTAGTATCAAATATCAAAGAGTCTGGTTGCAGATGAAATTCAGCCTTATCTAAAATAATATCGCCTGATGGTAAATCTAGATAGCGATCTTTGAAGTATGAGTTTCCTATTCCTGGACGAATGGCGACAGGCATATAATTTATGGAGCTTATAACCTTCTTGTTTTCAATTTTCGGTAATTGTGAAGCTGCCATCGTTCGGTATAGAACAAAAATAAAATTCCTAATGAATTTACCAAGCAAAGTTCCAATTACCGCACCACCTAATGCGCCTCCTAATATCCAAGTGATTACTAAGTTTGCCCAAGCTTTTATATCGAGATGAAGATAAACTATTCCTGCAATTACACTACTAAAAAAAGCTCCACCTATCATTCCTAAAAATGCTCCTGCAAGTCGCTCTTGCCTTGTTGAATATAGGGGAGCTTCATGGCTTCCAAATAATAAACCAAAAAAGAAACCAATAATTGCCCATGCTGTAGCAATGAAACCTGAGTAATTGTATGCTAAACCCAAAAGTGTTTGAGTTGATTTACTGTATTCACTATCAAGCAATGGTAAAAGGAATATTCCGCCAACCCAGATAACAATAAAGCCTGCTAACGCTCCAGAGAACGCAAATACAACACTTCCAACAGTTGCTTTGATTAATGCGTTCCTTGCTCTGGAGTATTCGAGAAGCTTTTCTCGAATTTTTGACCACTCAAGAAATATATAGATTAAGAAAGTTGCTACTGTAGCAATTGAACCAATTAACTGCCAAGTATCACTTACACTCATATCAATAACTCCATGAAATTAATTGAAGCCCAACTAGGTGATATGTGGAATCCGACTCCACATAAAGCTGTGTTTTGAATATTATGCAGCGTTTGACTCTCTCTAAACCCTTCTTTTCAAACATTATATGTAGAAAAGTTACGGATAATGTTCAAATCTTAGTATTATACGCAGTTTGAGTCCACCTAAATGACTCTGGGCGTCAAATCACTCCACTTCATACTCCGCAGGCAATTCCTCGATCACGCCTTTATCTTCTTTCTTATCCAACATCTGCATTTGCTGAATGACCACCTTCGTGAAGTAGCGGTTCTCGCCGCCTTCATCCACATATTTGTCTGTCTTCAAACGCCCTTCAAGATAGACCAAACTCCCTTTACGCAGATATTCATTGCAAATTTCGGCGAGCCGATTCCAAGCCTCGATATTGACCCACTCGGTATATTCCTTCACATCGCCGTCTTTCTTCCAACGATTAGATACCGCCACGCTGAATTTGACCACCTGCTTGCCGGTCGGCGTATAGCGGGCTTCGGGGTCTTGACCTAACCTTCCAATGAGTTGAACACGATTGAGTGCGGGCATCAATTTCCTCCTTATTCATCTCCTGCTCCTCCCCCTAAATTCCGTCTTTAGATTTTTTGGGGAGGCTGGGAGGGGGGCTGGGGTGTGGGGATAAAAAAAATGCCCATGCCTTCCGGCATGAGCATTGGGTATCAAATTATTGTTTCTTCTTTAGCGCGGGCAAGCCGGTTTTCATTTCGATCAATTCGTAGCCTTCAGGCATCGCGTCAACAGCCTTCTCGGGGCGCACGTCACGGGCGAAGAAATACATTGTGATCTCTTTGCCGCTCTTGGATGTACGTTTGTTGGCGTGCAGATAATAAGTAGTACCTTTGGAATTTGTAGTTGAAAAAGCCATTTTATTTTCTCCTATTGATAGTAATTTGATATTTATAGTGTAACATAGGGAAAAAAACTGTCAATAGGAAAAAAGAATGAATGTTCTAAGAAAAGTTGTGGAAATTAAAGACCTGCGGGATGCCCGAAAAGCCCTGCCCGAGCCGGTCGGATTCGTGCCAACGATGGGATATCTGCACGAGGGACACCTCTCCCTCGTGAGACGCGCGAGCGAGCAATCTGCTTCCGTTGCGGTGAGCATTTTCGTGAATCCCACACAGTTTGCCCCCACCGACGACCTGGACGCCTATCCCCGCGATCTTGAGCGGGATGCCGCCCTTTTACAGGAAGCCGGAGCCGACCTGCTCTGGACACCCACATCCGATGTGATGTATCCTCCCAATTTTCAGACCTGGGTTGACGTAGATGGATTGACCCAGCCCCTCGAAGGCGAAAAACGCCCCGGTCATTTTCGGGGTGTGACGACGGTGGTCACCAAGCTTTTTAACGCCGTTCAACCGCAGAAAGCTTTTTTCGGGCAGAAAGATGCTCAACAGGCGGCGGTCATTCGTCAAATGGTCCGCGACTTGAATATGCCTGTTGAAATCCTCATCCAGCCTATCGTCCGCGAGCGAGACGGGCTGGCGATGTCGAGCCGTAATACCTATCTGAACCCCGAAGAACGGCAAGCGGCATTGGTACTCTCCAAATCCCTTGCGGCAGCCAAATCCGCTTACGAAAAAGGCGAACGAAATGCCGACACACTGCGCGCCATCATGGAAGAGCTTATTAGCGCCGAACCATTTGCCCGTTTGGAATATGTCTCCTGTGCCGATTACGATACCCTCGCAGAGCTGGATGAGATCACGGGCAAAACCCTGCTTTCGATGGCGGTTTATATTGGCACTACACGCCTGATCGACAATCACGTTTTGGGGTAAAAGATGAAAAAGGGGTTGAGGTTATTCATCTTTGGTTTGCTATCGTTGCTTGTTGCATTATCGGTAGCCTTGATGATCTTCGCCTACCAGCAGACGATGGCATATTTGTACCCTCCGCGAAGGCCACCTCCTTCAGGGGATATTCTTTTTGAAAAAGGGATCGAATACGAAGAGATCGAACTCCTGACGGAAGACGGATTGCATTTGCAGGGCTGGTACACGCCGCCACAAAACGGGGTTGTTATTTTGGTAGCACATGGTCATGCGGATGTGCGCCCCATCGATTTCTACCTGCTCTTTGCCGAGCAGGGCTATGGCGTGGTTTCTTGGGATTTCCGCGCACACGGGGAAAGCGAAGGCGAAATGGTCACTTTTGGATACAAAGAATCGCAGGATGTGGAAGTTGCCCTCGATTTTGCGCTTGCCCAACCCGAAACGGAACGTGTCGGTGCCTGGGGAGGCTCGATGGGAGGCGTATCCGTTTTGTTGGCAGCTTCCCGCCGACCGGAGATCGAAGCCGTTATTGTGGATAGTCCCTTTCCCAGCCTTGAAGATGAGCTAAATGATCAAATCCCTGTGCCGGTTTTGCGTGAATTGGTCCAGTTTTTTGCCGAGCGAGAAACGGGCATGAGCATTGACATGGTGCGCCCCATTGACGTGATCGGTGAGATCAGCCCACGCTCGGTCTTCATTATTCAGGGAATGGGAGACACACGTATTCCTGCGAATTCCGCGGAGCACCTCTACGAGGCAGCAGGTGAACCGCGCTGGCTGTGGACGGAAAAAGATGCTGTTCACATGAATATGTATGCTTACTATCACACGCGTTATACAAAGAAGACAACCAAATTCTTTCGGGAGTTTTTGCTGGAAAAGTAATCAGATTGCTTACCTGTAGTAAAAGGTTGCAATTCGGAGGGAACAAGGTAGAATTGCCTCATGAGCCACGAAGAACAAGTTCCGCCATCTATCCGCGTACAAGTCCTCTATTGGTTTCGTAAATTTGTCCCGCCGGTAACACTTGAACGGCGTGGTGAAGTACGTGTGAGTTTGCGCGATTCTGCTCAACCCGATTTCGAGTACTTTGTGCTGGTCGTGCTTTCAAGCATGATCGCCACGCTGGGCTTGCTTACGAATTCGGCAGCAGTCATCATCGGGGCGATGCTTGTTGCGCCGCTCATGTCGCCTATTATTGGCTTGGGGCTTGGCTCATTGATCGGTGATGAAAAGTTGCTCAAGGATGCCGGCAGTGCCATTATTCGTGGTGCGATTATTGCCGTTCTTATTTCCATTTTACTGACATGGTTAAATGCTTCGCTGCCTTTCATCACCTTGCATGATCTCCCCGTAGAGGTGATCTCACGCACGCGCCCCTCACCGATCGATCTGCTGATCGCATTGGCCGGTGGTTTGGCGGCAGCTTTCGCGCTGGCACAGCCTTCTCTTTCTGCTGCGCTACCGGGTGTTGCCATTGCTACAGCCCTCATGCCACCGCTAGGCGTGATTGGCGTTGGGATTGCCATGGGTCGTTGGGACGTCGCTGGTGGCGCGTTTTTGCTTTTTGTGACCAACACCGTGACCATTGCCTTTGCCTCCATGCTCGTATTCTGGGCATTGGGTTTCAGCCCGGGCAGAAAAGATGGCAAGCGTGTCCCGCGCAGCTTAACCATTTCTGCGTTGGTGACCCTCGTCATGCTCCTCCCGCTCAGCTTCTTGAGCTTTTCTTTTTTCCAGGAGGCCAGCCGCACTCGTGAAATAAATATGGTCGTTTCTGAAGAAGTTGCCAAACGCGGCGCAGTTCTGACTGATTTAGACGATAAGACCACAGACGAAGGCGTACTTCAACTTGAGATCACCCTGCGCACACCCCAACAGCTTTACTACAGCGATGTGGATAGCCTACAGGAAGATATTGCAATCCAACTACAGGAAGCAGTCTCTATTGTTGTGGATCAAATCGTCGTTGCCCAACTGGACCCCCTCATCCCGCCGACCTTCACATCTACACCCACACCTGCTACTCTGACCCCCACGGCATCCTCCACCCCAACATCCACTGCTACCCCCCTGCCCACTTCCACATTTACACCGAAGCCTACCGCCACTTCCACTTCAACACCCTCCACAGCCCGCATCCAGAATATCTTTAGCGACTATGATCAATGCCTTGAGTTGCGCCAGTTCCCGGGATACAACCGCCCAGCGATCGGACGTGTTAGCAATCGTGATTTTGTTACCCTTCTATATGGAGAAAAACTCGTCGATGGATTGACCTGGGTTGAGATCGAAGACGAAGATAAGCGTGTCGGCTGGTTGCCACAGATCTGCATGAATGTGGTCACGCTCACCCCCACAAAAACGCCAAGTGTAGCAGCAACACCTTCCCCCTGACTCTTATAGTTCTCTAACGCAGCATTTCTGTTTCGCCGATTCTTTTTTGTTATACTGCTTCTAGTAAAAAGTTCTTAATGATGTCATTACGAGAGAAGCAATGACATATTAGTAGAGGATAAAGATTATGATGCGATTTGATCGCTTTACGGAACGCGCTCAAGAGGCTGCCCAGCGTGCTGCGGAGATTATCCAACGTTACGGGCATAATCAGATCGATACAGAGCATATTTTGCTTGCGCTGATCGAGCAGCATGATGGCGTTATTCCACAAATTTTAACAAACCTGAGTATTAATGCAGAAAGTCTCGCCGCTCGTCTCGATGCGACCTTAAAATCCAGCCCGAAGGCGAATATATTCGGTGGTGGTGCCGGACAGATCTTCATCACCCCGCGCGTCAAGCGGATCATTGACCTCGCCAATGAGGAAGCCAGCCGCCTGAAAGATGAATACATCTCGACCGAGCACCTCTTCCTTGCTATTCTAAGCGAGCGCAATACCCCTGCGGCGCGCGTTCTCGAGAGTGCCGGACTATCTCGTGACCGCGTTTTTGCCGCTATCCAGCAGTTGCGCGGTGGACAGCGTGTAACCGACAAAAAAGCGGAAACACGCTACCGTGTCCTCGAAAAATACTCACGGGACCTGACGAAGCTCGCCCGTGAAGGGAAACTTGATCCCGTTATTGGACGTGATACTGAGATCCTGCGCTTGGTGCAAATACTCTCCCGACGTACGAAGAATAACCCCGTCCTGATCGGTGAAGCAGGTGTTGGCAAGACGGCCATCGTTGAAGGTCTGGCACAAAAGATCGTCGATAATGATGTCCCCGAGATATTGAGCGGAAAACAAGTTGTTTCCCTTGATCTGGGCAGCATGATCGCTGGCTCCCGTTTTCGTGGTGAATTTGAAGAGCGCTTGAAATCTGCCATTGATGAAGTCCAGAAATCGGATGGCGAGATCATCCTGATGATCGACGAGTTGCATACTGTCGTCGGCGCAGGTGCGGCGCAGGGGGCCTTGGATGCCTCCAACATGCTCAAACCTGCCCTCGCACGCGGTGAATTACAGTGTATTGGTGCTACCACCCTCGATGAATTCCACAAACATATCGAAAAAGATGCTGCCCTCGAGCGTCGTTTCGCACCCATCTACGTTGAAGAACCGAATGTGGAAGATACCATCAAAATGTTGCACGGTCTGCGCGATCGTTACGAAGCACATCACAAAGTCCGCTTCTCGGATGAAGCTCTTAGCGCCGCCGCACGTCTGGCAGATCGCTATGTGACCGACCGACACCTGCCCGACAAAGCCATCGACCTGATGGATGAATCAGCTGCGAAATTGCGTGTGGCTCTATATTCGTTGCCGGATGATCTCAAGGCAATGAAGGGCGAAATTGATCGCCTCACTGCAGAAGAAGAGTTGGCGGGCAATGAACGTGACTATGAACGTGCTGCCGAAATGAAGGCCGAACGTCTGCGTATTGAAGAAGATTTCAAAGCCCTGCGCGATCAATGGGAAGAAGAACACAAACTCGATGAAGTTGTTGATCTGAATGACATTGCAGAGGTCGTCCACCAGTGGACGGGTATCCCTGTCTCACAGATGATGGAGACCGAAGCCCAGAAATTGCTCGAGATGGAAGATCGTCTCCATGAGCGTATCATCGGGCAGGATGCTGCCATTACCGCCATTTCAGATGCCATCCGCCGTGCCCGCTCCGGGCTCAAAGATCCCAATCGCCCGATTGGCTCCTTCATCTTTATCGGTCCCTCCGGTGTCGGTAAAACGGAACTTGCCAAAGCTTTGGCTTGGTTTATGTTTGACGATCCCGATGCTCTGGTTCGAATCGATATGTCTGAATATCGGGAGCAACACACGGCTTCGCGTTTGTTCGGCGCGCCTCCGGGATACGTCGGCTACGAGGAGGGCGGTCAACTTACCGAAGCGGTACGCCGCCGCCCCTATCGCGTTGTCCTCTTCGATGAGATCGAAAAAGCGCATCCTGAAGTTTGGAACGCGCTCCTTCAGATCCTCGATGATGGTCGTATGACCGACGGACAGGGCAAAGTGGTTGATTTCCGCAATACCATCCTGATCATGACCAGCAATCTTGGTACTGAATATGTCAGCCAGAGCGGCGCGCTCGGATTTGTGACAGAGTCGAAAGATAATAAGCAGTCAGAGGCTCACAAGAAAGTTGAAAAAGCGCTCAAAGGTGCTTTCCGCCCCGAGTTCCTGAACCGTGTTGATGAGACCATTATGTTCTCGCCCCTCAGCGTGGAAGAGATGGAGCAGATCGTTGACTTGCAAATGAAGGAAATTCAGGAACGCCTGAGCGAATTCAACATTGTTGCTAGCCTGACGCCCGCCGCCCGCACATGGATGGCGGAGCAGGGCTACGACGCAGCCTTTGGCGCCCGCCCGCTTAAACGTGCCCTGCAGAAATTTGTCGAAAGCCCGCTCTCTGTGAAATTACTCAAGGGTGATTTCAAAAAAGGTGGTGCCATCCTGGTGGATGTGGATAAGGAAAGCAACGAAATTGTCTTCATTGAAGGCGAACCTGCGCCGAAGAAGAAAAAGAAAGCTGCCAGTGACGCAGCTTAAGACCTGTCACTCCCCCTGCGGGGCACACGTGCGAGCCGAGTTTACGAACCATAAGTCAGGCATTCATTGCCTGGCTTATTTTTTAAGCTACAATAACCGGAACTTTTATCAATATGGAATTCCGATAAGGAGCCCCTCATGCAAGAAACGAATTCATCAAGCTCAAAAACCGTCTGGATCGTTGTCGGTATTGTGATCACCTTGCTCTGTTGTTGTCTCGTCATTTTGGCAGCCGCAGGAATATTCGCGATCCAAAATGCAGATACCTTCCTGGATGGAGACATCAATTTTACAGATACATCCCCCCCCACGCCCAGTGCGCCCATAGTCGTGGAACGCACTCCTGTGGATGAGATACCAGTAGATACGCTGTCTGTTTTGGAGAATACCATTGTCCCGCCAAATAACCTGCCCGAGATCTCCTGCCGCCTCGAAGGCAAATGCAATATCCCCCTCACGATGGCCCCGCCTGCCGCCCCTCGTCAGGTCGGTGATACAGACACCTTCTGGGCAACCAACGTCAGCACGAACGAAAACTTCCAACTAACAGCAACGCTGCAATACGTCACCGAGCATTCCTATTTCTGGGTGGAAGATGGTGTCAAGTTTGACGAAGATGACATGAAAAAACTCATGGACACCTTCGAAGAACAGATCTATCCCACCACACGTGCCTTCTTTGGTTCCGAATGGTCGCCCGGCGTCGACGGGGATGAGCATATCTACATCCTCTACGCACGCGGAATTGGTTCCAGCATCGCGGGTTACTATTCATCTGCCGATGAATACCACCCTCTTGCACATGAATATTCCAACGCTCATGAGATGTTCCTCTTCAATGCAGATAACACTTTCCTGCACGAAGGTTTTACCTATGGCGTTCTGGCGCACGAATTCCAGCATATGATTCACTGGAATCAGGATCGCAATGAATCGTCCTGGCTCAATGAGGGCTTCTCCGAGCTGGCTACCTTCCTCAACGAACTTGATCCCGGTGGCTTTGATTGGGTCTACACCAATAACCCCGATCTCCAACTCAACGATTGGCCCAATGATCAGAATTCCACCACACCCCATTACGGCGCGGCCTTCATGTTCACCACTTACTTCCTGGATCGTTTTGGTGAAGAAGCCACCCAAGCCCTCGCTGCCGATCCCCAAAATGGCATGGATAGCGTTGATAACACTCTTGCATCCATCAACGCCACCGACCCGCTAACAGGCGAAGCTATCAGCGCGGATGATCTCGTTATCGACTGGCTAACAGCCAATTTTGTGAAAGATGACAAAGTCGGCGATGGGCGTTTCTTCTATCATAATTACAAAGATTCCCCGCAACCGCGCGCCACCGAAAATATCTATAATTGCCCGCTTTCAGAGAGCTATAACGTTCATCAATATGGCGGCGACTATATCCAGATCGAATGCGCGGGCGATTACACCCTCCACTTTGAAGGGGCGACACAAACAGGATTACTGCCCGCAGATGCCTACTCAGGCGATTACGCTTTTTGGTCCAATAAAGGTGATGAGTCGGACATGACCCTGACGCGCTCCTTCGACTTTAGCGATGTCGTCGGTCCCATTATTTTTTCATTCCAAACCTGGTACGACATCGAGACCGATTACGATTACGTCTACTTTGAAGTCTCCGAAGATGGCGAACACTGGGAGATCATCACCACCCCCTCAGGGACAGGAGAAGACCCCTCGGGCAACTCCTACGGTTGGGCGTATAACGATGTCACCAACGGCTGGATGCAGGAAGATATCGATCTCTCGGCATATGCCGGGAAGGAGATTCAAGTCCGGTTCGAGTATGTTACCGATGCAGCTGTCAACGGTGAAGGGATGTTGATCGACGATGTCCGTATCGACGCCATTGAATATTTCACCGATTTCGAATCCGATGACGGTGGTTGGGAAGCAGCCGGTTTTGTCCGTGTGCAGAACGTTCTGCCGCAAACCTTCCGTTTGGCTCTGGTCCTTGAACGTGGGCGTGATACCACTGTTGAGATGATCGAGTTGACGGATGAGCAGACGGCTGATATTCCGTTATCATTGGATAACGGTGATAAAGCCATTTTGGTCGTCACCGGCACCACCCGCTTCACACGTGAGTTGGCAAGTTATTCAATTGAGATTAAATAGGAGCAAAAATGTCCGAAGCAAAAAAAGCCGAGATCTTTAAGATCGCCGCACTGGCGGAATACCAGGAAAATGCCGTTGTCAGCAGCCAGATACTGCGTGCCGAGAGCGGAAATGTGACCCTCTTTGCCTTTGACGCTGGTCAGGAGTTGAGCGAACACTCCACGCCTTTTGATGCCCTTCTTCAGGTCATGGATGGTGAGGCAGAGATCATTATCTCTGGGAAATCCTTCCATATGCAGGCGGGAGAGACCATTATCCTGCCCGCGGACGAGCCGCATGCAGTTAAGGCAACAACGCAATTCAAAATGTTGCTCACAATGATCCGTGGATAGGCTTTATAATAGAACTCCCGCTGGGAAAAAACCAGCGGGAGTTCATTGAATAAAGGCATTCTGTTGAAAGTACTCTCCATTAGTGATAAGGTAATCCCATTTCTCTTTAGCCCTGAGATACTTGACAAGGTTCACGATATTGATTTTGTCATCTCATGTGGTGACTTGCCCTATTATTATCAGGAATATATTGCCACGAAATTGAATGCTCCGCTTTTCTTTGTACGCGGAAATCATGATCCTGTTGTTGAATATGATGCTGATGGAGAGCGAAGAGCGCCGCGCGGGGGAATAAATTTACATCGACGCACGATCTATAAGGATGGGGTTTTATTTGCAGGGATCGAGGGCTGTAATCGTTACAATCAGGGACACTTTCAATATACACCCTCGGAAATGTGGGGGCATGTATTCCATTTGGTTCCCAGGCTATTATTTAATCGGCTTGTCTATGGGCGTTGCCTCGATGTTTTTGTGACCCACGCGGCTTTGGAAGGAGTTCACGATAAACCCGACTGGACTCATCGGGGTATCAAGGCTTTCAATTGGTTGGTGCAGGTCTTCAAGCCCAAATATCATTTTCATGGACATAATCATGTCTACACTAATGAGACAGTCACCGAAACTCAAGTGGGAGAGACATTGGTGATTAATACTTATGGGCATAAGCAAAAAGAGCTAGAATTCTAAAAGAATAGAGTTGGTAAAAATAGGGAGATATATATGGGAAAATCGCCTATCTCGATGGATGAGGAAATAGTTTATGAAGGTGTATATAAACCCTTTTCAATCGTAAGAATTACCCCTAAGTACTTAATTGGCAAAGGTATGGCCAAAATTTGACCGGGGCAATTTCATGGTCGAATACTGCTCTCGGATATTTTACGTGTTGAAAGGAAATACTACTGGTTCTCTAAGAGTTCCGTAAAACTATTCATCACTTACAAGAAAGAAGACGGAACAGAGATCAGGAAAGGTATTCTTTTTTACGAATCTTACATAAAACACTCTGATTTTGACCCTGAAAAATTCTGTGGTATTTTGTTAGAAGCAATGCAGAAAGAATAGTTTTAGAAATACTTGAAGTGTTTTATTTCTATCGACAGATCAAGACCGGTTTTTGTGTGGTGCGTAAGACCTCATCCAGGCTGCTGCCGAGGATCACCTCCGCAACAGGCTTACGGCTATAGCCCCCCATTAAGATTAGATCAATTTTTTCTTCATCAACAATATTGAGAATAGCCTCTGCTACATCCCCTTCCCGTTGGATGAAGGTTGCCGGGATGTTTTGGGTTTTTAAGTAATATTTCGCGCGGTCCCGTTGCCACGAGCGTTTGTTTTCATTTTCCACAACGGTCAATACGGTGAGAGATGTTCCCCAATGCCCGGCGATATAGGCTGCCATGTAGAGTGATTCGTTGGCTTTGGGGCTACCATCATAGGCGACGAGAAGCCGTTCGATCTTTTCTGTGGGTTGTGGAACGGTCATCACCGGGCGAGGACAACGCTGGATCAGATCGCGCAAGCCCGATCCCAGGCGGGATGTGATCTGGGGCTGGGGAGGATGGGCAAGATGCAGGATAACGAGATCAGACCAACGGGCGCGCTTGTTGATTACAGAAGCAACCCTGCCCTGGTCAAGAGCGAATTCGCCGACGAGACCAGCCTCTTGGCACTCTTTTTCAAAACGTTCCCCGGTCGCTTTTGCAACATCACTTTCCAAATCCATTTTATCTGCTGCAATGTGTAATCCCATCAGATGCGCTTTTTCGTGTTGTCCGATCAGTATGGCTTGCTCAAGGGCTTTCCAGCTATCCCATTCGCCACTAAGCGGAACGAGAATATTCGCGAAAAGAGCGCCCGGCTCGTGAATGGCAACATGCTCTTTGCGCCACTCACCGGGGGCTGGTCCTGGCTCAAGGATGGATGGCAGAACCAGTGCGCGAACTTTCTCTTTGATCCGTTTAAATATCTGTCGATAAGTCTCACCGCGTTGATCGACCAGGTCGGCTGCGGCAATATCGATATCGACCGACCAGCCTAATGCCTCTTGAAGCTTTTCCTGATGCTTGGCGATCCAGACGTAGAGGTCGGTTTCTGTACGTTTTGGGAACCCCCGCATAATGCCCCTGTTGCGGATGATCTTGATCACAGGCAGATAAGCATCGTGATACCAGCGACAGGTCGCTTCCTCCAGCGAAACATCTTTTTCGTTGGAGGCGTTTATTTTTTCATGATGCAGGCTGATCTGCTCTGCAAGGATCTTATATTGCCCGGGAGCGGTGATGTTCAGCTCTGCCTGGGGACAGCTTTCGTCGATCTTTGTCTGGCTGATAAAGTCGGCGTATTCAGATTTGAGAATGAAATCGTTGAAATCTGTTTCGGGTGAGAGAGGTACCTTCGTGTGTATCTCGGTCACATAGGCCTTGATATGAGTCGCTTCCCGTTCCCTTGCAATGGAGACACGATGATTGCCATCTAAAACAAAATAGGCTTCGCCGATCTGGTAAACCTGAATGGGGGGCATCTCGTCGAGATCACGTAGCACGGATTTGACTCGCGCCCAACGACTGGATTGAGAATCATGGCGCGGCAAAAAATTCCGGTTGAAATCTGCGTAGCGCCCGACGCTGCCGATGATGGCTTTTAGCGGGATATTTTGCAGTCCATGCGCTTCCTCGCCGCTTGCCTTGAGACGTTGACGCGCCTCTTCAAAAGAGATCAGGGCATCGGAATGCCCGGTTATCCGGCTGATGACATCCTGTAGTGCGGCTTTGCGGCGTGCACGTTTGAAATCTTCGAGAGCAATGCGATAGCGAGGAGATTCAAGATTCATGTGAAATGCCCTAAAACCAGCGTACTTTGAATTTTTTAAATTCCCCGCGATATTCTCCCCAGTTTATATCGGCTTCATCCACGTGTGCCACGCTGGGACCGCGCCGAACTTTCTCCAGAAAAAGTTCAAGCTCTTCGCGCTTTCCCTCGGCGCGGACCTCGACTTGATCCCGGTCCACATTGCGCACCCAACCGAGGATATCCAGTGTGGAGGCTTGCTGGGCGACAAATGCCCGAAACCCGACCTGTTGTACACGTCCCTTTACGCGGATGTGGAGGCTGGCTTTCGTTTTACTAGTTTTGCTCATTTGCTTTTTTCTTTCGTAACATGGTAAATGCTTGTGCAATTGGGGCTGCCAAAACGATGGCGAAAAGCAGTAGGTAAGGCGAGATATTTCGGAAAGCCACCCCAAAGATATTTGCACCTAAAACAGTTTCCTGCCAATTCGTGTCAAGATATGTCAACGGTTTCCCGAAAACACGTTGTGCGCCTGCTTCGCAGGAGAGTCCATCGGCGTAGGTACGGATCAACTCATCCAATCCGCTTGAACCATAATTGGTATGCAGATAACGTGTGAACGAAGCTGCCTCTGCATAGGATAAGAATGCCAATGATGCGTCCCGCGAAAAAGGTTCGCAAAGTTCATTGATGGGGATGAGCGTATTATTTTCCAGAGCACGGTCCAATGCGAGCTTATAGTCGGGGTTGGGATATAGCTCTGCCAGCGAAGCGATCCCCTCCGACAACCACGTGGGCAGACGATTGAAGTTTTTACCAACATGGCGATAAAGCAACACATGCACCAACTCATGGGGAATCTGTTTCTGCATCAGGATCTTTTCCTGGTCGCCGGGGGCAATGGTCACCAACACAATACCCAACTCAGGGTTAGCGTGCCCTGCCACCCATGACTCTCCACCCATAAAAAGGGTATCCTGAAGATCAGAGGGAGAGGCGTAAATATAAATATCCAGCGGCTCACTCAGGTCAACCGGAAAAAGGGCTTGAATTTCCTCCAAACCATTCCGTGCCGTATCCAGAGCGGCTTGCCCAAAAGCTTCGTCGCCTTGAACCCAATGCACATAGAGATTCTCTGCCTCGCGGCTTTGCCAGTCGAAGCGATTATCATCATAGATAAATGAATAACTTTTGCTGGTAAAACTTTCCCCATTTTTCAGCTTGACTTCAAAGAAGAGACTGATCTTGGCAAAAGGACGCAGGAGATTCGTGCTGGCGTCGTAGACATAAGAAAAACGCCCGTCTTCCTCTGCCAGCGAGATCACGCGCGTATTTTCATCATCCGCTTCACGAAAGAAGAGTGAAACTTCCTGAATGGGACTGGGAGCGCTGACCTCCGCCGAAAAGCGGATCTCTTCCCCAAAATCGTGCCCGGCCCGAACGTTATACACCTCGATCCCGCTCTGCGCTTGAGCTTGCCATGTGGTTCCAAATAACAGCCCGATCCCAAGCATGACGGCGATAAGCGTGCGCGTTCTTTTTCCCACTCAAAGACTCCTTAATCGTCTAATGCTTCTCCAGCATCATAGTTGAGAAAATTGAAACCCTGCATATCTTCGGTAAAGTCGAGGTTGGCAAGCGCCTCCTCGAGATATTCGATTTGTGACACTTCATCGTCATCGTACTGGTCGAGCAGACTCAGCAAATACTCGCGCACGTCCTCGCCGCCGATCTGCGAAAGCGACCAGATCAAGGCCCGAAAAACGGCTTCGTCATTCTCTTCTTCTATCATCTTCAGCATGATCGGGCGGGCATTTGCCAAACCCAATTCTCCGGCGGCCTTTGCCGCCGCCAGGCGGACGATTTCATTCTCATGTAAAAGGGCATGCAGAATATCATCGCGCCAGCCTTTATCGCAGGAGCGTCCCATCGCGAAGACAGCGCTGGCCTTCCACATCGGGGGCTCGCGTTGCCAGGCTTCCTTGATCAAAGCTTCCACTTCAGGTCGTGATGAGTACCCCAAAGATTCAAGTGCACGCTGACGGAGTTCGGTCTTCTCGTTGCTGCGAATGATTTGCAGGAGAGTTTCTTCGATCTCTGTCAAACTCTCTTTTGAAATTTCATCCAATTCCCCGTGCAAGACAAAAGCGCCCAAAGCGGTGACCGCCTCTGCACGCGGATCGGCCTCTGTATCGTTTTGAGCGATTTCCAAAAGCGCAGGAACGAGCCCTTCACTTTCACAATCGCTCAATAAGCGGATCGCTGCTGCGCGCACTACGGGATCAGTATCACCCAGCAGGGCACGTGCCAAAACGTCGAAGCAGAGCAGGGTATCGTTTTCCAATTCTCGTTTTAGTAGGCGTAGAAAATCATGCTGCCGTGTTGAGCCGATCTTCTCCCAATTTTCCTCGAGCATTTTCTGCTGATGTGGGGCAATATCTGAGAAAAGGTACAGGATCTTGTGCGGTAGTTCCTGATTTTCGTCGAGCAGTATCTTTACTGCGTCGTCAAAGGTTGGTTCTGAAAGAGTCATTTTACGGGAAGTTAATGTTGACCGGGTTTATAAAGTCCATGATATTGATGTAGAACATCAGCCCAAGCAGGAGCATCATCCCTGCCCAGTGGATCAAACCTTCAAAGCGTGCAGGTACACGTTTGCGGAAGAGCAGTTCAGGGAGCAGGAAGATGATCCTGCCGCCATCGAGTGCAGGGAAGGGGAGCAGGTTGAAAACGCCAAGCGTAATGGTGAGATTGGCGATCATGCTCAAGGTGAAGAAAGTTGGGGAAGTGTCCTCGCTGGCAGGCAAGGTTGCTGTGCCTGTGCTTGGGCTGGCTGCATCTTCACGGCTTTCCATATCTGCGCTGACGGTTTGCTGGAAGATGTTGAAGATGCCCCTAAACCCGATAAAGCGCCCTTCTTCAGAGCTGATACTGCCACGCAGCATACGTCCGGGGAGCAGGAGAAGCTCGCGCGCGTGGATAAAGGTCATCTCGGTGCTGTGCACAATGATCGTAGTCAATGCCGGGGTTTCATCATAGGCAAAGCCGGGCAGGAAGCCAAAAGCGCCCTCCTCGGCTGAGCGGCTGCTGAGCGGCATGGCGTTGGTAACGATCTCTTCTCCGTCACGCAGGAGGGTGATCTCGACCGTTTTGTCGAGATTTTCCTTGGTGAGGGAACGCATCTGTGCATCGCTGGTGATGAGTTCTCCGTTCATCTTCAGGAGGATGTCATTTGCCTGGAAGCCAGCCCCTTCGGCGGGCGATCCGGGAGTCACGTCGTAGATCTGGATGCGCTCGAAATCGGGAATTCCAGTTTGAGAGAAGATCATCCCATAGACCATCACGCCCAAAATCAAATTCATGGTTGCGCCAGCCAATAGAACAGCCAGACGAGCCCAGGGCGAAGCAGCGTTTAAGTCACCGCGTTTGGGTTTGTAATTCTCTTCGAGGCTATCTTCGCCGCTGAAGCGATTAAAGCCGCCAAAAGGCAGCCAATTGAAGGTAAATTCGGTGCCGGGGTAGATTTCGGTGATTCCGCCAATCAGTTCAAGCTCACCAGCTCGTTCTCCGTGGCTAATGCGTTTGGTTACTTTTTGGGACTCCGGTTCTACGACCTTACCATGCTGATCTACGGAAATCTGTTCTGGTTTTTCTTTTTTGTCTTCATCTACTGATATTTCTATCGTTTGCAGAACCAGGCGATCTTCTACGCGATTTACGGTTATCTTGGTGGGTAGGTTTAGAATCTCGCGCCAATTAAAGCTGGGGTTGAAATTTCTCGGGATCTCAATGCGTTTACCATTAAAGATCATAAGACCTTTACTCGTCCAAAAACGCCACATGCGCGGGGGCATGCCGATGCCAAATTCATCAACTTGGATCTTCATTAGACGCCCAACAACAAAGTGACCGATTTCGTGGACGAGGATGACAATGCCAAAGACCGCGACAAAAACGATCCCTGCGATTAGGTTTGCATTCATAAAACTCTCTCTTATTAAGGTAGTCGAATTACCTTCTCTTTATTTATACAACAAAATTATGCCCGCGATTATATCTTGTTTTCTTTTTTGAAAATGAAAAGGAGATTACAAAAGGCTTATTCCACCCAGCGCGCTGGTCCACCTACTGTGGCAGTCAGTACGTCCGAAACGCCTTCAAGCTCTTTCAGCATCGCCGAGACATCGACCATCTTTTCTTCCAATGTGATGACGTGGACGTTCGGTCCCGCGTCGATGGTGTAAAAGACGGGGATGCCCTCCGCGCGCCAATCACGTACCGCCTGCATGACGCGGAGAGTGGCTGGCTTCCAATAAAATAACGCAGGATTCGAAGTCATCATCACGGCATGCATCAGGTCTGAATCCTGTTCCGTTATGGAAGCAAAAGCATCGAAATCACGTTCCAAAATTGCGTTGCGACAGATCTCAATACGACGTGGTGCATCAGCAACGCGGGCTGCCTGAAGCGGGCTGGTCGCCGCGAGAGGATGCCCCTGCGTGGAGCCAGTCTCCTTGTGTCCGCTGCTGACCACAGCGACGCAGTCGGCAAGTGCCCAATGCTCGGGGGGAGCGATGGAAAAGGCATAGGAACTTTCATCACTATCACCCATCTGCCACTCTACAAAGCCACCCGGTACCGAACGGGATGCTGATCCCGATCCGTGCCGCGCTAAAACCGAGAGAGCAGGCTCATCAAGATCAAGCCCGGCCGCTTTGGAGGCTGCCAATGCCAGCGCTGAAAACGCCGCGGCAGAGGAGGCGATCCCTGCGCCGGTGGGGAAGTTATTCTCGCTGACGACTTGGGCTTTCAACGAGATCCCCGTCGTAACGCGGACTTCATCCAGAATTTTTCTGACGCGCGCTAGCCCCGCGCCATCTTCTTCCTTCTCATTTAGAATGAGTTGGTCTTGATCTAGTTCTTCACGAAATAAAACAGTGGTCTTTGTTGCCAGACCATCAAGATTCATGGAGAATGATCCATTCACGGGGAGACGCAGATCGTTGTTGCGATTGCCCCAGTATTTGATAAAAGCTATATTGGGGTGGGAGATTGCGGTAGATTTAAGTGGTTTCATGGTAGGTTTCTTTAGATTTCAGATGGTTTTTAAGCGGTTTTTGCCCTGGTCGTTTGCGCTAATATTGCAGGCTTCAAGTACTGGGGCGTTGTCACTGAGCAAAGTCGAAGGGCAACGGAGAGTTTACCATGAGTAGCAGATGCGTTTTGTGCCTATCATGAATAATTCCTGATAAACGCGAGAAGTGCCTAATTGATTAGGCATGATATAAATATTTCATGATGCAATGTCC
>CAZASG010000035.1:0-39653 GCA_964487745.1 uncultured Anaerolineaceae bacterium | reverse complement strand
ATGACTTCGCCCAGAAAGATTGCGCCCAAAACTGTTCCGACGACGGGTTGAGCGAAGAAGGTCAATGACGCCAATGATGCATCCAATAGAGCAAAGGCGGTGTTCCACAGATACATAGCAACGGCGGTGCAAATGATGCCGAGAAAAAGTATTCCGGCAATGACGCCCGAGGTGATCGCCCCGTAGCCCAGGGTCGCGTATTCGTAGGCGCCTGCGGCGAAACTTGTCGGCATCCCGCCCACAAACGCGATCAAGCTGACTGTAAGGACGTCCACGTCACGCGTCACTTTGCGGATCAGCACCGAGTAGAGTGCCCAGGTCAATGCGGCGGCGACGAGCGCCATATTCCCCCAGAAAAGCGTCGAATCTAGTTGCGCTGAACGTGGATCAATGACTACCAATACGCCCAGCGATGCGACGATCAGCGCGATAATCCTTTTGGATGTGATCTTCTCGCGCAGGATCAGGGAAGCGAAAATGAGCACGAAGGCGGGTGTGGCGGATGTGACGAGCGAACCGTTCGCGGCAGTAGACAGGTCGGTGCCGACGAACTGGAAGCCCAGCGAAATGCCATAACCGATAAACCCCACCCCGAGAATATTCCGGAAGTCTCTTTTGTTGGCGCGCAGATTTTTCTGAAATACTGCAATGATGAGCAGCGAGAGCGCCCCCAAAATGAGACGTGATGTGAGCAAAGAAAAAGGCGGGATGACGGCCATGACCGCTTTGCTGACGACGTACATTGCCCCCCAAATCGAGGTGGCTGCCAAACCGGAAATGATGCCGATGGTGGTGGAGTTTTTCATGGCGTGATTATATGCGAAACTGACCAAAAAGAGTGTGCATCGCACCAGCTTTGACAACGGATTCCCTTCTTTTGGGTGCGACGCACACAGATAACAGCGAACCCCGCCCAAATTTGGGCGGGGTTCGAAATGGGGTGTCCCATACCATCAAAAATAGTTAGTTGCAATGCACTTCAAAAGCGCGTTGCAACTTTTGGGCTAGAACATCGCCGCGTTGATCTCTTTCAGTGTTTCGGGCGCAGGGCGAATATCTTCATCTTTCATCCGATTAAGCGGAGTTTCAGAAAGATTGAGCACGTCCATCAGGGAGGGGCGGTCGGGCTCAACATAGATCAGGCCTGTTAGCAGGAGGTGATTTGCATTTGATTCTTCAAGAATATTCACAGCAGCCATGCGATTGGTGGGATCGTAATCACGTTCGAGTTTCTTCAAGCGGATCATGGAGCCATCGTGCATGGCCACATCTTGGGTAGTGCCTTCTTCAAAATCTTCGATCATGATCTCATCACGTGCAGGGATGAATGAAATATCATGGATCGGAGATTTGTTCTGGCGTCCCCAAGTGTAGGAGTGTAGAGAAGTGTCGTCGTTATTGAAGGTCACACAAGGGCTGATGATATCAAGAATGGCTGTGCCGTTATGATGCAGGGCCGCCTTGATCAGGGTCTTGACCTGTTTGGGGTCACCGGCAAAAGCGCGGGCGACGAAGGTGGCATTGGATGCCATGGCTTCAAGGCAGATGTCGATCGGTTGAAGTAAATTGGTGCCCTGCTTCTTGAGCGACAAACCAACTTCAGATGTTGCTGAGAGCTGTCCCTTGGTCAGGCCATAGGTGCCGTTATTTGCAATGATATAAACCAGCGGTAGATTACGGCGCATGACATGTTTGAACTGTCCCATCCCGATGCTGGCGGAGTCACCGTCACCGCTCATGCCCAAGCCTGTCAGCGTTGGGTCAGCCAGCAAAGCTCCGGTGGCGAGGGCGGGCATACGTCCGTGCAAACCATTGAAACCGAATGAGCGATCAAGCATGTAGGTGGGGGCTTTGCTCGAGCAGCCAATGCCGCTGAATTTGACGATATCTTCAGGAGCCATATCCATTTCGTAACAGGCGGCGATGATCTGGCTCAAAATGGAGTTATGTCCACAGCCCTGGCACAATGTAGTAGGTGCGCCTTTGTAATCTGCTTTAGCTAAACCGATATTATTTGTAGCAGGCATTTTAATTCTCCTTCTTCGTCAAAATCTCGTCTTTGATCCACTTGGCGGTCAGGGAGAGACCGTTATTCAGTGTGGATGAAACCAATTTTGTGCTTTCTTCTGGAACTTCAACGCTCAAGATTTGGCGAAGCTGTCCATCGTGGTTCATTTCGACGACGAAGATCTGGTTGTTTTCTTTCAGGAAATCTCGAACTGTGTCAGTAATTGGGAGTGCTCGCAGACGAAGATAGTTGGTCTTCAATCCTTCAGCTTCGAGCATATCACGTGCTTCAACGATGGCGGGATCTGTCGAGCCATAGGCAATAATGCCGATTTTTGCCCCGTCCATCTTGTCGACGATCGCATCAGGAACATATTGGCGCGCCGTTTCATATTTCAGGCTTAGGCGGTTCATGCCTTCCATCCAAACATCCGGGTCTTCGCTGTATCTTGCGTAGGCGGTATGCCCGGTGCCACGTGCGAAATAAGAGCTGCCCTCTACGCGATTTCCGGCAGCGGTGCGGTATGGAATACCATCGCCATCTATGTCTTTGTAGCGTCCCCATTCGCCGTTCTTTTCAACGAATTCTTTGAAGTCTTCGTCCCAAAGGATCTTGCCGCGATCCATGGGGGCATCAGGATATTCAAAAGGTTCGCTGATCCACTGGTTCTGACCGATATCGAGATCGCTCAGAACGAAGACCGGTGTTTGAATGCGCTCGGCAACATCGAAAGCTTTCCAGCCGAATTCGAAACATTCGCGGGCAGAAGCAGGCAAAAGTACCACGTGTTTCGTATCACCGTGACCGAGAGAGAGTGCTTGTTTCAAGTCGCCCTGCGATGTGCGGGTGGGGAGACCGGTGGATGGTCCCATGCGTTGGATATTCCAGATCACGATCGGGACTTCGGCGAAGTAAGCCAGCCCGACGAATTCGCCCATGAGACTGATGCCTGCTCCCGATGTGGAGGTCATGGAGCGAACCCCGGACCAGGCACTGCCAATCGTCATCCCGACAGCTGCGATCTCATCTTCAGCCTGGATGATGGCGTAAGTAGCTTTGCCATCCTTGCCTGTTCGTAACCCGGGAAGATAGCCGTTCATTTGCTCAACCAGGCTGGTGGCAGGCGTGATGGGGTACCAGCCAACAAATTGGACACCGCCATAGATAGAGCCGAGGGCGGCTGCGGCGTTACCGTTTGCCATAATCAAACCCTCGGTTCCGTCCATGGGTTCGGCAAAATACGGGTCGGTTTTCTCAAGATTTTCAGCAGCCCATTTGGCGCTGGCTTCGATCACGCCCATGTTGATGGAGACGGGTTTTTCTTTACCTTTGAAGTGGAATTCAAGCGCCATCTTGATCTTGTCGAGCTCAATGCCCAACATTTGTGCGACGATGCCAACATAAACCATATTGGCGACCATGGTACGTAATGATGAGGGAATTTCAGCATCTTTCATGATCTGCTTGACAGCCATCGGGTAGACGGTGATGTCGTCGCGTTCGATGGGCATCTTAATCGAATCATCGTAGAAGAAAACGCCGCCGGGTTGCACATCTGCTATATCGCGCTCGAAAGATTGCGGGTTCATCGCCACGACCACTTCGTGCTCATCACGACGAGCAGCGTATCCGTCTTTGCTTAGACGGATGGTGTACCAAGTCGGCAAACCCTGAATATTGGACGGGAACATATTCTTGCCCGTAACAGGGATGCCCATCTTGAAGAGGGCGCGCAATATGGTCAGGTTCGACGTTTGGCTGCCGGAACCGTTTGCCGTTCCAACGGTAATGGAGAAGTCGTTGATAATTTTTTCGGTCATAATTCCTCTGGCTTATTAAAAATTTGGTCGAGCTGCTATCAGCTCGGTGTGTTCCATGAGAATATCATAGCCCTTGTTGAAATCGCCTTCGGCGATGGCTTTAACTACATTACTATGATATTCCCAAACTTTGGTCAAATAGGAGTAATCGGTAAATACGTTTAATCCAACTGCCTCATAAGCCTCCCAATAAGCTTCGAGCAGACCGGTCACGAAAACGTTGTCCAGTCTGCGGTACATGATCAAGTGCAGGTCGCGATGTTCCTCGTGCGGGATCTGAATGGTATCGCCACGCAGTTTTTCCCAGGCACGCTCGAGCAGATCTCTTAGCTCCTGGATATCTTCGGGCAGGAGCTTTTCGACTGCGTCGTGGAAGTAGGTTGATTCGATGTGGTTTCGTAAATCGGAGTATTGCTCGAAATATTTGGAGTCGAGCAAAAGAGAGTAGCCAAGACTTTGTTGAAGGGCAGGGGTGAAGGAGTAGGGTAGTCGTCGGGTTCCGATACGGGGTTTAACGGCGACCAAGCCCAATGCGCGTGCGACAGAGAGTTGTTCTCTCAGGGCTGCGCGATTGATCTCGAGTTCTTCACTTAACTTATCGAGCGCGGGAATCCCCTCAGTTTCAGCTTGTTCGTGTGTTGCAAGATATTTTAGGAATTCGGAGATTTGTGTGCTCATTATTTGTATCTATGTAATTAATCTGATTATTTGAATGAATGGTAGTTTATCACCCTTATTTTTATGCGTCAAGAAAATAATGCCTTAAATTTATGAAGACTAAGGCAAAAAAGGTCGCATCGAGACGATGCGACCTTCTTTTTGCGACAATATTTTTTGAGATTATTTCGTGCCTGAGGGAACGATCAACTCGTGGATCTTCCAGACAGGTTTCCAGGCACCGCTGACCATATTAGACAGAATGACCACGCTGATATCCTCAGCGGGGAAGTGGCGGATCATACCGCTCACGCCCGCGTTGATACCTTCTTTTTGATAGCAGATGATATTGCCATCATCTTCGACATAGAACCACATACCGTAGCCGTAACGTTGTTTCCAGCCCTCATCCTCATAATGTCTATAATCGACCTGCGGCGTGAAAAAGGCTTGGGTCAGTTCGGGGGAAAGGAGTTTGCCAGCCTTGACCGCTCTCAAGAAACGATCCAGGTCTACGGCAGTGACGTGCGCTCCGCTATCAGGTGAGCCGATGGGTGGATAGGAGTAGATATTCTTTTTCCAGCCCGTGACCTTGCCCTCTTTGTCGCGGATAGGGTCACAACCTTCGGCGATCTTTTCATTGGCTTTAGTCATGTGGTAAAAATCGGAGTCGCGCATCCCGGCTTTGGCGAAGACATGCTCGCGGACATAGTCGCGGTAGCTCATGCCGCTCGCTTTTTCGATCATTAAGCCAAGCAGGATGAAACTGCAATTGCAGTAGCGGCAGCCCGCACCGGGTGGGAAGTTGGGCGGCTTATGAATGAATTGCGGCAGGAAATCGACGGTGGTTTTGATGCCGTAATTCGGCTTTGTTTTCCATAAGTCTTCGTATTCTTCGCCATTTTCTTCTTCAACATCGTCTCCAATCCCGGAAGTATGGGTTAATAAATGGTGGACGTTTACATCTTTGGAGATGCTGGTATCTTCCAGTCCGAGATAGTCGATAACGCTGGTTTCGAGACCGAACGCGTCCCGGTCGATCTGTTGCAGGGTCGCGACCGATGTGAAGAGTTTTGTAATTGAAGCGGTATCAAAGCGAATGTCGAGCGCGTTCGGGATTTTCCAGCTTTGGCTGGCATAGCCGAAGGCGGCCGCGTAAAGTTCCTCTTCTCCCTGCGTGATACGGACGACACCGGAAAATCGGTCGTCTTTTTCCAATTCCTGAAAATATGGATCGAGCACTTTTTTGAAATCAATCATTTTCTTCTCCTATGGAACAGCCCCTCCCCTGATTTTTTTCAGTTTGGGGGAGCCTGGAAGGGGGCTGAAATAGCGTCAAAAGTATACCCCTGCCTTTTCCCCGGGAGAGTGATTTTTCGCCCGTTTTTTGCTGACAGAAGTCCATCTTGAAAATTTTGGACTATAATTATCTTGATTAGACAACTTGTTTCTAAAGGAGCCCATGATATCTAAAAAAGCTTTACCTTTTGAGAAAGAGCGCATCGTTACCGATTACAGGATTGCTTATAAAAGCCGACAGGCAAGCAAGATCGGGCGGCGAGAAGTGCTCAGTGGACGTGCCAAATTTGGTATTTTTGGGGATGGCAAGGAAGTAGCGCAACTCGCGATCGCGCATGCCTTCAAAAAAGGGGATTGGCGTTCCGGATATTATCGCGACCAAACCTGGCTCTTTGCACTCGGTGTGTTGAACGTGCAGGAATATTTCGCACAGCTCTATGCCCACGCAGATGTGGAGGCTGATCCTGCTACTGCCGGGCGTGCCATGAACGCTCACTTTGCCAGCCGCTATATCAATCCCGATGGCACTTGGAAAGATCAAACAAAAGAATATAACGTCTCTGCCGATGTTTCGCCGACCGGTTCGCAGATGCCGCGTCTGGTTGGGCTGGCATTTGCATCGAGTCTTTATCGTAATTCTGCAGAATTACAGGAAGGCTTTGAGAAGTTTTCAGATAATGGCAATGAGGTTGCCTGGGGCACGATCGGGAATGCTTCCACCGCTGAAGGCATGTTCTGGGAAGCTGTAAACGCCATCGGCGTTTTGCAGGCGCCCTCGGTTATTACCATTTATGATGATGGATATGGGATCTCGGTGCCGAATGAATTTCAGATGGTGAAAGAAAATATTGGGCAGATTCTGAGTGGTTTCCAACGCGATACAGACTCGGAGGAGAACACTAGTCGCGGCTACGACATCTACACCGTTCGGGCTTGGGATTACCCCGCCCTCGTGGACACATATTGGGCGGCTGCGAAAACTGCCCGCGAATTTCACATCCCGGCCTTGGTGCACGTCACCGAAGTAACCCAGCCACAGGGCCATTCCACTTCTGGCAGCCATGAGCGTTATAAAAGCAAGGAACGCCTCGAATGGGAAGCGGAGTTCGACTGCAACCTGAAAATGCGTGAGTGGATGCTCGAGCGCGAGATCATCAGCGAAGAAGAGTTGACTGCTTTTGAGAAAGAAGACCTGAGAGCCGTAGAAGGTGAACGTAAAAAAGCCTGGACAGCCTTTCAGGAACCGATCATGGCAGATCGCGAGAATCTCGCAAAAATGTTGGATGCCCTCGCAGAGGAATCTGCTGCTAAAGAGGGTGTCAAAGCTCTGCGTGCGAAATTAACTGCTGCGCCGAGCGCTCTCTATCGTGACCAGTACACTGCTATCCATGCAGCGCTGCGTGCAACACGCAGCGAAAATCTCGCTGCACGGCAGGCGCTGATCAAATGGCAGCAAACTCAGGGCGTGGAACACGAAGATCGTTTTAGCTCCCATCTCTGGAGCGAAACCAAAGATGCCCTGCTGAAAGTGGACGAAGTTAAACCGGTTTACTCATCCGAATCGCCCATGATCCAGGCATTTGACCTGCTCAATCGCGGCTTCGATGAGATCTTTGCGCGCGATAAACGAGTCATCGCTTTCGGTGAAGATGTCGGGCATTTGGGCGCGGTCAATCAGGGTTTTCGTGGCTTGCAAGGGAAATATGGCACGCTGAAGATCATGGATACGGGTATCCGCGAGATCACCATTCTTGGGCAAGCTATCGGCATGGCAATGCGCGGATTGCGCCCGATTGCTGAAATTCAGTATCTCGATTATTTGCTCTATGCCCTGCAACTGATGTCCGATGATCTCGCCACCTTGCTCTGGCGAACGAAGGGCGGGCAAAAAGCGCCCGTTATCGTCCGCACACGCGGACATCGCCTTGAGGGGATTTGGCACGCCGGTTCACCGATGGGCGCCATCGTCCATCTTGTGCGCGGGATGGCAGTCCTCGTTCCGCGTGATGCCGTGCGTGCGGCAGGTTTTTACAATACGCTGCTCAAATCGGATGAGCCTGGTCTTATCGTTGAAGTGCTCAATGGCTATCGCCTGAAAGAAAAACTCCCCGATAATATCGGCGAAGTCACCATTCCCGTTGGCGTGCCTGAAGTGCTGCGCGAAGGCAGCGACATTACTGTCGTTACCTATGGCGCGATGTGTCGCATCGTTCTCGAAGCCGTGGAAGAACTTGCCAAAGCCGATATCAGCGTTGAAGTGATCGACGTTCAATCGCTATTGCCCTTTGATATTCACGGACGCATTCTTGAATCGCTCAAGAAAACCAATCGTGTCCTTTTCGCGGATGAAGATGTTCCCGGTGGTGCAACTGCCTATATGATGCAGGAAGTGATCGAAAAGCAAGGCGGCTACTACTGGCTTGATTCGCCTGCTGCGACGCTCACAGCAAAAGCCCATCGTCCTGCCTATGGTTCGGATGGCGACTACTGGTCGAAGCCGAATGCCGAGACGGTCTACGATGCCGTTTATGAGATCATGTCGGAAGCCAATCCGCAGAAATATCCGTCATTTTATTAGTCGCCCCACCCCGCCTCCCCCAAATTCTAAAAGCGGAATTTAGGGGAGGAGCTTAAGGTTCTCCCCCTATTTTGCTTTTCAAAATGGGGGGATGTCCGAAGGACAGGGGGGCGAAGAGGAAAAAATATGCCAACCAAAGTTCTAGTGCCCCTGCTTGGGGAAGGTGTTGAAGAAGTCACCATCGTCACCTGGCTTAAAGCCGAGGGCGATAAAGTCGATGAGTTCGAAGGTCTCCTCGAAGTAGAGACCGATAAAGTCGTCACTGAAATTCCCAGCCCGGCAGATGGCGTCGTGCTGAAAATTCTGGAAGGGGAAGAAGGGAAAGTCGCCAGTGTCGGGACCATCCTGGCGTGGATCGGTGAGCCCGGCGAAACCATCCCTGATGGCGACGAAGCGCCCGCGGAGGAGAAACCTGCTCCCGCTAAAGAAGAGGTATTGCCAGAACCGGAGCCTGTTCCGGCAAAAGTCGTTATGGACGCACCTGTTGCCGGGCGTGATTCGTCGCTCGGTTTCATCTCGCCGGTGGTCGCAAAAATAGCCGCTGAAAATGATATTGATCTGAGTAACGTCAACGGGACGGGGCGCGGTGGACGCATCACGAAAGACGATGTTCTTGCGTACCTCAGCCAGCCTAAATCCGCGTCCGTGCCGCGTATTTCTCCTGCATCCACATTGACGGGCGGCAGCATTCTGCCGATGACCTCCGTCCGTCGCTCCATCGCCAAACATATGGTGGAGAGTAGGCGTACATCGCCGCATGTTACGACGGTCATGGAAGTCGATTTCAGCAGCGTGATTGCGCATAGGCAGGAGAATAAGGCTGCTTTTGCGCGTGATGGCGTGAAACTAACCTTTACGCCCTATTTCGTTGCCGCGACGGTGGCCGCGCTGAAGGCGTTCCCGATCGTGAATTCGTCGTGGAGCGATGAGGGGATCGTCCTGCATAAGGATATCAATATCGGCATGGCGACGTCGCTGGGTGAGGATGGTTTGATCGTGCCGGTGATCAAAAATGCCGAGCGGCTTTCTCTGCTGGGGCTGGCGGGGGCGGTGAACGACCTTGCCGAGCGGGCGCGGGCGAAGCAGCTCAAACCCGAGGAAGTGCGCGACGGGACCTTTTCGATCACGAATCATGGCGTGAGCGGATCGCTCTTTGCGATGCCGATCATCAACCAGCCGCAGGTGGCGATTTTGGGTGTGGGCACGATCCAGAAACGGGTCGTGGTCGTGACCGACGCGAATGGCAACGATATGATCGCCATTCGTCCGATGGTCTATCTGACGCTGACCTTCGACCACCGTGTGCTCGATGGTGCCGTGGCGGATTATTTCCTGGCGGAGGTTGTTAGAGGATTGGAGAGTAGGGAGTGGTAGAAAGTAAAAGACCCTCTCACGAGGGTCTTTTACTTAAACAGGGAGCAGAGGTACGGTGTCCCCAACAATATTTGCTCGTTTCCAATCGTGATTTATGGCGTCACTTCCTTCACGATGTCACCGTGTCCCTTGTAGGCAGGAGATGCTGTGTTGAGAATGTTGCAATTGAATCGATTAATCAAGTGGATCTTCGTTGTTTACCCTATGAGTATTGTAATCAATCGTAATTATTGCCTCGGGTGTGTAAATCGGTACGCCTTCTCGAATCCATGTTTTAAAACGTGCATCTTTTGCAGCTTCTTTGTGTAACCACTCAAAATGGCTCCACAACCATTCGGGACTGCTTCTTCTGCGTCCTCGTGTATATTCAATCCATGGGCATAAAATTACCCATGATCGTATTAAGGAATCTCCGTATAGATCGATGGCGTCTTTTTTATTTAATAAACCCCTTTTTACTAACAACCCTGCCCAGTCGAGGGAATTTGCAACTGCCTCAAGGTGTTCCAATACATTTTCATCTTTTTCCCAATTTGATATATTTTCCCTTTCTTCGACCAATTTTTTACACATGTGATAGATTTGGCGGCGATGATGTCTAGCTTTTGGGTCATTAAATCTGTGAAATAAATCTGTTGTTGCAGTGATGCGTAATTGTCTTACTGCGATTAATACAGTCACAAAAACCAAGACAGTGGCTAAACCCTGTACGAATTCTCCTAAGGTTCCCAAATCAGATAACGTCAACATTTTCCCTCCGAATATTTTTCGAATAAATTTGATTGTCCAACAAAGTCACAATACCGTATTTATGTCTTATAAAACTAAGACCTAAATGTTATACAGCGTACTAATGAGTTGAAATATTGAAAACTTTAGTATTATGCTGTATGTTTTGCAATATTATAAGTCAATAATGCCGTGGAAATGACTCAGGGCAGAGTTTTATTTTTTAAGTAACTTCGCAACAAAATTACACCCATGATCGGCATAATTCCATTGACGGCCAGGGCGATTCAAAAATGGATGTTTAGGAAATTTCTTAGTTTGTATTTTGCCACAAAGGATGCAGTTCAGACAAACCCTGCAGCGAATTTGCTTTCCAAAGTCTCCACTGCTCATAAAAAGAACGGCGATCTGCCGTGAGTAATTTTAGTGCTCTTTCTGCTTCCTGCCTGATTTTCTGCGCTTCTTCTTTCGAATAAATCCCCGCTTTTGCGGCGGCGGCGAGTTCATCCTGATCTTTCCATTCCCATGTGCTCATGTCGGGGCTGACGACGGCATCGAGCATTTGATCCATTGTGTCAAAACCGATGGGGGTGCGACGAATGGGTTCTTGCAGGTTGATGTAGTAGCAGAGAAATTCTTTGGTCTTGGTGTCCCACATCAAGTAAATGCTAAAGGCATCTTCGGGCTTGATCAGGAAGAGCACGTCCGTGCGCTGCCACTGGTGGTCAACGACTTCAAGTGTTTCGGGCGTGAGCATTTCTTGCGTCGTCGGTCTGTGCGAGACGTTTTTGCCTATCACACCTGCGGGCATGTAGAGGGCGATCAGGTCGGCGCTGTCTTCGACGACGATGGTTGGGTAGGCCCAGAAGACTTTGATCCCAACACCGCGCAGGGTGGCGGTTGTGCCAGATTTACGAAATTTCATAATCCCCATTTTGAATAGTTTTATGAAAATTATTAGCTGAGGCGTTCTTGTCGATAGCGGCGTACCAGCTTGCCAGCTCGCTCTTCACAGCCAGATGGCACCGGAAAGGGATATTGCATCAAATCAGTACTTGTATCAGTAGAGATCGAAAGAGTGAATTTTATGGCTTTGCGAGATCTGATCTGATCAGTGACTTTTTCCAATTCCTTCAGGGATGTGTGGCCCAGGGTTTCGTGATAGATACCATCGGACGCAAACCAAACTCGTGGTTCTGTAACACGTAGGGCCTTACGCCGATAAGAATTAGCCTTGTATCTGGCTACGATGGGTTCGAAAAGACCCATTCCCACCAGTAGCAGGAATATTCCCAAGGCAGTGAACTGCAATATGGGTTTTACATCCGGGTCCTTGACGGCAAATTGGACCACTGCGAGCATGATAAGGGCTAAGATCGCCCCAAAAACTGAGCTGTTTATAACCGCCGCATAGGGACTCAGCCCGTCATCCTTTGGGTTGATAAGATTGCATTCAGCTTCAACGAGTGTCTGCCATTCCGATGAGCGAAACTGCCAACACTCCCAGATTTCACCAGCAAACATTCGGTTGATTGCACGTATCTCAGCGACGCGATGACCCAATGCAACACTGCCGAAAATCCCCACCACTATGAATCCCATACCACTCGTACTAACACATGGTACGAGCAGTTCAGTTGGGTTGGCACCAGTGGTAAACAGCACGAATATAAAGCCGCTAACTATGAAAACAAAGGGGATTATGACTGCCCCCTGATTGAGTTTAAAAGTTGCTTCATCGGAAAAGGCAAGCTTGGTCGGTCTGCTCATTTTCATGGTTTCATCCAGAATCACATCTTCAAGTAATTTCGCAACAAGATCACGCCCATGATCGGCAGGATCCCGTTGACGGCCAGGCCGATCCAGAAATGGATATTTACGAAATTTTCAAGCACACCTTGCTCTATCAGATAAAAGACCACCCATAACCCAACGGGGATATTGATGAGCAGGCTGACGATCAAACCGGGGTTATAAAGTTGGCGAGCTTTTATCCCCAAAGCAATATGAGCAACGCCAGCAAAGAAAGAGAAGTAAGGAATCCACAATCCAAAGTTGTAGTTGATCGTTGCCAGCAACCCGGCCAAAGGGAGGGCGATCCAGATCAGGATGACGTTCACGTAGAAGATGAAATTCTCATCCATCGGCTTATCTTCTGTTTCCAGACCGAAGATCCTGGTGTTGAAGAATTTTGCAAAGCCGCCGGGGAAGATATATTCCTCAGTCTCATGCAGCATATAGAGCGGGGTTTGCAGTAGGAGCAGGAAGATGACGAAGTCCGCTTCACGAACGAAGGCGAAAAGGAAAACAAAGAGAAATATCGAGAGAATGAAGCCGACTTTTGCCCAATCCCGTTTTAGCCATTGAAAATATGCGTTGAGAGTCATCTTTTTCTCCTTACCATTTTTAAAATTATTATAGCTTAGGGAAATGGGATATAAGCTGTAGGGACTTCTTTTGTCAACCAAACGCCATTTTCAGAGAGATAAAATTCGTATCCATCCGCCTGCATCTTTCTTGCTTGAACAACCAAGACGACAGGCTTTCCGTGCCTTTGTCCGACGGTACGCGCGGTCTGCTCATCGGGGGATAGGTGGACGTGTTGACGTCCCTTGCTTTGTATTCCATTCAGGCCGATGCCAGAAAGAAAGCGTTCCGCTGTCCCATGATAAAGATGTTCGGGAGGAATGGCAGGCTCCAGACCCAGATCAACCCTGACAGAGTGCCCTTGATTAGCGCGGATGAGTTTTCCATCGCTAGAGAAGGAATAGCGTTGTTTGCTATCGTTGGCGACGATCTCTTCGAGCGTTTCACGACTCAGTATAAAGCCAGCTTTGTTCGCAGCGGGAATCAACTCGTCGACTCTTGCCCAGCCTTGCGCGTCGAGGCTGATGCCGATCCGCTCCGGTCGATGACGCAGAACGAGGCTCAAGAATTTACTGAGTCTGATTAGGGATTTATTCATCTTGGTCTAAATTTATCAGAAGCCATGTTTCGGGTGAGAAGTTTCGTGTTTCTGGCAAGCCGCCCGGTGTTGGTTGGATTGTGTCGTCTGCTAACTCGACGGGGAAGGTTATACGTTCATCTGGCGTGGATGAGCGCATAAAGGAAATGGCCAGTGATAACGTTTCGCTCGTGATTTTGATCTGATACTCCAACTCGTTCGGGGTGCCCATCCTTGAATTGGCTGCCAGCCAACCTTCACCTTGAAGAAAATGTTCTCGCTCCGCTTGGGCTGTAGCGCTGTTATTTGTTGCGCGGCATTGCCAATGAAAATCTTGGGTTTTGAGCCATGTGCTTCCGTTTTGCTGGTAGATACCTGTCCCTAAAGCAGCCGAGGCATGCCGGATGATGATCTGACCATCTTCTGCAGTATAGATATTTGCAGCGATCATCTCTTCCGTTGCGGAGCGGATCGCCAGATAGAGATAGCTCGCGTCACGCATGAGAAGAAGTTGGTTGCCGTCTGCAAAGGTCTCGATGTGGGCGGCGTCCCACTCCGTGGGAGCAAGTGTCCCGTCGATGAGTGGTGCATCCCCAAAGGGAACAAAGGGTGTGGGGCTTTCCGGTACGTCCGGCACTAGCTTTGGGCTGCAGGCACTACCAAGGAGCAAAACCATCAAGAACGCTCGGAGTATTGATCTGGATGGGAAGTTATTCATAGTTTATTCTCCCTAAAGTCTTTTTTAGATTATACAGTTAAAAAACAAGACCCTCTTTGTAGAAGGTCTTGTTTTTTCTTCCTGCTGAAATTTATTTTTCTTCAGTGATCGTAACGCTTTCGATCGCGTCGCCTTCGTAATCGGGACCCATTTGCGGATTGCGGCGGGTGATGTCGTTGACCACGTCCATGCCTTCGATGACCTGCCCGAAGATGGTGTAGTCGCCGTTCAGTTGCGGCGTGGGGAGGAAGGTGATGAAGAATTGGCTGCCATTCGTGTCACGACCGGCGTTGGCCATGGCGACGACACCGGCTTTGTCAAAGGTCAGGTCGCTGTCTTCGTTGACGAATTGATAACCGGGACCACCCATCCCCGTGCCGGTCGGGTCGCCGCCCTGCGCCATGAAACCTTCGAGCACACGGTGGAAGGTCACGCCGTCGAAGAAACCTTCACGGGCGAGGAAGACAAAGCTGTTAACGGTGATTGGCGCTTTGTCGGGGTAGAGCTGGATGACGAACTCGCCGCCCGTTGCCATTTTAACGGTAGCAAAATACTGCGCGTCCGTGTCGATGCTCATTTCAGGCGCAGAATCATAGGTCTTGAATTCCGCCGCTGAGGGGATATCTGAAATGCTTGCGCTTTCCGGCGCTTCCGTCTGCTGGTTATTTGCTGAACTTGCGATCCAGACCACGGCGAGCACTACGACGAGGATAATGCCGATATTGGTGATCATTCTTTTCTTGGCTGCTTCTTCAGCAGCTTTGCGGGCGCGTCTACTACTTTTTCTTGATGCCATTTTTTTCTCCTGAGTTTTTTGGTGTATTGTAGCGGGGAGCGTGGAATTGGGCAAATAAAAAAGGCGACGATTTCGCCGCCTTTAGGTCTTTTGTTTTATTCTTCCTGAGTGAGCCATTCTTTGGCCTCGACTTCAGAATCGAAGTATCGCAATTGTTGGCCTGTCAACCTCGAGAGCATATCGCCCAGGCGTTTCTTGATGCCAGTGACCCCAAGCACGGCCGTTTTCTTGACATGGTCCTTGGTGAGAGTGGAGCTGGCATTCAGCGTAGGCATCAGATCTCCCGCGATCGCTGTGTCGGTGAAATTCGCCATAACGAGCAGGGAATTTAGCGGTTGTTTGACAACGATGGCCTGTACTTCAACCAATTCTTCTTTGACTGCTTGGTAATTGAAGAAATGCTCTGAGAAATCTTGGTAAAAGATCTTCTTTCCTTTATATTCGATCCATTTTGAGCGCATCGTTATTCTCCCTTTTTATTCTTGTCAAAGATATAAAGCGCTATGCCGGTTAGTATCGCGCCAAAAAGCTCCCAGGCACCGATCCCAAGAAAGCGAGTGGGGGCAGAACCAGAGAGGACGAGGCTGGTGAAGATGATAAAGGTCAATGTACGGAAGGGGACTGTCCAACGATAAAAGATCTTCAGGTCATTTAAGGCGGCAAAAACATAGTAGATGCCCATATTCAGGGAAGCCATGGATGAGATTGTGACGAATGCCAGCGTGAAATCACTGGCGGGGCGTGCCTCTTTGGGAACGATCTCAAAACCCAGGGTGCTCAGTATAAATTCCGGGTTGAGCAAGCCGCTGATCCCCAATATCACAGCCATTCCGCCGAAGATGGCAATAGTCCACCCTGCAAAATCCTTCACTTTATAGTTTTTGTCTTTGAACATAAATAGACCCTTCTTTTTAAAGAATGCCAAAATTATACCTGAAAGTGTGCGCGGGGTGGCTCTTTTGCGCAAAATAACCACCCCTAAAGTAGGCGCAGTTTACATCCTTTTTACATTGCTGTTATATGCCGATAATGCTCCGAATTTAGAATATGCGTGTTGACAGAAAAATATGAACCATAAGGAGGTTCACCATGTTTAAGAAATTTCTATTGATCGCATTAGTCGCCGTGTTAGGATTTGCTGCTCTGCCCACAGCCAGCGTGGCTGCATCCGGATTAACGGACGAGACGACCCCGCCCACGGGCGAGGTGACCGGCGAAAGGCTGGAGAAAGCCTGGGAGCGTGCTCTGCGTCTTTATGAACGCGTTGGCAAGTTAATGGATCGTGCAGAAACACTGGCTGATCGCATTCAGGAGTTGATCGACAAAGCTAACGAGCAAGGACTTGATACAAGTGCTGTACAAGCTGCATTGGATGCTTTCAACGATGCCCTCAAAGATGCACATCCCGTTTATGAAAGTGCGAAGGGGATCATTAATTCTCATAAAGGCTTTGATAGTGACGGAAATGTAACCGACCCTGAATTGGCAGCTGAAACGCTTAAGTCGCTTGGCGAAAAATTGCGTGAGCTGCGTGAGCTAACAGGTCCGAGTGGTAAAGCCCTGCGCGAAGCCATCAAGGCCTTCCGCGAAGCCAACCCGCGCTCAGATGCCTCCACAGGAACCAACTTTGTACCATCTACTTCCGGATAGAAAGTGAAAATCAATAATAGCCTCGCGAAGATTTTGTCTTCGCGAGGCTATCTGTGTTTTGACCTACCTTGCATCTTGCCTTAGAATAACAACATCTTTCTAAAAACATCACGAGGAAAACTATGTCTACAGAGAAAAAAGTTGTTGTTTCTGAAAAAGCTCCCAAAGCCATTGGTCCCTACTCCGCAGGAATGACGCTGGGGAATATGGTCTACACTGCCGGGCAGATCCCCGTCGATCCCGCCACAGGCAAAGTCGTCGAAGGTGGCATCGAAGCTGAAGCGCGTCAGTCGCTCACTAATCTGAAGCACGTTCTTGAAGCGGCTGGCTCAGGGCTGGACTATGTCGTCAAAACCACTTGCTTTTTGGCAGACATGGACGAATTCGCGGCTTTCAACGCCGTCTATGGCGAGTTCTTTACCGAGAAGCCTCCGGCACGTTCCACGGTCGCTGTCAAAACCCTGCCGCTCAATGTTCGCGTTGAAGTTGAAGCCGTGGCTTATATCCCCGAAAAATAATGCCAGAATTGATCCTGCTCGTAGACGACGAACCCTCCATTGTGCAGCTCGCGCAGCTTTATCTTGAGCGCGAGGGTTTTCGCATCATCTCTGCCGGGGATGGGCAGGCTGCCCTGGATACGGTGGCAAGCCAACGTCCGGCGTTAGTCGTGCTGGATGTCATGATCCCTGAAGTGGATGGCTTCGAAGTCTGTCGTCGTCTGCGTGCACAGGATGATCCCGTCGCCATTTTGATGCTCACCGCGCGGGATGACGATATCGACAAGATCATTGGATTGGAACTGGGCGCAGACGATTATCTCACCAAGCCCTTCAATCCGCGTGAGCTGGTGGCGCGCGTTAAGGCCATTTTGCGACGCGACGCCCGTGCATCACAACCTGCTTCCCTTTCCCTGCATTTGGGCAGCCTGAGTATTGATGCCGCCAGCCGCGAAGCGCGCATTGGCGAGACCCTGCTCGACCTCCGCACCAAAGAATTTGATCTGCTCTTGACCCTTGCCGAACATCGCGGTCATGTACTCAGCCGAGAAAAACTGCTCGAGCTTGCCTGGGGATTTGATTTCTACGGGCAAACCCGCACCGTGGATGTGCATGTCGCGCACCTGCGTAAGAAGCTTGGTGAGGGCGATGGGGTGCAGATCGAGACGGTAACAGGAATCGGCTATAAGCTGGTCGTTGCTGAATAAAAAGAAAAAACCGAAGTATCAAAACTTCGGTTTTTTCTTTTGTTAGCTGTGCTATTCTTCTTCGCGATTGAGTTTGCGAAGCTTCATCCTGATCTCACGCCATTGGATCTTTGAGATGCCCAATTTCTGGCGGATACGGTCATGTTCCATACCGTTTTTGTAGTCAACCAAAACGCTCGTCCAGCGGCACATATCGAAGGAGATATGTTTCTTTAGCCCGGCTTCTTCGCCGATGTCTTCGAGCAGGTATTCCAGCCGACGGGGCGACCATGGGAAAAGCTGGTCGACGGGTTCGTATTGAGCGACGTATTCGTGATAGGCTTCGATCCACTCATCGGTGAGGGGGATTTTGCGTTCCTTGTAACGATTGGCGGGACTCGCATAGCGAATGAAGACGTATGGGCCTTCGGGATCATCCAACTCGATGTGGTTGAGATGAATGCCGAGACATTCACTCTTCTTCACGGCTGTTGTCAATAATAACGAGATCAAGGCGAATGGGCGTGCGTCCGGTTTTTTATCCAGACGGTGCTTATTTGCCGCATCCAGCGCAGCCTGCATTTCTTCCTCGGTCAGAATCGTCGGTAGAGGCGAGAGCACCGAGCGATTGGGCACTTTTTCGCCGGGGTCCACGAGTAGGACGCCATATTGATGAAGCCAGCGGAAAAAGGATTTCGTGGATGTAATGCGGCGCGCGAGGGTTTTGGGGCTACAGGGAACGCCACGTTCTTTTTCCATCCAGTCGAAGTAGCGGTTCAGGTCTTCGGTGGTGATCGCTCCCAGAGTTTGGTCTGGAGGTAGAAATTCAGTGAGGATGCGAATATCGGACATGAATGCTTTAACGGTATTTGGTGAGCGTCCTTGATCGTTTAGAAAACGCTCCCATGCCTGAATAGCCGGAGCGAGAAGTGTTTGTGCTGTTAGGTGTGCAGAATCTGCTGTCATCAGAATCTCCTTGCGAGAATTTCGGATAGTCTATGCGTATAGTTTAGCTTAGGGGGAGGAGGATGTCAAATGAAAAAAGCCTTTATGGTCACAAAGGCTTTTGGTGTTTCAATTGGCGCGGGGCTATTTTGTTTTAGAGATCATGGTGAGAAAAGCTTCCACGATTTTAGGATCAAAATGTTTCCCTGACTGGTCCTTTATATATTTTAGCGTGTCTTCCTCTGACCAAGCTTCTCGGTAAGGGCGATTTGATGTAAGCGCATCCCAAACATCTGCAATTGCAAAGATGCGTGCGGCAAGTGGGATTTCTTTGCCTTTAAGTCCTTGAGGGTAGCCGGTGCCGTCCCATTTTTCATGGTGATAAAAAGGGATATCCAGTGCTGGACGCAAATAGTCAATTTGAGAGATGAAGTGACGAGCATAGTGAGGATGCTGACGCATGATCTTCATTTCATCATCGGTTAATGGGCCTTGCTTTGTTAGGATATCGTCTGGGATGCCCATTTTCCCTATATCATGGAGAAGGGCGCCACGTCTGATGTGGATTAGATTTTGATCGTTAATCCCTATTTCTCGGGCGAGTTTTAGTGTGATATTTGTTACACGTTGTGTATGGTGTTCTGTTTCTCTATCTCGCATATCCAATGCCTTGACCCACCCTTCGAGCGTTGCGTCATAGGCTTGGAGTAATTCTGTGTTGGAGCGTTGCAGGTTATCAAATAAGGTGGCATTATCAATGGCGATCGCTGCTTGCCCCGCAAAAGTTTCAAGGAAATCCATCCACTCTGAACTCGGGGTGATTTCTGCGCGATGGAATATTTCCAGAACACCTTTGAGTTCACCTTTGGCTATTAGAGGTACGCCAAAATAAGTGTTGAAATTCTCGTCTGCAAAAAGCGGAGAGTTCTCCAGATCTTTTTTGTTTTCAAAAATATTCTTGACATGTATCATGCGCCGCTCTGTAGCAGCCTTTCCCGCATAACCTTCCCCAAGGCGCAGGCTGGTGTATTTCAATGCAGCAGTATGGAACCCTCGTCTATCTGCGCAGTCGAGGGTTTGCATATGAGGGTTGTATAACAATACACCTGCTGCATCGACATTGAGTTGAGTTGTAACTTCTTCGAGCAAGATATTGAGAATAGGGCGAAGATCAAAGGCGCCAATAATGGCATTATCTACATTCCTTAGTGCTGTGATCTGGCGCAGTTGCTCTCGCGTTTGTTTGTATAAACGAGCGTTTTCGAGTGCGGAAGCTGCTCGATTTGCGAAAATGGACATCAGGCGTTCGTCGTCTTTGTTGAAAGCATTTGTCTCAGAGCTTTGCACGTCGATAGCACCAATCACATCATCTCCAACCTTTAACGGGATAGCCATTTCTGAGCGGGCTGCTTTCCAGTTGGGAACATAATCAGCATATTGCATCACGTTAGGGACATTAATCAGTTCTCCGGAGCGGATGACTTTGGGAACGATCCCAGCTCCATCAAGGGTCAGTATTCCCTTACTCGCCTCTTCAGCATAAGGTCCCACTGTGGCAACGCGCTTTAGGTATTTTTCAGCAGATTGAATATTTTTTTCTACCAAGAGAAGACTGCAATTGGACTTTCCAAATTCATCCAAGACAGATCTGGCAATAGCCTCCGCCAAATATTCCGGAGTGGGGGTCTCGCTGTAGATTAGCTGCTCTGAAGCGCGATAAAGGCGTGAAATTTCCTTGTTGCGTTGCTGTAGCTTTTCTTCAGCTTGCACCTGGCTTGTGATATCTTGCATCGCGCCAAAAACGCGCACGACTCGGTTTTGTTTTTTGTCCCACTCGGGGCGGGCGTAATTCCGTATCCAGCGTATTTCTTCGTCCGTTCCGATAATGCGTAGTTCTCTCTCATCTGTTTCCCCGCCAAATAACCGTTGCATCATTTCGAGAGCAGAAGGAATATCATCTGAATATACTAGTTCCTGCCAAGCTTGTCCTTGAAAGAAATCTCTAGGATGAGCAAGAAGCGATGATGATTGTACTTCTGTAGCCCATTCTATCTCGATATCTCCATCAGGAGTTATTTTTACTGCATAGGCAATGTCGGAAATTAGCTCCGATACAAGTCTATATCGATTTTCTGATTCTTTGGCGGTGCCTAGAAGATGCGTCTTTTCTGTTGCAAGAGATGTTAGTAATGCACTATGTCGCTTTTGTAAAGACATAATGAGCGCTAGACAAGCCGCGACAACAACACCCTCCTGTATCCAGGTGGATAGGAGTAGAGAATTGTCGCTCATTATCAATGAATTTGTGATCAAGCCCGCGTGGGCGAAGAGCGAGATGCTGAAATAAGTAGTTAGGCAAAGCCCAGCCATCACCATGCCGGCATGTACACTAATTAAAAGTAACGCTATGATCGGGGCGGTAAGATAATATACGCGCCCATCTCCAGCTAGCCCGCCCAGTATCAGTGCCATTGTGCCTGTAAGATAACTTAGCAGAACTAATCCCCAAGCCTTCACGCGCGTGTCGATTTTTTTAAAGATGGCAAGAATAATAATGGTTAGATAGATCAGTAAATAAAATACCAAGGCTTGCCAAGCTACTGAGGAGGGCGGAAATTTGATGATCCAAGCTGCAAGCACAGGGGTAAATATGAGCGCAGCAACCCGAAGCATTTTCGTGATTACATTATTGCGCCAGATATTTAGTTCTTCTTGTACGTCAGTATGAACATGCATCAGGGTGTTTCTGTTCATAGTTTTCCTCCCTGTGCTGGGCAGAGGTAAGTTGAGAAAGCTTCAACTTTACAAAACAATACATATAAGCATTATAGTGTCGAGCGTATTGCCTTTCATGTCAGTTCCATGCTAATTACAAAATACATAATTGGATATGAGTTGTCAATTGTGTCGAAGCTCATATCTTCAGAAGTTACTCGAATTTATGCGCAGGTGCGATTCGACTATTCCCTGCGCTTATAGTGGATATGCCAAAGCACTTGCCAGGTCTTACCTTCATCCTCTGAGCGCTCCCAATTCCAATCCAACTCACCTTTTGTGATGTTGTAGAAAACCATTCTTTGTTTTATGGGCTTTTCCTGGCTGATCGCATCACGGGAGAGCATCATCTTGTCATCTGTGAACTCACCAACAAAATCAAGGTAACCGCCTGAATTGTCTACCCAGGTTTGTTGCCACTTTCCTGTAGCAGCGTTGTAGGTTGAAAGACTCAATCCCTTGAGCGGTATTGAAGGAGTGCCGTCGAATTCTTCCTGAATAACGCAGCCGCCCAAAATGGATGTAACCCGATTTGTTCCGTGACCATCGTCGCTCCATGATAGATCCCAATCCCCAAGCCAGAAGTCAAATTGACGTGCTTCCATTTGTGTGCATGGAGCATTCTTATCAGGGGTCATTTTCTTTTCTCCTTTACTCAACCGGGAATCAGTATGTAGAGTTACTCGACTGTATTTGTCCGTATACTGCTTAAAAATTATACATCATCGTATGTTCAGCGCCTCGCGCATAATGGGCATGATCTTATAGCGATTGGGTAGCAGAACCATTGCGCCGGTATAAGGCTCAATCCAATCGTAAACAGGACCATAACCGATCACATAGCGATTGACATTTTGTGTTTTGACCAAGATGTTTGCAGAAGGAAGTAGGCGGGCAACATCACCCAGGCCAAGATCGGTGAAGACTGTATCTTTATAGATTTCATATAACTCTGGAGAGCGTTTCAAGACATCAAAACTGAGCATACGATATCCAATTGCCTGAATGATCTCCTGTGCCCGGCGCAGACGGTCGATATCACTGGTTGTATAGCGAGAGCGCACGTACCAAAGAGCGGTGTCGCCATCCATATGGACTGTTCCCTTTTTGACCTGATACCAGCCAAAACCTGTGCGTTGGTCCGAGAAATCCTCGCCAACCTCCACGTCGATCCCGCCAAGACTATTAATGATCTGTACGAAATTTGAGAAATTGACCATCAGATAATGATCCGGATAAACTCCGAAGTTATACGCCAGTGTCATCGCCAATGTGTGATAGCCACCATAAGACATAGCTGTGTTGATGCGTTGCACGGTCCAGCCGGGAATATATACATATAGATCGCGCGGGATGGATGTAAGGCTGACTGTGCCTAGGCCTTTATTGATGGTCATCAGGATGATCGTGTCGGTGCGGAAACTCGTCGAGTTGGGGCGGATATCGGAGCCGAGCAAGAGAATGTTGATCTGATCTTTGGGCTGTGAGAGCATCCCAACCGGGTAAGGGATCTGGGTTGAAGCAGGATAGAAGATCGGTGGTGGGTACTCTTCCCAAAGGTTGCCATAAAAATTTGGCGTGGCAGTAATATATTCGCTTTGTGTTGGGAGCGCATAAGTGCTTGTTGGCGGGACCGGAGTATGGCTGGGGGTCGGCGTTAGAACCGGTGGCGCCGTTGGTGTTCCGGTTGGCATTGGCGAAGGAGCAATTGTCTGTGGGAAGCTGCTGTAATCTGGCTGAAAGGGTGTTGGCGTAGGAGTCCCTTCCAGATTGGGGGTGACCAAAAGAAAAGGGGACGGTTGAATAGGTTGCGTCGAGGGAGGCTGATTTGCACTTTGACAACCAGCAAGCAAGATGCCTGCCATACAGAAAAAAAGAAGGAATACGCAGGGTTTAGCAGCCATTTACGGGAGAGGCGTTTCGCTCGGTGTTTGCGTGGCTGTATTTGTTGGTGAAGGCGTGAATGTAAAAGTGGCCGTGGGTGAACTTGTCGGGGTTGGTGTTTCTGTAGATATTTCTGTGCTTGTTGGGGTCAATGTGGTTGTCGGTGTGGGGGCATCAGTGACTGCCGGGGTGCTGGTAGGCACATTCGGTACGTATAGATTTTCTCCGACATTGATCCGTGTAGATGATCCAAGGCAATTCGCTGACTGTAATTGAGCAACTGTAACTCGATAGGCCAGACTTATGCGATACAAGTTATCACCATGTTGAACAGTATACGTGATCCAGCTAGCAGGCGGACCACAAGGTATCGGTGTGGCGGTTGGGATGGCGGGAACGTAAATACGTGTGTCGGGAATCAAGTTGGGACTGACGAGACAATTTTGCTCTTGAATGGTTTTGGCGGGAATGCTGTAGCGCAACGCCAGGCTCTCCAGTGTATCGCCAACTTGAACAAAATAGGCTACCCATCCATTGGGGGCTGGGCAGACAGTTGATGCTGGAATGGTGGCAGTGAATGTTGGGGATGAAATAATGGTTGGAGACGGAAGTAACCCCGGAGCGCCGAGTGTTGCGGTGGCTGCCAGATACGGAACATCCGTGGGGGGGCTTGTTTCCGTTATAACGGGCGCAGGTTCGTCGATCCGCTTTTCTGCTAATGCTGTCGTTAATCCGCCTAGAATAATAGCAAACGAGACTGCTGCAAATAGGACGCTGGCGCCGAGTTGCCGCAAGGCTTGCATCGCTTCCCCTACTTCTCGTCTGTGTTGTGGTGCGCTATGGGGAGCAAAACGCTAAAAGTAGAGCCGATATTTTCTTCTGTGTCAACCCAAATTCGACCGTTTTGGGCTTCAGTGAGCGTTTTGGCAATGGAAAGCCCTACGCCGGTATCACCGACGCCCTGAATAAGAACGTTCTCAGCGCGATAAAGGCGTGTGAAGACACGTGGTAAATCTTCGGCTGGGATACCGCCACCTGTATCGGCAACCTGAATGAGAATAAAAGCTTGCCCCTTTTCATCCTGGGTTTGTACCCTTAACGAGACCGTGCCATCGACAGGAGATGCAGCTCCGGCATTCTGCAAGAGGTGGATCAGGATTTGCTGCAAGGCATCTTTATCGGCGTGGATCGGCTCGAGGATCTTTGGTAATTCAAGATCAATGGCGATGTTTTTCTCGCGTGCCTGATTGCTGGTATATGCCATGGCGTTGTCGATGACCATGTTCAGATCAACGGGCTCTGCTTTGAGTTCTGACAATCCCATTTCAAGATGAGTGACCTGAATAATATCGTCGATCAAATTCCCGATCCGCTCAATGGACGATTTGATGCGGTCAACGAATTTTCTCTGGAGCGCCCCTAAAATGCCAACCGATTCGCCAAGCAGCAAGTCTGTATATCCGATAATGGATGACATGGGCTGGCGTAATTCCTGCGAGATCGAAGCAATGACAGCAGCCTGCTCACTGGGTTCTTCTTTGGTGGAGCCACTCTCCAACTCCAGGATGCGTAAATTGGCTTGAGCGTGTAAGTTTTGCAGACGGGCAACTTCTTTCAGGGTGCTCCTAAGCTCATGTTCAAGGTGAAGTGTATCTGCGCTGGAAATTTCGCCTTGTTCTGCTATTTCTGCAGAAGCGCGTGTGCGAAGTTCTTCATTCTCTTTTTGTAATCTGTCGATCTCTTCTTGGGCTTCTTCCTGAAGTGACAATAAGGCTTCGATATTTTCTGTGTGGTCAGGTGTGCTGGCGACTTTCTCTTCGATCTCTTTGAGTTTTTTCTCCAGCGCATTTTTTTCTGTGCGAATTGAATCAAGTTGCACGCGATATTCGGTCGCAACTTCCTGGCTGCGCTCACCTTCACGTTTGATTTTCTCAAGGCTTTGTCCACGCTCGAGGATGGCGACCAGCGATGACGAGATATTGCTTAAAAATGCTTGGTCGTCTGCGTTCCACAGACGATTTGAGTAGGGCGAAAGTAGGAGAATTCCGCCGATGGATTCTTTTGAGTCGTTTAAGATGGGGGCGCTGAGCAAATGCCCGGGGTTTGCAAGTCCGAGGAGCTCTCCCAAACCCTGTAGATCAGGAGATGTGCTGCTTTGCGGCAGGCGCAGAGGTCTGCCGCGCTGGATCGCGTTTGCGATCATGGGGATAACAGATTTGTTCAGGCTTGCCCCTTCAAGACTTTCTTCGCGGATCAGATCATAACCACTGGACATGACCATTTGCTTGGTATCTTCGCTCAAATAGATTAGGAAACACAGGTCTGCCAGCATTGTCTGGGCAATAGCGCGTGTGATCGAATGATTGGTCTTGTGCATATCGATCTCGGCAGCCAGAGAAAGCAGAGCATGAAAGGTTTTCGGATCGGTGCTGTAGCGCCGACGTTCGCGAAAGGGGCGATCCGTTTTTTGTACACGTGTGGGGATGTTGCGACTGGCGGAGACGGGCGTTGTTGGCCCGGGGAAGCGCTGGGGTAAGGTCAGCAAAATGGGATAGGCGGCCATATAAAAGACGCGCACAATGCCCGGGAAATTTCCGGCACTATAACCAAGCAGCAAGTGGAGACCATGTCCGAAGAATGCCAGCACCATAAAGATCAAGCCGTAATTCCAGCCGTTGGGCCGCCGAACGAATAAACTGATCCCGGCTATGATCAGGAAAGCAAGCGCGAAGATCTGCCAGATACTATCCTGAAGTGTCAGATTATAGGCTTGGGCGGCAACTTGTGGCACCCAGGAGACAAAACTCAATGCCAGGCCTGTCACGATCAGCAGATTGAGTAAGGCGTTTCCCGCATCCGCGAGTCGACTGGGTTCCGGAAAAAGCCATAGCCACGTAACCCAAATAAGACTGAATAAAGTAACTGCGCGGTCAAGTGGAGGTAAGACTACCACCGGGTCGATTAAGGATTGCCATGCGAGCGCACTAACGATAAAAGAGGCTAACTGACCTAAAAGCAGGACCAAAAGCCCTAATAATGTTCTACGTACCTGTGGAAATTGTGTTGAGCGCCATTGCCCAAAAGCAACCTGTAATGCGCCAGCTACGGAAAAAGCCAGCGCCAGATGATAAATTAAATTCCCCGGAGCATCTGTCAACAGGGAGGTGAGTTCTTCAAAAACAAAGCCCATAATATTTGCTAGGGATTATACTTCTTTTTTCTTTGGAATCGGTCTTGCAGGGGAATTGTAATGTTAAAGAAAGGGAAGAGAGCGGGTCAAACGCGATATTGAACTTGTTCCCCTTATTTCGTTAGTTCGTCGTATTTTCGACGGACTTCCTGCACATCTTCCCACATCAAGGCTTTGGGTGCCCCGGGCTTACGGGATGGGTTCCGCAGCAAATAGGACGGGTGAAAGATCGGCATGATCCAGCGTCCGTCGATCTGGTTCCACTCTCCACGCATACGGGTGATGCCGGTTTTGTTAAGCACGGACTGACAGGCAACATTCCCTGTTAGCAGGACGATGGGCGCATTTACGAGACGAATGATCTCGAAAACATAAGGGCGATAATATTCGATCTCAGCAGTGCTCGGCTTGCGGAAATTCTTACCGTGTTCGCCGGGCGGCATCCGAAAAACGGAGTTGGTGATGTAGACATCCTTTTCACTGTCGAAATCAACTGCGCCAAGAATTTGATCGAGCAATTTTCCGGCACGGCCGACAAATGGCACGCCCTGAATGTTCTCCTGCGGCCCCGGGGCTTCGCCAACGATCAATATCTTTGCTTTCGGGTTGCCGCGGCTGATGACGACGCGCGTCCCTGCATCTGCCAGAGGGTCATCGTCCATTTGAAGCATTTTTTGAATAAAGCTTTCCAGCGTTTCGGTTTCGCCTTTTTTAGATTGTGGGTCAAATAAGCCAAATTGAGACATGGTACTCCTCTCTGGATTTATGCTAACCAGATCCCGCTCCAGGCGGGGAGCGTTATTTCAAGATGCCCGTCACGCACACCAAATTTCTTAAGGTTGAGCAAGCTGCGTACCTCCTGCCCGTCCCGCCAAAGCTCACTGACAGGGATCCGAGCAGTTTGTCCTTCCTCGGAGAAATTCGCCGCGACCAGCACCTTTTCTCCGCCGAGTGAGCGTGCAAAAGCATAAATATTTACGTCTGCAAATATGCGTGTGTATTTGCCGCGTCGAAGGGCGGGCAGGCTTTTTCGCAGGGCGATTAATTGCTGTACCCAAGGGCGCAGATCGCCTTGCCAGTCTTTTGAATCCCAGGGGAAGGCACGGCGGCAATCGGGGTCTTTATCACCATCCACTCCAACTTCATCTCCATAATAGATCGCTGGCGCGCCGGGATAGGCGAACTGGAAAAGGAAGGCGAGCTTGGATTTTTCAAGGTTGCCGCCCAATTTCTTTCGGATACGTTTGGTGTCGTGCGAGCCGAGAGGGACGTACATGGCTTTGATGTTTTCCGCAGGATAAGCATCGAAAAGCGCTTCGACCTTGTCTCCAAATTGAGTGGCGTTGATCTGGCTGTTGAGTCCCTCGACCAGCGCATCGCGAACGGGATAATGCATCAGCCCGTCAAAATGCTGGTCGTCCACCCAGCGGGGATCCACTGTCCATATCTCGCCAAGGATGTAGGCGTCCGGGTTGGCTGCCCTGACAATTTGACGGAAGCTAGCCCAAAAGGCGTCATCGTCGATCTCGTTGGGGACATCTAGTCGCCAACCGTCGACTCCGGCTTCGATCCAGTAACGGGCAATATCCAGAATATATTCCCGAACTTCCGGATTGTCAGTGTTGAATTTTGGGAGTGATTTGAAATTCCACCATGCGCTGTAATTTTCCGCGTCGCCTGAAGTGTAGGCGTTGAGCGGAAAGTCCCTGATGTGGAACCAGTCTTTGTAAGGGGAGTGTGTGCCGTTCTCCAGCAAGTCAGCAAAGGCAAAGAAGCCGCGCGAGCAGTGGTTGAAAACGCCATCGATGACGACGCGCATCCCGTTACTATGGGCAGCATCTAACAGGGCGTCGAAATCGGCTCGTGTACCGAGTTTTGGGTCGATTGTGTAATAGTCGCTGGTGTTATAGCGATGATTGGAGGGGGAAAGAAAGATGGGGTTGAGATAAAGGGCGTTAACGCCAAGGTCAAGGAGATAATCCAGTTTTTGGATAATGCCGCGCAGGTCGCCACCTTGAAAATTCCAGATCGTAGGTTTACTGCCCCATGCCTCGACATTTACGGGGTCGTTGGCGGGGTCTCCATTTGCAAAGCGGTCAGGAAAAATTTGATAAAAAATCGCGTCTTGTACCCAATAAGGAACAGTCATCTAAGCCTCGAGAAATTTAGTTTTGCAGCAAAAAGCCACGCAGGCGATTTTATCATTCTTTTTTCTGCGAGATATAAATTTAGATGGTATGATAGCGCCGCTTAACGATATTGTAGATGGAGCAAGAAAATGAATGCTGTGAATTCTGAAAATAAGATGATCGTGATCTCAAAGATGGCGGTGATCTTGATCGCGACTTATATTGCCGCGCAAATGCTTTCCGATATTGCGAGTTTGAAGATCGGTGTTGTGGCCGGCTTCGCTGTGGATATGGGAACTTTTATCTATCCGATCACTTTCACCTTGCGCGATCTGGTGCATAAAACTTTAGGGAAGAAAAATACACAGGTGTTGATCTTGTCTGCCGGGGTGATTAATTTGTTCATGGCAGGTTATTTGATGTGGGTTGCCAGCGTGCCCGGCGATGCGGACTGGGGCTTGACGGATGAGTTTTCCGCGATTCTGGGGCCACTCTGGCGAATTGTGTTCGCGTCGATTTTAGCAGAGGTGGTCAGCGAATTGGTGGATACCGAGATCTATCACTGGTTCGTTACCAGAATCACGACCAAATATCAGTGGGCGCGTGTACTGACAAGTAATAGCGTCAGTGTGCCCGTAGATAATATCATTTTCGCGGTTGGGGCATTTGGTGCGTTACCGGGTTTGGAAAACCACTTTCTGACCTTGCCCTGGGACGTGGTCTGGCAGATTTTTACATTCAATCTGATCGTGAAATATCTGGTCACTTTGGTTAGTTTGCCAATGATCTATTTAGTGCCGAGTAAGAAATAGAAATAAAAAAAAAGCGGATGAACAGCTCATCCGCTTTTTTTTGGATATTAATTAATAGGCAATACAAAGTAAGACAAGGGCTTGATCGCAGTTTGCGGCAGGTCCTCCAAGTATCCATGTTCCGGTAGATGAATTGAGCATGCCATATGCGCCAAAGTCCGTATTTAGGCTACTTGTCCAATTATTGCAAGTGTTCGTTACGCCATTAACATGAGTTCCGTCAGATGCTGCTGCTCCTGACCACCAGGCAGGAGGCGTGGATATAATACCCGCTGCGCTTAGCGTGGTTGCGATATTCCCGTCTACTAGATCTGCCCAATTACTGGCGATCGCCACTCCTGTCGCAGACCTGATTGGCGCAGCAGTAGAGATTCCATAATTAGTAGGCATATTTGCAATGCTGTCGGTAGCACTATGTCCAATAAAGGCTCGATGTCTTGTGTAGCCTGCAGGACGATTGGCTGCACAAAGCGCATCTGTGGAAGTTCTGTCGCCCAGGTTGCCAGTATAAGCCGTGCCTGCATCATAGAGGATATTCGGAACGGTGATCAGGGATATTACTTCACCGTAACCAAGATAAGAGCCTGTTGTGCATGATGTATCTTCTGGGCGGTTGATGAATATGCCCCAGCTCCCGGAAGTTGATGGTGCATTTAAACTAAATACGCTGGATGTTGCACTAATTCCAGGGTGTGCTCCAGGGGTTCCGTCGTAGGCGCAAGTACCGGCGAAGGTGCTTTCCATCCCCGGCATGACCTGTACCGTGCAGGTTGGGCAAAGCGTATCCCAGACCTGATAATCAAATTCTAATGTAAAGGATGCTCCTGCTCCGGAAACCGTGAGGCTTGTTTGCGTAACTCCATTTAGCTTGATATTAGAGATCTGGCAGCCTTCGGTTGCTGGAACCCCAGCACTTGTGCTGCACCACAATGATTTGACTTCAACATTCACGGTGCCTGTTTTTGTCCCGCCATTGCCGTCACTGATTGTATAGGTAAAGCTATCCAAACCGGTGTAGCTTGTGTTTGGCGAATACGTAAGCGTTCCTCCGCCCGGAGAAATTGAGATTGTGCTGTTTGTAGATGCAGAGACAGCTGTGATTGTTAATGTGTCATTGCCAGCATCCGTATCATTCGCGAGAACGTTAATGGTGTTGTTGCTGCTGTTTTTCACAACAGAAGCTGCATCTGTTGCAGCGACCGGGTCCACATTGCTGATGATTATGTCAAAGGCTTGCGAATAGGTGTCGCCATGGATATCGGCAATAGTGAATGTGATATTGTCGGTGCCCGCGAAGCCATCATTTGGGTCGTAGCTGATCGTTTGCCCGCTGTAAGATGTAGTTCCATTCGCACCAGATGTTATATTGCTGATTGACCAACCATCTCCGTCTGCATCGTTGCATAATGTGCTTAGACTGATCGGCCAGGAACCGGCAGTTTGTATATTTGAATAATTAAAGCCGGAACAGGTTGGCGCTTGATTGTTTGGTGCCGGAGGGGGGAAAACACCAGTGGATGGGACTCCTGTAGGAATTGCAGTTGGGATAAGAGTCGGAATATCTGTCGGGAAAGGAGATGGTGTGATCTCTGGGATTGCTGTGGGTGCTTCAGTAGGCATTGCGGCAGCGGTGGCGCGCGCCTGTTCCTCGAGTATTGTGGCTGCCATTTCCTCTGCTAATTGCTCCGCTAACTCATCGGCCGTATCAGGTAAAATGCTCTCTGATTCTTCCACAACTTTTTTAGCAGGGATTGTGGGCACAATAAGTTCGGCTAAGTACTCATTCAGGGGTTCAATGAATTCGTTTGGAAGGTTTTCGCTGATTAGTTCGCGGAAATCTTGGCTGAAAGGATTGTCGGGCACTGTGCCGAATCCGTCGGTGGCAAGAGAGATCATCGCCAACAGAAATACCAACATCGCCTGTGCTGCATGGGCGCGCTTTTTACGTCGCCGTCCTTTTCGAATGGGCTTTGCCATCGGTTTCAGTTTTTAAGAGCGATGCCGTTTTTCTTAAGGGCTGCAACCGCTTCTGTCATCAGGCGGGCTTTATCTGGACCATGATCTACTTTTTCTCTGACAAAGGCACGGACCTCCAGCTTTGCATAACCGTAAGAGATTTCTTCGCAGGTAACGCTGGGAGTGTAGGGAGGGTTTTCCATGTCGGAAAAATCTTTCAGTTCATTTGTAATAGCGTTGAAGGCGATCTCAAGATCTTCCCCTGTGGGCAAAGGCACAAGAACGGAGATCATTCTTCCCTCTACGATGGAGTAGTTGACGATAGTGCTGTCCATGACATCGGCATTGCGGATAAGAATATGGTCACCATAAACGCCCTGTAATATGGTGTTTGCGAGGGATATCTCGATCACTTCCCCTTCATACTCCCCTAACATTACGTGGTCACCAACGGTGTAGGGACGTGTAGTAAAAAGCTTGACGCCCGCAAGGATATCAGAAGCAAAGCGCTCTGAGCCAAGGGCAAAGGCGCCTGTTAGCACAGTGACCAGAATGACCGCAAGACCGGCTGCGCCGCTAATATCGAGAATAATTTTGACTGTCCAAATAGCAACTGCAAGGCGGAGGAGATTGGCAGCAAATTGTGAGAAAGCCTCTCCGAGTATTCCACCTAATAGGCGCCTGAGAATTTCCCCCGCAACGAAAGCGACCAGAACACCAATTACGCCGATGAACAATGCATTCAGGATATTGTTGGAGAAGATAAAGAGATTGTCGATCATTGCACGCTCCTCTGTATTGCATAGTACTTAGGTCATGTAAAGAGAAAGTATACGTTAGCATTTCAACTTTCGTCAACGATTTTCTGCTAAGAGATTTGTTAGGCCAGTCTTCTGTAAGCGATCGTTTTTGGCCCGTCTTTCTCGTGCGCCCGATGGTAGAATAGCACGGATTATTTTTGAATTAGATTAATGAAATAAAAGGTTATTGTAATTATGGAATTTGAAACACTTTATGCTTATATTTTGGTTGTTGCAGGGATTCTTAGTTTGGCAAACGCAGTGCAGGGGAAAAGTATTGAAGCATCTGAGAACCCGCGTCTTAGCCAAAATGCTTCGCGCATAATTTATGCGCTTACAGGAGCTTTATTGCTTCTTTTTGGATTTTTACGCTTGAAATAAAATGGAGTTTGCATGATTGAAGTATTGAAAGAACTGACTGCATTAGGTCAATCGATCTGGTACGACAATATTCAAAGAAAATTACTGGAAAGTGGTGAACTCGCCGCTATGATCGCGCGCGGGGAAATTCGTGGAGTTACGTCCAATCCCAGCATTTTCCAGAACGCCATCGCAAAATCAAACGATTATGATGCCGCCCTGATCCCTCTCGCGTGGGCAGGTAAAGACGCGGAAGCGATCTTTTGGGAACTCGCCATCCAGGATATTCAGGATGCTTGCGATATTTTCGCACCCCTCTACGAAAAAAGTGAAGGGCGCGATGGCTATGTCTCGCTCGAAGTCAGCCCTTACCTGGCGAATGACACCGCTGGTACGGTGAAGCAGGCACAGGAGCTTTGGGGGCGCGTAGCTCGTCCTAATCTCATGATTAAAATTCCTGCAACAAAAGCTGGTCTGCCCGCTATTCGCCAGACTATTGTAGCGGGAATTAATGTCAACGTGACCCTCATCTTCTCTGTCGAGCGTTATCGCGAAGTGATGGACGCTTACCTCTCAGGTCTTGAAGACCGCATTCTGGCAGAAAAAAGCGAAGATAGCATCGAAAAAGTTCATTCGGTTGCCTCTTTCTTCATCTCGCGCCTTGACTCGATCATCGATAAACAACTCCCCGAGAATTCTTCTTTGCGCGGCAAGGTTGCCGTAGCGAACGCCAAGATCGCCTACGAAGCTTTTCAGGAAGTCGCCAGCAGCGTCCGCTTTGGCAAGCTTCAACTTGCGCGGGCGAATTACCAGCGTCCACTTTGGGCATCTACCAGCACCAAAGAACCGGCATATCCTGACACGCTCTATGTCGATGAACTTATCGGTCCCGCAACAGTCAATACCGTCCCGCCCGCCACCCTCGATGCTTTCAAGGATCATGGTAAAGCGGACGCAACCCTCACAGCAGATATTGACGAAGCACGCCAGATTTTGGCTGATCTTGAAGCTGCCGGGATTTCTCTCGAAAAGGCGACCCAGGATCTGGAAGATGCTGGCGTAAAAGCCTTCGCGGATGCCTTTACGAGCCTCCTTGAGACGATCGAAGATCGGCGTACCGCCGCCGTATCGCAGCTTGGGCCTTTACAGGTTTCCGTTGCCGAGCGGCTGTCAGCCCTCGAAGCGGATTCCGTCAGATCCCGTCTTTGGGCGCATGACCCGACCCTCTGGACGAACGATCCCGACGGGCAGGCAGAAGTCAAACGTCGTCTGGGTTGGCTTGATCTGCCGAACACCTCCCGCGAGTTGGCACAGGAAGCAACAGCTTTTGCGCAGGACGTCAAAGCCGCCGGGATCGAAAAAGTGCTTCTGCTTGGCATGGGCGGCTCCTCGCTGGGCCCCGAAGTGATGGCGCGCACTTTCGGTGTTGCGCCGGAAACCTTCTCCATCCTGGACTCGACCGATCCCGCGCAAGTGACTGAAGCCCGAGCGCTCTTCCCCCCGAACGAAACACTCTATATCGTTGCCAGTAAATCTGGCAGCACTGCCGAGACCATGTCAGCTTTTCACTATTTCTGGGAAGAGAGCGGTGAAGATGGTAGTCGCTTTGTCGCCATCACAGATGCTGGCTCGTGGTTGGAGAAACTCGCCAAAGAACGAGGTTTCCGCAAGATATTCCTCGCGGATTCCAACGTTGGTGGGCGTTACTCAGCGTTGACTGCCTTTGGGTTGGTTCCCGCTGCATTAATAGGTATCGATCTAAATCAAGCGCTCGATAATGCAGCGAGGGTGATGGAGCAGCAGGATAGCGGTATGGCACTCGGTGCGGTGACGGGTGTAGCTGCCCTCGCTGGGCGCGATAAATTGAATACCGTTACTGACGATGCCTTTTCTACTTTTGGCACCTGGGCAGAACAATTAGTCGCCGAATCATCCGGTAAGGATGGCAAGGGTATTTTGCCCATCGAAGGGGAAGCCTTCCTGCAAGCTGAGAACTATCAAGATGATCGCTTTTTCGTTTATCTTCGTCAGGATGGCAAATATGATGATGTTGCGAATCAACTTATGGCAGCAGGTCACCCCGTTTTGACGCTCCCGGTCTCTACGCCCTATTCTCTTTTCGCTGAATTCTATCGTTGGGAATATGCAACAGCCATCGCTTGCCACATCCTCGGTGTAAATGCTTTTGATCAGCCCAATGTTGAAGATGCGAAGGTGCAGGCACGCGCACAAATAGATGCGTATAACCAGTCTGGTGTGCTGAACGAGGGTGCGCCCGCCTGGAAAAGGGAAGATGCCAAACTCTATGCCAATGTCGAGATAACGGGGGCAAGCCTCAAGTCCGCGTTCGGTTCCTTCGTGGCGCAGGCGCAAAAGGGTGATTATATTTCCATCCATGCCTATCTGCCGCGCAACGCGGAGATGGAGGTATCCCTTGCCGCGCTGCGTGATTCCATCCAGAAAAAAACGGGCTTGGCGGTAACGCTCGGTTACGGTCCGCGCTTCCTGCATTCGACGGGGCAGTTGCATAAGGGTGGTGCGAATAATGGGCTTTTCATCCAGATCACGATGGATGCCGCCGATGATTTCGACATCCCCACGCAGGGAATGAGTTTTGGCACACTGGAGCGCGCCCAGGCACTCGGCGATTATGCCGCGCTGCGGGCAAATCAACGGCGTGTTTTGCGCATTCATTTGGAAAATTTGGACAGATTATCAAAAATATAAGCTCTATTTACTTAGTAAAGAACCAGCATATTGTTGCTGGTTCTTTTTTTTATTCATCAACGTCCTGGCTTTTTCCCACAAAAAATGTCCAATTCAAGGGGGGAATCAATGTTTGGAAATTTTAAGGTGAATTTATCCCTTTGTCCCCTTGTTATCGAAAAACAAGTGTGCTACAATGCCCACTCTGAAACCGCCAGATATATGGTTTTTTCGCAAAGAGACCCCCATATATGGCGTGAGACAAATGTTCTTTTGTTCCGTGAAGGGAGTTTTTAATGCGTTGCCCACATTGCCAACATAAATCATCCAAAGTTGTGGATACCTCCCATGATAGCCATGGGAATATTCGTCGGCGTCGTGAATGTCTGAGTTGTAAACAACGCTTCAGTAGTTACGAGCGCCCGATTTTGGCAACGCCACTGATCGTTAAGCAAGATGGTGCTCGCGAGGATTTTGACCGTGAAAAACTAAAACGCGGGATCGGTATTTCATGCGTTAAACGACCAGTTTCGGCTGCCGACATTGAACGTTTGGTTGGGCAGGTTGAAAATGCCCTTCAGAAGATGGGGAAATCGGAAGTTTCTTCACGCGTAATTGGGGATAAGGTGATCGAGGGGCTCAAAGAGCTGGACCAGATCGCATATATGCGCTATGCCATCGTCTATCTTGGGTTGGATGACCTGCATGCCTTGCGAGCAGAGATCGATCGACTTTTAGAGTAGTTGTAATTTTGCCCTTTTGGCATCTTAGGGGGCAAGTGACGGAAAAATAGTATCAATTTTTACAGGAGAATATCGAATGACGAAAAAAGCTGCTGTTGTTGAAAAGCAGGGTTTATTGCCTACCCCGCCACTTCCGAAAGGTTTGCCTTCCATTGATTTGACCGATAACTCGCGTCAGGTATTGGAAAGACGTTATTTACGCCGAGGTGAAGATGGCGAGCCCATCGAAACTGTCGATGAGATGTTCTGGCGTGTTGCCTATCATGTTGCCAAAGCCGAAGAAGAATGGAATGGCGATGTGATGGGGCGGGCAAAAGAGTTCTATCATTTATTGGTTAGCAAGAAATTCTTCCCCAACTCCCCGACCTTTACTGGTGCTGGGACGCCGCTTGGGCAGTTGGCTGCTTGTTTTGTGCTTCCCGTCAATGACGATATGGGGAAAGATGCCGCTGGTATTTTCCAGTCTCTACGTGACGCAGCGTTGATCCAGCAGACCGGCGGGGGAAACGGTTTTTCCTTCTCGCGTCTGCGCCCAATGGGGACTTTAGTCAATTCATCGGCTGGACAGGCAACCGGACCGGTCGGGTTTTTGCGGGTTTATGACCATGCCTTTGGCGAGATCGCGCAAGGCGGCACGCGACGCGGCGCGAATATGGGCGTGCTGCGTGTAGACCACCCCGATATCGAAGATTTCATTACCTGTAAAACTGACGAAAACCAGATCACGAATTTCAACATCTCGGTGGGTATCACCGATGCCTTCATGCGTGCCGTTCAAAACGACGAAGAGTGGGCGCTGCGCTTCCCGGATGTTCTCTCGCCCCAATATCGTGGGTTCAAGGGGACGCTCGAGCAAGCCGAGGCAGCGGGCATCCCGATCCGGACGTATAAAAAGGTGAGGGCACGTGAGCTTTACGAGAAGATCGTTCAGCAGGCGCATCATAACGGCGAGCCGGGAATGCTTTTCCTTGACGCGGCGAATCGCGATAATCCTGTTCCGCATCTTTATTCGCTTGAATCCACAAACCCTTGTGGTGAGCAATGGCTTGGCCCCTATGAATCCTGCTGTTTGGGCTCGATCAATCTTTCTGAGCACTGCGGCGATGATGGCAGCGTGGATTGGGAGGGACTGCGCAAAAGCGTTATTCTCTCGACCTATTTCCTCGACAATGTGGTGGATGTGAACGCCTACGTTCCGGCTGTGCCGCAGCTTAAGGAAGCTGCCCAGAGCGCTCGCCGTATTGGTTTGGGCATCATGGGTTTGGCAGATATTATGTATCACGCAGGTGTGCGTTATGGCTCGCGTGATGGGCAGGAGTTCGGCGCCCAGATCATGGAGTTCGTGCGTTACCACGCCATGCAGACCAGCGTCAAGATGGCGGAAGAGCGCGGCGCTTTCAGTAATATCGAAGGCAGCATTTATGATCCTGCCGAATTGACCTGGAAAAAACCCCAAACAGTTGTGAATTACACCAAAGATTGGGAGCGACCGGAATTGAACTGGGATTCCGTTGTGGATGGTATTCAGGAACACGGAATTCGTAACGCTGCCCAAACGACGGTAGCGCCCACCGGGACGATTGCTACCGTTGCCGGATGCGAGGGATATGGCTGTGAGCCGACTTTTGCTCTCGCCTATATCCGCCACGTCAACGATAACGGACGTGACCTACAACTCACCTATGCCAGTCCTCGTTTTGAAGAAGCTCTCTCCAAAGCCGGTTTGGCTGGCGAAGCCCGCCAGGAAATATTTGAACAGGTGATGGAAGAAGGTTCCTGCCAGAATATCAGTGATGTTCCCGAAAATATTCGCGATACCTTTGTCGTTTCTGCCGATATTACCGCCGAAGAACATGTGCGGATGCAAGCCGCCCTGCAAGCCTTTGTGGATAACTCTCTTTCAAAGACGGTCAACTTCCCCGAAGCTGCGACCGCGGAAGATGTTTCGAAGGCGTATAAGCTGGCATGGGAACTGGGCTGTAAAGGCATCACCGTTTACGTGACGGGCTCCAGAGATGTCGTTGTGCTGGAAACCAAAGCCACCGCGAAACAGAAACAGCCTGAAACAGAAATAACCTCATCATATTCCATGCCGCTTTGGCGCGAAAGTAAAAAGCCGCGCCCGCGTGCGTTGATCGGTTGGACCTACAATGTCGAGACCCCGCTTGGGAAAGCCTTTGTGACCGTCAACGAAAATGGCGGACGCCAACCCTTCGAGGTCTTTGTGAATACATCCAAGGCTGGTTCTGAGACGGCTGCCGTATCCGAAGCCATCGGACGTTTGATCTCGTATGTTTTGCGTTTGGCATCACCTGTCTCACCGCGTGACCGCATCACGGAGATCGTCCGCCAACTCGGCGGGATCGGCGGTGGTCGCTCGCTGGGATTTGGCGCAAAACGTGTCCGTTCTCTGCCGGATGGTGTCGGGCAAGTCCTCCTGGAATATCTACGCGAGTCGAAGAGTATGATGCAGGAGATGATCGCTTCCACGCCCGCCGAAGCCGAAGCGGACCATGTTCGTCAGCTTGAAGAATATCGCAAGAACGGCGGTCAGGAAGTGGAAAAAGTTTCAACAATGTCGAAGATCCCCCGCATTGGCGATCTTTGCCCTGAATGCGGCGAAGCCGCCGTTGTGAATGAAGAAGGCTGTCGTAAGTGTTACGCCTGTGCCTTTAGTGAATGTTGACCCCTCTCCGTCCCTCCCCAAACCCACTGGATTTAGGGAGGGACCGTAGGGCGGGAGGGTAAGGATAAAAAATTATGAAAAAAGCAAAGCCCGCTCGTAATTTTTTGATCATTATTACCTTGACAGGATTAATTTTTGTCGGATGGGCTGCGGGAAATAATTTCCGGAAACTCTTCCAGGAGCGTCAAGGACTTGGGAGTTTACAAAGCAATACACCGCAAATAATTGGGCGTGTTCCAATTCAAAATTGGAGTCCCCTTTTCTCGCAAGAATGTAAAGATGATGTATATTACACATCTTTGCCTGCAAAATGCCAAACCGTAGACGGGCGCTTGATAGAAGCGGGAAACGATGAGCTTGATATGATATTGATCCCTTGGCTGGATGATCCTGAAGAGTAGTAAGAGTTATTTCAAATAATGGCAAAAAGGGCTTATTGGTAAAGGAGTAAAAATGCAATCCAAATCAAAGACAGTTGATTCTTACCTGGAAGAAGCCCCCGAGGAGCGCAAAGAAGGATTGGAAAAACTGCGCGAACTCTGCCTAGCTAAATTAACCGATTTCACCGAAAGTATGGAATACGGGATGCCCTCTTATAAGCGCGAAGGCGTGGATGAAGTGGAAGTCGCCTTTGCCAGCCAGAAGAATCACATCTCGCTCTATGTCTTGAAGCAGGACGTCTTTGATCCCTATAAGGACAAACTCGCCGGAAAAGGCATCAGCTTCGGGAAAGGATGTGTCCGCTTCACCAAAGCGGAACGCATCAACTTCGAGATCGTGGAAGAGATGCTCGGCGCGGCGGAAGAGTCGGATGGGGAGATTTGTTGAGTTTTGGTTGGATGAAGGTTGAATTTTCGGTAGTGGTCAAGTAATAAGTGATAAGTTATATCGAACGATGAAAAGTCTTGTGA